>JAEXFN010000020.1 GCA_023400055.1 Bacillota bacterium
AGAGCTTGTTGAGTGACTGAGAGAGCTTGTTGAGTGACTGAGCAAGCTTGTTGAGTGACTGAAAGAGCTTGCTGAGCGACTGAAGAGCTGATGATTATAAAGTTAGCTCCGCAAGAGATTGAAAGATGTATTCTTAGGAGAAAGTCTTGTCATCCACCTTAATCCTGTGCGATGTGTCCAGGGGTTGAACGGCCAACCCCAACACCGTGGACCTACCCCTCCGCAGGGCCTCATGCCGGCCCTTGACCCGGCATTTGACTATACTAAACGCAGCGAATGCCACTAAGAATCGATTCTGCCCATCGCCTCTCTGCTTGAAAGTGATTCCCGTTGGGCAACGGCATGCGCTCCATTCGCAATGCCGTGCCGGTCTACCTCCCTGTAGACCGCTGGGGCTGATACTCTGGCCTAAAAAAACAAAACTGAAAGGAATCCGAGGTCGATTTCAGGATGCGGATAGATATTTTTTGGATACGAAAACGATACTTCAGGTCCGGCTTTTCGCGATATAATATCAATCATGAAAGTTGTCTTTCATTGGAGAGTCCGTCGGTGAAACCGACGGACTTCGATCATGGGTCAAAGCTTGCGTTGCTCATGTCCCCATTACCTGTGCGGATCTAGCTTGATAATCATCAGCGAGCTTGTTGAGTGACTGAGCGAAGATCTTCGAATGAATCTTCCGCGGCAGAACTTTCAAAATAATCTTAAAGATGAATCCGCTCTCCCGTTTTGGTCTTGGAGGGAGGATTTTTGCTGTAAAAGGCTAAAATATAGTTATATGGGCTTACGATTTTTGCAAGTTCTGGTATAATGGGTATGCTTAACCATCGAATCGATTCTGGAGGAAATTGGCGTGCAAATTATTCACTGGTATCCGGGGCACATGGCCAAAGCCAAACGGCAATTCACCGATTTGTTGAAATATCTGGACATCATCCTGGAGATCCGCGATGCGCGCTTGCCGTTGATCAGCCACAACCAGGACCTGGAACCGTTGCTCAATAAAAGGCCGAATCTGGTTTTGCTCAACAAAATCGATCTGGCCGACCCCGCGGTGACCAGTCAGTGGCTGAACTGGTTCGGGCGGCGCGGCGCCTCGGTCATTAAGGTGAATGGGCGGGACGGCCAGGGGGTTCAAGAGATCTGGCCCAAGCTGACCCAGGAGTTCGCCCTGCCGGGGCAGCGCGCTTTGCGCATCGGGGTGGTCGGCATTCCCAACGTCGGAAAATCTTCCATCCTGAACCGCATCACCGGCTCGGGTTCGGCCAAAACCGGCAACCTCCCCGGCGTGACCCGCGGCAAACAGTGGATCAAAAAGAACGGCTTCGAGATCCTGGATATGCCCGGGCTGCTGCCCCCGAAGATCGCCAATCAAGCGGACGGCACGAAGCTGGCGTTGATCGGCACGATTCGGGAAGAGATCATCCCTGCCTACGATCTGGCCCTGATTTTATTGGAGGATTATGGGGAGCAGTTGTTTCATTGGGCTGAGGAGGGGCTGAGTTTGGCGGACTCCGAGGCCAAATTGCAATGGTTCGCCAAAAGACGCGGCTTTCTGCTGAAAGGCGGGGCCATCGATCTGAACCGCGGTGCCTCGGCGCTGCTCAATGATTTCCGTAACGGGCAGTTGGGGCGGATCAGTTTAGAGCTTCCGCCGGCGGAGCCGGCTGTTTGATCAGCCGCAATAACACCACGCCGCCGATAAAGGTCGAGATATAGTAGCTCAGGAAGCGCCAGAACAGCACGAAGATGGCCCGCAGATTGGCCGGAATGAAGGCCAGCAGCGAGTAGAAGCTCAGCTCCATGACGCCGCTTCCGCCGGGGATGGGCAGGTAGGACACGATAAACACCAGGATAAACTGGAATAGGATGATCTCCCAAAACAGATTGACGATGTTAATCCCCAGCGCGAACATGACGAAGGGAGCGATCATAAAAAACAGCGCCCAATAAAGAAAGGAACACAAGATTACCAGGTAGAGATTGATACCGCGCCGGAATTGCTGAATCGCTTCGTGAAAAGATTCCAGTTCCTCGAGCAGCCGTTCCAGCAGCGGCAGCAGCCTTTGAAAGAACTTGAACGATTGAAATTTCCGGATGAAAAACGCGAAAGTAAGCTTAGCGATCTTGGGATTGACAATGAAGCCGATCATGATCGCCGAAGCCAGAAAGGCGATGGGTATCGCCACGGTGGTAGCTTGGTGGATGATTCCCATCGAGAACCGGGCGTGATAGAAAAGCAGCAAAAACGGGACGGTAATCGTAAATACCAGCGTCGAAAAGATGATCCGGAGCGTCACGATGGCGCTGGCCTTGCCGGGGGCTATGCCATTGCGGCATAACAGATAGATCTGGGTGGGCACTCCTCCCGAATAAAAGGGAGTGATGTTGCCCGAAAACATCGTCGCCAGGTTGATCCCGAAGATCCGCCGCAGCGGGACCCGTTCGCCCAAACCGGCCGTGATCAAATAAATCCGGACCGCTTCTATCAGCCATGATCCCAATAAAGCGAGGCAAGCAAAGAAAAAGGCCAGAAAGTTGAACCGGCCCCAGTTCATAACGTTCTTCGCGGAACTCGAGGAATTGAAAAAGATAAAAGCCGTGCTGATCAGGGTCAGCACCAGCGCGATGGTCAGGCCTTTGGTAATCCATTCTTTCAAGGGCAAGGCATGTTGTTTCACAAGGAACGGCCTCCAAATTTTGATGTAAATAATTTCTGGCTCGGCGTTTAATATCCTGCTTGTAAAAATTGATTTCATTCCTGGACTTTCCCATTCTTAGCAGCCATGGGATAAACTCATTAAAATTGGATAGCGGGCTCGCCAAAGGATGGCAGCGGCTTTGCCCCTCGCTGCTCCGGGCCTTGGCGATCGCCCGTCCTGCGGATAGGATTGATCATAACGCTTTTTCGAACCATTTTAAAGTTTTTCGTGAATGCTGTCGATAATACATCTGACTTACGCAACTCGCGCCGCGAATTGCCAATCGTTTCGATAGAGCTTCGTAATACAAATAGATTAATAGATATATCAGGGATAATCTCTATATTATTGTATTATAGAAGGGACACTATGCAATTTGAAATTCGCTGAATAACATATTACAAATTTTTTATTATTCTTGGGAGAACTTTTCGATGAACCAAAATACCAGGCGTCAGGCACGGTTGCCGAAATTACCTTGGGAAGAACGCTTGAAAGCGGAACGGGAATGCTGGGAGAATGGTTTTATACGGGTGGCCGGATTGGACGAGGCCGGAAGAGGGCCGCTGGCCGGACCGGTGGTGGCGGCGGCCTTTGTGATCCGTCCCGAGTTTCAGATCGAGGGAATCAATGATTCGAAACAGTTAACGCCCAAAAAACGCGCCGCATATTTTGAGATTTTAACCTCGGGCGAATGGGAATACGGGGTTGGCATCGTCGAACCGGCCGAGATCGATCGCATCAATATTTATCAGGCGTCGCGGGTCGCCATGGGCAAGGCGTTGGCGATGTTGAGTCCCCAGCCCGACTTTCTCCTGGTGGACGCGTTGGTGGTTCCGGGCACCGCTATTCCGCAAAATCCGCTGATTCACGGGGATGCGCTTTCGGTCGCCATCGCGGCCGCCTCGATAATCGCCAAATGTACCAGGGATCAAATGATGGAGGCCTATGACGGGATTTATCCCGGTTATGGGCTGGCCAAGCATAAAGGATACCCGACGCCCGAGCACTACCTGGCCCTGCGCCGGTTGGGTCCCTCGCCGATCCACCGCCGCTCCTTCAACCTGGGCGACAAAGCGGAGAAGAGCATGGAGTGGTTTGCAGAAGATGAGCGCTGAAGTTTTAAACATTAGCAATCTGACCGTACCCGACCCATACTTAAGTTTCAAGCAACTGAAATTGAGCGACGGTGATCTGGTGGCCGGAAAAGTCATTCAGGCTTCGGCCGCCGGCGTCAAGCTGAATATCGGCGGCGCAACCATTCAAGCGAAGCTCGAAGGGACGGCTCCGTCCGCCGGCTGGTGGCTGTTTCAGGTCAACGTCACCGAGGCCGATCAAATCTCCCTAAAGATAATCAGCGCAATGCCCGCGAATACCCCCGCCGATTCCGGCGAGGCCCCGCCGCCCATCCCGAACATCGCCTTCGATCCGCAGCTCTTAACCGATGAAGGCGTGCCGTTGACCAAGGAAAACATTCTTAAATACTTTGCGATCATGCAACAGTTCCAGGCGAAGTATAACATGCTGCCCAATCCCAAAGCGGCGGCGCTTTTGATTGCCCGCGACTGGCCCGACACTCCCGGAACGATTCTCGCCGCCTGGCTGGCCCAGGATCAGAAGCTGCGCGAGCAGTTATGGAATGTGATTAGCGATGATTCGCTGCTAAAAATGGTGGTCAGTATGAACGATTCCCAGGAAACGATACTGACGAACTTACTAAAGAGCGCTCAAGAAGCTTTCCCGCCGGAAGATGGGGAATCAGCTGTTCCTGGCCGGCCGGCCCAACCATCCGTACCGGCGAACGGCAGTCCTGCCGAACCTCCGGCTGCATCCGCTCAGCCGACATTGTCATCAGCAGCGACCCCCGCGCCGAAAGCGGCTCCCAATCCGACGCTTCTTTGGCAGCCGTTGCTAAAACCGGAGCAAGTTGCTTTTACAGAAGAAGAGTCAGCCCGGGGTATCCGGTCGAGTAATCCCAATGGCGAAACGCCGCCGCAAGGATTGGTCGCCAATCTTTCGGAAGTGAAAGAAGATTTACCGCTCGACCGGGGAACCGACTGGATGCCGGTAATCAAAAATCTCGCCAAGATTTTCGGACAGCCTGAAACGGAAGAGACGCTTTCGGCCGCTCGGGATCCGTTATGGACGCCGGATTCGCAACATCGCATTTCGGCGTCGGAAACCGGATCGCAAACGCTCCCGGGCGCACCGCTTTCACCAGCGGCGCGACAAATTCTCGGATCGCTCGCGCTAACCTCAGCGGCGACGCAGAGCGGGGAAACAGTTCTGCCGGGGATTCCCAACGATAAGTTGACAACGATCCTCATTCAACTATTAACGCATGAACTTCCAAACCGGTTTCCGGATCCGGAAACCGGTCCGGCAATAGCGAGCTATGGTCAACCATTGCCGGAATCGGCGGCACCAACTCCTGCTTCGGCTGAGCTCCCCGGAACGGTGCCGCTGCAGCCCAAAGAAACTGCTCCGCTGGGATTGACTTCCGGTGATAAATGGATTGCCGATCTGATGCAATCGATAAAGCACGGCTCTCCAAACATCGCTTTGGATCCACAAACCGGACCGACGGCAGCGAACTCCGGCGGCGAGTCGACTCGGGAATCGCTGGCGCAAATGTTTACGGCGCTTCAGAAAGCTTTAGCATCGTCAACCGGAGACCCGCCTTTACAGGGATTTAGAGCGGATAGCAAGTTGGCAATCGACTTTATTCAATTATTAAAACAGGGACCATCCAATATTCTTCCGGACCCGGAACCCGGAGTAGTCACAATGAGTGCGGAGGGTCCAGCTTCAGACCGGATGCTGGAAATTGCCACCGTGCTGAGGGGACTCCTCGCTCCAAGCGCTGAAAAAACGTCGCTATTCGCAACGGATGTTGATAATCAGCAGGATATCGTCCTTACTCAATTCATAAAGCAGTTAAAGCACGATAGCCAGCCAATCGGCACGGAAACCGATCCGGCACTTAATGCAGCCAAGGAATTACCGCCGGAGTCGATGGCCCAAATTATTTCAGCGCTGGCGGATCCCATGGCCCTTCCGGCTGGAAAGCCGTTATTAACGGAATTGGCCCGGAAAAGTTTATTGGCAACCATTTTGGTCCAACTGATCAAGCATAATCAGCCAAGTATGCCGGATGAAACCCAGCCCCAGCCATTCTTATCGCGGATGTCCAGTACTGATCCGGATTCGATTCCGGACCAGAGTTCCGAAAATGGGGCGACTTCTGCCGCCCCAACGCACCTTTCGAAAGTCCAAACCAAACAAATGGCTGCTGAAATAGCGGACCTGGTCCGGCCCAAGGCTGCGTCAGATCCTGTAATCTGGTCATCCACTAACGCTCATAAAAATGCTGCGCCATCGGAAACGGAAAGAGAGCAGCTGAAGTATTTACTCCAGCAAAATAGCGCGGTTTTAAAGAAACTGGCCGCGCCGGTGGAGACCAATAATCCAGTGAATATCGTTCCCATGCTGGTTACCGATTCCCGCCAGAATATCTATGAATTAAACGTGACTTGGGAAGAAGCGCGTCGGGGAGATCCAGCCGTCGGAGAAAGCGAAGAAAGGATCCGGGTGGTCATCCCAACCGAAAATATGGGCGAGATCGGCTTGAATCTGTTGATGAACCGGGATAAGATCCAAATCCATTTTGAAGTCGGTTCGACGGCAATCCGCCGATTATTGATCCGTCATCTCAATTTGTTGCGGCAGACCATTCAGGAACGGGAAAAGCTGGGGATTGCCGTGACTGTGCGGCAGGTTCCGCTTGATCATTCTGGAAATGGAGTTGATCTCCGGCTATGAAAGAGCTCAAACGAAAATATGCCGCCGCATTACGCTATCAGGCCGATAAAGATTTAGCGCCCGTTGTGGTCGCCGCAGGACGGGGACTCATCGCCGAAACCATTATCAAACTGGCTACCGAGGCGGGCATCCCCAATTATGTCGAGCCGGGTTTAGCCCAAATTTTGTCCGGAGTCACCCCGGGGACGCCAATCCCGCGGGAAACATATCAGCTGGTGGCGAAAATATTGACCTTTATATGGAAGATGGATCAACAGTATCACGATCATGAACCAACTGAGCGAGTTAATGATTGACTGATTTTGCTTATTCCTCCGAGTCTATCTCAAACTGATTACCACCACATTTTAACCTCGATATCTTATTTATTTTCTGCAGGAAAAACTAGGAAAATCGCGAAATAGAAAATATGATCAAATTTACAAACAATGCAGAACTTGGAAAATGGGGCGAGCAACAAGCCCGCCATTTTTTAGAGAGCCAAGGTTATAAAATTGTGGCTCAAAATTATCGCTGTTATTGCGGAGAAATCGACCTAATCGCGAAGATGGCGGAAGTATGGTGCTTTATTGAGGTTAAGACGCGCCGCAATTCTCGTTTCGGATACGGCTATCAAGCCCTTACTCCTGCTAAACAAGAACACCTTATTAACTCAGCTTACCACTATTTACAAACCAACCAATTAACTGACATACCCGTCCGCTTTGATGTAGTTTCCATTGATTTTCATTCTACAGATAATTATCGGATTGAGCTGATTAAAAACGCGCTATTTCGGTAGCTGGAGGGATAGGTTTTGTATGCCAAGGTAGAAAGCCTGGCCGTCAACGGCGTGGATGCGTTTCCGGTATTCATCGAGGTCGATTTACATTTCGGCATCCCTTGTTTCGATATTGTCGGCCTACCGGATATCGCTGTGAAAGAGGCCCGGGAACGGGTCCGGGCCGCCATTAAAAACTCGAGTTTTTTCTTTTATGAACACCGGATTACCGTGAATCTAGCGCCGGCCAATATTAAGAAGGAGGGATCTGGTTTCGATCTGCCGATCGCGCTTGGGATTTTAGCCGCAAAAGATGATATCCGGCCCGAACATTTTACGGATACCGCTTTCGTAGGCGAATTGGCGCTCGATGGCAGTATTCGGCCGGTCCATGGAATCCTGCCAATGGCAATCGCTGCCCGTGATAATCAGAAAAAGTTTTTAATGCTCCCGGCGGAAAATTATGCGGAAGCTTCGATCATCCGCGGCATCATTCCGGTTCCGGTGACTACTTTGAAGCAGGCGAAAGATTTTTTGGATAAAGATATCATCCCGGAACAACCAATGGTCAGCATTCTTGAGGATTTGCCAATGGTTATTGAAGAAGATTTGGCAGATGTGAAAGGACAGGAACAAGCCAAACGGGCATTGGAAGTTGCTGCGGCGGGAGGGCACAATATTCTGATGATCGGTCCGCCGGGTTCCGGAAAGACGATGTTAGCGCGGCGACTCCCTGGGATCATGCCGTCCCTCACGGAAGAAGAAGCGATCGACATCACTAAAATTTACAGCGTTAGTGGTCAATTAGCGCCGGGCTTTTCGTTAGTCCGCCAACGTCCATTTCGTGCACCACATCATACTACCAGTTCGGCGGGGTTGATTGGCGGAGGCAGGATCCCTCATCCCGGCGAAGTCAGTCTGGCGCATCATGGAGTTTTATTCTTGGATGAGTTGCCGGAGTTCGGAAGAGAAGTCTTGGAAGTTCTGCGGCAACCTTTGGAAGATGGAAAAGTAACGATTGCGCGGGCAGCCACAACTTTGTCATTTCCCTCCCGTTTTATGCTGGCTGCAGCGATGAATCCGTGCCCGTGTGGATTTTATGGCGATTCCGTTAGGGCTTGTAACTGCTCTCCGACGAATATTCAACGTTATCAAGGACGAATTTCAGGACCGCTACTAGACCGGTTTGATCTGCAAATCGAAGTTCCCCGTCTCGCGGAGTTTGAATTTGAAACGTTGCAAAGGGGCGAATCATCATTAATCATCCGACAGCGAGTCGAGCGGGCGCGAAATATTCAGAGAGTCCGCTACGCCAGTATGTCTCATTTTTGTAATGCTGATATGAATAGCAGGGAATTACGCGAATACTGTCAACTGGATCAAGTCGGAAAAGAATTGCTTCGGCAAGCGGTACAGCGTTTCTCCCTAAGTGCCCGGGCATATACTCGTATTCTAAAACTAGCTCGTACTATCGCCGATTTGGAAGCCAACCCTGATATTAATCTGGGACATCTGGCTGAGGCTATACAGTATCGAAGTTTGGATCGAAGAAAAATGATTTAATAAACAGTAATGCCTGTCTCAATCAAAAAGAAAAATTTTCTAATTTTATTTTGAGGTTTATCTTCCCTCTATTTCGCCAAACTATAAAATACTGCCGCAAGGCTTTGCAAGTTTATGTCGCGAAAGAGGGTAGCTTCCACGAAAGTTTCGAAAAAAGTCTGGTTTATGATCGTTATTATCCCTTTTATCATTTTCCTGTTTTATCTTTCCCGCAGCGTTATCGCGCCTTTTGTTTTCGCTTTTTTCCTCGCTTATGCCATTAACCCATCGGTTGAATTTTTGCAAAGAAAGGGAGCGCCGCGTGATTGGGCGATTCTGACAGTATATTTAGCAATCCTACTGGCAGCGGCCGTCGTCTTCGGCATTATTATCCCGCGACTGATTCATGACCTTACCGGAGTCCTGCAGCGGTTGCCGGAATTATTCCAATCCCTGCAGCATATGGAGGACAAATATACCCAAATCTATTGGCGATTACCGGTTCAAGTTAAACAATTAATCGCTCACTTAACCAGCAGGGGAGAGATTATGCTACGGAGCTTTTTGGTCAATATGGCACAGGGCGTGGTGGATTTCTTTTCTCATTCCCTCGTTTATTTGCTCGTTCCATTATTGGCTTACTATATAAGCCGTGACTATCCGAAACTGAAACAGAGCAGTCGATGGTGGATTCTCTCCCATTTCGGGCCACATTGGACCAAAGCTTTTTTAAAGATTGACACTTTGCTAAAGGTATATATTCGAAGTCAATTGCTGGATACTTTAATTGTAGGATTGTTAATTGGATTGGGTCTGAGCCTGATGGGTTTCGATATCGCATTCCTACTCGGATTGTTAGCTGGTATTTTCAATCTGATTCCCTATTTTGGTCCGGTATTGGGCGCACTCCCGGCGGTTATTTTCGGCTTATTACATTCCCCTTGGAGTGCTTTATATGTGGTGCTGCTATTTATAGTAGTGAATCAAATAGAAGTAATGTTTCTGACACCGCGGATCATTGGTGGCTCATTGCGGTTAAACCCAGTATTGGTAGTCTACCTTATCCTCATGGGCGGCAACATCTTCGGCCTGGTTGGAATGGTTTTTGCGGTTCCGTTGGGATCGATTGTTTTGATCATCCTCAACAGCTTTTATGAAATCTGTTTTGGTCGAGTCAGCCATGAATCGGAACCCGATAAAACTCAATCCGATTCATAGCGGGGTTTGATTGACAATTGCGAATAGATTCGGTATGATTTGAATGATGCGGTTCAAAACCGCTTTTTTTGTCTGGCGGGAAGTGAAGAGGGGGTCTACGGCTTGCGTGTGTGTGTATATAGTCGATTCATTTTTTGGACAATTCTGCTGTTCATTGTCTTCTCGATGCCGTTGCTTGCCGCCGCTGAAAACCGGGTAGTAATTATAGCAATTCCCCGTTTGATACTTGAGGATGTCACCGAACGCACTCCTCACCTATTGCGGTTTATCCGAACTTCTTCGACGGGACTGATGACGACCCCCAACTTAAGGACACCAGAACAGATCTACCATACCTTAAATGCCGGGACAGTCTTGAGAGTCAATCAGACTGGAACATTATTGATGGATGCGACTGAATCTTACCGGGGACAATCCGTTGGTCATCTCTATACGGTTTTGACCGGATTTTCGGCGTCATCCGAAGCTGCTGTACATATTGGATTTCCTCAACTTTATCAATTGAATCCGCCAGAAGTTGCCGAAGACTTGGGAAGTTTCGGTTCATTGTTACATGGCGCCGGGCTGAAAACTGCCGTCATCGGCAATTGTGATACCGAGACGCTTGATCGATCCAATGCTGCTTTGCTCATGGACAAACATGGCCTCATCGATTACGGGGCCGTTGGTGGAAGAACGAATCGGGCAGATTTAGATTTTCCGGCGGGGTTTCGGACAGACTCCACACAAATTTTGGCCGATTGGCGCAAGTTTAATCAGCGTGCCCAAGTGATCCTAGTCACCCTCGGTGATCTGGAGCGGCTTGAATCCTATGACAATAATCTAAGCGAGGAACGTTGGAGCCAGTTTCGCCGTTCGGCTTTACTCCGCTATGATGCATTATTCGGTTCATTAATGCGTCAAATAAATTCTTCGACAACCCTGACTGTGCTTTTGTCAACTATGCCACCCCAACGCGAACAGGCACAGGGCATGAAACGAATAACGCCGCTGATATTCCATGGACCGGGTTTCGGGGCCGGATTGTTGACTTCGGCTTGGAATTTGCGGAAGGGTTATATTTCTTATCATGATTCTACTGCGACGATCCTGCATTTCTTGGGGATTCCAAAACCGGCGGGATTTAGAGGAGCGTTATTGCACCAAGCAAGCGGAGACTGGAAGCGATTAATACATCAGTCGGGCGTTTTGTTTGGATTCTTGCAAAGAGTATCCTAAAGCTGTAGCTTGAGTTAATTCAGCCCAAAATTGAGGTTAAGAAATCGGGGTGAAATCATGGGCTTGCAAAAGATTGTCGTTCTTCCGGAAATGACCATCGAAGAATTGGTGAAACAGATCATCCATTCCGCGGCGAATCAAATCATTTTGGAAGTTCCAGCAGAAACGGGCTTACTGACGAATGAGATTAACCTTCGTTTATTGAAATTTTATGCTGAAGAAGAAACCAAAGAAATTTTATTGAATGCCGCTGATCCCGTGTTAATTATGTTGGCACGCAAAATTGGTTTAGCAACCATTAGCGACAATCTGACTGATGTTTCCACGAAAGAAGAAGCCAGTTATCTTCCAGCTATCGAAACACCGGATGCCACTCAGGGCCCCTTGCCGGTTCTTCAGCCTGGTTTTAGTTTGAAACAAGGCGGCTTATTCATTGCGATTCCCGTAGCACTATTTACATTGGCCATTGCCGTTTGGTGGTTTTTTCAGCCCAAAGCGACGATTTTGGTGTATTCCAAAGAAGAGAGCCTGGATTTTACCACGGTGGCGCAAATCAGTTCTTTAGAATCGGAAACGGTTCCCGAAACCGGTAAGGTTCCTGCCAAGTGGATCGAAAAAAACTCCCGGCTCGAAGTTCGTACCGTAACCACCGGTAGTAAGTTTGTTGGGGTGACAGCGGCTACGGGTCGTTTGTCGTTAATTAATCCCACCAATCAACCGATTGTAGTACCCAAGCAAAGTACGGTAATTGCCAAGACTGGTATGCGTTTTTTTACTGATCAGGATGTTATGGTGCCCAAGAAGTCAACCAATTACCGGAGAGGTGTTCCGATTGGTGAAAACTATGGTCAAGCGGAGGTCGCAATCACTGCTGCGCAGAAAGGAAGCGCCGGAAATCTTCCTGCCAAGGCGATTAACCGTATCGACGGTAAGATGCTTCGTTTCTTGCAAGTAACTAATTTAGTTCCTACCTCCAATGGCACCGATAAACAGATTGCTGTTGTTACCCTGGAAGATGTCAAAAAGGGAGAGGCGGAGGCAAAGCGTCAACTCGAATTGGTAGGACCGGGAGAATTGTCATCATTAATCACAAAGGATTTTCTCTTTCTTCCGGAGTTGGTGCAATGTGAGACGGTCCGGTTGGAAGATACTCCGGAGATTGGCGCAGAAGGAGACGAATTGCGAACTGTTTTGGAATATCGTGTAACGACTTTAGTGCCACCAGTTGCTGAGCTTTCAAAGCTCCTAAGTTATCATTTTGAAAAAGGTATCCCGCCCAATTTTCAGTCGAGCCGTCGTAAACTCGAACTGGTGTCAACGAAGATCATCACGACGGGACGCCAATCGGCTAGCATTCAGTTGATTGGACGGGGTTATATAAAAGGTATCTTAAATGCTGACCGGATTCGGCAATGGATTAAAGGTAAAACGGTAATTGAAGCTAAGGAAGAATTAACCCGGCGCAATGAGATCAGCGATTTTAAAATCGATGTTGCCGGAGGAGGAACGCAATTGCCCGTTTTTGCGTTTCAGATCAAAGTTCTGTTGCCTGCCGGTCCGAAATAAGATATCATAAGATTGGTTTTCGGAATAAATATATTGGTGATACACATGTACAATGCATAATGTAACAACGATCATCGATAAATGGTTCAAAACCTAAATGAATTAAGATGTTTTGAGTAATGTTAGATTAGGTATAATAAAACCCGAATTGATTGGGACTATGGTGGATATGATGCGTTGGATGGGTTTGGATGTCGGAGAAAAACGAATAGGGATTGCCATCAGCGATCCTTTGGAGATCACAGCACAGGGATATATGGTTTTGCAGCGTACTAATTCTTTCCGTAAAGACCTGGAATTCCTATGCCAATTAATGAGCGAGCGTGAAATCGACGGTTTGGTAATCGGACTACCTAAAAATATGAACGGGACCGAAGGTCCGATGGCTGAAAAAGTCCGCGGTTTTGGCGACCAATTGTTGAAACTAGTGAATCTTCCAATTATTTATTGGGATGAGCGTTTATCAACGGGTTCAGCGGAAAAAGCTCTTTTGGAAGCCGACTTATCCCGGCGCAAACGCCGCTCTCAGATTGATAAAGTAGCCGCAGTAATTATACTGCAGAATTTTTTAGATGCGAAAACCGGAATGAACTTGGAACAAAAGGGAAAAATACCGGAGTAATTGAATGTTGCGGGGTCGTTTCGTAAAAATACGATTCAAATAAATTTAGGAGGCGTTATAGTGTCAGAACAAGAAACCAATTGGATTACATTAGTTGATGAGGAAGGTCAGGAACATCGTTTTAATTTATTGAACATCGTTGAGGTAGAAAGTGCCAAATATGCGGTAATGGTGCCTGAGACTCAAGAAAATGAGGAAGAAGAGGAAGCGGTAATTTTTAAGATTGAGACGGATGAAAAAGGCGAAGAAGTCTTGGTCGATATTGAAGACGACGATGAATTCGCCAAAGTCTGTGAAGCACTGGAAGAGATAATTGACGAAGAGGAAGAGGACGACGAGGAGTAATTCATCGTCCTCAACAGCTTTACTTAACCATTAGTTTACTGAAGTATCAGAGACCGCTATCTTAAAAAAAGGAATCAAAACGGTTTGATATATTCAGGGATTTGTCATGGGCCGATTTTTTTAGTATAATGGTTCCAGGAGGAAAGCAACTCACGAATGCAAAAAATAACCTCTTGGTTCCGTACCAATATCGTATGCAAAGGTTTAAAGACCCGCGCTATCATGCTATGGCGAAACCACCCTCGATTTGGGGGTGGCGTTGCCATGTTTGGCTTAATTATCTTCAGTGGCTGCGCCTTTTTTTTATGGAACCTTTTACCGATGGTGCCCGGGTTCAAAGGAAAGCAGTTTTTTGAGATTCAATATGGTACACCGTTACGGAATATCGGGGCTTTATTGCAACATCAAGGGATTATTCGCAGCCAAACCATTTTTGAAATTTATACTCGTTTCGAGCCGCAAGACCGGGTATTGAAAGCCGGACGCTACCGGGTCGGACCGGGAATGTCGCTTCCGCAGGTTATCGAGGAGTTACGCAAAGGTACTCCGTTTCAGAGCCGGGTTACGGTTCCCGAGGGCTTTACTGTCCAGGAAATTGTAAATTTATTATCATCCAAAGGGCTGGTTAACCGGAAACGTTTTTTAAAAGAACTCGATAATCGGCAATTGTTTCAGGAAATATTAGGAAATCTTCCGCTGAATAATAAGATGGAAGGTTATCTGTTTCCCGATACTTATTATTTTGAGATTGGCAATGAAACAGCGATTATCACGACGATGCTTCGCCGTTTTAAACAGGTTTTCGTAAAATATTTCCCGGAAATACCATTGGAAAAAAGTTCCGATCTGGTGATCTTGGCCTCTTTGGTTGAAAAAGAAGCGAAGAAAGCGACAGAACGGCCTATAATTGCCGGGGTCTTTCAGAACCGTTTGCAAAAAGGTTTTCCCTTGCAATCGTGTGCTACGGTTGAGTATGCTCTGGGAGTTCATAAGGAGCATTTATCCTTACAGGATATAGCAATTCAATCTCCCTATAATACTTATCTTCACCAGGGAATGCCGCCGGGACCCATTGCCAATCCGGGGCTAGCTTCTTTACAAGCAGCTGCGACTCCGGCTAAGGTCACGTATATGTATTTTGTAGCTCAACCGGATGGCACGCACAGTTTCAGCAATACTTTCGAACAACACTTGAAAAAGCAAAAGATGTTGGAGCGTACCCGGACTCAAAAATTGGTGCGAGGCAGCTGAATGGATATCGTAGAGGTGGAAGTGGTATGAATAATGCAAGTGATTATGTTGGGAACCGGAACTTCGCATGGGGTTCCGGTTTTAGGTTGTGAGTGCCCGACGTGCCGTTCGCGTGATCCGAAAGATCAACGCCTGCGCTCATCCGTTCTGGTTAAAAAGGACAATAACAACTTACTCATTGATACCGCAACCGAGTTTCGTATTCAAGCCTTGCGAAACGGTGTGAATCGGGTCGACGCGCTTTTATTGACCCATACCCATGCCGATCATGTTTGTGGTTTTGATGATTTGCGGCGCTTTAACGAGCTGCAGGGCAAGGTTATTCCGGTGTACGGCAAGGCTGCGCAGTTAGCCGAGCTTTCCAGGATGTTCGCTTATGTTTTTGATGATTCGGCCCAGGTCGGCGGCGGAAAGCCGCGAGTTACCTTAAAGCCGGTCGCGGAGGCCTTTTCAATTGACGGGATTGAGGTGGTTCCGATTCCCATCTTTCATGGTAGGTTGAGTATTTATGGATATCGGATCGGTCGTTTTGCCTATGTTACCGACTGTAGTCAAATTCCGCAATCAAGCATGGAGTTATTAAATGATCTGGATTTGCTAATATTAGGAGTATTGCGATTCCGCAAACATCCGACTCATCTTAACCTCAGCGAAGGACTGCAAATTGTCGAAGCCTTAAAACCGAAACGTACGATTTTTACGCATATCTGCCATGATTTTAAACACAGCGATTCCCGGCAATGGTTGCCCGATGGAGTGGAATTGGGTTTTGACGGGGAGCAGATTGAGGTGACCGATTAATGACTGATTCGACTGATTCGTTAGTAATTGCCACTTCCGCAGAAGATACGGTACGAATTTATACCGCGTCGACGATCGGAGTTGTGGAAGAAGCCCGTCGCATTCACCAGACTTGGCCGACAGCAACGGCCGCGTTCGGCCGGGTACTTACCGGAACCTTGATGATGGGAGTAATGAGCGATACACTGAAGCGGCTGACCATTCAGTTCGCAGGGGAAGGACCCTTGGGTAAAATCCTCGCGGTTTCTAACCAACCGGGGACTGTCAAAGGCTTTTTGGAGAATTCTCAGGTCGATTTGGACTTAAATAAATTCGGGAAGTTCGATATCGCGAAAGCGGTTGGGCCGGGTACTCTGACCGTGATTAAAGATCATGGCTTGAAAAATCCCTATAATGGGGTGGTCCCAATCCAGAGTGGGGAGATCGGCGCGGATCTGGCATATTATTTTAATAAGTCGGAACAGATTCCGTCTGCGGTTGGCCTGGGCGTTTTGGTGGCGCCTGACGGCCATGTTCAAGCCGCAGGAGGATTTATTGTGCAGCTGCTGCCGGGTTGCAGCGAACCTACGACCGGCGCCTTGGAAGAGATCGCCAGCCAGATTCCAGCGGTGACGACGCTCTTAAATTCAGGCGAAACCCCATTGCAGTTAGCGGAACGATTTGCGATTGGTGGACTGAAAATCCTGGCCGAGTTGCCCGTTAAATATCAGTGTGATTGTTCGAAGGAGCGTTTTCGCGGACCGTTATTAAGTTTGGGGCAGCGAGAATTGGATCAAATCATTCAGGAACAAGGTCAAATTGAGGTTCAATGTCAATTTTGCAATCGAAAATATTCGTTTCAGGCTGAGGAATTATAGATATCCAACGGACTGATGGAGGTTTGAATGCTCGAAAAGTTATGCCCGAATTGTCAGGCCAATTCAATCTTGGAACTCGATCTGGCTGAGTTGAAAAAAGTAGGAATTCGGGGAGTTATCTTCGATCTGGATAATACTTTGGTCGAATGGAAGAAAGATATTCTCGATCCGGAAGTGATCACCTTGGTTGAACGCTTCAAGGCCGATGGATTCAAAATCTGCATTCTTTCAAACGCCTTGGAGCATCGGGTGGAAGTGGTAGCACACACCTTGGGCGTGCCCTATCTGTCCCGGGCGGCTAAGCCACGCAAATTGCCATTTCGAAAGGCTTTAGAATTACTAGGAACCCTTCCCGAAGAGACGGCGGTGGTCGGGGATCAATTATTTACGGACATTCTGGGCGGAAACCGGATGGAGCTTTATACGATCTGGACTCCCCCCTTGAGCAGCATCGAGTTTTTAAGCACCAAAGCCGTCCGCAGATTAGAGCGCTTAGTGATAAAAAGGTTCAGAAAGAAAGGAATTCTGAAATGAAAACTGGTTATTGTCGAGGATGCGGTTCGGTCTTGCAAAGCGAGGACCGGAACAAACCCGGTTTTATTCCCAAAGAAGCATTGGAACGGAATGGGGCGGTCATTTGCCAACGTTGTTTCCGGATTACCCATTACGGAGAGATTGGTTCCACCGGTCCCGAACCGGACCGGATTAAACAAAGCATAATTAAAGCCATTACTATCAGTGATCTGCTGGTGTTAATCGTCGATTTTTCCGATTTAACCGGGAGCCTGCCGGTATGGGCCGGATTTTTAGGGGACAAACCTTATTTGCTGGTTCTGAATAAAATGGACTTGTTACCGGAAAGGACCCATGCCGATGAAGTCATCGATTATGTCCGAAATTATGCGCAAAAAAACGGTTTGGGCAAGCCGGAGGCGATCATTACTACCAGCGGCTTGAAAGAGCAGGGGATTGCCGGTTTTAAAGAACAGTTGCAGAAATCCACTGCACCGGGTGGTAAAATCGCTATTTTGGGAGTTTCTAACGTCGGTAAATCATCGTTGGTGAAATGCCTATTAAAGAACGAAGGGGCCGATTTCGGCCCGACGGTGTCGCGGTTTCCCGGGACGACCATGGGGTTGAGCAATTGGGGCATTTTTAAGGGCCGCAACACCTTGATTGATACGCCGGGCTTTAATCCGGAGGACCGCATCAGCGACCGGCTGTGCAGTGCCTGCGCCAGCTCTCTTTTTCCCAATCCAAAGTTTCAACAGAAGTTATGGTCCATTAAACCGCGCAAGGGATTGATTGTCGGCGGTTTGTTGGGCCTAGAATCCTTGGCGGATTCGGAAATGGTAATCCTTACTTTCACTTCTCCCCAGTTAATCATTCACCGGACGGACGGCAGCAAGATCCAATCATTGCTGGATGAACAGCCGGAATGGTTAAGTAAATACTGCAACAATTGCCGGAAAAAAATCGAATGGACGACTGAAAAAGTTACCCTGCAGCCGAACATGGATCTGGCGATATCCGGACTGGGTTGGGTATCGTTGCGGCGGGAGGCGGCCAGTTTTCAGTTTATAATGCCGGCCGGGATCCGTTGGGAAGTGCGCCCCGCTTTAATCGGTAAAAAAGAATAAAGATAACTCAAGCTGAATTATGAGGATTGCGGCTGAAGAAACCAAATCTTGCGTGGAAAATTGTTTTTCCGAGCATGAAATCATAAATTCGATCCGGATAAATAGAATTCTGATCATGATAATTGAAAAATTGATCCGGATAATCGATCTTTTGATCATGAAAAATAAAAATTCGATCCGGATAAATGATTTTTTGATCACGATAATTGTAATTTCGATCGATATAATTATTTTATCGATCACAATAAATAATTTTTCGTACTGAAAAATGAAAAATATAAGTTAATTAATTAGATTATTGGCTATCGAAAGTTGAGAAATAAAAAAACCCGCTAAGCGGGCTTTTTTATTTCTATTTAGGATCCGTTTATCCATTTATCAATCAAACAATACGCTTACTGAGATATCTTGGTGGATTCTGCGAATCGCGTCGCCGAACAGGGGGGCCACTGAAAGAACCGTGACATTGGGCAGGTTTTTCTCGGGAGGGAGCGGGACGGTATTGCAGGTAACAATTTCCTTAATCGCGGGGTGACGCAACCGATCGACCGCCGGCGGTGAAAACAATCCGTGCGTCGTTAATAAATGAATCTCCGGTTTGGCTCCCCGTTCGAGCAATGCGTCCACCACTTGCATGATGCTGCCGGCGGTATCGACCATATCATCGATGATAATCGGAGTTTTATC
The DNA here is from genome assembly GCA_023400055.1 of Bacillota bacterium. Lineage (GTDB taxonomy): Bacteria > Bacillota > UBA4882 > UBA8346 > UBA8346 > Hydrogenispora. The sequence goes on from JAEXFN010000020.1 coordinate 19,035, forward strand.
TTTTACGTCGCCGATAAAGAAGGTCATTTCCGCCACATTCGGTGCCGGCCGGCGTTTGTACATTACTCCTAGCGGTAAATCCAGTCGGGTCGCCAGCTTTTCGGCTTTCTTGACGCTGCCGGCATCTGGCGCGATAATTACACCGTCATAAATGTTCTTTTGGGTAACATACTGGGCCAACATCGGCAGGGCCGTCATATGATCGACCGGAATATTGAAGAAACCTTGAATCGCGGGAGCGTGCAAATCCATCGTGATAACGCGATCGGCCCCCACCGCCGATATGATGTCAGCCAGCATCCGCGCGGTGATAGGTTCCCGCGGGACGGACTTTTTTTCTTGACGAGCATATCCGTAGTAGGGTATGACCGGCGTAATTCGGCCCGCCGACGCTCTTTTTAGGGCATCAATCATGATCAGCATTTCCATGATTGAATCATTAACATTATTGACGAGCGATTGAACGATAAAAACATCGGAACCGCGAATGCTTTCCAGAAAACGCACATAAATTTCTCCGCTGGCAAAGCGGGATATTTGAACTCCCCCGAGTTTTACGCCGAGATACTCAGCGATTTCCTTTCCTAACAATGGATTGGAAGTACCGGAGAAAAGCTGCATTGGGCCATAGCGAGACAAAGCCGAACACCCCCGTTTTGGTGTCTAAATTATTCGATTTGTCTTATTCTGTTTAACGTCGAGTAAAGAAGATGAATCCAAACAAGCGATAAATTCACAAAAACAAAAAAGACCCGTAGGTCTTTTTTGTCTATAGTACTAGATAGCTCTTTTTACTTTGTTTGAACGCAAACAACGAGAACAGACTCTAATGCGGCGAGTTGAACCGTCGATAATGGCTTTGACCGAACATAAATTCACTTTCCAACGGCGATGAGTCTTAATATTTGAATGGCTCACCAGATTCCCGGTTTGGTGGCCTTTGCCACAAATAGAACAACGATTAGACAATTATTCCACCTCCATCATAGCAATGCTTTTTTTAAAGCAAACTAATTTTACCATAAAGAATTCATACTGACAAGCGAAAGTTGACCAAACCGCTCATTTCGGATGGACAATTTACTAAAAAACAGGAGGAATTTAGTTGAAAAGCCGCGAAACTTAACTAAAGATCGCAATTCCAGGTACTCATGGAAAGCTGATTATGATATTATACGATGGATAGGAAAGAGTCAGCCAAATCCGGCTCGTGAAATTTTCGGTTTAAGGAGGTTGCCATGATAACCAAAGATACTCCAATTATCGAAGTCCTCAGGCAGTGTCCTGAAGCGGTCACGATCTTTCAATGCTTTGGAATGGGTTGTGTTGGTTGTCTGGGCATGACCATGGAGACCGTTGAAAACGGAGCCAAGATGCATAATATACCCATCGATCGTTTATTAAATGAATTAAATAAGCTGACCCAGTAGTTCAGCATTTTTAAATTGAAGGAAAAAACTAATTCATCGCGAATTAGTAGTTTCGGTTATGCTGAAATACTTGCTTGAAACTTTAAGGAGGGAAATGCGTGTCGGAGACGACCAAATCTTCTCAAAATCGTCCTTTGGGTCTTGTCAATATTTCCAATAACGCGATCGCAATGGTGGCTGGAATCGCTACTTTGCAATGCTTTGGCGTGATTGGCATGGCTTCGCGGAACATTCAGGACGGCATTTCCGAACTTTTAACGGGAAAGGATAACTTAACCAAAGGGATCGAGGTCACGATTAACGACAATGAACAAGTTTTCATTGATTTGTCGATTATCGTGGAATACGGAGTCCGAATTAAGGAAGTTGCCAATAACGTTATCGAAAGTGTGAAGTATGCAGTCGAAACTCAGTTGGGCCTGAAGATTTCCAAAGTGAATGTGATTGTGCAGAGCGTGCGCGCTAGCAAAAAGTGAGCGTCTAAGGGAGGCACTCTGTTGCTGCAAGATGCAATTGACCATATACTGTTAAAACAGCTTATCGCTTCGGGTACGGCTAGCCTATATAATCATAAAGCCGAAGTGGACGCCTTAAATGTATTTCCTGTCCCCGATGGTGACACCGGTACCAATATGTATTTAACCTTTCAATCGGCCCTTCGCGAGTTAAATAATAATCAATCGATCCGGGTGATCGATTTACTGGAAGCTGCGGCTTACGGTGCACTAATGGGCGCGCGGGGCAACAGCGGTGTCATCGTGTCCCAGTTTTTTCGCGGTTTTGTAAAAGCGTTGCCGAAAGATTTAGAGAAGATAACCAAAACGGAACTGGCTTTAGGAATTCACGGGGCGTATACTCTTTCTTACCAAGCGGTCCGTCAACCGGTGGAAGGGACCATCCTGACGATTATCCGTGAAATGGCCAATTTTGCCGCAGAAAATGTGGCTCGGGAGATTCCGTTGGCCCAATTTATGATGGAAATTTGCCAGCATGCCCGCAATGTTTTGGCCCGAACCCCGGAAATGCTGCCCGTTCTGAAACAAGCCGGGGTAGTCGATGCCGGCGGGCAGGGGCTGGTATGGTTCGCTGAAGGAATGGCCCGTCAAGCCAGCGGCGATTCCTTTCAGGATCTTCCCCCGGAATTACTGGATTTGGGCACGAATGTTAAGAGCGTCGCCTCATATACCGCGAATGAATTACTGCCTGACTCCGAAATTAATTTTCAATATTGCACGGAATTTATCTTAAAAGGCAAAGAGCTGGATTTGGAGCATATTAAGAATAGCCTTGGTCCGCACGGCGATTGTATGTTGGTGGTTGGGGACGAGAATACCGTTAAAATTCATATTCATACCAACAACCCCGGCTTAATATTGGATTTTGCCGTTCGTTACGGAGAAATGTTTGAGATTCAGATCCACAATATGATTGAGCAAAGTCAGCAACGATTGCTTAAACAGGCGGCAGAAGAAGGAAACGCACGGATCGGAATCGTGGCGGTTGTCGCTGGCGATGGTTTGGAAAGAATTTTTCGGAGTATGGGTGTTCACGGCCTGGTCAATGGCGGACAGACCATGAATCCGAGCGTTGAAGATTTGGCGAAAAAAGTTTCTGCTTTAAATGCGGCGGAGGTCATCATCCTCCCCAATAACAGCAATATCGTAATGACCGCCAGGCATGTTCAAGATTTAGTCAACAAAAAAGTAAGTGTCGTTCCGACTCAAAGCATTCCGGAGGGTTTGGCAGCCATGTTGAGCTTTTCCGAGGCAAAGAGCCTTGAGGAAAACACCGAAAGTATGGCTGAACGATGTCGTTCGTTGATCACCGGAGAAGTCACTTATGCCGTCCGGGATACGAAGATAGCGGATATGGATATCAAACAAGGCGATATCATTGGGTTGGTCAATGGCAATATCGTTTATTCTGGAAGTTCACCGGAATATGTCGTAGAGGCTACTTTAAATAAAATTCCCCATTCCAATAATGGACTAATATCCATTTACTATGGAACGGAGGTTGCCGCGGCCACTGCACAAGGTCTGTTGAACCGGTTGGAAGAGCTGTATCCGCAGGCGGAAATCGAGCTTTACTACGGTGGACAGCCATTGTATTATTATTTCTTTTCGGTAGAATAAAAGAGGTGTTTGAATGTCGGTACATATCGTAACTGACAGTACCGCGGATTTGCCAGGGAAGATTATCAGAGGAAATCAAATTACGGTGGTTCCGTTAAATATTCATTTTGGAGAGGAAGTATTAAAAGATGGCATTGACATTTGGAGCGAGGAATTTTATAACAGGCTCCGCAACGAAGATTTACTGCCGAATACTTCACAGCCTGCTCCAGGTGAGTTTTTAAAAATTTATCAGCGGATTGCTAAACCAGGGGACAGCATCATTTCGCTTCATATTTCGAAAGAAATGAGCGGCACTGCCCGGTCCGCCGAAATAGCTGCTGAAATGCTCGGAGAAGACATCAAAGTTCATGTTGTCGATTCACGGAATGTCTCCGCCGGCTTGGGCTTAATTGCCCTCAAGGCAGCGCGTTTGGCGGCGAGAGGGGCACCGGCGTCGCAGATATTGGCAGAAATTGAAACCTGGAAAGAGCAGGTCGGTGTTTATTTTACAGTAAACAGTTTAGAATATTTGCAGCGAACGGGAAGGATTGGCAAAGCATCGGCATTATTGGGAGGGTTATTGAACATTAAACCGGTTCTTACCATTGAAGACGGCGTTATTGTGCCGGCAGAAAAAGTCCGGGGACATTTTCAAAAAGTTGCTCTGCAAATTGTGACCAAACTGGCAGAGAGATTTGGTTCGGAACCGCTGACGGTTTGCTTTCTACATACTGATTTGCCGGAGTTAAATCTCATCTTACAAAAAACGGCCGAAACCCGGTTGAACATCGCCGAACCACTCACCAATTTGGTGGGGCCGATCGTCGGCTCCCATGACGGCCCTTATACACTGGGAATCGTGGCGATTCCATCTCTATGAGAGTAGTTGCTGGAACCTATAAAGGCCGATTATTAAAAGGCCCCAAACACAAAGGATTGCGACCCACCGCCGATCGAGTCAAGGAGGCTTTATTTAATATCATCGGAACGAGGGTTATTGATGCAAGTTTTCTCGATCTTTTTTCCGGTTCAGGAGCGATCGGTATTGAAGCTATCAGTCGTGGCGCGGTAAATGTGGTTTTAGTGGATGAAAATCTAGCCAGCATTAAACTGATCAAAGAAAACTGTAAGATTTTATCCGCAGCTGATCAGCCGAGGTTGCTCCATCTGGCTGCCGGACGAGCCTTGCAGTTATTAGCCGATGAGGGAACGGCTTTCAAGTTGATTTTTCTCGATCCGCCATTTCAGGCTGGTTTATTGACTGAAACTATCAATGCCATCGCGGATTTAAATTTATTGAAAGAAGACGGTATACTCATTGCGGAGCATCCTCGCGATCTGTCATTTGGAGAAACCGGCTTAGAATCCTTTAATACAAGATTTTATGGCGATATTGGCTTGACTTTTTATAAATTACCCTGAATTCTTAGATTAGAAAGGTATAAATGAAATGACACTTATCCAGAACTCCGTTAAAGCAGTATGTCCTGGCAGTTTTGATCCGATTACCTTCGGTCATATTGATATTATTGAACGGGCAGCTCAGTTATTTCCCACAGTGATTGTCGGTGTATTGAAAAATCCGAATAAGAAACCTCTTTTCGCAGCCGAGGAACGGGTTGAGTTGATCAAAAGCGCAACCCGCCATCTCCCCAACGTTGAAGTCCTTTTCTTCAGCGGCTTATTAGTCGATTTTGTCCGGGCTGTCCAGGGCGATCTGATCATCAAAGGATTGCGAGCAATTTCAGATTTTGAGATTGAGTTTCAGATGGCGCTCAATAATAAAAGAATGGCTCCGGAGATCGAAACGATGTTTATGATGACCAAAAATGAATACTCGTTTTTAAGTTCAAGCATGGTGAAGGAGGTAATCCAATTTGGCGGTGACATTACGGATTTGGTGCCACCGGAAGTGGCAACTGCCCTACAAAATAAATTTTTGATTTCTTAGGAGATTGACGGATCAATGATAAATATCATGATGTTATTGGATCATCTCGATGAATTAATTGCCTCAAATTTTCGAATTGCCGGTAAAGTGATGGTTGATATCGACGAATTGGAAGAATTGTTGGAGAAAATTCGCGCGGCGCTTCCGGAAGAAATTAAAGAGGCCGAATGGGTAAGCCGTGAAAAGGAGCGCTACCTGGAACAAGCGCAAGAAGAGGCCAAACGGATTTTACGTGAGGCCGAAGCCTATGCGGAACGAATTATTCATGAGGACCAGATCGTCGTCAGAGCCAGGGAAGAAGCTGAACGGCTGATGGCCGACGCCAAACGGGAAGCGGAAGAACTCCTGTCCCATGCCACCCAAGAAGCTGAGCAGGTTGAGAACGGTGCGGTTCAATATGCCGAACAGATTTTGCGGCAGCTCGAAGAACAACTGGAGCGCACCTTGCGGATTGTTCATCAAGGACGGGAAGGTCTTTCGAGCCAGGAAGAACAGGAGTAAGCTTCCGGAAAGAGGGGAACGAATGTCTGGGGAGATTGCAATTGCAATTGACGGTCCGGCCGGCTCCGGTAAGAGTACGATTGCAAAGTTGCTGGCTGGGCGTTTTAACTATCTTTACATCGATTCCGGAGCGATGTATCGGGCAGTGACCTTGAAAGCGCTTCAACGGGGAATTGCCCTCAATAATGTCGACGAGCTTGTTTCTTTGGCTTTTTCCATTGTGATCGAGTTGAAATATTCGAAAGATGATTCCAATTGCCTTAAGTTACAAGTCATGGTTGACGGCAAAGATGAAAGCGAGGCCATTCGCAGTCTGGCGGTTACCAATCAGGTATCGATCGTGGCAGCGATAAGCGGAGTCCGTGAAGCTATGGTTGCTTTACAACGAAAGATGGCTGAAAATTCAGGGGTCGTAATGGATGGTCGCGATATTGGAACAATAGTTTTACCCAATGCCGAATTAAAAGTGTTTTTGACCGCGTCCGTAGCAGAACGGGGAAGACGTCGCTGGCTTGAATTAAAAGAAAAGGGGATTGAAACCGATATTACCGAATTGACGGAACAGATCCGGCAGCGTGATTTGATCGACAGTACGCGGGAAGTAAATCCTTTACGTCAGGCTCCCGATGCGGTCTTTATGGACACCACGAGCCTTACGATTGAAGAAGTTATTCATAAGTTGGCGGCTATGGCGATTGCAAAGGGGGCGAGGCCGGTTTATTCTGGCTCGTGATGGAAATTACTCTTGCCAAATCGGCTGGTTTTTGCTTTGGTGTAAAACGGGCATTGGAAATGGTACAGGAAGCGTTGCAGGACCATTCTACGTCAGTGTTTTCGCTCGGTCCATTAATTCATAATCCGGCGGTGGTGGAGGATTTAGAGCGGAAGGGTCTTCAGAAAATTGACAGCATCCAAAATTTGACGTCTGGGCGAGTGGTCATCCGTTCTCATGGGGTGGGACCTAATATTTATCGTGATGCCAGCGCCCAGCAGTTAGAAATTATTGACGCGACTTGTCCTTTTGTAAAGAATGTCCAGGAATTGGCCAAATTCTTGGTGGCAGAAGGTTACCAGCTGGTCATTTTCGGGGAAAGAGAGCACGCGGAGGTTTCCGGTGTGCTGGAATCGGTTTCCGGCAATGCCTTGGTCCTTAATAACGAAAGCATTTTAAGCGAATTATCGATAACTGCCAGAGTGGGAGTTATCAGTCAAACGACGCAAGATATTTCCGGCTATCAAAAATTAATCGCCGGTTTAGTTGCTCAAGCAAAAGAAGTGCGAGTTTTTAATACAATTTGTTTAGCAACTTCTCAGCGGCAAGCTGAGGCGGCGGAGTTGAGTAAAAAAGTGGACATGATGATTGTGGTGGGGGGTAGAAATTCCGCTAACACCAAACGGTTGACTGAGATTAGTGAAGCTTGCGGTACACCGACTCATCAAGTGGAAACGGCGGATGATTTAATGTCAGAATGGTTTCAAGGGCTGAAGCATGTAGGAGTTACTGCCGGTGCTTCGACCCCGGACCATCAAATAGCTCAAGTTATACAGAAAATAAGGAATGTAGGGGGTAATCAAGCAGTGTCTGCGGAAATCATCGAAAGCAAGGAAAATGAAAGTGCAGTTCAGGGTGAAAATGAACAGGAGGTTAATTACGATTGGCCGGAAGATCGTTTTCAAGAACTTGTTCCAGGACAAATCATTGAAGCAAAAATAATTTTGGTTCGAGATGACTCCGTTTTTGTCGATATCGGAGGAAAGTCCGATTTAACAATTCCGCTGGCGGAGTTGACAGCTGAGCCGGCGGCATCCGCCAAACAGCTTTTTAAAGTGGGCGACCTCATCAACGTGATGGTGACTAAAACCGGAAACGAAGATAAAATTTTACTTTCGAAACGTTTGGCCGATCAACAACAGGTTTGGATCGAGCTGAATGACGTTTTCAAGCGGGAAGAACCGGTCCCCGGCAAGGTGGTTGAAGCTGTCAAAGGCGGACTTTCTGTCATAATTTCCGGAATCAGAGCTTTTATGCCGGCTTCCCAAGCTGTTCTGGGCTTTCAAAAGGATTTAAGCTCCTTAGTCGGTCAGGAAGTTCAGGTAAAAATCATTGAATTCGATCGCTCCAAGAAGCGGGTGATTGTATCGCGCCGGGTGTTGTTGGAGGCGGAACGTCAGAAAGCTGAAACCGAATTGTTCGCCACGATTACGGAAGGAGAACGGCGTCAGGGGAAAGTTACCCGTTTGGCGGATTTCGGCGCTTTTGTCGATCTGGGTTCCGGTGTTGAAGGATTGGTGCATATCTCGGAACTCAGCTGGAATCGGGTAAAACATCCGCAAGAAGTCCTGAAGACGGGCGACACGGTGGAAGTTCTGGTGACCAAAGTCGACCCCGCAACCAAACGTATTTCTTTGTCGATCAAACAGATTCAGGAGCATCCTTGGTACGCTACCATCCAGCAATTTGCAGAAGGTAACGTTTATCCCGGAACCGTAGTCCGGCTGGAGAGTTTTGGCGCTTTTATCCGGTTAGCACCTGGTATCGATGGTTTGGCTCATGTCTCACAAATCGCCGACCGTAGAATCAGCAAACCTGACGAAGTTTTGAAAGTCGGCGAGGAAGTTCGGGCCAAAATTTTAAAAATTGACATGGCCAACCGGAAAGTATCCATAAGTCTTAAAGAAGTTGCCCAAGATCAAACGGACAAGGAAACGAACGAATTTCTCGATCAACAGGAAGACGTCAATTTATCCCAAAATTTGGGCGCATTCATAAAGAAATAGTTTAGCAGCATTTTAAAAAATGTTTGAAAAAAATCAACCTACACTTTGGGTTGATTTTTTTATGCATTTTTTCCGTGGTTCATTTCGACAGACCATATTTTTACACAAGGCTGGTTCTTTTGCCAAATCAACTGTTTACTTCCTTTCAAATCCGAGCATAAGAGCAGTTTCCCAGGAGAATCTATTCTTAAGTAAAGGAGGTCAGAAAGCATGCTCGGTATTCTGTTATTAGTAGTAATCAGTATCTTGATTTTTCTCGGTTTGGCGCATCAGGTATTGGATAGGCTGTATCTAAGCGACCGGGGCGGTTTATTGGTAATTGCCGTCATGATCGTGGGCAGTTTCATTGACATTCCGATTTGGATCAATCCAAAGGTTAGCCTGAATATTGGAGGCGCTCTTTTGCCACTGGCTTTGTCAATTTATGTTTTGATCAAAGCCGGTTCCGGCAAGGAATGGATTCGCTCATTGATCGGGATCGTGGTCACCGTCGGAGTCCTGTATGGAGTGAGCCGATTATATCGGTTTGATACCAAAACCGGTTTTATCGAACCTCAATACTTGTGGGCAATCCTTTCAGCGGTAATTGCCTATGTGATCGGACGCTCCCGCCGTTTGGCGTTTATCATTGCCACGGTGGGATTAATCGCTATGGACATTGTCCGGATTTTTGAAGTCGCCCGGTTGGGGATTGCCGCTCCGGTAATGATCGGCGGAGCGGGAGCCTTCGACACGATTGTGGTCGCCAGTGTCCTGGCCGTATTATTGGCGGAGCTCATTGGCGAAAGCAGAGAAGCTCTGCAGGGAGGCCCGGTTCGGGAGGAGCGTCCCGAAGAACTGAGAGAAGCGCTGGATCATCCGGAAATCGGGAAGGAGGAAGAAAAATGAGACGGTGGCTCATTTCAAGTGTTATTACGGCTGTTATTGCGGCTATCCTCTGCCTGAATCTGACCTCTGTTGTCTATGGCGAAAGCGAACTTCGTCAAAAATACATGACTTTAAAAGACGACCGAGGCCGGGTTATTACCCGCACAGCTCATGAAGTAGTTGTGGGAGATGAATATTTAAACAGTGAAAACAACCTTTATCGGGTTTATAAAGTTTCCGGCTTAGCGGCCAAAGTGAAATTGGTTAAAAGCGATGCTTTAAAAGCAAGTGCTTGGTCGGAACTTCAGCTTTTTTTATCGAGTCTGCTCCGGGGAGATTTTTTTCGCTCGGAAGTGAAACAACGGGGACCGATAGCTATTTATCACACCCACTCCGATGAATCGTATATCCCCAGTGACGGAACTTCTAGCAAGAAAGGCCATGGCGGTGTCTTTCAAGTTGGCGACACCCTCACTCGATCCTTTGAAAAGCTCGGCATTCCGGTAGTACATTCCAAAACTCCGCATGATCCGCATGACGGGCTTGCCTACGACCGTTCACGGCGTACTGCCGTCCAACTTCTGAAAGACAGGCCCGCCGCTTTGTTGGATGTTCACCGTGATGCGGTTCCCCGGGAAGAATATACCACGGTTGTGAACAAGCAAGATGTAGCGCAAGTCCAATTGGTGGTGGGACGGCAAAATCCCAATTTTCAGACCACCAACGATTTTGCCAAACAGATCAAGGCTTCGGTGGATAAAAAAGCGCCACATCTCATCAAAGGGATTTTTTACGGCAAAGGCAAATACAATCAGGACTTGGGTCCAAGATCAATGCTGCTTGAGATCGGCACCTATACCAATAGCAAAGGCGCCGCTGAACGCGGAGCTGCTATATTTGCGGCGGCTGCCAAGGATGTCCTCTATGGAAACACGGGAGCGGGAGCCATCAATCGTGGCGGTATGAGGAATGTCTTTTGGATTGTGGTGGCCGTACTCGGCGGATTCGGATTATTTTTTCTGCTTAACCGTAGCGGTCTCAAGAAAATTGGCAAGGAGTTTTCCGGGGCACTCGGTGAAGAACCAAAAGAGGAGCCGGAGAAGAAGCAATCCGATTCCGATCATAACGGGGAGTCTTCTTGAAAGTTGTTTATCATTGTTACGGGGGAGCGCATGCCTCAACTACCGCAGCAGCAATTCATCTGGGGATCATCCCCGGGAATCGCCTGCCGCACTTTTCCGATTTTCGGCGGGTTCCCTTTTTTGATGATACTACTGGGATTCAGCATGGTAAATTGATTAAGGTTGGCACCGACCGCTTCGGCAATGAAATCTTCATTTTGGGGAGACGGAGTTCAGCCAGCCTGATCATTAACTTGATCAAAGAATTTCTCAAATTGACCGGGGATAATCCCCAGGACTATCTTTTTGTGAGTTGTGTGCAACTATTGAATCCGTTGATGGTAACCGGGGGGTTTTCATCGCGGGCGATGGGTTGGGTCGGGATCGGGAGACCCTTGGTCACGCTGGGGACGATAGTTTCCTTTCCATTTTTAGCAACGATTGTCGCTCGAACGCTCCAGACAATTGCGAGCAATCAAGTTCAATGAAGATATTTTATTTTTGTTATGGGCGGGCTCATTCTTCGATCATTGCTGCGTATTTGCACTTAAATCAACTACCAATGGATAAGATTCCCAACGTCCGGGACATCATCCGGCTCCCGGAATTTGATAAGGCGGACGCTTCCGACCGCGGAATTCCCTTATATATGGGAACGGATGCTTCGGGAAATGAAGTTTACGTATTGGGTTTTGGGACGCAGCGGTTATTGGGTCTGGAGACAATCTATTTTACCCTGAATCAACGGGTGAACCCGAAAGACTGGCGTTTTTTCAATACGCTAACGACGATTAACGGGATAACTCGGTTTGGAGGTTTTTTATCCAGAGGATTAAAGATGGTTTTTCCGGGTAGGATGATTGTCGCTTGGGGAATCCGTCAAAGCTATTGGCGTTTGGTCCGCTTGGTGAAAAAAGTGAAGGAGTTAACTTCATAACCATGGCCAAAAGAAAAATAATTGTGATCACGGATGGAGACCGGATCGCCCAAAAAGTGGTCGAAAGAGTGGCCAAAAATGTTGGGGGAAGGGCAATCTCCTTATCCGGGGGAAATCCGACGCCGGTATCCGGTGCTGATATTGCGGAAGCTGTCCAGAAAACGCCTTACGATCCGGTACTGGTGATGGTCGATGATTGCGGTTCGCGCCAGAAAGCCAGCGGTGAAACTGCCTTGGAGTCACTGGCCAAAAATCCGGACATTGATATTTTGGGTGTCATCGCGGTGGCTGCCAACACTAGCAAAGTAGAAGGCGTACCGGTCGATTCTTCAGTAACCCGCGAAGGCAAGATCATCGGCGGACCCGTGGACAAAGACGGCAACGCTGAACCGGAAGGGCATGTTAAAGTAGAAGGAGACACCGTCGACGTGATTAATCGCTTGCAGATACCGCTAGTCATCGGCATTGGCGACCTGGGAAAAATGGATGACGCCGACCTTGAAGAAAACGGCGCCCGAATTACGACTCTTGCCGTGCAAGAAATTTTAAAACGCAGTCATTTTCAGCAATGAGCCGAGGGCGTTGCCAATAAATCTCATAAAAAAAACATAATAAGCAGGAGAATGATTTACGACTGCGAAATGGTAAATCGTAAAGATATTTTTGGGAAATAAGGTGAAAGCGGTTGAGGATAGGGATTCCTCGGGCCTTGCTATATTATTGGTATGGCAATACATGGCAAAATTTTTTCCGGGAATGTGGCCTCCAAGTCGTCGTGTCTTCCCCGACTGAACAACGGACCATCCGAAACGGAGCGGAAGCCGGCATCGAAGAGCTATGCTTGCCGGTGAAAATTTTCCTCGGCCATCTCCTGGAACTGGCGGGAAAAGTCGATCGCCTTTTCATTCCGCACCTGGTCCGCGTCGAGAAATCGGCCTATCTCTGTCCCAAATTTATGGGTTTGCCGGATATCGTGGCGCACGCTTTGCCTGAACTCCGGCAGAAGATGTTGGTGGTAAAGGTGGGGCCGACCGTCTTCGATATGGCGGAATGTCTGGAAACTACCGCCCAGCGGCAAGGCTGGAAACATTCAGCCGGTTTTCGGCAGAGAAGCGACTTAACCCCGGCGCTACAAATTATTGCCGAGTACACTGCTAACCCGTCAAACCGGGGATTGACCTTCGGACTGCTCGGCCATCCCTATTGTTTATATGATTCCTGTTTCAACTTTGGTTTGCTGGACTATTTATCCCGGCAGGGCATCCAAGTTTTAACTCCCGAAATGACACCGCCTTTCTTAAAAGGGGTCGGTTCGGGGAAACTGACCAAGGATCTGTTTTGGACCATGGGAAGAACGCAATTTGATGCCTTGGATTGGATGCTGGGCGACACTTCGCCGGGTGTCGACGGCTTCATTCAGGTCGCTTCGTTTGCCTGCGGTCCCGAGGCCATTGTGGGCGATCTATTGGAAAGAAAAATTAAAGCGGCCCAAAAGCCCTTATTAAAACTTAACTTTGAAGAACAAAGCGGCGAGGTGGGTTTTATCACCCGTCTGGAAGCTTTTATCGATCTGGTTTCTTATCGGAGCAAAGTATGTTAAGGGTCACTTTTCCCCATATCGGCAACGCCTACATTCCGTTTGCCACTCTGTTCAATGAATTGGGAGTGGAACCGGTCATTCCGCCGTTGATCTCGGATCGGACCATCGCCCTGGGCGCTAAAAGCGCTCCGGAATTCGCCTGTTTCCCGTTGAAGGTGAACCTCGGAAACTATCTCGAAGCAATTGAAGCAGGAGCGGAAATGATCCTGATGGCCGGCGGGGTGGGGCCCTGCCGTTTCGGTTATTATGGCGAGGTGCAACGGGAGATTCTTCGGGAAGTGGGTTACGATGTCCAATTTTTGCTGTTGGAGGCGCCCAAGACCCATCCCCGCGAATTGTGGGAGCGAATCCAGCGGATTTTTCCCCGGCATACCGCGCTGGATCTGATGCGCGCCTTGCGTTTGGCTTGGTTAAAGGCCACCGCTTTGGATCAGTTGGACCGGCTGGCCAATCGAATCCGGCCCGTGGAACAACAACCCGGACAGACCACTCTTTTACAACAGCGATTCTATGCGCAGCTTCATCGAGCGGTTCAGGAGCGCGAAATCCGGCAGGCATTGCAGAACGGCTTGACTGAGTTGCGTGGCCTCGCCGTAAAAAACAGCTCCGATGTCTTACGAATCATGCTGGTCGGAGAGATTTACATGGTGCTCGAACCGCGGGTCAATTTCGATATCGAACAAACGTTGGGCGAGATGGGAGTACTGGTGGAACGGTCGATCTATTTGAGCGATTGGATTCGCGATCAATTGTTATTCAGCATCATTCGGCCCGATTGGTCCAGCAAGTGGCGCTGGCTGGCCCAGCCTTATTTAAACAGCTTCGTCGGCGGTCATGGTTTGGAGACGGTGGCGCATACCGTGGCCGCGGGGATTAACCGCTTGGACGGAGTGATTCAATTGGCCCCTTTCACCTGTATGCCGGAAATTGTAGCGATGCAGGTTTTGCCGGATGTCTCCCGTGAGTTGGCCATTCCCTTCCTCTCGATCATCATTGATGAGCATTCGGCTGAAGCGGGAGTGCGAACCCGCCTCGAAGCATTCGTCGATTTGTTATGGCAAAAGAAACGCAAAGCAGCTGGAGGAGAAAAACTTGCAAGCTTATCTGGGCATTGATGTGGGATCGGTCAGTACCAATCTAGTACTGCTGAATCAGCGCGGGGAGTTACTGCGCAAGCTTTACCTTCGTTCGCAGGGCAATCCGGTGGGTTCGGTGCAAGATGGATTGTCCCGTCTGGCGGCGGAGAGCAAAGATTATGAGATCGCCGGCGTGGGGACCACCGGTTCGGGCCGTCAGCTCATCGGCAAGCTGGTCGGCGCCGATCTGATCAAAAATGAGATTACCGCCCATGCCGTGGCTTGTTTGAATCTGGAACCGGCCGTCCAAACCATCATTGAAATCGGCGGCCAGGATTCGAAGTTGATTCTCATCCGCGACGGCGTGGTTTATGACTTTGCTATGAACACTGTCTGCGCGGCCGGAACCGGTTCTTTCCTGGATCAACAGGCGGCCCGGCTGAATATCGACATCGAAGAACTGGGCAGCCGCGCGGCCCAAGGCAGGCATCCGGTGCGGATCGCCGGGCGGTGCGCGGTTTTCGCCGAATCGGACATGATCCATAAGCAGCAGATGGGGCACAAGCTGGAAGACATTCTGGCCGGTCTTTGCCGGGCGCTGGTCCGCAACTTCCTCAGCAATTTGGGAAAGGGCAAGGAGATCAAGACCCCGGTAATATTCCAGGGCGGGGTCGCCGCCAATTTGGGCATCCGCCAGGCGTTCGAAGCGACATTGAATTGCCGTTTGGTCATTCCGGAGCATTTTGACGTCATGGGCGCGGTGGGCGCCGCCTTATTGGCCCGCGATGAGATGTTCAGCCGCAAATGCGCTTCCAGCTTCAAAGGATTCAAAAACTTGATGGAGCCGGTCGCCACCCAGAGTTTTGACTGTGAAGGCTGCGCCAATCAGTGCGAAGTGGTCGAGATGCGCCAAGCCGGACGGGTGATTGCCTGCATTGGCGATAAGTGCGGCAAATGGAGCCAGCGGGCCAGCGCGCAGCTGCCGGTGCCGGAGATTCAGGTCGGATGAGTCCGGAATTGGCCATTCCCAATCTGTTGCGGGACGATTTGCGAATTTTGTTTGTGGGGATCAATCCCGGCTTGCGGAGCGCCGCCCTCCATCACCATTTCGCCGGACCTTCCAACCGGTTTTGGCGTTTTTTATACGAATCCGGCCTGACGCCGCTCAAACTGCGGGGCGAGGAAGATGCGCGCCTGCTGGAGCTGGGAATGGGAATCACCAATCTGGTGGCGCGACCCAGCGCCGCCGCGGCTGAATTGCATCCCGAGGAAATGCGCGCCGGGGCGGTGGAACTGCTGGCGATCCTCCGGCGCTATCGGCCTTTGGTCGCGGCTTATCTCGGAAAGGATATATACAAATACTTATCCCGGCGGAAAGAGCTGAACTGGGGAATGCAGCAACCGAGTGTGGTGGAGGGAGTGACCGATTATTTGCTCCCCAACCCCAGCGGCTTGAATCGGATGCCTATCGTAGAGCAGTTACAGTACTATCAGAATCTAAAAGCTTTGGTCCAAAAACTGACCTAAACTCCCGGTGCTTAAACCGGGAGTCGTTTTTTTTCGTAGCGGCGCTGGCCATTGACAATCCCGGCCGCTCATTCGATAATTGAATAATTGCATTCTATGATGAAATGAGGTTTTCCCCTTGAATACTCCTTTCGTGAAAGGTCCGATCCAAATGCTTTTTTCGGCGCTTTGCTTTGCGGTGATGGCCTATTTTGCCAAGTTGGCTTCGGCCAATATCCCCGGACCGGAAGTCGTTTTCTTCCGGTTTCTGCTGGGAGTGGTGGTAGCCCTAATCCTGGCCGCCATCGGCCGGGTGGATCTGCGGGCCACCCGGCGGGAGCTGTTGGTGGCGCGCGGCGTCTTTGGCGGAACCGCCATTTTGCTTTATTTCATTGCCATGGACCGCGGCTCGATGACCAATAGCAGGGTTCTCAATGATACTTATCCGATCTTTGTCACCATGATCGCCGGTTTTTTTCTAAAGGAGCGGGTTTCGCTCCTCACCTGGCTTTGCCTGGCCGTGGCCTGGATCGGGGTCGGGCTGTTGATCCATCCGAATCTGCATCATGTTTACTGGCCGGATATTCTGGCGTTGCTTTCCGGGATCCTGTCGGCCCTGGCGGTGCTGGTGGTCCGGCAATTGCGGCAAAACGGCGAATCGGCTTGGACGGTATTCTTTTATCTGAGCCTCTTCGGTTTATTGGTTTCGTTTTTCTTCGCGATACCGGTCTGGAAATGGCCGGACGGCCGGGCCGGATTTTTCCTGACGGCCACGGCGCTGACCGGACTGATCGCCCAGGTTACCATGACTTCGGCTTATAAATATTGCAGCGCCTCGGTGGGGTCGATTCTTTCGATGACCACCATGGTGTTCGCGGCGGTATTCGGAATGGCCTGGCTGGGAGAAAAGCTCAGCGTCGGCGAGGCGGCCGGCGCCCTGCTGATCGCCTTGGGCGGCGCTGCGATGGCCTGGTTAAGCAATAAAGAGCCCGAGACGGCGGTGAGCCAAATTTCGGCTTGATTGTTTCATTCATCAAAAAACTTTTATCCGCAAGGAAGCTGTGGCAATCGCCGTTACAGTTGCTTGTTCCAGGAAGGACTCTTTTTGCTTAGCAGGAAATCGACCCAGCCCGTTTAATTAAATCTCCCATAATGACTTCGGAAGGAGTTTTGGTAATGGAGTGTCCGAAATGCCATAAAACTTTGGAAAGAAAGACCAGAAAAGGCGAGGTTATTTACCCGTGCGACGAATGTGATCTGGAGGTGCAGGGATTATCCGAAACCAAGGAGTATCGTAAGCAGCTGAATGTGAATGAGCTCGTCGAATTGCGCTTCCGGGAACCGGAAACGCAAAAAGTGAAGGATAGCTTCTTAACGACCATAGTTCCGGAACTGGACAGTCTGGTCGGTTTCGGGCCGGAACTTTACCGGGTTACCAAAAAAGTCTATCAATATTGGTATGTCGCAGCAGCGGATAAAACCGATGTGCGAGTGGATGTTTTCATCGCGAAGGACGATTCCTTCGATTAACGCCGATCAATTTAATGGGCCGGTCCAGTTCCTCGAAGTCTGAAGAAGCATCCCCAATCTTCGAAGCTGTCTCCCCAGCGTTGGGTTCAGCTTCCCCAAACCTCGGGACGGCTTTCCCGAGCCTTGGTCTCGTTTGCCCAAAGCTTGGGGGAGTTTCCCCAAAGGTTGGGAATGCTTGCCCAAGGCTTGGGAAAGCAGGGATGGTCTTTGGGAATGCAGGGATGAGCTGATCCGTTGAACGGACCATCGCGTACCTAACAAGGACGAAGACCATCCCTAACAAGGATCATAGCATACCTGACATGGACGCGAAGGTCCGTGCATGGATAAAGACCATCCCTAACATGGACCTGCCCATCCCTAAAGGGATGATGATTATCCCTAAAGTACCGAAGACCATCCCTCCCATGCGCCTTTAAAGAACCGTTCTGATGGGAAATTTATCGGAATGAGCATCGGGCATCCCGGAAGAACCGGTCAGCCATTATTTTCCTCGGGAATCTTCACCCGATGGACACAAACTTGTTTTACAATAAGATTGGAGCGGCCATAGAAAGTAGAATCAGATACTCAGGCTCCACTGGACATTATTTCACCGGAAAGCCCTCATTCCTTCGGGAGTGGGGGCTTTTTCTATGAAAATCTCACTCAAACAAGCACAGCCCAAAATTAGGGCTACCCAAGCGCCGTCCGGAAAATTACCATCACAGCTTGCAATCGTTTGGGCTATGCTTATATTTTTTACTAAAATTGGAATTTTGGAAATGTTTTTAGAGGAAATTAATGGATAATATGGAATTTAACAATAAATGGTTGTGAAGCTAAAGAGGGTGCGCCAATGAGCAAAAAATCGCTTTGGCTGGCTTTGGTGATGATCGTCCTACTTTCAATCCTGTGGGCGGGTTGTGGCGGAAGTGGCGGCTATGATGCGAATACCAACCCGCCGGATTCCGCCGCGGAACCGACGCCGAGTCCGTCAGCGGGACCCGATCCGACGCCGACTGCCACGCCGCGTCCGGTCACCGCCCAATGGGATTTCCTCGTTTACATGGATGGCGATAACAACCTGGAAGGCGAAGCGATTGCCGATTTTAATGAAATGGAACGGATCGGTTCGAACAGCGATGTTAACGTCCTGGTGCTATTGGACCGCAGCCCCGATTATGACACTTCCAACGGTAACTGGCAGGATACCAGACTCTATCGGGTGACAAAAGACAATGCCGACAGTCCGAGTCTGGTTTCGGAGTGGCTTCAAGATTACGGCAAAGCGGAACTGAACATGGCCGATCCCAATACGCTACGCAATTTCATTGTCTATTGCCAGCAGCATTATCCCGCCGAACATACTTTGCTGACACTGTGGAATCATGGCGGCGGTGTCCGGCCCCGCGCTATCGGAGCCAAGGATAAGTTTCAAAGATCTTTGGCGCTGCAGTCGGCCTCCAGTCAAACGCCGCTGGCAAAAGGGATCTGCTGGGATGATACCACCGGAACCGATCTCTGGTCCTGTTTGACTACGGATAAGGTGGCCGAAGCCCTGGCCGGGGCCCGGAATATTACCGGAAAGAAGATCGACATTTTGAATCTGGACGCCTGCTTGATGCAGTTATTGGAACAGGCCTACGAATGGCGCAACGAGGCCGATTACATGGTCGGCTCGGCCGAAGACGTTCCCAGCACCGGCAACGCCTATGATGCCGTATTGCGTCATTTGACTGCCAATCCCAATATGAGCGCCGCTTCCTTGGCCGTGACCTTGGTGGAGGATTATTATGATAATTACCGGACCCAAAAGCCCGTGCCGAATACGACGTATTCGGCGCTCAATCTCCGCGCGCTGCCGGCGATGATGCCCTTGTTTGCCAACTTTGCCGCCGCCTTGAAACGCTCCACCGATTTGACGGGTATTTACCGCGCGGCATTCGAAACGGATTATTACGATTATCCGGAAAACAGTGATTTGGACGGTTTCGCCTATTTCCTGGCCAAGTATACAACGGATCAAAGTTTGAAAAGCGCCGCGGGCGCGTTGCAAACCGGCATTTCCGGCGCGGTGCTCGCCCATCGCGAAACGGGGATTCATGTCGGAGCAGCGCATGGACTGGCAATCTTGTTGCCGACCAGCGATGAATGGTCGAATTACTCAGCGGCGAATCAATATGCGCTGCTGCGTTTGGCACAGGATACCGAGTGGGATGATTTTATCCGGAATTATGCGGCCTATACGGCTCAGGCAATCGGCAAACAAGACACTATGACCGTTCAGATCACTTGGGACAGCGGCGACTGTGATTTGGAGATGATCGAGTCCCATGGCCCGCATTATATCGAGTTTTATAACGTAGTTTCCGGAACGACTCCGAACGGCTATTTTTCGCCGGATGCGCGGAACGGGGGCATGGAAAGCTATACGTTGAAACCGACGCACGCCATCGGCTATTATTTACCGGGTTTTCGCCGTTTTAGTTCATCGGGAACGGTAATCGTCGCGATTACCGTGAATGGAATAAACAATCGTTATGCCATCGACATTCCCAAGGATGGCCAACTCCATGTGCTTCCGGATCTGGACCGGTTCTGGATTAAAAATCTTCATCCCAACCTGCAATTGCTGACGGTCGGGAGCGGGGCGACCCGAAAACAGGTTACGCCCTGAGGTGAAACAGCCCGTTTCGGTATGTTCCTGAGCCATTGGAAGGAGCGAGGCGCTTGACTGTCGAACAAGCATTTGATAAAGTACTTGTAAAAAATAAAGCAGGTGGATCGAATGGGGCGTTGCGACTGGGCGGGCAATGATCCGCTCTATATCGATTATCACGACCGGGAGTGGGGAGTTCCGGTGCACGACGACAAAAAACTCTTTGAATTCTTAATCCTGGAAGGAGCGCAAGCCGGGCTGAGTTGGATCACCATTCTCCGGAAACGGGAAAATTACCGGCAGGCTTTGGCGGGATTCGATCCGGCGGCGGTCGCCGAATTCGGTGACGACCAGATCGCCGCGCTGCTGCAGAATCCGGGGATCGTCCGCAACCGGCGCAAGATCGAGGCGGCCATCGGCAACGCCAAGGCGTTTTTGAAAGTTCAGGCGGAGTTCGGCAGTTTTGACAGCTTTCTCTGGCGGTTCGTCGCCGGGAAACCGTTGCAGAATGCCTGGGCAACGCTGGCGGAGGTCCCGGCCGAATCTCCCGAATCCCGGGCCTTAAGCCGCGAACTGCTGCAGCGGGGCTTTCGTTTTGTCGGTCCTACGATTTGCTATGCCTTAATGCAAGCGGTGGGAATGGTCAACGATCATCTGCGGGATTGCGACCGGCATCGCGAATGCGGTGCGCTGCAATAAACGAAGCATAGTCGGGACATCAGCTTAAATCGTTAAACCGATATTTTTTCATGCGGCGAAAATTAAATTTTAATTTATTGCAAATTACCTAAGGATAGTTGATTCCATGAGCGTTTCTACCATTGCGCGGCGAGTCGCTTTGTGATAGAGTAAAGAAAACCGAGCGATTCAATATGCATTGCGATAATGGTTCGGGAGTTCGCCTATTTTCTGAGGGTCATCACTATGGTTTTCGAGCAGCGTTGTGAAGAACTCCGGCTAAAAGCTCGGGAAACAAGGGATAAAGTCGTTCGCAAGGCAATTTTTGCGATTTGAAAGACTTCAACATGAACATGGCTTTAGAAAAATGGGCAAGGACTGGTTCATTATACGGTGAGTGGAGCCGGAATTGCAACAGATTCGCTTTGATAAGCAACAATTTACGCCGAGTAAGATCGTTGGTGTGGGTCGAAATTTTGTGGCCCACATTCGGGTTACAAAACGAGATCCCGGATGAACCGGTGTTGTTCATCAAACCCAACAGTGCGCTGACGGAAACCATTACCTTGCCGGAGACCAGTTGCCGTTGCGAAGGCGAGCTTTCATTCTTAATCAAAAACGGCGCCTTAGGCGCGGTTGCCTTCGGGCTCGATTTGACATTGGGAGAAGTTCAAAACCGTTTGAAAGCCAAGGGTCTCCCCTGGGAAAAAGCCAAGGCCTTTAATGGTTCGGCCGCCTTCAGTCCGTTTGTAACGTTTGACTCTCAGGCTGAACTGCAGTTGGAATTGTGGCTCAACGGCCGGTTGCAACAATCCGGTGGAGTGGCCTTAATGATTCATAAACCCGCGGAAATTTTAACCGAGATTAAGCGTTATTTCGATTTGGAAGATTACGACGTGGTGATGACCGGGACACCGTCGGGGGTCAAGGAATTGGCCCGGGGCGACCGGTTGCATGGCATGGTAAAGAGCGGCGGACGCATTCTGGTTGAGCGGGAATGGTTGATTGGCTAACGCGTTGTGATGGATCGCTTCATAATCATCTGCTCAGGAGGATACGATGGAAATTCCGCAAGTTCAGCATCAGGCAGGCAGAAAACGGGGTAAAATTTTTTTATTTGCCTTGAGTACCTGCATCTGGTGCCGTAAGACCAAACAGTTGTTGCAAGATCTGGAGATCGAATTCGATTTTGTCGATCTCGATCGGTTGGACGGAGAGGAGAAGGAGACGGTTCTCGGCGAATTGCGCAAATGGAACCCGGATGTTTCTTTTCCGACGCTCGTCATCAATGACGCGATAAAAATCATTGGTTTTCATGAAACCGAAGTGCGGGAGGCGTTGGGGGAATGAAGGAACCGTATCAGGATCAGGTCGATCCCGCGGCTGTGACCGCGCTTTATCAAAGGTTACAGCGCGAGGCGGAGGCGGCCGGCTACCACTTAAATCCCGATCAGGATTTTACCATGGCTTTGGTAGAAGGACTGTTGGTCAATACCGCCCGTTACGGTTATCCGAGTTGCCCTTGCCGTCTGGCGTCCGGTTCCGCGGCAACGGATCGCGATATCATTTGCCCTTGCGATTACCGGGATCCGGATCTGACCGAGTACGGTAATTGCTTTTGTGCTCTATATGTGTCGGAGGAGATCGTAGGGGCTGAGGCGACAGCGCGTTCCATTCCGGAACGGCGTCCCCATCCCGGCGGGCGTCGGCCGGAGATTCCGGAAGAAGTGCGTGAGTTGCCTCGCTCCTTGCCTTATCCGGTTTGGCGGTGTAAGGTCTGCGGCTATCTCTGTGCGCGCGAGAATCCTCCCGAAGTGTGTCCGATTTGTAAAGCCCGCCATGAACGGTTTGAGCGCTTTCTCTAAAAGGGTTGTAATAAACCTTGGCCCGCAGGCCAAGGCGATTACAACGCTTGGGGAAACAAACGATAAATCGTTTTAAAACTATTGGCTGGACGATTTCCCAGTTTGAAAGACTCTATCCCATGTTTCCGAGGGAAGGGGATTGAATTAACATTCGACATCGGTCAGCCATTTCTCACGAAACGGATAAGGCTGGTATTCGTCGATATGGCGGAGGGCTTCCGTGACTTTTTCGGTCACGAAGTAAAGGTGCCGGCATTCCGGTTTGGCGAAGGATTGAGCGATGCTTAATTCGAATTGTTCGAGCAACCTATCGTAAAAACCGTTACTGTTTAAAATGACGATCGGTTTTTGGTGATAACGGAGCTGCTTGAGGGTGATAATCTCCAAGAGTTCTTCAAGAGTTCCATAACCGCCGGGAAGGGCGATAAACGCATCGGAGCGACTGTCCATGACTGCTTTGCGTTCCCGGAGGGTGTCGGTGACGATTAATTCGTCGCAGTTTTCATAGACGACCCCTTCCACATTGAGCGCCTCGGGAATCACGCCTATGACTTTGCCGCGATGTTCTTGAGCCGCTTTGGCCACCGCTCCCATCAACCCCAGCAGGCCGCCGCCATAGAGCGTAGTATCCTGGCGTAAGGCGATCTCGCGCCCCAATTCCGCGGCGACTTGAAAATATTTCTCGTCAATCGCACAACTGGATGAGCTATAGACACAGATGACTTTGTTCATTCCTGTCCGGACCTCGCTTCCCGCAATTTGTGACAATTATATCATCTTTGGCAGAGAATGAAAACTATCGAAGTGAGCTGAGCGAGCTTTGGCGCGGAGTATTCTATCGGTTGACGGTTAGCTGCGGTTTATCATCGTATTAACCCAAATAAGGCGAAGGAGGAGTCTGAATGGCGGATCAATACCGGAAACTGGTGGTGTTTTATTCTCTTGAGGGGAGCACCCGCCGGATCGCTGCGGCGATCGCTGAAACGGCCGGAGCGGATCAATTGGAACTCAAACCGCAGAAGGAGATCAATTCCCAAGGCTTCATGAAATTCGTTTGGGGCGGCAGCCAAGTTGTGACCAAAAAAGCCCCGCCGCTTTTGCCGCTCGAAAAGAATCCGGCCGATTACGACCTGTTATTTATCGGTACTCCGGTTTGGGCATTTTCATTTGCACCGGCATTGAATACCTTTTTTCAAACGGTGCGGCTGAACGGGAAAAAAGTCGCTTTGTTCTGTTGCAACGACGGCGGGCGCGGCAAAACCTTTGAAAATATGAGGCAGGCTCTGACCGGGAATGAGGTGCTCGGCGAAGTTGAGTTCATTGCCCCGGCGAAGCGGCTCGCGGAGAGCGAAGCGAAGGCCAAAGCGTGGGCGGAAACGATCCTGCAATCATTGTAAGATGTCGAACTGTTATCTGTAAGAAGGCTTATGTTTCAAGCTAAGGTTTTTCTCAATGTACGCCAATCCGGTTTCCGGCGATTTGAAACGGATTTGAATACAGTTTCAAATCGTTTTTTTATTTGCAATCCATCCGTTCCGCTGATTTCGAACGAGGGACCCGATTAGAAGACATTGTCGAATTATGCAAAGAGAAAGCCATGCAAGCTTGCCAAATTGGGGATAACTAAAAAAGAACTGTATACATCGCTGAAGTGATTGACACCGACCCTGCCACATAATAAAATTAATTTTAATCATATTTATATCGTTTAAATAAAATGTAAAATTATTCTTAAAAATTGATTATTTACGAATATTCTCGGCAAACTTAAAGTTTTTTGAAAATTTGCCGACGAATGTATATAAGGAACAATTGAGTTAGAGAGGAGACTTATGGTGAATAAAATAGTGCTCGAGTGGATCGATCAAATGGCGAAAATGACCAAACCGGATCAGATCGTCTGGATCGACGGTTCAGAGGAAGAACGGCAACGCTTGACCGCCGAAGCCATTAGCACGAGCGAAGTTCTGGCGTTAAACCAGGAGAAACTGCCGGGTTGCGTTTACCATCGGACTGCCGAGAATGACGTGGCCCGGGTCGAACATTTGACCTTTATCTGTACTGAACGCAAGGAAGACGCCGGTCCCACCAACAACTGGATGGCTCCTGAAGAGGCTTATCAAAAGTTAGGCCAGATCTTTGACGGTTCGATGCGGGGCCGGAAGATGTACGTCATTCCCTACATCATGGGCGTGCCCGGCTCGCCCTTCAGCAAGGTCGGCATCGAGTTGACCGACAGCATTTATGTGGTTTTAAACATGCGGATCATGACGCGGATGGGCAAAGTTGCGGTGGAGCAGCTCGGCGAAAGTGCCGATTTTGTAAAAGGACTCCATTCCAAAGCCGATTTGAATCCGGAACGCCGGTTTATCTGCCATTTTCCTCAGGACAATACCATCTGGAGCGTCGGTTCCGGTTATGGCGGGAACGTTCTGCTGGGCAAAAAATGTTTTTCATTGCGGATAGCCAGCTATATGGGTAAAAAAGAAGGTTGGATGGCCGAACATATGTTGATCTTGGGGATCGAGGATCCACAAGGCAAAGTCTCTTATGTCGCGGCGGCCTTCCCCAGCGCCTGCGGAAAGACCAATTTGGCCATGATGATTCCGCCGGAAGCATTCAAAGGCTACAAGGTGTGGACGGTGGGCGACGACATCGCCTGGATGCGGATCGGTCCCGACGGCCGTTTGTGGGCGATTAACCCGGAGGCCGGTTTCTTCGGCGTCGCTCCCGGAACGAGTGCCAAGTCCAACCCGAATGCCTTGGCGACTGTCCAAAAAGACACCATCTTTACCAACGTCGTTTTGACCCCGGAAGGCACCGTCTGGTGGGAAGGCATGGGTGTCGAACCGCCGGCGGAAGCGCTCGATTGGAAAGGCAATCCTTGGACTCCGGACAGCGGCAGACCGGGGGCCCACCCCAATTCCCGGTTTACGGCGCCGGCCCGCAATTGTCCGTCGATCTCTCCGGAATGGGAGAACCCGCAGGGTGTTCCGATTTCGGCCATTATCTTCGGCGGTCGCCGGGCTAAAGTCGCGCCATTGGTTTATCAGTCCTTCAATTGGCAGCACGGCGTCTATGTAGGCGCGTCGATGGCCTCTGAAACCACCTCGGCAGCGACCGGTGCCGTAGGGGTGATTCGCCGCGATCCCATGGCGATGCTGCCATTCTGCGGTTACAATATGGGCGATTACTTTGCGCACTGGTTGGAAATGGGGCGGAAGATTCCCAATCCGCCGCAGATCTTCCACGTCAACTGGTTCCGTACCGATGAGAACGGCAAATTTATCTGGCCTGGTTTCGGCGAAAACTTCCGGGCCGTCAAATGGATGCTCGATCGCTGCGAAGGCAAGGCCGAAGCCGTTACCACATCCATCGGATATGTGCCGGCCGACGAGGCAATCGATCGCACCGGCCTGCAAATTACCCAATCGGAGATGCATTCGTTATTGGAAGTGGACCCCGCGGCATGGCAGAACGATATTGCCAATCAAAAAGAATTTTTTGCAAAATTCGACCGTTTACCCCAAGCCATCGAAAATGAACTGGCCGATCTGGAAAAACGGCTTCAAGGTTGATTTCTTCATCATCTTTCCATTCGGTACACGAAAAGCGGGGGCGACCCCGCTTTTTTCTTTTGGTAAATAAAAGATTACAAATTTTTCTAAAGAGGATTTTGAAAATTTTAGTCTAATAGAAGTTTAGGATTATTTTGTTTATATTAAATTGCAATGTGCAATAATTCCTGATTGTTGAAAACTTTCCAGAATAGCTCAAAGGTCGGAGGCAGTTTGGTATGGGAAACCCGGAGATGTTTCGATCAATGAATGGTTGGAGGTAATAGGATGCAAGATAAAGGAATACAATTCGGTTTTATCGGATGCGGCCAGGGCGGAGGAAAGATTGCTGATCTGTTTGCGCGTCATGGCTATAAAGCGATTGCCGTGAATACCTCCCCGGTTGACTTGGCGGCTTTAAATGTGATTCCGTCGGAATACCGGATTCGGATCGGAACCCGGCTCGGTGCCGGTAAAGATCCACGGGTGGGGCAGGAAGCCATTCGCAACGATGCCGAAAAAGTTCAGAAGGTCATCGAAGAATATTTCTATTATGAAGTTGATTTCATTTTTGTCATTGCTTGCTTAGGAGGCGGCACGGGAACCGGAATCGCAGCGGATGTGCTGGAGATCTCACGCCGGGTGGGGCTTTCTACCGGCTGTCTGGCCACAATTCCTTTACTCTCCGAATCGTTAGAGGAACAAAAAAATGCTTTGAAGGGTCTGGATATCCTCAGCGATGTCAATCCCAATCCGTTTTATCTGATCGATAATCATCTGCTGCGTCTTAAGTTTGGCGATCAGCCGGTGCTCGAGTTTTGGCCGAAGGCCAACGAGGCCATTGTGGGTTTATGGGATGAGATTAACCAGATTCCCAACCGCTTATCGAATATGTTCGCGTTTGACCGGGAGGATTTCTTTCGCCTGCTGAATACTCCCGGCTACTTCACGCCATTGCGGATTGAATTGAAGCTTGACGGTTCATCCGAACCGGAATGGTTGGCGAAGATGATGCGCGAGGAAGTAACGGCCTTGCTCACGGAGAATAGTTTCCAGGGTGAATGTTCGCGCGTAGCGGCTTTATTGGTTTGTCCTGAAAATTACCGGATTAACGCCGAGTCCGTGGAACTGGTCTATCAAGAATGTCAAAATCTTACCAACGCTCCGACATTGTTCCGGGGTTTATATAGCGATCCCAACTTAAAAAACAGCGTGGTGCTTTACCTGATCCTGGCGGGGTTGAATCCCCCGACTGTCCGGCTACAAGCGATTCAAAATAAATTGCAGGAACTGAGTCCGGAGATTATCAGCCGCTTGAACCGTTCGGTGATCACCAATTTTGGCGATGAGATCCAAGATTGGGATCGGCCCAATCCGTTGCCGGCGGCCCGGCGCAGTTTTGGCGCGCCCAGTTCCAATCCAGCAACGCAACCGGTTGAAACCAATCCGCCGCCGTGCGAGGAAGCTACCAATCCGCTCATCGCTGCCGAGACAGAAGAAACGGAATCGGAGGCGACCGCGGTTGAGAGCGAAAGTGAAGCTAACAATGGTGATTATAAAGTGCTTACCATGGATCAGGTCATGACTTTGATGGAAACCGCAGGTGCGGCTGAATCCTCGGAAGGCGACAGTTCATTTTGGGATCAATTTAAATTGAACAATAAGAAACGCAGATAAAGAAATGAGGCAGGTTTATGTTGCGCACAGACGGGGAAATGGAACGAGAACTACGGGAAAGGATGCGGGACGGGAACGGCACCGTTACGATCAAGCACCTGTTCCAACAGACGGAACTTGGTGGCAAGGCCCGGATGGTGGCCGAGATTACCTTGCCTCCCGGAGCGTCGATCGGGTTTCACCAGCATGATGGCGAAGAAGAGTTGTTCTATTTTATCTCCGGTCACGGTCGACTCAATGAAGACGGACGGTGGCAAGATGTGAAAGCGGGAGATGCCTCGTTGACCCCTGGCGGCCATGGCCATGCGATTGAGAATAACGGAAGCGAGCCGTTAGTGCTGGTGGCTGTCATTTTACTGTATGTGTAAATAAAAAAGCAATACTCCGTAAGCTTTGTCGGGCCATCCGGCTTGGCCCGAAAATCAGTTGATCTTCTCAGTTAGCAGAAGTTTGATCAAACATTCGGCCGCTCTGGAAAGCGGTACATTTTCCAGAGCGGTAATCCCCAAACTGCGTTTTGGCAATTCTTCATTCACCTTGACTTCAAAAAGTTCACCGGTGGCAATGAATGGAAGCGCGCTTTCCCGTTGGACATAAGCGACGCCTTGGCCGATCCGGGCGAATTCCACCAATAAATCCACACTTTCCAATTCAAGTTCCGGCATCAGACCAATGCCGTTTTTTTTCAAAAACTCATCGAAATTGCGCCGGGTGGCGCTGGTTTTCTCCAATAACAGCAAGGGGTATTCCGGGAGCTCCGCCAGTGCAATCCGGCGTTCGGACAGCTCGGTGAAACGGGGTCCGGCGATCAAAATATCCTCGACAGTAATAAAAGGACGGACGCTCACTTGCCGGTCGGATAAGGGTAATGTAACGATGCCGAAATCCAGCGCGCCGTTTTTGAGGATCGCCAGGATCTGAGCGGAAGTCCGGTTGATCACTTTGATCTTTAATTTGGGATAGCGGCGGTTGAATTCCTTGAGGTATGGCAAGAGCAAATATTTGCAGACCGTATCGCTGGCTCCTACCTGAATGCTGCCGGATTCCAGGTCCTGAAGTTCGGCCATTTTGGATTCGGCGCTTTTTAAAAGATTAAAAGCTTGTTCGACATGGGAAAATAACAGCTCTCCCTCGCGGGTCAATTTTAAATGGCGGTTTTTTCGAAAAAAAAGCAGCACGCCAAGGCGGGTTTCCAGGTTTTTAATCGCTTGGCTGACTGCGGACTGAGTGATATAAAGCCGGGCGGCTGCGGTTGAAAAACTGCCGCTCGCAGCGGCATAATAAAAAATTTTATATAACTCAAAGTTAATATCCATTCAAAGCGGGACCTCCGAAATTGCGGTTGATGATCGCTGTTGCGAGAACGATTTTAAATGATTAGAATATTTAATATTATATATTAAAACCATTAATTTTACTAATCGTTTTTCTGTGTTTATAATAAAGTCATGAGTTATGAGTAGTTTTTGCCAAATTTCAGCGGAATGAAATGATTCTCTTGATGTTGGATCATATTCATCCAAAACAATGAATCATCGCATTTTTCATCAAGCATCATTTAGAAAAGAGTCGCTGTTTAAAAACGTGGAGGAAAAAATGGATAACCGGGTCGAGGTCAAAAGGATCTTTGTTGAGAAAAAGCCGGGTTTTGATATCGAAGCCCAAACCTTATTGCGGGAACTCCGGGAAACTCTCGGGGTGAGTAATTTGGAAGGAGTCCGGATCGTAAACCGCTACGATATTGCCGGAATCAGCGAAGCCGAATATCAACAATCCCGGAACAGTATCTTTGCCGAGCCGCCGGTCGATTGGATCTATGATGAAGTCCTGACGGTCCGAGCCGACGAGTGGATCCTGGCGGTGGAGCTTTTGCCGGGCCAATATGACCAACGGGCCGATTCGGCGGCCCAATGCATTCAGATCTTGGCGCAACGGGAGCGGCCCGTGATCCGGGTGGCCAAGCTATTCCTGCTGCGCGGGAATTTGACTGCCCAGGAAAAAGGGCAGATCAGGGATTATTGCGTCAACCCCCTGGAAGCTCGGCCGGCGGCGCTCGAAAAGCCGATTACGCTGGAGAGTGCTTATGATATTCCGTCGGATGTGCCAAAAGTTGAGGGCTTTATCGCCATGAACTCCGCCCAACTGGAAGAGCTGCGCAACAATTTGGGGCTGGCGATGTCCCTCGCTGATCTGGCATTTTGCCAGGAGTATTTTCAGCATACTGAAAACCGTGATCCTTCGCTGACCGAAATTCGGGTTTTGGATACTTACTGGTCGGATCATTGCCGCCATACTACTTTTCTGACGAAGATTGAAAATATCGAGTTCGAAGACAGCCCCTACTTGCCTGCCTTTCTTGAGGCATATCATCAGTACCTTCAATCCCGCCAGTTTATCAAGGGCAACGTAAATGAAGCTCCCACGTTGATGAATTTGGCCACGATCGCCATGAAGGAACTACGGAAGCGGGGGTGCCTCGACGATCTCGAAGAATCGGAAGAGATCAATGCCTGCAGTATCACAGTTAAAGTAAAAGTGGATGGGGAAGACCAGGATTGGCTGGTAATGTTCAAAAATGAAACCCACAATCATCCCACCGAGATTGAACCGTTCGGCGGGGCGGCTACTTGCCTTGGCGGAGCGATCCGCGATCCGCTTTCCGGCCGTTCCTATGTTTATCATGCCATGCGGGTTACAGGCAGCGGCGATCCGCGCACCAAAATTGCCGCGACTATCCCCGGCAAACTGCCGCAACGCAAGATAACCAATGGTGCTGCGGCCGGTTTCAGTTCCTACGGCAATCAGATTGGTTTGGCGACCGGGCAGGTCACGGAGGTTTACGATGAAGGCTTTGTCGCCAAACGGCTGGAGATCGGCGCGGTGATCGGCGCCGCTCCCCGGGCGAATGTGATCCGGGAAAAACCACAAGTCGGCGACATCATCATCTTGCTCGGCGGTCGGACTGGCCGGGACGGTTGCGGCGGCGCCACCGGCTCATCGAAAGCCCACACTGAGGAGTCGCTTTACACTTGCGGGGCGGAAGTCCAAAAGGGCAACCCGCCCACTGAACGCAAGATTCAACGGCTGTTTCGCGACCCGAGCGTCAGCCGGATGATCAAAAAATGTAATGATTTCGGCGCGGGCGGCGTCGCGGTGGCCATCGGCGAATTGGCGCCCGGTCTGGCCATCGACCTGGATGCGGTGCCCAAGAAATACGAGGGTTTGGACGGGACCGAGCTCGCCATCTCCGAGTCACAAGAACGCATGGCGGTGTTGGTGGCTCCGGAAAACGCCGCGCCGTTCCGGGCGGCCGCGGAAGCCGAAAACCTGGAAGCGACCGTCGTGGCCGTCGTGACCGCTGAGCCGCGTTTGGCCATGAATTGGCGGGGCCGGCGTAGCGTCGACATCAGCCGAGAATTTCTCGACAGCAACGGCGTGCAACAGATCGCCAAGGTTCGGGTGATCGCACCGCAAGCCGCGCGGAGCGTTTTTGGCGCGGCGTCGGCCGAGCAAACGCAGTCGGATCTGGCCGCGACTTGGCTGGCCCATTTGCGGCAATTGAATATTTGCAGTCAACGCGGTTTAGCCGAACGTTTCGACAGCACCATCGGAGCGGGGACGGTCCTCATGCCGTTTGGCGGAGTTTATCAGCGTACCCCCGCGCAAAGCATGGTTGCCAAACTGCCGGTAACCGGCGGCGAGACCGTAACGGGCACGATGATGACTTTCGGCTACAATCCGGAGGTTACCCGCTGGAGTCCCTTCCACGGCGGAATCTACGCCGTGGTCGAGGCGTTGGCCAAAATCACGGCTTCCGGCGGCGATTACCGCCGGGCTCACTTGACGTTGCAAGAATACTTTGAAAAATTGGGCGATGTTCCCGAAAAATGGGGCAAACCCTTCGCGGCTTTGCTCGGGGCTTACTACGCTCAGCACCGATTGGCGGTGCCGGCCATCGGCGGCAAGGACAGCATGTCGGGCACATTTAAGGATCTGACGGTTCCCCCGACGTTAGTGGCTTTCGCCCTGGATGTGGTGGATGTGACCAAAGTCATTTCAGCGGAGTTCAAAGCGGCGGCGAGTCAAGTGATCCGAGTTCCGCTGTCGCGCAACTCATGCGAAATGCCGGATTTTGAATGCCTGGAGCGCAATTACCAGAGAATCCATCAGCTGATTCAGGCGGGCCAGGTTAGCGCCGCTTATGCCGTCACGGGCGGCGGGATTGCCGAAGCTGTGACCAAAATGTGTTTCGGCAACATGATCGGCGTGCGCCTTAGCGGGGATCTTGAGACCGCCGCGCTTTTCCGGCCGGATTTCGGTTCGATGATTCTGGAGATTCCGCAAGGTCTTGACGTCGCCAGTTTATTAAACGGGATCGACTTCCAAAGGCTGGGTGTAACCCAGGGGGATCCGGTTCTGGAGATCGGCGACACCCGGATTGCCTTGGCAGAAGCGTTTCGCCACTGGGAGGAGCCGCTGGAAAAAGTGTTCCCGACCCGAGTCGATCAGCAAGCCGAACGTCAACCGGCGGCCTATGCCTTTCCCGCGCGCTGGGCGGCTGCTCCCAAAGTTAAATATGCCAGACCGCGGGTTTTCTTGCCGGTTTTTCCCGGTACCAACTGCGAGTATGATTCGCAGCGTGCCTTTGAACGGGCCGGCGCTCGGGTCGAGACCCTGGTTTTCCGCAATCTGACCGCGCCGGCCATCGAGGAGACCCTCGACCGGATGGAAAAGTCGATCGACAATTCCCAGATCATCATGCTGCCGGGAGGATTCAGCGCCGGCGACGAGCCGGACGGCTCCGGCAAATTCATCGCCACCGCGTTTCGCAATCCCCGGATTCAGGAAGCGGTGCTGCGGTTGTTGCAACAGCGGGACGGCCTGATCTTGGGAATCTGCAACGGTTTTCAGGCCCTCATCAAATTGGGACTGGTTCCTTACGGCGAGATCCGGCCCAGCGGCCCGGAGTGCCCGACCTTGACCTTTAATAGCATCGGCCGGCACGTATCCTGCCTGGTCCGGACCAGGGTCGCTTCCACGCTTTCGCCCTGGTTCAACCGAGTGCAGGTCGGCGACGTCCATCTGATCCCGGTCTCTCACGGCGAAGGACGTTTCGTAGCCGATCCCGGACTGATCGCCGCGTTGGCCGAAAAGGGCCAGATCGTCACCCAATATGTCGATTTGAACGGCCGGCCGGCGGCCGAACTTCCCGATAATCCCAATGGTTCAATGGCGGCCATCGAAGGAATCTGCAGTCCCGACGGCCGGGTCCTCGGCAAGATGGGGCATTCGGAGCGGATCGGCCCGCATCTTTATCGTAATGTTAACGGGCCGAAAGATCAGAGGATTTTCGAATCCGGCGTCGAATATTTTGCTTAATTTTGCAGGGATGCAAGCAAAAGGCTATCGAATTCTTAGGGGGCTTGCGACATGGCGGAATGTCAGTTTGAAGAACTTCGCGAGGAACGCCTTCCCGAAGTTTTGGCGATTTATAACGAATATATCCGGACCAGCACAGCGACTTTTCATGAGGCTCCGTTGACGCTGGACGAGATGCGGGAGATCGTTTTCTTCTCTAAGCCGTGTTATCGGACGTTTTTGATCACCCGGGACGGTCAAACCTGCGGTTACTGTCTCTTGACCAACTTTAAGAAGCGGGAGGCCTATGATGTTACCGCCGAGGTCACGATTTACCTGAAACCCGAATTCACCGGCAAGGGCATCGGCACTCCGGCCTTGCGCCATCTGGAGGCCCTGGCCCGGCAGAACGGGATTCATTCTTTGGTGGCGGTGATCTGCGGCGAGAATACGGCGAGCATTCACCTGTTTGCCAAGAACGGTTATCGCGAGTGCGCCCATTATCGTGAGGTCGGCAAGAAATTCGGCCGGCTATTGGATATCGTTTCGTATCAGAAGATTTTAAACGATTGAGTATCCGATATCCTAGCCATGCTGAGAGCCGAAGCCATTGGCTCTTTAATTGGGAAGTGTTTTAACCGAAAATGGTTTCGCGATTGCTCAAGGTTATCGCTCAGTTGCTGCGGATGCCCGTTTAGTTACTGAAAGTGTTCGTGCAGTTACGGCGAATGTTCACTTAGTCACTGGGGATGCTCGTTTTGTTACTGAATCAGTTCGGACAGTTACTGCGCATGCTTTCTCAGTAACTGCGGAGCCTTGTTCAGTTACCGAACATGCTCTCTCAGTTACCGAACATGCTCTCTCAGTTGCCGAACATGCTCATTTTGTGGTTGAAAATGTTTATTGAGTGATTAAATAAATTTTTATACAAACGGCCGCTCTGGTATGGGTGCCGTTAAGCTCTAAGCAAAGTTTCCGGATTCATTCATCAATCCGGCGAGATTGTCATAGAATATCAGGTGATTTTATACTCCGCATTGGCGGAGTTTTTTTATTGGGACGCAAAACCCGAACTTGAAGCGCCTAAATTTGTTTATCCAATGTAGGAATATTTTTCAGTTTTGGTAGTATCCTTTAATGAAATGAATTGTCCCATTCTTAAAGCAAAGGAGGTGTGTTCATGGAACACAAAGGCGTTAAATCGCTCAGTAACCTGCTTTCGAAAACAGCCGGCTTGGTATTCTTCTCGTTTTTAGCGATCTCGCTCGGAGTGGTTTTTGGATTACTCTTTGAAGGCTGGGTCAAAGATCAGCCGGGTTCTCCGGTCGGCACCGAAAACAATCTGGAGACCGTAAATTTGCCGACGGAAAACGGATCGACCGTCAATGTCCAGCCGGATAAGAACGCGACGACTTCCACGGCCCCGGTTGTCAGCAATGAGCCGGTCGCCAACCCGGCAGTACCCACCACCGTAAAATACAAGGTCAGGGTCGGACCCTATTCGTCCCGCAACGAAGCAATGACCGCTTCCCAACAGTTACAGACGTTAGGCTATCCGGTCTATGTGGGCAATAATCCGCCATTCGCCGTACAAGTCGGAGCGTTTGGCTCGCAGGTCAACGCTGAAAAGTTAAAGTCCGAGCTCACCGGGAAAGGATATAAAGTATTTGTCGACAAGAATTGAACAAATTAAGGTCTGAGCGATCAGGCCTTTATTTTTTGAGTCCGGCAACGGCTTCCGGGGTGCTGATTTTAACGACAGGGCTTTGATAATTTTCTGCAATTTTTTTACGAAGCGCCGCGATCCGATGGATGGCCGGTTTTATCCGTCTACTGTGAACTCCCTGCTGAATAATCTGCGGTTTTATGCCATTTTTTGGTTGGACTTTCTATATGTTGTGTATTAGAATAATAATAACACAATATATAGTATCAAAGTGAGGGATTCACCGATGGAATTATCGGATAACGCCAGAGCGGTATTAGAGCGGCGCTATTTAAAAAAAAACGACGGCCGGGTGAGTGAGGAGCCGGAAGATTTACTGCGCAGAGTGGCGCAGCACGTGGCGGCCATTGAGGCTGAGGCTTTCCAGGTTCCCGAGTCCGAGGTCGCTGCTTTGGCGAACGCTTTTTATCGGGTCATGGATGAAAAGAAGTTCATGCCCAATTCGCCGACGCTGATGAATGCCGGCCGGGAGTTGGGTCAGCTCTCGGCCTGTTTTGTCCTGCCCATTGAGGATTCGATGGAGAGTATCTTCGAGTCGCTCAAGATCGCGGCGCTCATCCATAAAAGCGGCGGCGGCACCGGTTTCAGTTTTTCGCGCATCCGTCCCAAGAACGATCAGGTGGGGAGTACCGGCGGCGTGGCCAGCGGACCTTTATCCTTCATCAAGGTATACAATTCCAGCACCGAGGCTGTCAAACAAGGTGGTACCCGCCGCGGCGCCAACATGGGGATCTTACGGGTCGACCATCCGGATATCTTGGAATTCATCGAGGCCAAAAGCGTGCCGGGGGAGATCACCAATTTTAACCTCTCGGTCGCGCTCACCGATGAATTCATGACGGCGTTGGACAAGGATGAAACGTATTATCTCATCAATCCCCGCACCAAGCAGCCGGTGGGGAAATTGGCGGCTCGCGAGGTTTTTGAGAAGATCGTCGCGTCGGCCTGGCGCAGCGGCGAACCGGGCATTATTTTTATCGACCGGATGAACGAGGCCAATCCGACTCCTCGCCAAGGCGCGATTGAAAGCACCAATCCCTGCGGCGAGCAGCCGCTGTTGGCTTTCGAATCGTGCAATCTCGGGTCGTTGAACCTAGCGGTGATGGTCCGAGAAAACGAGGGCCAGCCGGAAGTGGATTGGGAAGCGTTGAGCGCCGCGACCCGGTTGGCTGTCCGGTTTCTCGATGACGTCATCGAAGCGAACCAGTATCCGCTGGCGCAAATCGAAAAGATAACCAAGGGCAATCGTAAGATCGGTTTGGGCGTGATGGGTTGGGCCGACTTGTTGTTCAAGCTGAAGATTCCCTACAATTCGGAACGGGCGATTCAACTGGCTGAAGAAGTAATGCGCTGCATCGATACCGAATCGAAGCTCGCCTCGGAGGAACTGGCCGAAAAACGGGGCGCTTTTCCCAATTTTCCCGGCAGCGTTTATGATCAAAGAAATTCGCCCAAAATACGTAATGCCACCACTACGACCATTGCTCCCACGGGGACCATCAGTATCATCTGCGATACCAGCGGCGGCATTGAACCCTTGTTCAGTCTGGCGTTTATGCGCCAGATCATGGACAATGACCGGTTGGTCGAAGTGAATCAGACCTTTGCCGCGATAGCGAAAGCCGAGGGATTTTATAGCGAGGAGCTTCTGGAAAAGATCGCCGTGACCGGCAATTTGTCCGGCCTGGCCGAAGTGCCTGAGGAATGGCGGCGGGTTTTTGTGACCGCCCATGAGATCGAACCGGAATGGCATATCCGCATGCAAGCGGCATTTCAAAAATATACCGACAACGCGGTGTCCAAAACGATCAATTTTGGCCATGACGCGACTCCCGATCAGGTGGCCGAGGCGTACCGTCTCGCCTATAAACTGGGCTGTAAGGGGCTAACAGTTTATCGCGACGGAAGTATCGCCAATCAGCCGATGCAAAAGCTGGAGCAGGAACCCGCCGGCAGCAAGAGTTCCGGCGCTGAAATCCATTGGTCCTACGGGGAATGGGGCCGGATTCAGCCGCTGAAACGGCCGAAACGTTTAATCGGCCTGACCGACGCCCGTCAGACGCCGGAGGGAAATCTCTATCTCACTTTGAATTTTCATGAAAAGCAGCCCTTTGAGCTGTTCGCCCAGATCGGCAAGGCCGGCAGCGATCTGGCCGCTTTCACGGAAGCCATCGCCCGCCTCATTTCCTTGGCGTTCCGTTGCGGGATCGATCCGCAGGCGGTGGCCGATGAACTGCTGGGGATCGGCGGTAGCCGGTTCGTCGGTTTCGGGCCCAACCGGGTGCGCTCGGTTCCCGATGCCATCGGGCAGTTTTTGAATGAAAATCTGGCAAAGTTGGAGCAAGATCAAGATCTAGCCCAATCCGAAGCCATCAGCAGCGTCCAACCGCAATTGAATCTGGGATTCGTCGAATCCGCCCCCACGGTCAGCAGCGCCGTCGAACAACGGCCGCAGCCATCCCAAGGCAAGTTAGGGTTCAACCTTTGCCCGAATTGCGGCATGTACACGTTTGGCTATTTCGAAGGGTGCGCCAAATGCCTTTCCTGCGGCCATTCCGAATGTTAAAATTGCGACTGCAAAACGTTAAAACTATTTATTCCATCAAACTATCTAAAAACCGAATAAGCTGGTTGAAAATTTTGCTATTTATGCCATAATTGAAACAGGAAATGGATTGGACAAACATTCCGTCTATTGCCTGGAGTATTGAGACAATTATAATCCGAGGCAAGAAAATTTGAGAATTTTTCGGCTTTATTTGAGGAATCTTTTATGAGGTGATCGCCAATGTCTCGTCAAAAAGCAGGTAAAGTGGTTATTATCGGTGCGGGTTTGGTCGGATCGACTTATGCGTACAGTTTGATGATTAATGGCGTGGTGTCCGAGATCGCGATTATCGATCCCAATAAGGAGCGGCTCGAAGGGGAGATCATGGATCTGAACCATGGGATCTCCTTCGTTCGTCCCGTTTCGGTTTATGCCGGCTCCTACCAGGATTGTACGGACGCCGACTTGATTGTAATCTGCGCCGGCGCCAACCAGAAACCCGGCGAAACCCGAATTGATCTCTTGGGGCGCAACGCCGCCATCTTCCGCAATATTATCGACCAGATCAAAACGGTCGGAACCAATGCGCTATTGTTGGTCGCCTCAAATCCGGTAGACATCATGACTTATATTACCTATAAATTAAGCGACTTTCCTGCGAGTCGGGTAATCGGTTCCGGGACAGTATTGGATTCGGCGCGGCTTCGTTTTTTAATCAGCCAAAACTGTCACGTCGATCCTACGAATGTCCATGCGTATATCATCGGCGAACACGGCGATACCGAGGTTCCGGTTTGGAGCCTGGCCAATATCGCCGGGTTGCGCTTTGGCGATTATTGTCCGATATGCAACCACCCTTGTCCGAAGCCTTTCTCCAAAGAGGAGATTTTCAACGATGTCAAAAACGCCGCGTACAAAATTATCAAGGGGAAAGGCGCGACCTATTATGCCATCGGATTGGCGCTGGTGGAGATCACCGAGAGCATTCTGCGGGATGAATATTCGGTGTTGACAGTGTCCAGCCTTTTGCAGGGGGAATACGGGATTAGCGATGTCTGTCTGAGCTTGCCGTGTATCGTGAGTCGGACCGGGATTGAGCAGAAGATCCAATTGAATCTCGCGCCGGAGGAAGAACGCGGTTTACAACACTCGGCAACTGTCCTGAAAGATATTTTACAGCAGATCAAGTTGTAGGAGCGTGAGCACGATGACTCATCCCAACGAATCATGGGCTCTTTTGACGGAAGTTTATAACCCCGATGAAGCGGAAATCATTCACGGGTTATTAGCGAGCGCCGGGATTCCCGTTAAAATGGAACGGGATAGCATGGGCGATTTGTATGGACTGACCGTCGGCCCGTTGGCCAGGATCCGGATCTGGATTCCCGCGGATAGCAAGTCCGAGGCGGCCATGATCTTAAGCAGCGCCGCGCTGGAAATTAATTCGGAAGAAGAGCGGTAGTCTTTGGAACTTTCAAAATTGGATCACGTTTGGAGTATATCATGGAGTATCTGCATTTTTTATTAGGCGACTTAATGACCAATGCCTTTTTGGTTTGGTCGGGGGATGAGGCCGGGGTAATCGATCCCGGCGGCCCAGTGGAAAAAATTTTGGCTGCACTTAGCGAACGCGATTTGCAGTTGAAGTGGATCATCAATAGCCACGGGCACGCCGATCATATTGCCGGCAATACCGCATTACAGGCTGCGACGGGAGCTCCGGTTCTAATCCATGCTGCGGATCGGTTGATGCTGACTTCGGCGGAAGCCAACCTGTCGCTGTGGATCGGCGCCCCGGTAACCAGTCCGGATGCATCCCGTACCCTTAAGGGGGGAGACGTTGTTGGTTTGGGGAAAGAGGATTTCACAGTGATTGAAACGCCCGGCCACACTCCGGGCGGAATTTCATTGTACCATCCGGGACTGCTTTTTTCGGGAGATGCCTTGTTCCGGGAGAGCATCGGCAGGACCGATTTCCCGGGTGGCAATGAAGTGCAATTAATCCAGGGGATTAAAGAGCGGTTATTTCCATTGCCGCCCGAAACCATCGTTTGGCCTGGTCATGAGGCTTCCACCACGATTGGCCATGAAATCCAATTTAATCCTTATTTCCAATAGACAGTAGATTTTTGAGCTTTTGGTGGAACTTGGCAACCGGGTGGCGTGGGCAGACGATGCAATATTGGGTGAATTTAACTGATTCCAAACAACAAGCCAATGTCTTAGCGGCATTGCGGATCGTCGATCCTGCGGCGGAACTCGGCGACGAACGGGCGCCATGGCGGCTGACGTTCTCCTGGACGCCGCAGCTAACGGTCAAGTTGGTCGTGACCGGTTCCGGAACGAATCAACTCTGGGAGTTTACCGATCCGACCGTCAGCGATCCGCGCTGGCGCGAACAGGATCGACAGCTTCGTTTGAAAGAATTAATCCGTTTGGGAATTATCCGGATTTTCCAAACAATCTTGGCCATCCCGGTGCCGTGGGGGATTTTGAGCGGAGTCCGGCCCACGAAGATCTTTCATTTTCTACGGGGACGCGGTTTTTCGATTCCGGAGATTCGCCGCCAATTGTTGGAGATTTACGCTTTGGACGAGGTCAAGGCCGATTTGGTTTTAGAAGTCGGAATCAAGCAGGAACGCTTTTTTAAGCCGTCCGGGACGATCGGCATTTATGTCGGAATTCCGTTTTGTCCCACCCGTTGTTATTATT
This sequence comes from Bacillota bacterium, assembly GCA_023400055.1. GTDB lineage: Bacteria > Bacillota > UBA4882 > UBA8346 > UBA8346 > Hydrogenispora. The sequence goes on from JAEXFN010000020.1 coordinate 59,211, forward strand.
GCTCATTTCCGGCGGTCCCCTTAACCACTCACGGCCATCTGGTAAAGAATTTTCTGGCCGGATTGAAGCTTGAAGCAGCCGGCATGGCCGGGCTTTGCCGCGAATTGGGGTTACAGGTGGAATCGGTTTATCTGGGCGGGGGCACGCCGACCAGTTTGGACGAGGCAGCTTTCGCCGAGGTGATTCAAACCGTCAAACAAAGCTTCATGACCGCAGGCACTGTCGCTGAATTTACCGTCGAAGCCGGTCGACCGGAGACCGTGTCGCGGGTAAAGTTGCAAACGATGCTTGACGCCGGAGTTACCCGGATCAGCGTCAATCCGCAGACCATGAACCAAGCGACCTTGGAACGGATCGGCCGCCGTCACACGGTGGACGATATTTATGGAGCCGTGCGGGCCGTACAAAGGACGGACTTGTTATTGAACATGGATTTAATCGTCGGTCTGCCCGGTGAGAACGGGGCGGACTTTCATGATTCTTTACAGAAAGTCGTGCAATTGGTGCCGGAAAACATTACCGTGCATACCCTGGCTCCTAAACGGGCCTCAGCCTGGCGGAAGAATTTTAGCGATTTGGATTTGGCTGCGCCCGCCGATTTGACTGCCGCCACTGAAAATGTCCGGAGGTTGCTCGGACAAAACGGCTACCAGCCGTATTATCTGTACCGGCAACGCCATATCCTGGCCGAACAGGAGAATATCGGTTATGGTAAACCGGGAACCGAGAGCATCTATAATATTCAGATGATGGAAGAACGTCAAACCATCCTCGGGTTGGGGGCTGGCGCGGTGACCAAATGGGTAACCGGATCCGATTTCCAGGTAACCCGGCACCAAAATCCCAAGTGCCCGGCTACCTATTTTGGGCGAATTGCTGCGGAATTAGTTAAAAAAGCCCAGCAAACCCGGTTACTTCTTGGTTGACATTTACAGTCACATTAGGTACAATATTAACAGCGTTGTCATAATCAATATGCACGGTATTCATGGGTTTTAACTCATTTTTTTTTTGGAATATTAAAGGAGGAATTGTTGGATGAGTATGATGTCAATTCGTCGTATCTGTCAGAAAGTGCTGGCGCCGGTGATTATTATACTGGTAATCGGGTTGACCGTGGGAATGTTTTATATCGGTATTCCCCAAATGGGCAAGGAACCCACCTCTTACCAGGGCCAAGCAGTCAAAATCAACGGCAAAGTGATCGGCGGCAATGAATTTAATGACTATTTAATGCGCGCCGCGCAACAAGCCAGTCAGATGCAACAGTATGGGATGACCTACAATGATGCGCAGATCCGTGATACGGCATTAAATATTGCTTTACAAGACACCGCTTTCAATCAGGAAATTGCGAAAGCGAAAATTACCGCTACGGAAGGCGATGTCGATAAGCTAATTAAAAAGTACCTGCCGACGGAGGAAGAGTTACAGTCTTTCATGGAGAAGCAGGGTTACACCGATAAGAGCGAATTCCGGAAAGCTGTCAAAAACGACATCCTCAAGCAGAAATTCATCGCTATGAAAGCGCGTCAATTGAAGATCAAGGTGCCGAAGGAACAGATCGAAGGCATGCTGGAGCAGATCGAAGTCAGCCATATCTTGATCGGCCTCAAATCCGGAAGTACCACCCGCACTGATGCGGAAGCCTTGGCCAAAGCTAACGAGGTTTACGCCAAAGCGGCCGCCAGCGGCGCAGATTTCTCCCAGTTGGCCAGACAATACTCCGATGATCCGGGTTCGAAGGATAAGGGCGGCGTCATCGGGCCGATGCCGTTGGAACAATTCAAGGGCAGCATGGTGAAAGAGTTTGTCGACGGCTCGCTGGCGTTAAAAGTCGGTGAGATCAGTCATCCGGTCAAAACCGAATATGGTTATCACATCATCAAATTGGATTCCAAACAGGTTCCGACCGGCAAGGAATATAAAGAAAAATACACGGAAACGGAAAACGATCTCTTGATGCAGTCGGCTCCCTATAACCAGGCCTTCCAAAACTGGTTGCAGGGTGTATACAAAAAAGCGCAAGCCAACATGGAAGTGATGGATCCGGCATTGAAGGCATACCGGTTTAAACAGGAACAGAAGTGGGCGGAAGCGGCCAAGGCTTATGATAAAGCGGTCAAGCTCCCTTACTATAAGAGTAAAATCGATCTTTATGTCGATGCTTCCGATGTCTATCTGCAACTGAAACAACCGAGTGAGTCAATCAAAATGCTGAAACGGGTTCCGGCTCCGTCGCAGGACACAGTGGATTATCAAGTCGCTTTGGCCAAAGCCTATGTCGCAGCGGGACAGAAAAACACCGCAAAACAGGTTTTGACCAAGTTTAGTGCGGCGCATCCGGATGAGTCCAACATTCATGAAAGTCTGAAAGCGGTCTTTACTGAACTGAAGTTTACAGCGGAAGCTACCAGGGAAGATCAGCTGATTGCCTCGATCAAGCAAAAAGATCAGGAGATGCTTCAAAAGTATCAACAGAACCTGGGTCAAAAAGGCGCAGCGACGCAAGCAGCTCCGAACCCGGCTCCGGCTCCGGCCGCGGTCAGTCCGAGTCCTGCCCCGTCTGCCAGCCCGAAGGCTAACTGAATTAAAGTGCCTGGCTTTTAAAACGTAAAATACGCGGAGGACTATACCGTCTTCCGCGTATTGATGTATCTATTACCCGGATTTAATATACTAAATATACCAAAGACTAAAATGGGGCGATGATAGTGACCAAAGTTTTTGCACCCAAGGGAACTTACGATTTGTTGCCTGAGGAGGCAGCCGCCTGGCGTTACTTAGAAGGAGTCATTCACCGGATCTTTCGTGAATATGGTTACGGCGAGGTTCGTACGCCTATCTTTGAGCATACCGAACTGTTTCAGCGCGGCATCGGCGAGACGACCGACATTGTCGAAAAAGAGATGTTTACCTTTACCGACCGGGGCGAGCGCAGCATCACGCTGCGACCCGAGGGTACGGCCTCGGTGGTCCGGGCTTATCTGGAACACAATATTGCCGCCGCCGGCGGTATTGCCAAGCTTTATTATTACGGACCGATGTTCCGCTGTGAGGCTCCTCAAGCGGGCCGGTTCAGACAGTTCTCGCAATTCGGCGTCGAGGCCCTCGGTAGTAGCGATCCGCGGGTGGATGCCGAAGTGATCGCTTTGGCAGTAAATATCTATCGCCGTTTGGGAATTACGGATTTAGAGATCAATATCAATTCCATCGGTTGCCCGAATTGCCGCCCGTTATACCGGGAACGCTTGTTAGAGCACTTGCGGCCCCGCGTCGCATCATTGTGTTCCAATTGTCAACGGCGTCTGGAACGTAATCCGTTACGGTTATTGGATTGTAAAAACCCAGGTTGTCAGAGTTTGATCGATGATATCCCGCTGATCACGGAGACGCTTTGCGATGATTGTGGCGGCCATTTTCAACAACTCCTGCAGTATCTGGAGGGAATCGGAGTGCGCTTCCGATTGAACCCCCGTTTGGTGCGGGGATTTGATTATTATACGAAAACCGTCTTCGAGGTGGTCGCGGGAGACTTGGGGGCGCAGAACGCCTTATGCGGCGGCGGACGGTACGACGGCTTAATCGAAGAATGCGGCGGGCCGGCGACCCCGGGCATCGGTTTTGCGGCCGGCATGGAACGCTTAATGATGGTCTTGAAATCCCGGGATTTGCTGCCGCGAGTCCAGGAGAGCCCGCAACTTTATCTGGCCCCGCTCGGCGCAGAGGCTCAAAAAGCGCTTTTCCCGGTCTTAATTCAGCTTCGCGAAGCGGGTTGGATCGTCGAGACCGATCTGCTGGGCAGAAGCTTGAAAGCCCAATTGAAAGCAGCCAACAAGCTGGGCGCGCCTTTGGTAGGAGTGCTCGGCGACGATGAGTTGCGCAATCAACAAATATTGATCCGGCACATGGATACCAGTCAGCAGGAATTAGTACCGTTAACCGATTTGACCACTATTTTGGCTCAAAAATTTGAATCGCAGCGTTAACGAGTTCTTCGCGCGAAAGTCTTCCAAATTGGCGATTTGAAAACGTGAATAATGTAACTTCGCATTTTTGACCCTAATCGATGGGGGTCGAATGGAAAAATTGTTTCCGCGTTAGCGTCATAAGTAAATTCACGGCAGTATTGCCAATTTATTGGTTTAGTGATAAATTTAACTGAATAGGATTTAGGGGGAGTCAACTTGATTTATGCGTTGCGGAATACAGCCTGCGCCGAATTGAGCGGCAAAGACGTTGGAAAATCGGTGGTTTTGAATGGATGGGTTTCACGTCGCCGCGATCACGGTGGCCTGATTTTCGTCGATATGCGGGACCGCTCCGGTGTAGTCCAGGTCGTTTTTAATCCGGATTTGAACCCGGCAGCCTTTCATCGGGCGGAGGCTTTGCGCAACGAATTTGTCTTGGCAGTGACTGGAACAGTGGCGCTTCGTCCCGAAGGGACAATCAATCCCAACATGGCTACCGGGGAAATAGAGGTTCTCGGCGAAAAGTTGGAGATTCTGAATGAGGCGAAAACTCCGCCGATCTACATCGCGGATAATATCGACGTCGATGAGACGGTACGGCTGAAATACCGCTATTTGGACCTGCGTCGTCCGGAGATGCAGCGCAATATCATGCTGCGTCACCGGGTGACCAAAGTGGTCCGCGACTTCTTGGATTCTCAGGGCTTCTTGGAGATTGAGACCCCCATATTGATGAAGAGTTCGCCGGAAGGAGCCCGTGACTTTTTGGTTCCCAGCCGGGTCAATCCCGGGAAATTTTTTGCTTTGCCGCAGTCGCCCCAGATCTTTAAGCAATTGTTGATGGTCAGCGGCTTTGAAAAGTACTTCCAAATTGCCCGTTGCTTCCGCGATGAGGATCTGCGGGCGGACCGCCAGCCGGAATTCACCCAGATCGACATCGAAATGTCATTTCTAAATCAGGACACGGTGCTTAATCTGATGGAAGAAATGATGGCTACGGTATTTCACGAAGCTTTGGGCATCGAGTTGACTCGTCCGTTTTTGCGGATGGAGTGGGCCGAAGCGATGTCCCGCTTCGGTTCGGATAAACCGGATATTCGTTTCGGCTTGGAACTGGTTGAAATTTCGGACTTGGCCGCCGGATGCGGGTTTAAAGTGTTTGTCAATGTAGTGGCCGGCGGCGGCAAGGTCGTCGGGATCAGGGTCCCCGGGTGCGCCAGTTATACCCGCAGCCAGCTCGATGAACTTTCACCTTTGGGGGCCACTTATGGCGCCAAAGGCCTGGCTTATTTGGTACTTACCGAAGAGGGCGTGAAATCGCCGATCGCTAAATTCTTTAGCGAAGCTGAATTACAACGGATTATCGAGCGGTTCGGCGCTCAGACCGGCGATCTGATTCTCTTGATCGCGGACAAGCCGATCGTCGCCCAGACAGCTATGGGCCAAGTGCGGCTGGAATTCGGGCGCCGCTTGAACCTGATCCCGGAAAATACTTTCCAATTCTTGTGGGTGACGAACTTCCCATTGCTCGAGTATGATGAGGAAGAGCAGCGCTATGTGGCGGTCCATCACATGTTCACATCGCCGTTGCCCGAAGATGTCGACAAACTGGAAACCGATCCCGGCAATGTCCGCTCCAACTCGTATGATCTGGTCTTAAATGGTGTAGAGCTGGGTGGAGGCAGTCTCCGGATCTATCAGCGGAGCCTGCAGGAGCGGATGTTTAAAGCCATCGGCATGTCCATGGAAGAGGCCCGGGAGAAATTCGGCTATTTGATGGAGGCCTTTGAATATGGAACGCCGCCTCATGGTGGCATCGCCTTCGGCTTGGACCGGATGGTCATGTTAATGACGGGAAGCGCCTCGATCCGCGACGTAATCGCTTTTCCGAAGACCGCCAGTGCCACCTGCCTGATGACCAATGCCCCTTCGTACGTTACGACGCGCCAGCTAAAAGAGCTTTCTATCAAGACGACGGTCTAAGTGAGCCATTCTTTGGCGCTTGAACGATGCCGGAAGCTGTGATATGATAGGAGTGTAGTCGAGGTGAACTCTTAACCCTGCAGTGTGCGTCATCAAGCTGGATTTGTTATGAACCAACAGAATTACCTTGGGGTCCGGACTCTGTTCATCGCGTATATGCCGCCTTGTTGCGGACCTATAAAATGAATAGGAGGACACCCACCTTGCTTGCGCAGGGTTCAGGTAACGTTCAGCATAACGGCATGGCGGGGTTTCATTCCGACATGAAAACCTTTTTCCCGAAAACGGGAAAAAGGTTTTTCTATAGCGCTTGATTGATAGTTGACAAAGGAGCGGTTGGGATTGGCAATGAAATCAAAGGCGGAACTTCGCCAAACGATGCGGGAACGGCTCTCCCAGATGGCCCCGGATCAGTATCGATCCTGGAACGTTCAAATGGAAGAAGCTTTTTTTACTCTGGATATCGTACGACGGGCTAAACGAATCATGATTTATTATTCGGTCCGCCGGGAAGTGATCACGACCGGAATCATTCAACGGTTACTGTTGACGGGCAAGAGCGTGGCGTTGCCGGTCTGCACTCCGGAACGGGATCTGACGGCCACTCTCATCACGAATTTGGCGAATGACCTGCTGCCGGCTAAATTCGGTTTGAAGGAGCCCAAGCCCGACTTGCCGATTCTCGATCCGGAAATGATCGATCTGGTGGTGCTGCCGGGGTTAGCTTTCGATCGTTCGGGAAACCGCCTCGGCCACGGCGCCGGATACTATGATCGGTTTTTGGCTCACGAGTCCGAGGCTTACAAGTTGGGATTGGCCTATGATTTTCAGGTGGTACCGGAGTTACCCGTGGAACCCCATGATCGGCCGTTAGACGGGTTATTGACGCCAACCGGTTTGCTTGAGCCCAATACAAATACGGTGTTATAAGTCGTTAACAAGGAAAAGAGGGCGGCAAGACGCCCTCTTTTCCTCATTGCTTTGCGGCCTGCTGAAATTTTTGCAAGTCGTGCCGGATACCATGCGTACTCCATTGGAGTCGGATCCGGCAGTTCCCCGCCGTCGTCATTTCACAGCCACCGAATTGCGTAACTATGTCAGCAGATACGACGAAAGGTGTTTCCACCGCCGCGATTATAGAATGACCTTAAATAGCCCGAAATATTGATGGCAGTTTAAGGCAAGTTTTGAAAAAACCGCTGACGAAAGTCCGTCGGTATCACCGACGGACTCTTGAAAGACACCTTCCATACTTGATATTATACCGCGAAAAGCCGGCCATGAAGTATCGTTTTTGTATCCGAAAAATATCATCCGCATCCCGAAATCGGCCCTCCGGAATCAGCCCGGATGAAGGATCGTCGTTGGCCCAGGTCTTATCCACCAAAGAGCTTGTTGAGCGACTGAAAGAGCTCATTTATTCACAAAAAGAACTCCTTTATTAACAAAATGAGCTCATTTATCCACAAAAAGAGCTTGTTGAACGACTGAAAGAGCTTATTTATTCACAAAAAGAGCTCTTTCATTCACAAAATAAGCTCATTTATCCACAAAAAGAGCTTGTTAAGCGATTGAAAGAGCTCACTTATTCACAAAAAGGACTCTTTTATTAACAAAATGAGATCTTGCCAAGCCTTAACCCAATCATTTATCTCCAAAACAAAGTTAGGCATGAAAGTGAATTCCGGGGAAATTAACTTAAAACGTCATATGAGTCGGATTTCATAAAAGGCTCGACTTTTGAATCCGAGTTGCCGGGGAAAAGTCAATTTCTTCAGTGATTTGCGGGGTTACCCAATGATATCAAGGCTTTATTGACCAATTTAAGCTGCAAAAGTTGAATTGAATTCCGCATGGTCGGCTTACTAAACAAATCATCGTTAAGAAATTTATTACATTCGATATGGGTGCTAGCAAAAGGAGTACGGGGTTTGATCGCGAAATCAATCAAAAGTATAGAGTTTGCGAAAAATTTTTACTACCTTGGCGATCGTATGGGGCGGTCCTAATGAATCGTTTTGACCATGAAACTCATGGCAAGCTATATTCAACAAATTAACAGGAGGTCATCATGGAGAATTTCGATTTTTGCAGTCCGACGAAGATTATGTTCGGACGTGGGGTTGAGAGCCGGGTCGGGGAGGAAGTCAAGGCTTATTCGAACAAAATTTTGCTGCACTATGGCGGCGGCAGTATTAAGAAATCCGGCCTGTATGATCGGATAGTCCTGTCTTTGAAAAATGCCGGGGTCGATTTCGTCGAACTTGGCGGAGTTCAGCCCAACCCGCGGCTCAGTCTGGTGCGGGCCGGGATCGAGCTCTGCCGCAAGGAAAAGATCGGGCTCATCTTGGCGGTGGGAGGCGGGAGTGTCATTGATTCGGCGAAAGGAATCGCCATCGGCATCCCTTATGCCGGAGACGTCTGGGACTTCTACGCCACGAAAGCCAATCCCGAAAAGTCGGTGCCCCTCGGCGTGGTGCTGACGATTCCGGCCGCCGGAAGCGAAGCCAGCAAAAGTTCGGTCATCACCAACGAGGATGGCTGGCTCAAATGGGGGTTGAATGCGGAAATCAACCGGCCCCGCTTTGCCCTGCTCAATCCGGAGCTGACTTATTCGCTCCCGCCTTACCAGACCGCTTGTGGAGCGGTGGACATCATGGCTCATGTAATGGAACGCTATTTTACCAATGTGTCGCACGTCGACTTAACGGACCGGCTCTGTGAAGGCGTTTTAAAGACGATGATCCGCAATACGCCGATTGCCTTGAACGATCCCCGCAATTACGATGCGCGGGCTGAGATGATGTGGGCGAGTACCTTGGCCCATAACGATCTCTTAAGCACCGGCCGGGTCGGCGATTGGGCCAGTCATATGATTGAGCAGGAACTGAGTGCGATCTATGACGTAGCGCACGGCGCGGGACTGGCGGTGGTTTTCCCCGCCTGGATGAAGTTCACCTTCCACCGCAATCTCGATAAATTTGTACAGTTCGCGGTCCGGGTCTGGGACGTCGAATATGATTTTGATAATCCGGAACGGACCGCCAGGGAAGGCATCCAACGGCTCGAGGCTTTTTATCGGGCGATCGGGATGCCGACGACGCTGCGCGAATTGGAGATTCCGGACGACCGTCTCGAAAAAATGGCCGCCAAGTCCATTAAGCCCTGGCTGACCAGCGTCGGCGGCGTAAGTAAATTTACCCGGGAAGAAGTATTGGAAGTCCTAAAACTGGCTCGTTAAAACTCTTTCATTGGGCCAAGTTAGCAGAGTTGTCTGGTTTCCTCAATAAAAAAAGAAAGGATTGTCGCCGACAGTCCTTTCTTTTTTTATGGATTGAGAATATGTTGGATCGGTTTTGATTTTTGAGCGCACCTTAGGCCGCTTTTTTGGCAGGCGCCGTTCTTGCGGAGGGACCGGTATTCGTTAAAGTAGGCGGTAAGGGTGACCCGGTTCTCGTTCGTTCCCCTTCGGCGCGCGGCGAGTGGGCGATCGTGATACTGTTTAAAATGATTTCGGTGCTGCTTTCCGCGCTGTTTTTTGAGTTGGGATTGTGACGGAGCTCGGCGCGGGGGATTACTACCGTTAGCTCATAGGGGATATCGACCGAAACTTCCCTGGTCACTTCGATTTCCAGTCCAAACAGGCTCACTTTGGCGGTATCAAGGGCCGTATTGGGTTTGGCGCTGACCCTGAAAAAATCAAGTTTCTTCCAGAGACTCTTAAAGAATTTTCCGATTTCTTTCCAGAACATGACAATCACCTCGCATAATTTATTGTATGAAAATAGCAGCGGCGCGGTTATGGATGGGTTCTACTTTTAGAATTATGCCAACGTCCCGGTAGCCAAATGTAGGACGACGGAATATGTTACATTAGTAACCCAGTACTCGGTCACGAGGAGGAACCAGAATGTCCGAAGAGATGAGAGAGAACAGCGCCGAGCATGCACCGATGTCGGGACCAGCGCCAATGGGTCCGGTGAATCCGCCTGTTTCCATGGCTCCCAACTGTTCCAATGGACAGTTATATACGATTAAATCCGGCGATACGCTGTTTTTCATTGCAAAAAGGTTTAATGTTTCTTTACAAGACCTGATTCATGCTAACCCGCAAATCCCCGATCCCAATATGATCTTTCCAGGCCAAGTCATTTGTATCCCGGCGGGAAGGGTCGCTTTGACAGGTTGCCCCAATGGTGTTACCTATACGGTTCGATCCGGCGATACGATGTACGAGATCGCCCAACGCTACAATATCTCTTTAGCGGCGTTAATTGCGGCCAATCCGCAAATTAGCGATCCCAATCTGATTTTCCCCGGGCAAACGTTGTGTGTTCCGGGAGGAGAGATCGTCTCGTGCCCCGGCGGGCAGATCTATAAAGTGGTAAAAGGAGATAGCCTGTTTACGATCGCGCAACGCTTTGGCGTTACGTTGGATGCCTTGATTCGGGCGAATCCGCAGATTAAAAATCCCGATCTGATTTTCCCGGGTCAAGATGTTTGCATTCCAACCGCTCCTACGCCGGTTTCCTGCCCCAACGGTACACTTTACACGGTGAGATCCGGCGATACGCTGTGGGATATTTCGAATCGCAATAATATCTCGCTGTCGGCATTGGTCGCAGCCAATCCGCAGATCCCTGATCCCAATTTAATCTTCCCCGGTCAGACGATTTGCATCCCTGGAGCACCGATCCCGATGCCAGCGCCGATGCCCATGCCCAGTCCGGTGCCGATCCCGATCCCCATGCCGATGCCAGTGCCGATGCCCGTACCGCAACCGACTCCGGCACCGACCCCTGCACCGCAACCGACTCCGGCTCCCAGTCCGGCACCGCTGCAGATACCGTGTCCGGCTCCCCGGCCGATGCAGCAGCCAAGGCCGATGCCGCGTCCCGTGCCCAGCCCGGCGCCAAGGCCCATGCCGATGGCACCGATGGCTCCAATGGCTCCGATGCAGCCGATGGCGCAGCCTTGCCCGATGATTGTGCCACAGCCGATGGCGGTACCCGCTCCGTTTCCGGTGGAGCAACCGTATACTCCTTATGTTGTCGTTCCTTGGGACGAATGTCCTTTCCATAGACCAAAAAGAAGGAGGAGACATCACCACCATCATCATCGAGGGTGCTGTCGTTAATGGCCGTTTTTACGGCCATTTTTTATGGAAAATCATAGGACAGGCAGGAAAAATGAGATTCTTCAAGAAAAGTTAGTTAAGGTTGAACCATTTTTGGTTTCATTTCGTCAACTAATCTGAGGTAGAAATGGCAGAGTTAAATGTGGAGTTGATCGCTGCAGCCAAACGGGGTGATCCTCAAGCCATTGACGAATTAATCGTTAAAGTTCGGCGACCATTATTCCATTTCGCGTGTAACTTTTTGGGAAATGATTTTGAAGCCGAGGACATAACCCAGGAGGTCCTGTTAAAAGTAATTCGTGCGTTACCTTCCTTTAAGGGCGATTCGACCATTTGGACCTGGTTGTTCCGGATTATGACCAACGCTTGCATCGATTATCAGCGCAGGTGTGCCTCCCGTCCGGTTTCGTATTTGATCCGGTCGGGCGGGGATGAAGAAGAAGCGGTTACCATCGAATTGAGGGATCACCGCCAAATACCGGAGGAAAGTTTCGAGCAGACCGAATTGCAGGCGACGATTCGAAAGGCTTTTAACCAGCTATCACCAGAACACCGGACCATCGTCATCCTGCATGACATTTACAATTTTAAATATCAGGAAATTGCCGAGATTACCAAGACTGGCCTCGGAACCGTAAAGTCGCGTTTGTTCTACGCGCGGCAGGAACTGCGCAAAATTTTAGGACCGCTTTTGATGAATGAAGAAAAGGAGTGATTGGCAGTGCGTTGTCCTTCGGAGCTAAAACTGCAGAGTTTCAGCGATGGCGAACTGTCAAAATGGCAAGCTGGTTTTCTGCGGCGTCATGTCCAGCATTGCCCAAATTGTCAGCGCAAAATCGCGGATTTTCACCAGATCCGTAATTTTGTGCATACCTGTTCCGGCGTTGATTTTACGATGGGCACCGTCCGCCCGGTTCCGTTTTTCATCCGCTACAAGTTGGCGGTAGCCGCGGCGCTTCTGGTGGTACTCATGACCGCCTCCACTTACTGGATTTCGTTTAATCGATCGGTGCCCAAGGGCCCGGATGATGAGATGATTGAAGAATATTTGACGATTTATTACGAATCCGGTTCTTGAAATATAAACGGAGGGTGAGTGACATTGATCCCATCATGGCGCAAGTTTAGTTTATGGTTAGCTTTTTTGCTGATCGTAGAGGCGATTCCCGTTTTTGGCGAGTCGAATCTGGCTCAGCTGAAAGAACGGGTCCTGGATACGCTCAATAAGGGGAATTATTGGGCGGAATATACCCAAACCAATTTTCGTTTTGGCCGACGTCAGGAGACCACCACCCAGGTCTGGGTGAAAGATCATATTTTATTGTACAAGATCGAGAGCCCGCTTTGGCAGCGGGGCGAGGTTACGTTGGAAACCGAGAACCGTTCGTTTTTCTATATCCCGACTTTAAATACCGGTCTGAAACTGGAATATTCGGGCGGTAAAACCAAACGGCCGGTTCCGGAATGGCAGAGTTGGCTCGATAAGGTCAATCAACTGGATGGCGAAACCAACCAGTCCGGCCGCGCCGTCTGGAGCTTGAGCGGGTCCAGCGATAACAATTCTTATCGCGTGTATATCGATAAGGAGTTATCGTTTCCGGTCGGATTCGATAGCTACCGGCGCGGAATTTTGACGCAATCCTTCCGGTTTCAGCAAGTGAAAAAATTGCCCAATTCTTTCAATCCGGATACATTTTTCCCGGAAAACGTCAAATGGCAGGAAAATGAGTCGAAGTTTTGGCAGACGGTCAGTATTCCCCGGGTGCAACTGGGTGTAAATTTCCCCATCGGCCAACCTTCCTATCTTCCGGACGGTTACCGTTTTGTGAAGGCTTCCATCGAAGAACTGTCCCAGGCGACGGTGGTTCATCTCTTGTATGAAAACGGCGTTCATCAAAAGATCTCCATCTTCGAAAGGGAAAGGCTCTCCGACAAGCAACGTTTTTCGTTTGAAGAGTTTGTCAAGGCCGGGCAGGCCGTGTATGTTTATCAGTTCTTTTACAACCAAGTAAGCTGCGCCCTGGTCGGCGGAGTTTCGGTGGATGAGCTGAAAAAGATCGCCGCTTCGATAAAATAAAACCGTTTGCAATGAAATTTTTAGGAACCGGGAATTTACCCCGGTTTTTTTCGTTATATGGATAGATCGGCCCGAAAACGGAATAGACGCCCCGCGGTGGCACACGGGGTGCTTTCGTAACGTTGGGACCGGGCTGGGTTGGTATCCGTCGCGGGCGACATTTTCAATACTTTTTCTTGGCTGGGATACTAAAAAAATGGAATTTCGGTAAAATATTCTTGGGGTCGAATTCCTTATTTCAAAGGAAATCATTGCGACTTTAGCGAAGTATTTGCGGTATTATGTAATTAATAATGTTCATTGGCTGCGGGAGGATTTATGGAATTACGATTGGCTTACTTTTATCCGACTTTGATGAATCTTTACGGCGACCGCGGCAATGTACAAACCCTTTCGCAACGTTGCCGCTGGCGTGGCATTGATTTTGTGATCGATGAGATCGGCATCGGGGATAATCCCGACTTGACCGGTTATGATCTGGCTTTCTTTGGCGGCGGTCAGGATAAGGAACAGCTTAAGATCGGCGCAGATTTAGTGCGGACCAAGGCCGTCAATTTGCGGGCCGCCATCGAGGATGACCTGGTGATGTTGGTCATTTGCGGCGGATTGCAATTGCTCGGCGAATACTACCGTCCGCTGCAGGGTCCGATCCTCCAGGGAATTTCCGTCTTTGACCTGCGTACGGAAGGCGGCCGGGTTCGGGCCATCAGCAATGTGGTCGTCAAAGTGGAGGCGGAGCTTCATCCCGACCTGGAGTTGGTCGGGTTTGAGAACCATTCCGGCCGGACTTATTTGGGTCCGGGCTGCCGTCCGTTGGGAAAGGTCCTGAAAGGATTCGGCAATAACGGCGAAGATGGCGGGGAAGGAGCCCGCTATCGCAACTGTATCGGCACTTACCTGCATGGCCCGTTATTGCCCAAAAATCCGCGCTTGGCCGATCATCTGATTCATCTGGCTTTGCAGCGGAAATACGGTAAAGTGGAGCTGGAACCCCTCGATGATCAGCTTGAGAACCAAACCCATAATTACGTGTTAAACCGGATTCGCAAATCAAATTTTTTTAAAGGTTGATCAGGATGAAACGATTAAATTGGCTGGAGCGGCTGGAAATAGCGCTGGCCGCCTCGATTGTCCGAACAGTTTACCATCTTACCCGCCTGGCGAATCTCGGTGAAGGCACCAATTTCCCGGGGCGAATCGTTTTAAAGCTTTTTCCCAACCTGGTATCCTTATTGGTGCCGCGCTTCAAGGACGGCTGGATCATGATCACCGGGACCAATGGCAAGACCACGACCACCAAAATACTGGTGGAACTCTTGCGGGAACAAGGCTGGCGGGTCACCACCAACGCCCGCGGCGCGAATCTGATTACCGGCATCGTTACCAGCGTTTTGTTGGATAAGCTGGACCCGTGGGCCGATTTTGCGGCGGATTGGGCGGTCTTCGAAATCGATGAAGCGGTGCTCATCAAGTCCTATCAGCTATTTCAGCCGCAGGTACTGGTGGTCACCAATTTTTCCCGCGATCAGCTGGACCGGTACGGGGAAGTCGATTCCAACGTCAACCGGATCATGGAGCTGATCCGCAACTCCGATCGCCAATGCAAAGTGATTTTGAACGGCAACGACCCCAATATCGCCCGGATCGGCTCGGTCGTTGCACCCGAGAACCGGATTTATTTCGGGATCAAAGAGGAGCTCTCAGCTTCTTCCGACGCCGGCCTGCTGATCGAGAAGGATACGGGAACCGGCCTTGAAGCGTCTGCCGATCCCACGGTATTGGACATCTGGGCCGAATCGATCCGGGTGGACTACCTGAATGGCTGTACTTTTGATTTGAATTACCGGCAGCAAAACACGGAAATACGCACCAAGCTGCCCGGGGTATACAATATTCTCAACATTCTGGCGGCAACCGCAGTCGGTCTCGGCGTCGGCGGCGATCTGCAGAGAATGAAACAGGTCATCGCTGCGGTCGCTCCCAGTTACGGACGGAGCGAAAAGTTTGCATACCGCGGGTTTCCGGTATTCTTGTTTTTGGTCAAGAATCCGGTCGGGTTTAACCATATATTGCAGTTGTTAGCGCAGTCCCCGGGCCAAAAACGGATACTGCTGCTGTTGAACGATCTCACCGCCGACGGCAAGGATGTCTCCTGGATTTGGGACGTCTCCTTGGAGAATCTCTGGAAAGTGAGCGGTATCAACGAGATCGCCTGCAGCGGGACCCGGGCGGGCGATATGGCGTTGCGCGTCAAATACAGCGAGCCGCCGGCAGTGCCGTTGGTGGTGGATTATTCATACAAGCGGGCTTTTCAGGAAATGGCCAACCGTCTGAACCCGGGTGAACAGATCATTATTTTGGCCAATTATACTTCCATGAATCAGATTCGCCCTTACTTGTTGCGGATCTGCGGCGGAAACAATAAACTCGATAATTCTTCTCCAAAATTGGCGGTCCGATAAGCATCGTTATTGTCAATTGATTCTGTACCGCCGCAGGTAGGGCAACCGATTATTTTTCGCCAACGGCCTTCAAATTGCTATCATTGGAGGATAATGGTGGAAGAGGACCGCGAATTACGACGCCGACGAAAAAAGGCTTTTATCAGTTCGTTAGCGGAAATCCGGCTCCGGCTGTCGTTCATCAATGCCATCCTGATCTTGCTGTCGTTGGGAAACAATGGCGAGCGGCTGGATTATGCCTTGGCTGGAGCCTACCTGGTGCTGAGCTTTTTTGGCCTTTTCATGCCCGCTTGCAGGCATGGGGCGATTCACGGCTTACGGACGCCCTTTTTGCTGATCGATCTGACGGTCGCCAGCTACATGATTGCCAAAACCGGCGGAGCCGACAGTCCGCTGTATCCCTTTTTATTCTTTCCGGTGCTCGCCGCGATTATTTACTACCATTATGCGGGCGTTTTCCTCTGGTCCTCCCTCGCCGCAGCGCTTTTAACCGTCGCCACTTTTCTGAATACCGGGTTGGAAAGATTCCCATATGTCAACGTGATCATCAAAATCGCTTATCTTTACGGGTTTGGCATCTTCGGCAGCTATATCATCCGCCGGATCGGACGGGTGGCCGAGGAAGCTTCCGAGCAGCTTTCGCAATGGAGTTCCCGGCTGGAACATTTCACCGATTACGCGGCGGAGATCACCGCCAGTTCCGAATTGGACGAGATCTTCGTGAACACCATCAAAGCCGTGCTTCACAACGACTCGACCTTGCTTCCGGCGCTCGCCCTTTTTGAAGGGGAGGCCTTGAAAATTTACGAGCATGCCGGTTGGACCGAGGAATGGCTTGAGAAGTACCGCCATCATTCGCTTTGCAAAAACAGTTTCTTCCTGGCGCCGCTGCAGGTCTTGAAGGAGCCCCTGTTGTGTTCGGACATCGCCAAGCACCCCGAATTGACCCGTATTTTCGCCGGAACGCCCATCCGGGCGTTGTATGGCTTCCCCATCGTGATCGAGCGGGAAGTCGCCGGGGTTTTGCTGATCGCCGATACCCATCCGCAAGTCTTGGACGACCGCCAGGTCCGGATGATGATGAGCATCGCCAACCAATGCGGCAAAGCTTTGCAGCAAATTGTCAACTTCCGGACCGTCAAAACGCAGGCCGACCGCGATGGTCTGACCGGCCTCTTTAACCGGCGCTATTTTGACGAACTGATTGAAAAAATGGCCGGAGCCGCGCTGCAAATCAATCTTCCCTTATCGTTGATCCTGATCGATGTCGACAACTTCAAGGAATACAATGATACCTACGGCCATCCCGCCGGCGATCAACTCCTCAAAACGGTGGCTGCCATTTTTACGGAGACGGTTCGCGAGGATGATATCGTCGCCCGTTACGGCGGAGAAGAGTTTGTGGTGATTCTGTGGAATACCGATAATCAATTGGCGATGCAGATCGCCGGCAGAATCCGGGAAGCCGTGGCCCGCCGTTCCTCCGGAATGCTGCAAAACGGCGTCACGATCTCGGCCGGAGTCGCCACGATGCCGGATCAGGCCGCGGATCATCACCGTTTAATCGACTGCGCCGATAAATCCCTTTATCACGCCAAACACATGGGGAAAAACCGGGTATATTGCAGTAATAACCTTTAATCAGCCGGCATCATGCCTCATTTAATATTCAATAAGGAACCCGAGCTTCAGACGGCCATCGATGAAGGGTTGTCCGAAGCTTTTTTGTCTGGGAAGATTGGGGAAGAGTCGGGCATCGGGCCGGTCGCCGCTGAGTGGGGAGGAGCGATGACGAATTTATCTCAGGGGTTGCTTCAGTTTCCCAGGGACGCGGAGCGACTTCGCCGCGCTTTGGTCTCGCTTCCCGGTGCCTTGGGCAAGTTGCTCCGCGACACGGTCCATCATTCCCGGGGATCGGTTTTGCTGTCCCAATCCCCGGGACAGCTTTCCCGAGCCTTGGTCCTGGTTTCCCAGACCTTGGGGATGTTTCCCCAAAGGTTGGGAATGCTTGCCCAAGGCTTGGGAAAGTAGGGACGGTCTTTGGGAATGCAGGAATGGCATCGTCCTATGAACGGACCATGGCGTACCTAACAAGGACGGAAACCATCCCTGACAAGGATCAAGGCGTACCTAACACGGATGCGCGGGTCCTTCGAAGGATGAAGACTATCCCTGACATGGACCTGTCTCATTGCTGAGGGATGACTGCCGTCCTTAAAGGACCAAAGCTCATCCCGGACACGATCGCCGGGAGTCCAGAACGAACGGCGCGAATCCATTAAAACTAAAAGGCTGGCCCTAAACTTCATGAACATTTAGAAGCCATGGGATAAAGTCTGACGAATCAAAAAAATCTTTATGAAGTCCATTTTAACGACTTTATCCCTTGCTTCTCTGAGCTTTTGTGTTCAACCTGCCCTTCGGTTAGGATTTATCACAACGCTTTTAGAAGTAATACAGGACCGATAGATTATAAACCAGTCCCGCATAATAGCTGCCGTCACTGTTGCGGAAACTGCCCATTCCAATCTCAAACGCCGGCCGCAGTAAATACTTCTGATATTCTACCCCGAAAAAACCCTCGAAGCCATGGGCGACTTGCGATACCTTGGAATCCCCGGGACTGTCGCCGCCGAAACGCTCCGAATAGCCCCACGCCGCTCCGGCGTATGGGTGGTAATAATTATGAGTGGATAGATCCAAAATGCCGCGCAGGCCGATGCCCAAACGCCCGTCGGTATTTTTCTCTTTTTGGCTCATATTCAGCGCCAGGATCGGTTGCAAATAATAGGAATCCGCTACCGGGATCTTGAGGCTGATGCCGCTGGTCGGCCTGGAGAACTGCCAACCAATCGCATAATCGCGCCGTTCGCTTCCGCTGGATGCGAAACTGGCGGCGGTCGTCGTCACTAGCAACATAAACGCTAACCCGAAAACAGCGGCCGGTTTAAACAATCCGAGCCCTCCTTCATGAACAGAGATATAAATTGAAATAAATTTTTTGAACGAGCTTTTCCATCCGTAAGGCATGGCTGGAAGAGGACAGAGCGGGCATTTATTTCAACTGATGAATCAAGTAAAAGAATTCGGAACCGGGCTGCTTTATCCTGCTACATCCGTTATTTCCATATCCGAGGATGAATACGTTAAGTGTGGAAAATATTATCAGCGTGGGGAGGAAAGGAGAAGATAATGCCCTTAATGATTGATTTCTTATTGACAAGCCGGGCGAATGTGGTTATACTATCACTGTTAAGTAAAATTACTTGACAGCTGGAGGAGCTCATTTGGAGAAACTGGTTCGCTCCGGATTACTCTTCGATTTTTATAGCGGGTTACTCACGGAAAAGCAGCGGAACGTATTGCAGCTTTACTATGGTGAAGACTGGTCCCTGGCGGAGATCGCCGAGACGGAGGGCGTCTCCCGTCAAGCCGTCCATGATCTTCTGCACCGGACGGAACGGACCATGGAAGATTGGGAATCCAAACTGGGCCTCGTCAAACGCTTTCTGGAGGAGCGCCAAGTTTTATCCGAGGTCGCCGACAGGATTTCGCGCTTGTTGGCCGGGTTGCCTCACGATAACCCGCTCTATCGCGAAATGACCGATATTCACCAGCAAGTCCAGAATTTGCTCGATTCGCAAGCGGAAGAATAGGAGGTTCGCCCATGGTTTTTGAGAACCTTTCCAATAAATTGCAGGACACCTTTAAAAAATTGCGAGGCATGGGGAAACTGAGCGAGAAAAATATCGAGGATTCGCTGCGCGAAGTCCGCCTCGCCCTGTTGGAAGCCGACGTCAATTTCAAGGTCGTCAAAGATTTTATCGCCAATGTCAAAGAACGGGCCATCGGCCAAGAGGTTTTGAATAGTTTAACCCCCGGCCAACAGGTGATCAAGATCGTTTACGAAGAACTGACCAAGTTGATGGGGGAAAATGAAGTACCGTTGAAGCTGGCGGACCGTCCGCCGACCGTCATTCTGCTGGTCGGGTTGCAGGGCGCCGGAAAAACCAGCACGGCCGGGAAAATGGCCGGTCTCCTGAAAAAACAGGGCCGCCGTCCGCTGCTGGTCGCGGCGGATATTTACCGCCCGGCGGCCGTCAAACAACTGCAAGTACTGGGAGCGCAGCTGGATATCCCGGTTTTCGCCCTGGAAGGCGCGAATCCGGTCCAAATCGCCGAGCAGGGCGTGGAGCACGCCATCTCCTATCAGCGCGATTTGGTAATCATCGATACCGCCGGCCGGCTGCATGTGAACGAGGAATTAATGGCCGAGTTGAAAGAGATGCAAACGCGGGTCCATCCCCATGAAATCCTGCTGGTGATCGACGCCATGACCGGACAGGACGCCGTGAATGTGGCCAGTTCCTTTCAGGCGACGCTCGGCTTGACGGGCGTAATCTTAACCAAACTCGACAGCGATACCCGGGGCGGAGCCGCACTCTCGGTGCGCGCCGTCACCAAGGCCCCGATCAAATATGCGGGTCTGGGTGAAAAAATGGAGAACCTCGAGGTTTTCCATCCCTCCCGAATGGCCTCGCGGGTCCTGGGAATGGGCGACGTCCTGACCCTCATCGAAAAAGCGCAAAGCAACATCGATCCGGGCAAAGCCAAAAATATTTTCGATAAGATGCGCAAAGCCGAGTTTACGCTCGATGATTTTCTGGATCAATTGCGCGAAATGAAGAAGATGGGCCCGCTGGAGCAGATTCTCGGCATGTTGCCCGGCAATATGTCCAAACAGTTAAAGGGCGTGCAGGTTAACGAGAAAGAGATGGTCAAAGTCGAGGCCATCATCCAATCCATGACCAAACAGGAACGGGCCAATCCGACCATCATCAACGGCAGCAGGCGACGGCGCATCGCCATGGGTTCGGGAACCTCGGTGCAGGATGTCAACCGCATGCTGCAGCAGTTCGAACAAAGCCGCAAGATGATGAAACAATTTGCCGAGCTGGGCGGGAAAGGGAAAATGCCCAAACTGCCATTTTAATAAATTTTGATATTCATTTTCATCGCAAAGCTTGAAGGGAGGTGACAAGTATGGCAGTAAGAATTCGTCTTAACAAAATGGGAGCCAAGAAACGGCCGTTCTACCGTTTGGTCGTTGCCGACTCCCGAGCACCGCGCGACGGGCGTTTCATTGAGATTATCGGTCACTATAATCCGATTGTGGATCCGGTTGAATTGGTAGTCGATAAAGAGAAGGCGGAAGACTGGATCAAAAAAGGAGCCCAGCCTTCAGACACCGTAAAGCGGCTTTTAAAGAAAGTCGGGGTAATCGCTTGATCTATTGAGAGGTGTTTCCATGAAAGAGCTTGTTTTACAGATTACCAAGGCCTTGGTTGACCATCCTGAAGATGTCCGGGTTTCCCATACTGAACGCAACAACCAAACCTTGTTGGAGATCAATGTTCATCCCGAGGATGTCGGTAAAGTCATCGGCAAGCAGGGGAGGATCATCAAAGCCATTCGGACGGTGGTTAAATCCTGCGCAGTGCGCGACAACCGCAAGATCAGTGTGGAATTGGGAAATAAATAAAACAATGGAAACGCCAGACTTTATCGCAATCGGGGAGATCATTAAGGCGCAAGGCATTCGGGGCGAGTTAAAGGTAGCCCCTTTAACCGATGATCCCGGGCGTTTTGGAGAGGTTAAGCGGGTTTATTTCCAAGCTGATTCCGAGTGGCGGGAGCTTTTCATCGAAAGATACCGGGATTTTAACGGCTATATCCTTTTAAAATTCACCGGGATTGACGATTTGACAGCCGCCGATCTGCTTGGGCGGGGGTTAATCTATATTCCCCGCAGCGAACGTCCGCCGTTGCCGCCAGGGCGTTACTATTTCGATGAGATTGAAGGATTGCGAGTTTTTACCACCTCAGGAGAGTTGCTCGGAGTGATCGATCAGATCTTGGAGACCGGTTCCAACCATGTCTATCATGTGCAACGGCCCGGTAAGCCGGTACTCATCCCGGCCTTGAAAAGCGTTATCCAAAGCATCGATCTGGCCGAGGGAAAAATGGTGGTCGAGTTGCCCGCGGGTTTGCTAGAGGAAGACCTTTGATGTTAATTCAAATTTTGACGCTGTTTCCGGAGATGTTTAGCGGCCCTTTTGACAGTAGCATGTTAAAACGAGCCCAGGAACAAAAGCTGGTCGAATTCCGTTTCCATAATTTTAGGGATTTTACGACCGATAAACATCGAATGGTCGACGACTCGCCTTATGGCGGCGGCAGCGGCATGGTTCTGAAACCGGAGCCGATTTACCGGTGCCTGCAGTCGAGTAAAGCCGGTTTACCGCCGGCGAAAGTAATCTTAATGACTCCGC
This sequence comes from Bacillota bacterium, assembly GCA_023400055.1. Taxonomy (GTDB): domain Bacteria; phylum Bacillota; class UBA4882; order UBA8346; family UBA8346; genus Hydrogenispora. The sequence continues at coordinate 81,173 of JAEXFN010000020.1, forward strand.
AGGGTTCGGTCTTTCATCAACCCCTCGCTCAACAGCTCTCTACGGAGGAACATTTGATTTTTATCTGCGGCCACTATGAAGGATTTGACGAACGTATCCGTCAATGGGCCGACCTGGAACTTTCCATCGGCGATTATGTATTGACCGGTGGCGAGCTGGCGGTAATGGTGGTTTGCGATGCTCTGGTTCGTTTAGTCCCGGGTGTTTTGGGCTCGGAGGAATCCGCTGTACGGGATTCTTTTACCGATAACCTGCTGGATTTCCCGCAGTATACCCGACCGGTCGAGTTCGAGGGCGCGACCGTACCGGAAATCTTGCTTTCCGGACATCATGCCAAGATCGAGGCTTGGCGCCGTCAGCAATCGCTCATCCGGACCGCGCAAAGGCGGCCCGAGTTATTGCAGGGGGCCAGTCTGACTGAAGCAGAGCGACAAATGTTACGCGAACATTTAAAGAATCAAGGATAGAAGCTTGGAAAGGAGGTTTTAACGATGAATATTATCGAGGCTATCGAAAGAGAGCAGTTGCGTGCCGATGTTCCGTCCTTTTCGCCTGGAGACTCGGTGAAAGTACATGTGAAGGTCGTTGAAGGCGGCAAAGAACGGATTCAGATCTTTGAGGGTGTGGTTATCCGCAGAAGTCATGGCGGTTTGAAAGAAACCTTTACGGTTCGCAAAGTATCGCAGGGCATCGGCGTGGAACGGACTTTTCCGGTTCATTCCCCGATGTTGGATAAGATTCAGGTAGAGCGGAAAGGTAAAGTACGCCGGGCCAAACTGTATTATTTGCGGGAACGTTCCGGTAAGTCCGCTCGTATCGAAGAACGTCGCGAAGAATAAACCTTTGCCAAGGGAGGCCGTTCCATGATCGGGATCCAGAAATCGGAATACCGAGAAAATATTGAGGCTTTTGCCATTGCGGTTCTTACGATCCTCTTTATTATCATCTTCGTGATGCAGTCCTTCTTAGTGAAGGGGACTTCAATGGAGCCCACCTTACACGACGGGGAACGGCTGTTGGTCAACAAGTTTATTTTTCGGACCCGTATTCCTGTGACAGGGGATATCATTGTTTTAAAATACCCGAAGGATCCCACCAAGAAGTTTATCAAACGGGTGATCGCCGGTCCCGGTCAGACGGTATATGTTCAAAACTCGAAACTCTATGTGGACGGAGCCGAACTCAACGAGAACTACATCAAAGAAAAGACTTTTTCCAACTATGATTTTCAAGTCGTACCCGAGGGAACGCTTTTCGTGATGGGCGATAACCGGAACGGCAGCAAAGATAGTCGGGATCCCGACGTCGGGTTTGTGCCTTTACGGAATGTGGTGGGTAAAGCTTTCTTCATTTTCTGGCCGCCACGGAACATTCAGGTGTTGACCATCCCCAAGTATAAAAACAAAATCACTCAGTATCCCGAGTAAGCATCGTTGGCTGAGCAGAATCAACGTACTAGTCGCAAGACCCGAGACCCGGTAAAAACCGGGTCTTTTACTATCTAGAAATCGAATAATCGCTTGGGAAATGGAAAATCTAAAAACGTTTCTAAAAAAAAATCAAGGAGTGTGAATACCAATGCCTGATGTCAACTGTACGGTCAACAACTGTAAATACTGGACTTCCGGAAATCTGTGCGAAGCGCAGCAGATCGTCATCCAAAATGACGAGAATGGCGGCTTTTCGCCGAACGCCAATTTAAAGAGCCTGCAAGCGACTCCCGCCGATAGCAATGATGAAACTTGTTGTCAAACCTTCAAGACGAAATAAAACAATTTAAAAGCGTTGTGGTAAACCCCTGCCCGAAAGCCAGGGTGACCCAAAACTCAGAGAAAGCAAGTGATAAAGTCGTTTTAGAGCCTTTATAAGGCGATTTTCGAATAAAGATTTTATCACTTGGCTTTTAATGCTGAGTCAATTTTGAAAAAAATGGCGGCTTATCGCTGCCATTTTTTTAATAATTTAAAAAAATTCTAAGGAATCATCCTGCCCAAGCCGAAATTTATACCAGATAAACTTCTTGGGGTGATTTCTATGCGAAAAATGATTTTGATATTGTTGACGCTCCTCGGTACCCTCGGCCTGATCGAACTGCCTTGTTTGGGGAGCATTGGAAACGGAGCGCGGGCCATGGCCCTGGGCGGCGCCTTTACGGCAGTGGCCGACGATGGCACCGCGCCGTATTGGAATCCGGCGGGTTTGACCCAATTGCAGATGGGCGCGTTTACTCCCAGCGCCGGCGGAGCGGGGGATTGGGATAAAATCGATCGGGTAATGGACATCGATTTCCCCCCGTCAGCCGAATATGATCATCTGAACTTGACCGGCAATGGCTTCCTTGGCTTTACCACCAAATATGCAGGACTGAACGTTTTCAGCAATGTCCAAGGGCAAAGCGATTTGGGCTCGGATAACGTCTATAATCTGAACGCTAGCGGCGACGGTTATGCCAGTCTATCGTTCGCAGGTCGCTGGAACTTATTATCGGCCGGGATAAATATCAAACGCTATCGGGGCGAACGGCTGGACATTCACTCGGATCCCAATAACGCGGGCGACATGAATCTCAATACCAAGGTCCATTCCACCGGCGACGGCATGGCCTATGATCTTGGCTTTCTGATTAAACCGATGGACCAATTGAGTTTCGGAGTAATGCTGAGGAATTTCAGCAGCGACATCCGTTGGAGCAAAACAACTTCCAAATATGTCTGGTCCGGCAACGCCGTGACGCTGGCATCGGAAAACAGCATGAAATACCATGCCGATCTCACCAAAGATACGGTGCTGGGAGTGGCTGTCCGTCCGTTTCATTCCCTTTTATTGACCATGGATCAAGAATCGTTCTCCGGTGGTAGCGACATCTACCATTATGGCGTGGAAAAAACCTTGTTATGGAATTCGATCGCCTTGCGGTTGGGCGGTTATAAAATCGAAGGCCAAGATTTGGTCAGCACCGGCGGGCTGGGATTGAAACTCGGTCCGGCTCTTTTGGACTTGGCGTTTATCGATGCCGACGAACGTGAGTTTTTTGCCACTGCCGGCTTTAAATTTTAAACGGATCGCATTTTTTGACACGGAAAAGCAAGATAGCCTTTCGCAGGTTATCTTGTATTTTTATATTATGGAAAGATAAAGTAAATTTGCGAAAGGGAAAAAAGCGTTGTTTGTTGAAAGATCATACCGTTCGTGATCAGTGGGAACCAATTTTGCCTGACCTTTTTTACTTACTGAAAATTATTATCATGACTTCAATAATGAGGAGGTTATTATGAAACGGCTTTATCTATTGCTGATGGTATTCCTGCTCATCGGATCGACCCAGATCGCAACGGCTTTCAGTGGCGATCCGAAGGTTATCCAGATTTCGAAGACTGTCGAAGCAGTCGCAACGGAAGCCGGGCAAAAAACCGAATTGTGGATACCCGCTGAACCGTTGGACTTTGATTCCCAGTTCAGCTGGGATCTGACGATTACCAAAAAGAGTTTGGTCTCCGAGAAGGATGCGGCCTATTTCGCAATCATGGAGGCGGATCCGTCCGGCAAGGCTTTGGTACGGCGCACTTTCACCGCGAGCGGTAGCCTCATCGTGCCGAAAGGAACGCGCTATAAGGTGTTGCTGTCGGCCGGCGAGTATTCTAACGTCTTTAGCAAGACCGGCGCCGAAGTCCGGGCCAAACTACAATATACCGAAGCACTGGTCCGTTACACGCAAGGGGATCAGCCATATTCCTTCCAGTTTGAAGCATCCGGTCCCACCGGTTTCACGGACTGGAATTGGCTTTGGACGGGTGAGCCGCTGACCGCCGGAAACCCGGTCACTGTCCAGTTTGACAAAGCGGGCAAAATGCCGGTCATTCTCGAAGCCAAAGGAAGTTCCAGCCGCAAGTTTTATTTTGAGCTGGAAGTCCCGCCCATATTAACGATGACGCCCAAGATCGATCCGTTGCAGGGAACCGCCGATCTGCGCGTCAACGCCCAAGTTAACGCGCTGGTGAATTACGGCCAAAAAGTCAATTACCGTTGGGATTTTGGCAACGGGACCGTCTCCGAGGGGCCCGAAGCCAGCAATATCTATACTCAACCCGGCAAATACTTATTGCAATTGACTGCCACGGTGGATCGTTATCAGTTCCAAAACTCATGGGTGATCGCTGTCACGCCACTGACAGTGCGGCCCAATCCGGTGGTGACGCCATCGACCGGTCCGGTTCCGCTGGAAGTGACCGGCAATGTTAATCCGCAAATCAGCGGCGGGCCCACCGATCTCAAATACACCTGGAATATTGCCGGTGAAACCGTGGAGGGCACTGATTTCAAGCATCGTTTCAGCGAGCCCGGCGATTACCGGGTAGTTCTGCAGACCGTAGATAAGCTCCATCCCAATTTGACGATTCCCGATGAAGTGATCTGGATCAAGGCGCTGCCGCCGCAAATTGGCTTGAATGCCAAGGCCGCGATCGATTCCGGCGTTATTCCGCTGACGGTCGCGTTGGATGCGGGCCTGGAAGTGAACGGTTCACCCTGTGAGCCCGTGGTGCGATGGGATTTCGGCGACGGGGAGTATTCGGATCAACTGAAGCCGGTCCATGTTTTCAAAGAACCGGGCGAATATGAGGTCCGGCTGGTGGTGGCGGACCGCAAGCATCCCGGCAATCTAGCGACAACGACCCTGAAGATTAACGCTACGCCGCCGCAGTTGAAACCGGTGGCTTCGCTCAGCACCGGCAATGGCTTGGTTCCCCTGACGGTTAATTTCTCCGCCCAGACCAGTATCATGGGTTCGCCGTGCGAGCCGCTTTATCATTGGGATTTTGGCGACGGAGAGAGCAGTTACGAGCAGAACCCCAGCCATATCTTTAAAGGAGAAGGTACTTTTACGGTAAAGTTGGAGGTCAAGGACAGGTTGCACCCTAATAATAAGGCCGAAACCACGCTGCAAGTGGTGACTAGATTACCGAAGCTGCGCTTGACCGCCTCCTTGCAACCGCTTACCGGGAAGGCGCCGTTGACCGTCCAATGCCGGGCCTGGGGCGAAGAGGAGGGCACTTCCGGCATTTCCTTGAAGTATCGGTGGGATTTCGGCGACGGTTCGCAGGCGACCGCCACGGATCTGCAACATGTGTTTGAGCGGCCCGGAGTCTATACGGTCATCGTTTCGGTGACTGATCCGGTGCTGGGATTGCGAGAAAGAAAGAGTTTTAAGGTCACTGTCAAATAGTGCCTTGCAATTCAGGATTGATGCCGCCGTTTACGCAACGGCGGTTTTTTTATTTTATCAATACCTTTTTGCGTTCCCGGGCCTCAACTTCCATAATCCTCTGGAAAAATTATCAAAAATTATAACTCGGCAAAATAATGCTTCCTTTTTAATTAAAATCAGTTATAATTAAAAATGCGTTTGCTTTTTAAGGGTCAATAAAGGCGTTTTTATCTTAACTTTATGCAAAAAGGAAATAATTGTAATTTTTTAATTTTGTACTTTAATTAATTAACATGCGCTGCCATTAAGGAGAGAAATGAATGACTGTTCAAATTATCACCGATAGTACGTCCTATCTGTCGCCAACGTTATGCAATGAATATGGAATCAAGGTCGTTTCCCTGAGTGTGACTTTTGAGACGGAATCTTTTCGGGAAGAAGAGTTGGACAACGATACTTTCTATCGCAAGATGGCGGAGAGCTCCCGGATCCCGACCTCATCGCAACCGTCGTTACCAGAACTCTATGAGGCTTTTGTCACGCCGATTCAAGCGGGACGGCCGGTGGTGGGGATTTTTCTATCGGCCGAATTGAGCGGGACTTATAATTCGGCATTGTTAGTCCGGGATCAACTGTTGGAAAAATATCCGGAAGCGCAGATCGCGATGATCGATTCCCGTTCGGCTGCCATGGAGATGGGGTTGGCGGTACTGGCCGCGGCCAAAGCGGCCAAGGCGGGAGAGAGCTTCGCGGCGGTGATCGAGCGCGTCCAACGGGTAATGGAACGGAGCCGGCTCATCTTCACGCCCGCAGTCCTGGAATATCTGCACAAAGGCGGCCGCATCGGCGGCGCCAGCGCCTTGCTCGGCTCGTTGCTGCAGATTAAGCCGATCCTCACCGTGATCGAGGGAAAGGCGGCCGTCCTCGAGAAGGTCCGCACCAAGGGCCGGGCCATGGAAACCATGATCAAGATCCTGCTGGACGACGTGCGCGCCAAAGGACTGGGCGATGTCGTGGTCCATCACATCAACAACGAAATCGAGGCATTGCATATCGCCGAAATCCTGAAGGAAGCCCTGCAGGTTGTGGTGCCCATCTGCCCGATCGGCCCGGTGATCGGCTTGCATGTCGGTCCGGGAACGATCGGAATGGCTTATTATACTTTGAATTAATTTGCTTCGTGGCTGAATTTCCGGGACACGAATTTAAAGGAAGGTTTTTCAGTTTATTCCTGGAATAATTATATCGATAGGGACCCGCGACCCAAGGGAGTGATGCCTGGCGAAGAAATCCCGTTCCAAACTGGCGGTTGCTGCAGAGAACCCGCCTTAACAAAACTGGAGGATGATACGATGACCATCAAAAGTGCTAAATTTCCGCCGATTTCGCCCCTGTTTCTGATGCTGACCAGCATCTTTGTTACCTGCCTGATCCTATCCAACATTATCGCCGGTAAACTCATCGCCGTTTGGGGCATCCCCTTACCGGCCGCCGTAATCCTGTTCCCCATTACCTATATCTTTGGCGATATCCTGACCGAAGTTTACGGCTATGAACGGGCCCGCCTGGCCATCTGGTGCGGTTTTATCGCGAACCTGCTGATGGTGGTGGTGTTCGTGGTGACCGTGGCTTTGCCGTATCCCGGCTTCTGGAAAGATCAGGCCGCTTATCGTACGGTGCTGAGTTTCACGCCGCGCCTGGTGTTGGCGTCGCTGGTCGCCTATTGGAGCGGCGAGTTCGCCAACGCGTTCGTCCTGTCCAAAGTGAAACTGCTGACCGGGGGACGCTGGCTTTGGATGCGGACCCTCGGCTCGACCATCGTCGGGGAGGGGCTCGATACCCTGTTTTTCATTGCCATCGCGTTTGGCGGCTCAATGCCCTTGCCGGTGTTGGGAACCATGATGCTGGCCCAATACGTCTGGAAGGTCCTCTATGAGGCTGTGGCCACTCCGCTGACTTACTGGGTGGTCGGTTGGGTAAAACGCCGCGAAGGGATCGATACTTTCGACGCCAACGTTCATTATAATCCTTTTTCACTGGAGGTACGTCGTGAATAATCCCGATTTGGAATTTGAAGCGCTGGGCAAGACGGTTCGCGAACCGTCCCGCCGCCTGGAGACTTTTCCCGCGCCGCCCGGAGTCCGGCGAGTGGTCCTGGAGAGCGATGAGGTGACCAGCCTCTGCCCGATTACCGGCCAACCAGATTGGGAAACGGTGACGATCGAGTTTGAGCCGGATCAGTATTGCATCGAAAGCAAGAGTCTCAAGCTTTACCTGTGGAGTTTCCGTCAGGACGGCGCCTTCTGCGAAGCGCTGGCCGGGCAGATCGCCCAGGATGTATACGACGCCTGCAAGCCCCATTGGTGCCGGGTGACGGTGAGCCAAAAACCCCGGGGCGGAATTACGATTAAGGCAGTAGCCACGGCCGGGGAAGTGCCCGCGGGTCAGTAGGGGAAGCAGCTCTTTTCAACTTAAAACGCCCGTTATCGGGCGTTTTTTCGTTAGCTGTCCGTGTACTTGATTTATAAACAAAATATTGCTGTTTAGTTAGTGAATATGCATATTCAGTAACTGAACAAGCATCTTCGGTCACAGAATGGGAACGTTTAGTCACTCAACGAGCTCATTCAGTTACCAAATATGCATATTTAGTTACAGAATGAACAGATTGAGTAACTGAACATGTACGTTTGGTAACTGAATCAAGTGATTGAGTGACTAAATAACTTCGTTCAATTAGCAAATGAGTCTTTTTGCTGCAAAAAACAATCAACCCAGACTTTTCATGAAGCTCTGCAGTTGTTTTTGATGGAGCCCCACTCCGAGCACGCCGTCGAGCCGTTTGACGATTTTGCCTTTTTCGAAGTATAACACCGTCGGCACTACCGGCACCGCGTATTTGTCCGCCAAAATTTCTTGGTCGTCCAACAAAACACAGGTGAAAACGTTCGCATTCAGCTCGGAATGCTGGTCAAAGATGGGGAAAAATTCGCGGCAGAACGGGCACCAGGTTGCGCCGATCAGCACCGCTACCCGGTCATGGGCGGCCAGGAGCTGATTCAGTTCGGTTTCGCTCTGGATCTGGGGGCAACGATGAACGACATTCATGAGGCATCCTCCTTTTGGTGATGGAAACAGTCGTCAGTATTTGCTTTACCAATTATTCGCGATGGGAGTATATTATCCTTTTTTTCAAGCCGGGCGGTGGAACTCCGGCGCGGGCCCGGAGTGACGACCGAAACGCGAAAAAATGATAAAATCACAATGGGACTTCGTACTGACTTTTGATTCATTATGATAAAAAAATATAGGTTTCCGGTTTTAACTCCTTGGATAGTTTCGCGCGGTAAAAGCCGGATTATACAACGAAACACGTTTGTTTCCCGGGTGCGGCGCCTTCCGTCCCGGCGTTGGAAATCGGCGGCAGATTTTCATTCAATGCGGAATGGCCGGGAGGGAGGATTTTATTTTGAGTTTTTGAGGTAAAATAAGGCAATGATAGCATAATTTGCTGGTTGATATTTGACTAAAAATTATGTAATATAACAAGAGTCAAATGGATTTCGATCTGAGGTATGCGTCAGCTTCAATTTTGAACCTACATGATGCAAACGGGAGATTTATATTTAATTATGGATTTCGGGCTCTGCTAGCGCGGAGTGGAAAGAAGTAATTGTGCGATCACCCACCTATCGAGAGATAGGTGTCAAAACTGAGGCAACGGTGTCTTGGATTACAAAAGGAAAAACTTAAGTATTTGATACTTAAGTTTTTTGTTTTTGATATAACGAGCGCAGATCGTTTCTTTTGCGAGTAGATTACATTTTACCGGCTGGTCTGCAATTGAATTGTTTTTCCGTCACTGACGGCCACGATAGTGCCATTGTAATCGGTCCGATAGACGCTCGCCCCGAACAGTTTCAACCGCTTTAAAGTATTTTTTCCGGGAAAATTAAAAGAATTCCATTTTCCCACCGAAATCACTGCGTATTTCGGCAAGACGGCCGCCAAGAATTTACCCATCGAAGAGCTATCGCTGCCATGATGGCCGACCTTCAGCAGGTCCGCCCGCAAATCGTAACCATGGGCCAGCATTTCCCGTTCCGATTCGCGCCCGGCGTCGCCGGTCAACAGAAAAGCGGTTTTGCCGTAACCGATTTTGAGGACGATGCTGTATTCGTTAAAATGCCGGTATCTTGGGCTATTTGGCGCCAGGATCGTGACTTGCAGCGCCGGATCCAGCGGGATCAGCGACCCGGCGGCAGGCCGGTCGATCTTCAAACCTTTGGCGCGGATGGCGGCTTGGACCGCCGCAAACTTTTGGCTCGCGGTGCGGACTTTGGGAAGGTAGACTTGGCCGATGGCATAGGTCCGGATGATGGCATCCAGGGAACCGATATGGTCCGTTTGAGGATAGGTTCCCACGACCACATCCAGCCGGTTAACTTGCTGTTTGGCCAAATAATTCTTTATCGCCTGGCCGGAACGTTCCGATCCGGCATCGATCAGCAGGTTGCGGCCGCCGGGAGTCTGAACCAGAATGCATTCGCCTTGCCCGACATCGAGGAAGTGGATGCGTAAGCGGGCCGGGGGGACCGCCGCGGCCGGGACGGAGATTGCCAGGAAAACGATGAACGCCCAAAAAGCAGGGAGCAAATAAGCAGCCAATTTTCTATTATGAATCATGGTATTTCATCTCCCCAATGAAACCGATAATCAAGGCGATCGGCAACGCTGTAACCGCAGATTGTTTGCAAAGTTGCCACAAGCATCATATTCTACCAAATTTTATAAATTCCTGCGTTTTTGAGGCGCTTCTTAACGATTGGTTACACTTTGCGCTGACGGTTTGACAGCTGCTAGCAGTGGGTTTATTATAAGTTAAAAGATTCGCTTTGCGTTTTGCAATGCGCCAACAATAAGAAATTAAAGTGAAAGGTTTCGGCGCCGCTGAAATCGGCGCTCCGATTCGATCGATCTTTGTCTGACTGAGCAACCATGAAACCGTTAAATTCCCAAAATCTTCATTATGATTTCGTCGATCTGTTAAAAGGCTTCGGCATCTTCCTGGTCGTCTGGGGTCACACCATGACGCCTCGCTCCATCTACATCTATTCTTTTCATATGCCGTTATTCTTCTTTCTATCGGGGTATGTGCATAAAGACCGGCCACTGCCGGCGTTCCTCGGCGCCAAAATTCGCTCACTCTACATTCCGTATTTTATTTTTTCGGGGCTGTCCTGGTTGTTTTATCTGGCGCAATACCTTGTCGACCGGCGCTTTGAGAATATTGCCAGCCATCTGCCGAAACTCCAGTCGCTCCTTACCGGGAGCGCCGATAATGGGGGCAACAATCCGATCTGGTTTTTGACCTGCATCTTTGTGGTCAGCCTCATTTTCCTGATTTTGGACCGCTATTTGCAGCATCCCCTCTGGAAATGCGGCGTCGTTTTGGGACTGTCCCTGATCGGTTACCGCTTGAGCCTCGCCAGAATCGATCTGCTCTTCCAGTCGGATATCGCCCTCTCGGGGCTGGTCTTTTATTGGCTGGGGTATTCGGTAAAACAATGCAACTTGTTGCAGCAGCTCAATGACTTGAAATGCCCCAAATTATGCTGGGCCATCTTCGGTTGCGAACTGATCCATATTGGCACCGCCTATTGGAATACCCATTTGGCCGCGATACAGCGGGTCAACATGGCCGGTAATCTGCTTGGCAATTACTTCCTGTTTTACAGTTCGGCCTTGGCGGGGATCACCGTGTTTTTGATGATCGGATATAAACTCCAATATATCCGCCTTTTTAATCATTTGGGCGTTAATACGCTGGTTATTTTGGCGACGCACAAACCGCTCCTGCAGGTCCTCAACAGCTGTCTGGATGCCTATGTAAACACGGACAGCCGGCTCTACGGTTTCCTTTCCAGCATACTGGTGACCATCATCGCCTTGATGCTGGGTATTTATTTTAATAAAAAACTTCCCTATTTGATCGGCAAAAAACCATCGCCGGATAAATGGTTTGAAAAAACCGCACCGTCCGCTTCCCGCTGAGCGATTGCTTGCCTCTGCGGAAAGACTGGACGGGCGGTTTTTCATGGGACCGTCTTTTTGGAATGAGACAACTCGGTTTGATAGGGTGATCGGCTAAAAGCTGTATTGCAAGCCAAAGCGCATTCCGTGTTGGGCATACTTCAAATCGACCATCCCCGGCAGAAAGCTGCCGTTGAGGACCTCATCGCAACCGGTGGCCTTAGCGAACTGATTGAAATAACCCAGTTCGGCGGATAAATTTTTCCGAATGTTATATTGAAGCGCCGCATTCAGGTTATAACCGAACGTATTCCCGGCGTCGACCCAGTCCCAGGCGGGAGTATGATTGGACCAGTGACCGTACGTCTTGGCGTCGAGATAGGCGACGGAGAGTCCGGTCTGCATGGCGAAGCGGGAATTCATCCGGAAAGTGTTTTCGAGGCCGACATGAAAACCGCTGAATTTGCCATTCAGATAGCTGCCATCGTCGGGTTGGCTGACGGCGCCGATATCCTTGCCCTCCGAAAGGTGATAAACGACATCGCGGAGTTCATTGGCGGTCTTTTGCTGGCCCCAGCCGAAGAGGACCCGGGTGGAAGAACGGCGGCTTTCAGCCAAAACTTTGCCGAAGTCCAAGGCTAGCTGCTTTTGCCGGCCATAAGCGTTCATCTCGCCGTAATCGGTCAAAACGTCCTGGCCCGGCTTCGTCCAATCGCTGTCATCGCCCCGACCCTGGTTGCCCAGACCGGTTTGACCGAATTGACCCCGGATAAAACGATTCCGCGGTAGATGATAGGTTAATCCGAACAGAGTCAGCGCTTGATTCTGGGGCAGACTGACTTTGGATAATAACTGCGGGGAGTCCAAATAATGCAGGCTATAGACGAATGAGCCGGCAATGTTCCGCTGTTCGGCGGAGAACGCCCATTTTTCAGTCGGAGCGGCCAATGATACCGTAGTTGACGCTACCAGGAGACCAACGGTGGCGAACATCGTCAAGATTGTTTTCATGCAAACCCTCCCATTGGTCTGTATTATAACATATTTCAAAGAAAATAAATTAATCCAGTATTTTGTAATCTAAACCCGAGTTATTGTAAATCAATCGGATTTATTCATCCATAATCTATAAATTAACAAAACAAGCTCATTTATCCACAAAAAGAGCTTGCTGAACGACTGAAAGAGCTTACTTATTCACAAAAAGATCTCATTTATTAACAAAACAAGCTCATTTGTCCACAAAAAGAGCTCGTTGAACGACTGAAAGAGCTTACTTATTCACAAAAAGATCTCATTTATTAACAAAATAAGCTCTTTTATCCACAAAAAGAGCTTGCTGAGCGACTGAAAGAGCTCGCTTATTCACAAAAAGATCTTATTTATTAATAAAATGAGCTTTTTTTCTTAATGAAAGAGATCGCTTATCCCTTAATCGATCTCCTTGAGCGTTCAAAAATATTTTAATCGCTTACTCGCTGCTTATCTAGCGGCGCGGTTGAGAAGATCAAACTGCGTAGTTTACTAAAATTATCGCGGTCTAAACTTTGAAAGCAAACCCCGATCAGCGATTCACCGGAATTTGCGGCGGGTTTGCACCAAACGCAGCTACCCGTTAATTCAACCGTTAAATCGGAATGGTTGATGGACACCCGAAGGACTTCATCTTTGGAAATGGGTTCCGGGATGACCGCTCGAATGCCGCCGTAGCTCAGATCTTCGATCATTCCGGTCAGCGGCGGATGATCTTCCCGGGAGAAAAGCGCCGGAATTTGCACCGCCACCCGAAAATCCTTGCGTTCTTGCTGAAAGGCATGGAACGCCCGATTCGTTTCCAGACCGCTGCGGCCTTGACAATAATCCAAAATCTCGTGCCATTTTTCGGGGGAGAGGTCGATAAACCGGATTTCATAGTAAATTACCCGGCTCAAATCGGTGTCGATGCCGTATCGCAACAGACGAAGCTCGCCGGCGATCCGGACGGTTCCACTGAGCGGCAAATTGAAGCCGATCTCCAGTCTGCCACCCTCGGGCACCAATTCGATTCCCCAGGGCAAACGGAATTGAAAACCTTGGGCATTGATATAGATCGCTTTTGCCATAGCGATTTTTTGCTGATCTTTTTCAAAGCGAACGGTCAAATCCGCCTGAAATTGCTCCCGTTGTGACGGCTGCCGTTCCACAAACCCTGTCAACATGCCGCTTCATGCCCCCGTTATCCAGCATTGCCATTCCATCAAAACGGTAAAATGGCCAGAATGGCCTGGCGTTTGATACTGGAATTCGTTCCAATTATATACTCAAAAAAATTTTTTAACAAGCGAGGGAATTTCTGAAACACCGTAACTGCCGCGGATTATCCCCAAAATTCTCCCAATATATTATATTTACGAAATTTCGTTCTCATTCTATAATGAACTCAAGAGAATGATCACTCACGGCTCTTCCGCTAAGATATGCCGTGAAATCACTAAACCTGTCCTATAAGGAGTTTACGATGTGGAAACCGCGTATCAAACCTCGTGAATTTCGCTTTCGGGCTGGCGCCAGAACCGAATTGGATCAGGCATTTTTGAAGATTGTCGGCAGCTTGTCGCCGGAAACCAATTTAAGTGAATTCATCAAATCGGCCGTAGTCGAAAATGATCTCCGGAAACGGGAACAATCGGTTGCCGATCGCCTGGTTAACGATAGCCGCGAACTATTGGAAAAGATTCAATATTTAATTTTACGATTTCAGAAGATTGATTTTGCGGAGCTTCCGCCACAAAGGGCCAAAGGATTAAAGAAGATCCTCGCCTGCTTAGAACAGTTTGAAGCCGAAGTGAATACTGTAATTGGAGAAGACCAAGACCATGACTGACTTGACTTGCGAAATTAGTTTTCGAGTGCGGTACCAAGAGACGGATAATATGGGTTTTGTGCACCATTCTGTCTATTTAATCTGGTTTGAAGTGGGTAGGACCGAATGGATGCGTGAGAAAGGTTTGACGTATCGAGAATGTGAAGCACAAGGCTGGTTGCTTCCTGTAATTGAAGCGGGCGCTCAATATATCCACCCCGCCCATTATGATGATTTAGTGAAGGTGGAAACCACATTACGCCGTGAAAAAGGAGCCTCTTTCCGTTTTGATTATATTGTTCGTGACACTGCCGCCGGCCGGATTTTAGCCACCGGATTCACCAAACACGTTTGTATAGGCATTGATCACAAAATTAACAAAGATGCGACGAAGAGACTTCAACAACTATTGCAGTAAAATACTTAGTCTATAGGTTATTTCACAGGTTAATAACCAGCGACATATCATGTAGCAGAAAGTATACCCACTTCGACGGGATAATTGCAGATTCGCCATTATTTTCTCGCGATTCATATTTTTCTTATTTTATATATTTTGTTTTGGATCCCGGCGAGGTGCTGGTTGGAGGAGGAGTGGCATGTCACCGTTAACGAATGGTAACTGCCGTCCTGATCCAGTCGAGAGGTTGAGTCCACGGGAAAAGGAAATTTTGCCCTTGGTAGCCCAAGGTTTAGATAATCGGCAGATTGGTAAGCTGCTTTTTATAAGTGAAAAAACAGCAAAGAATTATATTACCAGTATCCGCAAGAAATTGGGTTTAGCCAACCGGACTCAAATCGCTCTCTACGCAATCAGGGAAGGGCTAATTGAGGTGAAACCTAAGGAAGAGCAATAACGATTTAAAATATGGGCTATCAAATGGCCCATATTTCTTTTGGAATGTGATACCGCGTTTTCCCTATTTTACATAAAGGTTTTTGGCCGATTTGGGTGAAATACTTTTATCAACCGAAATAGTTAAGCTGGCATTTTGGAGAAACCATTTAGCAAACATTCCACCTATCAACGCAGCAATTCATCAAAACACTTAAAGGAGCCGGCAATGTCGCAATTCATCGTAGCAAAATTTCCGAAAACGACCACGCTCATCTATCCAGTACTAATCGCTGTAACCTTCGTACTCATGAATTCAGCAGTTGCTCAAGCACAAACCGCAGCCATGCAACCTAGCAACAATCAGAGCACTCGACCTTGGCACGCAACTTCTCCACCGGTTTCGAGCTTAGTGGCTTCATCCGCCAAGAGGGTATCCAGTTTTAACGAAGGGGCAGTTTTAACCCGTGAGGAGCAAGAACTGGTTCTTCTGATAAATCAGGAAAGATCGCACACTGGTTTGCCGGAACTGGAGATCGACCCATCCTTGGTGAAGTTGGCTCAGGCGAAAAGCCGGGATATGGTCAGTGAAAACTATTTCGGCCATATTTCTGAACGGTTGGGTACAATTTATGACCAATTAAAACGTATCCATTATCCGTATCGCTCTGTCGCCGAGAATTTAACCGGCGCGCCCGATTATCGAAAAGCCCATCTACGAATGATGACCAGTTCCGACCATCGCGGCAATTTGTTAAGCCCGACTTTCACCAAGATCGGAGTGGGAATCGTTAAGGGTGGGCCATTTGGAGAAATGATTACTGAAATTTTAGTTCATTAGCTTTAAGACCGCGGCATATTGCCTCGGTTTTCTTTTTCTCGTTAATGGCACACACTTGGACATTTGCATATACTGGTATTAGATTTAGAAACCTTTCAACCATTCGGCCTAATCAGCCGAAGTTACGAAAGGAGGTAATCAAGTACAGTGGAAGCGGATGACCTTAAAAATGATGTCAGCGTAGAAAAGAAGCCCCAAAAGTCAAAATCCCGAAAAAAAACGCCGAAAGCAACGAATAATCCGAAAATTGACGATGAACTGAGTCCATCGCAACCAGCAAAACCGGTTGCGGTTACCAAAAAGAAGAAATCGACTTCAAAAAAGAAAAAGACTCCAGCGGCGGTTGCAGAGTCAATATCCTCTCCCGTAGAGAAAAATATAGATACAAATTCGGATGCTCAACCGATGGGTCCGGTTGAGGTCAGCAAGGTCGTAATAAAATCCCTTTCGAACGAAAAAACGGCACGTCCACGTCCTGAAGAGCTCGAAGCGATCCCGGTAAGTTCAACCGAGGAAACGACAGCCGATATCGCTCAATCCAATCCGTTTGACGCGGTTGATGAACCTGCGGTAAAAAATGTGCAAGTGCAAGGCAGCACGATCACGGTTCAACCTTTAGCGGGTGATTCGGTTAGTACTAATCCCGAAAGCGCCATTTCCGATCCGCTACCGGTTCAGCCCGTGCAGGCTGCTCAACAAGTTCAAATTGACCAAACGATAAATTTACCGTTAAGCGCAATAAAAATCAGAAATGTTGTTGGCAAAATATGCGATGTAAGATCCGAAGTTATTGCCAATAAAGTCATTGTGCAAGGAATTGCTCACGAACAGTTATATTATGTGGCAACGGACGGAATCGTTCACCATCTGGCCAGCGATGATCATTTTAGTGCCTTTGTAGATGTCCCAGGCGCCGAAGCAGGCATGAATGCCCAGGTATCAACGACGATCGAGGATATCATTACGGAACTGGCTCCCGATGGTCTGGCGGTAACCAAAAAAGTCGTCATTCAGGTTTTTGTCAAAGTCACCGAAACCGTCCAAGTTAATTTGCAAGCCGGAGATGGACCGTTACTCTTCGTTCAACAAGTGGTTGGCGAAAATACTGAGCAAACCCTGGTGGAAGCGGACATAACCCTGAGCGTCCCCGCGATTAAAGTGGATGAAATTGTGGGCAAAATCTGTAACCTGGAAACCGAGATCATTAAAGACAAAGTAATCATCCAAGGAATTCTCCACAAACAAATTTTCTTTGTGGATTCCGCCAATCTCGGCCGTCATCAAGGGGAAGACCTGCCATTCAGCTTATTCGTGGATGCCCCCGGAGCGGCGCCGGGTATGGATGTGCAAGTTCATCCGGTCATTGAAGGAATCTTCTTTGAACTCATCACACCGACAATCCTAAGACAGAAAGCCGTTCTAGAATTCTTCGTAAAAATAACCGAGGATATAACCATTCCCGTAGCGCTGGGAAGCGGGCCACTCTTCAAAGTCGAAGGGTTTATCGGAGAAAATAACGTTCAAGATCTGAGCGATACCACTATAACCTTGTTTACTCCGGCAGTGAAAGTTCGGGAGATCGTATCACAGCTCAAGGAACTGGAGACCCATGTCATCAAAGACAAAGTCATTGTGCAAGGGCTCATTCATAAACAGATCTTCTTTATTGGAACCGATAACGTCGAGTACCATCAGGCGGAAAATGTTCCGTTCTCCGTCTTCTTGGATATCCTGGGCGCTTCGGCCGGTGATTTGGTCCATTTGGCCACCAAGATCGAGGCAGTCTTCTTCGAATTGCTCAACCCGACGGACTTGCGCCAAAAAATAATTATTGCCATAAATGCCGTGTTAACCAGGGAAATACAACTGAATCTGGCGATCGGTACCGGTCCGCTCTTCAAGCTGGAGCAAGTCGTCGGTGAGAATACGACGCAAGTATTGGTAGTGACCCATGAAGCAATCACACCGACAAGTTTTTCGCCACTTGCTCCGGCCAAACCGATTCCACCGGTAACACCTGTTACTCCGGTTACGCCAGTGACTCCCATTACGCCGCCGGTTCCGCCCGTCAATCCGATTGGCATTAGTAATGAGACCATCATTGTTCAGGATCCGAGCGTAACTAATTCACAGCAGATTATATTAAACAACTTGGTCCAATTGCCCGAAACGGCCATTGAGATCAAGGAGATCATCGCCAACATTATTGATTTAGCGGCAAGGCCAATTCCCGACGGAGTCTTAGTTGAAGGGCTCGTCGATAGAACCGTGGTGTTTGTGAACTCCAATAATGTCGTCAGAAGTATCTCCGACCAGATTCCGTTCTCTGTCTTGGTTAGTTTTTTGGGAATCGTCGAAGAGCAAGCCATCCACGCTACAGTAAACATCGAAGACATCACATTTAGGCTAACCGATGACGGTTCCGCGGCCAATCAGCTGATCGTACTGGAAGCAATTGTCCAATATACTCCGACTCCGGAACAGTTTACCGTGATTACCGATGTTAGTGGGCCGGGGATTGTTCAGACTAAGTTGCCGGTGATCGCTAACAGCCAGATCACGGGGGATGGCACGATTACCGGAGAACTCAACGTTGTTACGGATGTCAGTGGTACCGGGATAGGGAATGTCACCAAACAAGCGATACCTTTAGTCGTCGTAGGAAGTGATAACCCCAACCGAGTACTGGTCGAAGTCGTAACCGCGGTACAACTCGTATAAATACCGTATCAACCATCAGGAAAGAGGTTAATCTCTGGTTAACCTCTTTTTTTACTGATTTAAATTTAAAATGAATAACATATTTTAGAAGCGTAATCTATCCTTGGATTCAGGGCAATCAAAAGGGAAGCAAAACAATAAAGTCAATTCAAACTCTTTTATAGGCTATCTACGATTAGGCTTTATCCGGGTTTAATTGGCTGCCCAGTTCGGAAATAGCTATCTTTTAAAGCAATCTCGTATTTCAAGGGGGAGAATGTGCGAATGGCTAAGATTTTAGTTACTGGAAGTCTGGGGACGATTGGAAGGCCTTTGGTCAAAGAGTTAAAAAGTCGCGGCCATGAAGTATGGCAGGTCGATCTGCAGCATTGTCAGGAAGATAATTACCTTCGGGCCGATATCAGTGAATACCGACAATTGGATAATATTTTCCAGCATGATTTCGATTATGTTTATCATTTGGCCGCGGAATTTGGCAGGCTTAATGGAGAGGAGTATTACGAACAGGTTTGGCGGACCAATGTGATCGGAACCCGTAATATTCTCGAATATCAGAAAAAACGCGGTTTTCGATTGATTTTTACCAGTTCTTCTGAGATTTATGGTGAAGCCGGCAATCTGTATCTCAACGAGGAACTGTCAGAATCTTCGCCTTTGTTTCAACATAACGATTACGCCATCTCGAAATGGGTCAATGAACTTCAAATTCTCAATTTTCAGAAAAAATTTCATACCGAGACCGTCCGGGTAAGATTATTTAATGCCTATGGTCCCGGGGAATTTTATCATCCCTACCGAAGCGTGGTTTGTCTTTTCTGTTATCGCGCCTTACATCATCAGTCATTCCAGGTTTATAAAAACTATCACCGGGTATTTATGTACATTGATGACTTAATTCCGACGCTCGCGAATATCGTCGATCGTTTCATCCCGGGACGCGTCTATAACATCGGCGGCAATGAATACCGGAGCGTGGAAGAACTGGCCGATTTAGTCCTCCGCTACACCGGAGCAAGCACTGATCTTATTCGATTATTGCCTGAGGATGCGCATAATACGGTAAATAAGCGTCCCGACATTACCAAGGCCGTTAATGAATTGAGACATTCGCCTCAAATTCCTTTGGAGGAGGGTCTTCCCAATACGATCCGTTGGATGCAGGTGGTTTACGAGTCGTCGTGTTTGCCGCTGGATTTGGAGATCAAATAATCGATGAGGGATTTTCATTGATTGCTATTCTTTGAGTAAATAATAAGACCATCGTTATGATGGTCTTAAACTCTTTCACGCCACTCTTCCAGGATCATTCCTTTTTCGGCATTGCCGTTTATCAGATTCAAATAACTCGGTTTTTTCTCGGTTCGCAGGTAAAAATCGGCTTTTTGCCTTCTTTGCCAAAAATAAACGTAGCCGTAATGTTTGGCCCAAACATCAATATCTTTACGGTTGCCTGTGATGCCTTTGGGAATGCGTCCGCAATGGTGATTTTCGGCGAATCCTGACGGCAAAAATTGTAGGGTGTTCAGATTCTGGCCCCAGGTGGTCCAGAGCGCATCTTTCCAAAACTGTCCCCATTTCGAATTCTCGTTCCGGTAATGGGTGAGATCATTCCAAAAGTATAGCAGGCGTAAACGAAAGATGGTATATTGCGGATTCTGGGGATCAATGGCCGAAATCTCTTCCAGGATTTTTGAGGCGGCCTTCTTTTCGAGAACTTCGTCGCCGTCCAGTGCCAGAATCCAATCGGGTTTTAACGCCAAGGTATATTTGAGCAGCTTGTTTTTATCCCGGACTTGATCGGAGACGGGACGGATCTGGCGATAATAGCGAACCTTGGGAAACTTGCGGCAAATATTGGGAGTGTCATCGGTGGAGCCATCATCGAGGATTACGATATGATCGGCAATTTTGGAAGTCTCCGACAACGAATCGCCAATCCACATGGACACATTCTTGATTCGCATACTGCAGGCAATAATCGGCTTTTTAAACACTGCTTCCTCCCTAAATGAGATTCATTGGATAAGTATCCGGCTGGTTTGGATCAAACTCTCGATCAATGTAAGCAATGATCAACGCCGGGTCTGAATGGCTGTTTTTAAGCGCATGAGCGGTACCGGCGGGTATGGCGACGACTTCCGGCTTGGTTGCAGTGAGTGTTTTTACGATGTCTTTCTGAGCGGTTATATCACGCAGTAACAATTCCACCGTCCCCTGGGCCAAGAAAAACCATTCATTTTTATTCTGATGATAATGGTTGCCGCGTATCGCTCCCGGATTCATCGTAAAAAGATAAACCAGTCCCCAGTCCTCACGTCCCAATTGCCGCCCCGGAAAGATCTCCACCAGCCGTCCCCGGGGATCCGTTTTTTCCTCTAAAAAGCGACTTGTGATAGCCATTTTTGCGCTCCTCTTCAAAACAGTGTAAACTCTCCGCTAGGTTGGGCGGGGGATAACCTAAGGTTGCGGTAATCTTGGCTGTATTTAAACTGACATCACGCGGGCGTGGCGCCGCAAACTGAAAGTCACTGGCGGATGTGGAATGGATTAAATTGGGATTTAAACCAAACACTTCGGTCACCTTTAAACCCATTTCATATTTGGAGACCCTTTCCGAACCGGCCAAATTCCAGACACCGGTCAACTTGCGCTCGATCGCTTGTTGAATCAATTTCACCAGGCAACCGGTATAGATGGGGGTGGAGAAGAGATCGTTGAATAAAGAGAGCGGCTGTCCGGCTTGGAGCTTTTTAACGATCTGCTCCGGCAAGCTTTCCTTGAGGTTCAGCAAGTTAAGTCCAAAGATACAGGTGCGGATGATTAAGCTGCCGGCAGGCAATAATTTTTCGGCGGCATACTTGGTCTCGGCATAAACATTGATCGGGTGGGGAAGATCCGTTTCGGAATAATTTCCGGTCATTCCGTCATATATAAAATCGGTCGAGATGTAAACGAATTTTGCGTCGGGGAATGCCTTCACTAAATTTTCGGTACCCTTGACATTGACAGCCCAGGCGTCGTCGAGATGTTTCTGGCAATAATCCACATCGGTAAGCGCCGCAGTATGAATCACGATCTCCGTCGGATACCGCGAATGGATGGGTTGGGTAAGGTCGACAAAAAGGTCATGACAGCCAGGGATGGATACAGGCTCACCGTATTGCGTCACGGTTGTCTCAAATTGCTCGGCCAGTTCCACGGCCATTCTATGGCCGAGCATTCCGTTAGCTCCAGTGATTAAGATTTTCATCCAACCAGCCTTCTTCTTGCAGAAGTTTCCGGATTTCGCTGCGGGAAAGGAGATTGGTCTTATCGGAACTGTACTCTCCCGAAACCATCTTATTAAGCCGGTTGTAGTTTTGATACGAGATCGGCAGTGAAACCTTGGGTAAAATGATGAAATAATCTTCATCTTCGACGGTACGCAAAGATTCCTCTTCCGAGACCAAAACCTCGTGAATTTTCTCGCCCGGCCTTACCCCCATCTTTTGGACCACCAACTCTCCGGTGGAGTCCAGTTCTTCCAGCAAGGTCTCAGCCAGATCAATGATCTTGATCCCCGGCAATTTTTTGACAAAGATTTCACCGCCGATGCTCAATTCCAGCGCTTTAAAGACCAGGTCGATCGCTTCATCGAGTTTGATCACGAAACGAGTCATCTGATTGTCGGTAATCTGCGGATTCTCATGGTGGCGGATTAAATGGACAAAATGGGGAATCACCGAACCGCGGGAGCCGATTACGTTTCCATAGCGCACGCAGGCAAAGACCGTTCCTTGTTGCGCCTGGTTGGCAATGGTCATGATCTTTTCTTGCAGCGCTTTGGTCATTCCCATGACATTGACCGGTTTGACCGCTTTATCGGTGCTGATGGCAATGACTTTTTCCACTCCGTTGGCGATGGCTGCGTCCACCAGGTTTTGCGCGCCTTCGACGTTGGTCAAAATCGCTTGCCGCACGTTATATTCGCAGGAAGGGACCTGTTTAAGGGCGGCGGCATGAAATACATAATGAATTCCTTTCAAGCTTTCCTGTAAAGATAGGCGGTCCCGAACATCGCCGATAATAAACTTGACAAATGAATAATCGCTATATAACTTACGCAAATCATCTTGTTTCTTCTCATCACGACTAAAAACCCGAATTTCTTCAGGTTTTAATTCAATGAGGCGTTGCAGAATCTGGTGGCCGAAGGATCCGGTTCCTCCCGTGACTAAAACTTTCTTACCTTTAAACAATGGGGTCACCTCTTTGGGCTTTATGTTTGCGATTATTACAGTATATTCGTTCAAACAAGACCCGAACCGGGCAATAGTCAAATGAGAATCGGAACCGGCAATTTATACGGGAGTCCTGTAAATCCGGTGGCTTTACTGTCATATGATAGAAGAAAAACCCTTGGAGCGATGATGAAAAGGAATATTTTAATCGTTCATCCCTTCACACCGTATGAACCGGGCCGTTTTTTTGAAGATGCTTTGCGCGAGATCGGATTTCAATTCACTTTGTGCGATCACGGGGTCGATTTTAATACGATCAATCAAAACCTGTATGATGCGGTCCTATTTATAGAAAGTCCCTGGCGCTTGCCGGATCCGGTCCTCAATATTCAAAGGGTAACCATTCCCAAATTCTACTGGGTGGTTCATGGCGAAAGCCGGCTCGATTTCAACATTCAGAAGGCCCGCGAATATCAGATTAACTATATGCTGCTCGCCAACTCGTATCATTTGGCGCCGCGCTATGGCGGAATGCTATGCTATCCGCTGCCGATGGCAGTTGATTTGCGCTATTTCGCCCCTTATAACCGGCCGCTCGTCAACCGGCAGTATGATATCTCGTTTATCGGGAGTTTCGCACCGGCTACATTCTATGCGGAACGAAACCGATTATTGAAATTGATCCAAAATAGTTTTCCGCATCTCCGTCTCAAGTTCAGTCAGGGGCTGTACCTCGATCAACTGGGGGACGTTTACGGCAACAGCAAAATCGTTTTTAACTGGAACTATATGAATATTCTGACGGTCAGGCCCTTCGAAGCGATGGCCGGCGGAGCCGTGCTTTTGACCAATCCGGCCAACGGCATCGAATACCTCGGCCAGAACCGGTTGCATTATGTGATGTACCGCAATGACCCCGACATCATCAATAAAATCAATTTTTACCTCGCCAATCCATCAAAATCAGTGAAAGTGATGACCAACGGTTATCAAATGATCGCCTCCGGGCATACCTATATCCATCGGGCCCGGGAATTCGAACGGATTTTGAGCACCTATGTGTAATCAAAACCATTAACAGCCAGCAACCAACGATTCTAGCCCCGAATCCGCGAAATCGAATTTTATAAATTTTGGCAATCGCTAACCTATGGAGACCAAAGTGAAAAAGAGTTTAATCGTGGTTCATCCCTATGTCAATTATGATCCCGGCCGGTTTTTGGAGGATGCGTTGCGGTCGATCGGCTTCAGGATCGACCTGTTTGACCGAGCGGTGGATTTCAACCTGGTCCGCCAGGGATTGTATGACGCGGTCTTGTTTATCGAAAGCCCTTATCGCCAGGCGGTGCGGGTCATGAATGTCAACCGCGTAAAAATACCCCGTTTATACTGGGTCTTGCATGGCGAGAGCCGGCTGGCCTACAACCTGAAATTTACGCAACTTTACCGGATCGACTATCTTTTGCTGGCGACCTCATTGCATTTGGCGAAGCAATACCGCCTTCCGTACCAATTGTTCCCGATGGCCGTCGAACCCGGCAACATCCCCAATCGACTGCCATTGGCGGAACGATCCAAGGATATTTCATTCGTCGGATCGTTTAGCAAGATCTATCAGGAACGCAACGATCTGCTCAATTTGATCCAAAAGACTTTTCCGCAACGCAAAATATGTTTCAAGACCGACACCTACCTGAAAGAGATGGGGGAGATCTACGCCGACAGTAAAATCGTCTTCAATTGGAATTACGGCAATGTGCTGACCATGCGCTTATTTGAAGGAATGGCCGCCGGCTCCCTGATGCTCACCAATTATGCGCATAATATCGAATTGTTGGGTCAGGATGGCCGGCATTATGTGATGTATAACGGAAATGATGATTTAATCAACAAAATCGATCATTACCTGACTCATTTGGAACAAACCCAAGCAATAGCGCGGGCCGGCTATCAGAAAGTCCTGGCCGAACATACGTATCTGCACCGGGCGCGGCTATTGGAACGCATAATTCGGCAGCTTTGACCGGGACAGTATCTCCAACAGCTGAGCCGCGCGGATCGCGAAGGTATGATGCTTCATGACCCAATGGAAGCCGCGATCGGCAATGATCTGGGCTGCGGCGGTTTCGTGAAGGTAATGGCGGATCTTCCGAAGCTTATCGGCTTCATTGAGATACCGGACATAATGCTTGTCGGGCGCTAAGATCTGATCCTGTTCCGGCAGCGAATCACTGACAACCAGGGAGCGGGCGCCGATTCCCTCAAAAATCCGCAGGGTCATGGTTTGGTTGACGGAATCGTTATAAACCAGTTTGCTCTGTTGATACAATGCGGCGAGATCCGAAAGATAGACGCCTTTGGTGAACATGATCTTCCGGTCGGGGAAGTTGCGCTGAATCATTTTCAAACTTTCCTTGCGGTTGACGTATAGGGGGCCCTTATTGTTTCCCACAAAGCTGAGATCGATCTCCCGTTGCTTTAATGGGGGACCGCCCGTAAAAAAATTCACCGGCACCGCCAGCGGAAAAAACGCTACCGGTACCGGAAATTTTTTGGCCAAATCCAAACAGCTCGACATCAGCACCAAATCGGCATGATACATCTTGACCAGTTGGATGTTCTGGTTCAGGATGTGCTTGCCATGGTATGTCCAGAAGATCTTGGGGAGATTCTTCGCCAGCTGCCAATTGCGCAGCTGGACCGGAGGCCGGGACGGACAATCGACGATAACCACGCCAAGGCAACGGGCCAGATCCACTTTGGCCAGATCGATCGTATCATGGCAGACCTTGATCTCTTGCTGAATGGCCGTGAGTCCATCGGCGAGAAACCGGCCCGGGGTCGAGGGATTATCACCGTATCCTAAAAGCAGGAATTTTCTTTTGCCGCTGTCTGTCATTCCCAAGATCCACCTCGTATGCCCAGGAACTGATAGGGTGCTTTAAAACTGATCTTGCCAAGCGAATCGAGACGGCCGGTTTGGTGTACCGAGGACAATTATCTCATCAGCAACTGCCCGCATTCGAGCGGACTCTTTAAGATAATCGATTCCAAACTACTCCCGGAGATTGTTTCGTAACTGCACAAGCTCATTCAGTCACTAAGCAAGCTCATTTAGTTACTGAACAAGTTCATTCAGTTACTGAACAAGCTCATTTAGTTACTGAATAAGTTCATTCAGTTACTGAACAAGCTCATTTAGTTACTGAGTAAGCTCATTCAGTCGCTGAGCAAGTTCATTCAGTTACTGTGCGTGTTGCTTTAGTTACTGAAGATGCTCGCACAGTAGCTGTGCATACTGATTTGGCTACTGAAGATCCCGGCCCGCTTACGGACTCATTTTCTGCGATCGGGGAGAGAAGCGGCGAGCTACTTAAGTATTCTCGCTGGACCGGGAGCGGGTTTTAGATTTGCCCGGAATTTATATTGTAAAAAAGGCTTTGGCTTCCTGGTACATTTCGAGATGATGCCGTTCATGATCGGGATCGGGCTGGAGGCTGAGGTTTTTATGATGGCGCCGGTACAGCAATAAGGGTTCCGGGATATGGCCGAAGCGGAAATAACGGCACAAACGCAACCACATCTCATGATCATGGGCTTGCAGATAATTTTCCTTGAAATAACCGACCTTTTTAAAACAATCGCTTTTAATCATCACGGTGGACCCGTTGATGCAATTGCCTTTCAATAGCGTGAGCGCTGCCTGGTTGCGGGTCAATAAATCGGGGGAACGAAAGAGCTTTTTGATATTGGCTTGTTCATCGGTTTCATACCAATCGGTATAGACCATGCCCAAACCGGGATGGTTCTCGAACAGTTTGATCTGTTTTTGAATCTTGGTGGGCAGGAACATATCGTCTGAACTCAGCCAGCAAACATGAGTCCCTCTGGCGCATTTGATTCCGACATTCAGGGCGCTGGAGGTTCCGCCATTGTTTTTATAAAAATAACGCACCCGGTTTCCGAAATTCCGTACTACCGTCGCGGTATTATCGGTGGATCCGTCGTCGATCACCAATACTTCCAGGGAATTGTAATTTTGCGTTAAGACGCTTTCGATGGCGTTGCCGACGAACTCCTCATGGTTATAAACCGGGATGACCACACTGACCAAAAAGCGATCGCGGGCTGTGCTATAATATTTCGCCGGGTAGAAACTATAATTCATGCTGTCAGAAACTCCTTCCGGTATTGCGAAGCTTACCAAGGGCATTCAACATCAGCGGCAAAACCTGCGCGGCGGAGTACCGTTCCTCCACGATCCGCCGGCCGGCGTTGCCCATCGTTTCGCGCAGGCCCGGGTCGGCAATCAACGCGGCACAGGCTTTGCCCAAGCCCTGGACGTCTCCCTTGGTAACCAGATAGCCCGTTACCTGATGGACGATTAATTCGGCCAGAGCGCCGCTGTTATAAGCGATCAACGGCTTGCGGTAGGTCATGGCGTCCAACGCCGAGCGGGAAAAGGTCTCCGCAAAATGGCTGGGGTGGACCACGATATCCATGCCGGGCAAGCATTGCTGCGAATAGGGGAAAAAGCCGGTAAAAACCAGGTCATCGTCCAGGCCGAACTCAGTGCTTTTGGCCTTGGCTTGCTGCAGATAAATATCCTGCGAGGCGCAGCCGGCGACGAAAAATTTGGCTTTCGGGCCATGCTGCTCTTTCAGTTGTTTGGCCATAGCGATAAAATCAATGATCCCTTTCATGGGGGAGATCGAACTCCAATAACAGATCGCTGTCTGCGCTGGCGTCAATCCATAGCGGCTACGGATTTCTTGGCGGTAATCGGGCCAGCGCGTCTCTTCCAATTGGGTGAGATCGATGAAGTTGGGGATTTTCCGAAGCTTGGGCGTCAACTGCGGCGAAGCTTGCAATAATTTCTCCATGGTCTGGGAAGCCACCCAGATCTGATCAGAGTACTGATCGAGGATCCGGCAGGTCTCCTGCAAGTTGCCGCGAAAATACTCGCGGGGGAACCAGATGGTTTTAATCCCCAGCTGTTTGCCGATGACCGCCGGCAAAACATTGACGCTGGTGTTGACGAGCAGCAGTTGGGGACGGATGGTTTTTAAAAACTGCTTATATTGCAGAATCACCCGGTTTTCAGCGGTTAACAAATGCTGCAGCTGCCTTTGAATGCTGGGGAAACGGCTCTGCTCGGGCCGGGAGATTCCGCCCATCGACCACATCAGGCTGAGCGGGGCGATGTGTACCGGGATGCCCATTCTTTGAACGATCTGCGGCATTTCCCCGTTATTTGGCGTGATCAAGAACTTTTCGAACTCCGCACTGGGCAACGCGCTGATAATCTGCAGCAAGCTGACCTCGGCACCATCCAGCCAGTTGGAGCGGGCGAAATGATTGCAAAAGGCGATCTTGAGTCTCATATGAGGACTCCGCTGAAATGCGGAAAGATTTTGCCCCGTTTGATGATGACGCTGACCGGTTCGTTGTTCCAGGGCCGCAGGCCCAACTGTTGCAACTCGGTTCCGGTCAGATAAGGGTCTTCGGCATAGACGGGCGTTCCATGGTCGGCCAATTTCCAGTAGAGTTCGATGGCGCGGCTGAAGCCGGTATTTTTCAGCTCTGGCTTATAAGTGACGCCGGAGATCAACACGCCCGATTCGTTCTTCAACATCTGAAACAGAAATTCGCGATATTCATGATCCGCCTGGAGCGCACTGCGCATCAACGGGGTTTCGGTCAAATCTTCCAGAAATTGCATGTCTTTGGTGAGGCATTCGCCGCCGATGCCATAATCGACATCCAACAGCGTGACATTGCTTTTCGAGTTGACCGCTTTCCGCAACTCCTGAAAGTCCAGCTCTTGGGCAATGCAATATTGGTATATGGTTTCAGCGAAAGCGATGTTCAAATGGCGAATGGAATTTTCGATCACTTTGGCCAGTTCCGCCAGGCGGACATCGTGCAGCGGGATCATCTTTTTGATCAGCGGCTGGTAGAATTGGCAGCCTCTGTTCAAACAAGCTTCGGTAATCCCGCCGATGACCCGGGGTTGTTCAAAGACATCCCGGTCCATGCCGAAATTGATCCGGTGCGGGACATGGACAAAGAAGAGATCATGGCCGATCTGATACTGCTGTTTTTCAAAAACTTCGGCCAAACGCTGCATCGTGCCGGGGATTAGGGTGGATTCGATGGAGATTAGCGCCCCGGGCTTGGGATGGAGATGTTCGATTAATTCAAACAGGCTCTCCATCTTGGCGCCAGTGGAAATTGCCACCAGCCACGCATCCGTATCTTGAAAATCACGGATATCGGTGGCTACTTGGTATCCTTCCAAGCGAAGCGATTCGACCACTTCCAGCTTGACATCGACTCCAGCCGCAGGAATCTTCCGTCGGTTGAGATCCATCAACAGCTGCAAACCAATGTTTCCCAAACCAACCACACAGATTTTCAATACAATCACCGCCTGATCTCCGTTCTGGGTTGGATGGATGTTTTCGGTAACCCTGCCCAATCAATCGCTACAAATGTCAGAAAACACCCGCTAAAGCATAAGTTCCTTCCATCATATGCGATGCGCTCGGTTTTGACCGTCGGACCTTTCGAACAATGTTTAATGATTTCCGGTTACCGTTGAGGCCGCAGCGTGCCAAAGCAAAAATTCTTCTTTTAAAATGCTCATCACGATCGAATCGTGATAGCCGCCGTCCCGGTATACTTCCGCGCGAAAAATGCCATCGGCCTGAAAACCGTTTTTCTGATAGCACTTCAGCGCGGCGTGATTTTGGGAATCGACCCGCAACCAGATCCGATGCAGGTTCAGTGTTTCAAAGCCGTACTGAACCAACAGCTGGGTGGCCTCAGTGGCCAATCCCTTACCCCAGTCAGTTTTTTCTCCAATAAATATTCCCAGCTCGGCGCCGCGGTTTCTCCAATCGATCGCTTTGAGCTGAGCGCCCCCGATATGCTTGCCGTCCATCGTCCAAATCGCAAGATGGACTTCCTGATTGTGGCTGGACGCCCGGGTAGCCGCTTCGAACCACTGGGTCATGGCGGACATGGTAAGCGGAAATGCGCCTTGATTTGTAAAATAGCGGGTCACTTCCGGATCGTTCAACCAGCGATGGCGATCGGGTAAATCAGTCATTTCCAAATTTTTCAGTACAACTTTTTGACCCCTTATTTCCATGACGAAACTCCTTCGAAAATTGAAAAATTGGGTTGTAATAAAAAGATATTAGTCACGGTAAATTTTTGACACTAACTTTTCTTTTTCAAAGGGCTTCGGAATATTCATACAATACAATGGACTTTGAATCACGGAGCGGAAGAATGCGGATTGCGATTTTCGGTGCCGGCGGGCAGGGAAAGGTTATCGTTGATCTCATCTGTGCCTTGGGGAACGGAGAAATTACCGGTTTTTTCGATCAAAATCGCACGTTGGAAGCAGTTTTGGGAATTAAAGTCTTGGGGACATTGGATGAGCTGATCGGGGGATGGCGTTCGTTAGCCATCGATCAAGCCGCCATTGCTATCGGCGATAACCGGGACAGAAGCCGGATTTACCGGCGGATGGTTGAGGCGGAGATTCCTGTTGCCACATTGGTGCATCCCCGGGCCTACGTCAGCCCATTGGCAACTTTGGGAGAGGCGGTCACGGTCTGTGCTCACGCTTTTATCGGCCCGGGAACTACGGTTGGAAACAATTGTATCGTCAATACGGCGGTCTCTATCGATCATGACTGTCAGATCGGTGATCACGTCCACGTTTGTCCCGGAGCGGCTTTGGCCGGCGGGGTCAGCATCGGGTCCGGGAGCATGATAGGAACCGGCGCCAATATTATTCCGGGGATTCGGGTCGGCGCATTTAGCGTGGTTGGGGCCGGCAGCGCAGTGGTGCGCGATGTTCCCGCTTATACAACAGTGGCTGGAGTCCCGGCACGCCGTTTGAAAGGTCATGAAAAGAATAATCGTAATAGCAGTTCTAAAGAGTCCGATAGGGAGGAGCGCTAGTTTATGACGCGGAAAGTGGCGGTTTTGACCGGGACCCGGGCCGATTATGGCCTTTTCCGGCCGATATTGGCCGAACTGCAAGCCCGGCCGGAGTTTGAACCACAGTTGATTGTCACGGGAATGCACTTGGCGGCGGAGTTCGGCAAAACCATCGTTGATATTGAACAAGATGGCTATCCGATCGCCGCTAAAGTAGATATGTTGTTGCGCGGAAACAGCCGAGGCGCGATGGTCAAATCGTTAGCTGTCGGACTGCTGGGGATTACGCAAGCGCTCGAATCACTGGAACCGCAGTTTCTATTGGTTTTGGGAGACCGGGGCGAAATGCTGGCGGGAGCTATTGCTGGGGCGCACCTGGGAGTGGTGGTGGGTCATATCCATGGCGGCGAACATTCGGGGTCCATCGATGATTCGTTGCGCCATGCCATCTCCAAATTGGCCCATATCCATTTTCCGGTAACACCCGAAGCGGCGGTGTGTTTGCGGAACCATGGCGAAAAGGTGGAACGGATTTTTTTAATCGGAGCTCCCGGCCTCGATGATCTCGAACAGGGCTATCAAGTCAGCCGCGAGGAATTATCCGACCAATTAAGAACGACTTTGGCCGACGAGTATATTTTGGCAGCTTTTCATCCGGTGGTCGGCGAGGAAGCGGAGAGCATGGCCCAATTTCAGGCGTTGTTAAAGGTATTGGCCGGTTCGGGGTTGCAATGCGTCATCATTCTGCCCAACTCCGACGCCGGCCGGGATTCGCTGCTGGAAGTTTTGAGTCACTATACCGGCCCTGACTTTGTAATAATCTCGCATTTGGCGCGGCGGTTCTATTTGGGTCTAATGGCTCGCGCCCGATTATTAATCGGCAACTCCAGCAGCGGCATCATTGAAGCGCCATCTTTTGGCCTGCCCGTGATCAACATCGGCAACCGGCAACGGGGCCGCTTGCGTTCGACAGCTATTATCGATATCTCCGGGGAAGAAGCGGATATTCAATCGGCCTTGACCAGAGTTCTCCGTGAAGAAAAACCGCGTCAAATCGTTACCCCTTACCGTAAAGGGGCGGCCCGCAAAATAGCTGATACTTTGGCAAAGATTTCGATTACTTCCCGGTTATTAACCAAGGATTTTTCCTAACCTTATTCTACACGGTTCTACGAGCGAGTACCGACCATTATTGAAAAACGTTCTCATCCTTTAAACATCTGAATCGTTTCGATGATCTGATCTTGCTCAGCGTCGCTGAGATCCGGATACAGCGGCAGCGTCACAAGGCGTACCCATTCCCGGTCGGCAACCGGACAGATCGCTTTGTTTCCCCGGTAGCAAGGATGGCGATGGCTTGGGATATAATGAACCCCCGGTGCGATGTCATGCTGCACCAAATGGGTGACAAAACGATCCCGAGTGACTTCATCGGTTAACCTTACCTGATATAAATGCCAGGCGGACTGTACGTAAGGACGTTCCGTTGGGAGAGTTAGCCAGGTCAAATCTTTCAATGCGTCGTTGTAACGGGCGACCAGCCGGCGGCGGATAGCATTCAGCTCGGGCAGACGTTCCAATTGCACTAAACCGATTGCCGCCGCAATATCGTTCATATGGCATTTGAAGCCGATCTCCTCTACCCAATACCGCCACTGATAGGTAAATTCGTTCTCCGTCCGCGTCCAAGTGTCTTTGGATATTCCTAACCAACGCATTTTCCTGAACCAGTGGTCGCGCCATTCTTCCTGACAGGTAATGGCGCCGCCTTCGCCGCAGGTCAGGTTCTTTACGGCATGAAAACTGAAACAAGTTAAGGGAGCGATCGAACCAATCGGCCGGCCTTTATAGGTGGCGCCGCAAGCATGAGCCGCATCTTCCACCAAAACGAGTCCGTGCTCTTTCGCCAGAGTGAGCAGTTCATCGAGTTCCGACGGATGGCCGGCCATATCCACAGTCAAGATTGCCCGGGTGTGTGGAGTTATTTTTTTGGCCACATCATCCGGGTCAAGCGTTAAAGTATCCGGAAGGACGTCGGCGAAGACCGGTTTCGCTCCACAATAGACGATGGCATGCACCGTGGAGACGAAAGTCATGGGGGTAACGATCACTTCGTCATCCGGCGCCAGCTCCAGCGAGGCCAGGGCCAGGTGGAGCGCTGCGGTGCATGAGTTTAATCCGGTACAATATTTAACGCCCATGGTTTTAGCGAAGGTCTTTTCAAACAATGCTGTCTTAGGTCCAAGACCGATCCAACCTGAGCGCATCACCTCACAAACTGCCTCAATCTCTTTTTCGGTGATTGAGGGTTTCAAAACCGGAATCGTCATGTTTAATCATCCTTCCCAGAGCTATTGGAGTACGGAGATAATCGAAAGAGTTTTTGACCATAGCCTCAGAACATGTCTTTTCGGGAATAACCGGACCGTTCGGCTCAGCAGCGGTATTGTTGTCACAAGTCATCGTGGTTCAGTATAAATTATGCAGCGGCGGATTCGGAAGGAACCGAGTTGTTTGAACCCGGGATTTTGGTTGTCATTGAGCAAGAGGTTCTATTGCTGCGCAATTTGCAAGCTGAGGTAAAGTTTTCGAATCAAAAGCGTCGCGTAAGAAGATTTAAAACGACTTTGTCACTTGCTTTGAACAATCGCTGTGCTCCTCCGGCATATTGGCCAGGTGTTGTACAGCTTTTTTAGTTCATTCCTATTTGTTTGGAAGAACGATGGGGACTTAGTAACCCAGCAGCCTGATTCCTCATAAGATAATTCGGTGCTGTGATTATTTACCATCAATCGGAATTAATTGCCGGAACGATCGTGCCTTTTACAATACTTTGGGCAGAGGTTGGGGGCGGGTATCGTCGGTGCTCAAAAGTGGTGAATCATAAAGTGGAAAAATTGGAGAATCATCCTCAAATCCAACCCCATCAGCGGTTTATTATAACCTTAAGTTTTGGTATCGGTCTGTCGATCAGCGGATTGCTTGTCGGATGGCTTCCCAAGCCGCGAATTGAATTGAAGGTGGATGGAGTCGTATCGAGTTGGCAGCCGACGCAGTGGGCTCGCGATCCGAACCATTGGTTGCTGCAACAATCCGGAGCAGAAATCAATCCAACCCCTTTTCCACGCACTGTTTCCAATTTGGTTTCGGCTTTTCCATTCCATCTCCAATTTAATCATTTGTTGATCCAGAGTTTCCCGGTAAATCTATCTTTGCAGAGTTTTCAATTTCAAATGAAACCCAGTGCCCAACCGAAAGTTCCGTTGATTGATCTTTCGCCATGGTTCAATCCAGATCAAAATCACGGCATCGCGATGTTGGAAATCAATTATCTGCCAGTGAAGATATTACAACCCTCCCCACATATAGCCGGCTCAATACTGCAGGTTTATCAGTTGAAATTAATGGATTACGCGTTCAACAAACACGAATGGCTCCTCGTCATTCAATACTTTCCTAAAACCAATGAAGCCAAGATTATTAAGGTTTTGCCAATAGCCCGGCTCATTCAGACCGGGCGAGGCATCTTTTTATACCGCTCGGCCAGAATTATGGAAGCAACCGCGTATTATCCCGGGCCGGAATGCACCGGCAAATATTCTACTGGGATTACTTTTACCGGCAAAAAAGCCACCCGCGGTATTGTAGCGGTCGATCCCAAGGTTATTGCATTAGGAAGCATGTTGTATATCGAAGGATATGGCCATGCGGAGGCGGCCGATACTGGATCGGCGATCCGGGGCAACCGGATTGATCTTTGTTTTCTTACGTATCGTGAGGCTAAGGCATATGGCAGAAAAAATGTTAAAGTTTATATTTTAGAGTAAAATGGCACAATGCAATGTTTTGTTAAGCGAGATTAGCTTCGTAAAGTTGTTCGCTAAAGATCCGACGCAATAATTGGTCAACCCTGTGATAAAAAGTGTGTTTCAACCAGGCTTTATAATGACCCTGTCGCGCTATTTTCAAGCGTTTTTCCGGATCAAGCGAATATTGGCGGATCAACGCGGTCAAGTGATTAAGATTATCATAGAAGATCAGGTGTACGTGGTCGGCGAAAACTCCTTGCAAGGCATGGGTCCGGTTGGTCAATAAGAGCTTGCCATAACTGAGTGCCTCATAAACCCGGGGATTTACTCCGTTTAACAGTCCCAAATTAAAGATCATTTTGGATTGAGCATACAAATCGGCGGCTTGCCGCCCCCAAAAGCCTTCGCCGATCTTAAGCTTACAGATTTTCTGCAATGCCGTCAGGTAGTTAATCCGACTTTGATAGGCGCTGGGATAACACCAAGCTGAACCGGCGAAGCCCAGATCGTAAATTTCCGGAGCGTTTATTGGTTGATGGACTTCGGGATCGCAACCATATTGAAGCCAAAATGTTTTCGAAGAACAATTTTTATAAAAATAATCCAGGTAATCTTGTTGCGAAATAAAGACCATGTCAAAATCTTTGCCAAAGGCGGCGTGCTCTCGATGGCGCAGAGCTGTATCAAAGGATAAAAAAACCAACGGAACATGGAGCAGTTTGTGTATTTGCTTATAATTGGCCCAATAGCAAGGCGGACTTTCAGCGGCTACAATCAGATCCGGTTCGAAATGGAGCGCTTGTAATCGCGGCTGGATGGCTTGGCGGAAATCGAATGCTCCCTGCACTGGAATAGTCCCGGTAGGACAGATGGTTACGAGCTGATGACCCATTTTGGTAAAGAACTTATAATAATGATAAGAATAGTACTTATCATAGGTATCGCCGATAAAAAGGATGCGCTGACTACGGTGGGCGCGGATGTTGCTGGGCAGCATGGCAGCACCTCTGATGATTGATTCCTATATAGTATATGATAATTGCGATTGAAAACCATAATGAGATAATCCTGTTTTACATGTTGCTGGTTATCTTTGGTAAAACGACTGATGGAGCAAACTGGTGGGTGGCATTTCTGCAATGCGGTTAGTTCAATATTCGGAAGAATAACGGAGCTTATTATAAATATTCTTCAATTAGGCGATCCGCTAGATGTCCCAGATCCAAGGCTACTTTACCCATCTGCGTGGCAATTTTCACACAAATGGTAACTGCCGGGATGCCGGCCGCAACAAAGGCAATATCAAACCGGTAATTTCGACAGGTCGCGATAAGGCTGGGAATCTGCCGGTAGTTATCGATAATGAGCCGTCCGACTGAGGGAATGTGATAATAATCCTGGAGAACCCGGGCCAATTCACGGGAGCGCCGGCCGATTAACAAAAGGCGGCGTCCAGTAAACAATGGCATCAAGATCCCCGACTGATGCAGAAAATAATTGCTGCAGCAATCGCAGATATCCCGTAAGACAATTCCATAGTGGTCCAAAACCTTCTCCACCAGGGGGGAAAAATAGGGTAGATCCCAGCGTTGCGGCAATCCGACCAGATCGGCCCGGGGCAACATCGCTACCAACTCGTCGCGCGCTTTCAGGTCGGGCACGGTAATTCCGGCATAACGCAAAAATTGTTGTTTTTTGATTTCTTCTAGTGGCAATACGGTTTGTTGAGCCATGGCCAGCGCTTCGCCATCGCCGAGCCGCACCATGGCGAAAGGACGTTTCTGATCCAATGCCGCTTGAATGCGTTGGGCGATGACTTCCGACGTTAAAAAACGATTCGTATCGATCCGCATAGTTCCTCGCTTGAATTGACCGACCTTTTGCCTGTGCCATTGTGGGTACGTTTGATTACAATCCCATATCACGAATCAGGGTAATGATATTCCGCGCCCGCTGTTCCCAGTCGTTTTGGCGCGCCCAGGCCATCCGTTGGGCTTTGGCGGAAGCATCATCCTTTGCGTCCAGAGCGTCATGAATGGTATTGACAAATTCAGCAGCGGTTCCGGCGATATCGACTCCGGAAAAAGCGGCCACTTCGGGTAGGTTGGTGCTGACCACCGGCTTTCCGGTCGCCAGGTACTCCCAAAACTTAATGGGATTGCAGGCTTCGGTCATGGTTGAAACCCGGAAGGGAATAATCAAGACGTCACAATGTTGCAAATAAATTGGTAAGATTGTATAGGGCTTAATTCCTAAGTAGTGAATGTTATCGGCAGTCGGCAGTTTTAACGGGCCGAGACTGGGCCCGATAAATACCAATGAAAGATTGGGAGCCTGACGGGCGATGGCGGCGACCAATTCCCAATCGACCCAGCGGGCCAACGCTCCGCAATAGCCGATGCGTGGCGCAGGGATTCTTTTTAAATCGAACGGTATGGTTTCCGACCTGTTTTTGGAGAAATGTTCATAGTCGACGCCATTGGGTGCCAGATGGACTGGTTTGCCGAATTGGCCATAATAATCAACCAGCTTTTGAGAACTGGCAAATATCAAGTTGCTGCGGGCCACAATCGCCGCCGCCGAAGCCCGCCAATAGCTGAACTCCTCGCTTGGTTCATCAACCGCGTCAAAGATCACTGCGCGGTGCGGGTAACGATCGAGATTATCAACGTGCGGAGGATAGGTGACCCATAACAGGGGCTCTTCATCCCGGGGAACACGGTTCGGATCGACATGATTGACCAGAAATAATCCGGGTTCCAGCATACGGATTCCAGGAGGCTGCGGAATATAATGCGGTTGGTTGCAAAATATGGCTTTACAGCCTAATTTGGCGAAGGCCGCAAACAGTTGCTGCGGCCGTTGATAGAGATAGAACCAATCGATGGTCGGAGGATATAAAAAGGTCAGCATGACGCACCTCGCTGTAAAACTTATGAACAGGGCGGAAAAATTAGACTATTTCGAATGAAAGCATACCGTAACCAATGACCAATGCGGTTCCAGTTAGCTTTTGCTTTCTTCGCAGCACAAACGCTGGAACATAATTTAAATTAAAACTTCTTCCATGCGCACAAAGGGTTAGAGGCACATATATTATATTAGCAAAAAGCCGGAGATTGGCTGCGGTCATTTTGGAGGATTTTGATGGTGGGTTTATCATTACTGCTGGGATTGATCGTGTATGCGTTGATTATGATTGTTCTAACAGTATGGCTGGTAAAACACCATAATCGGCGTATGGCTCAAGAGAATGAACTGAATGAAGGAGAGCCGCTTCATGATTTTGTTGTATCCCAAGGCAAATATGATCAATTAACCCCAATCAATCCAAAATCCGGTCATCAGAAATCCGATAAGTGAGGTGTTGAGGTTAGCGTAAATTGGTTCTTCTAAATTGGGTCAGTGAAAAGAAGATTAGAGAGACAGATAGAAATATATTGAGGAGGGAATTTTATGGACCCTTTGATTCGCGCAGAAGTGGTTATCGGTGAAAATACGAAACAGATCTTAATTGAAAAAAATGTGACATTGACGCTGCCTGCCATTAAAGTCCGCAACATCAACGCCAAGGTCTGCGACCTAACCACTGATGTAATTGCCGATAAAGTGGTCATCCAAGGGGTATTACACAAACAGATCTTCTTCGTCGGAGAAGATAATATCGTCCACCACCAAGCAGAGGATATTCCGTTCAGTACCTTTATCGATGTTCCCGGCGCGGAACCAGGCATGAATGTTCAGATTGATCCGGTGATCGAAACCGTAATCTTTACCCTGCTTAATCCGTGCATCATCCATCAGAAAGTGGTCATCGAGTTCTTTGTCAAAGTGACAGAGACCAGGCAGTTAAATGTACTTACCGGCGAGGGCCCTTTGGTGAGGGTCGATCAAGTCGTTGGCGAGAATACCAAACAAGAACTGTTTGAGAATCTGGTCCTGCTTGCAACCCCAGCCATCAAAATTGACGATATTACCGTATGTATCCGTGAACTAACCACGCATGTCATTGCCGACAAAGTAATTATTCAGGGTGTTATTCATAAACAGATCTTTTATGTCAGCACGGACAACATCGAATTGCACCAGGCCGAAGACGTCAACTTCTCAACGTTTGTCGACGTTCCCGGAGCCATTCAAGGCATGGATGTGGAAGTCGTTCCGACAGTCGAATTTGTCCACTTTGAACTGCGGGATCCCATCCAATTGCTGCAAAAAGTGGTGATCGAATTCTTCGCCAAAGTGACCGAGAGTGTGCAGATTCCAGTGGTTTTAGGACCTGGCGCTTTGTTGAAGCTGGAGACCGTGATCGGCGAGAATACGCGTCAAATTTTGCTTGAAAACGTATTTAAACTGCCGATCGAAACCATCAAAATCCGGGAAATCGTCGCCTGCATCCAGGATCTCTGCACCGAAGTCATTAAAGATAAAGTCATCATCCAAGGCACACTCCACAAGCAGATCTTCTTCATTGGAACCGATAATCTCGAACATCATCAGGCCGAAGATGTGCCATTCAGTACCTTTGTCGATATCATCGGAGCCACGCCGGGCATGAATGTCCATGTCGGTTCGCAAATCGAAACCATCCTCTTTGAGTTGGAAAACAGCACTTGCTTGCGGCAAAAAGTGGTTATTGAGTTCTTTGTCAAAGTAACCGAAACCCAGCAGCTATCGGTGCAAATCGTCGGACCTTACTACTTCTGACATCCTCATATGAACGGCCTATCCCGATACTACCGTTCAGGTTGTTCCCAGTGGAACAGCCTGTTTTCTTTTTTATGAGGCTTAAGACAGATTTGTTCGCTATCCGGCATATACATGGTATGAGCGACGAATGGGGGTTGACCAATGGCAGCCACTTTGACCAGCTCATTCAAGATAACAACCTGTTGGCCGGAGCTGATCGACAAGCGGATTCAATCTATTGAAAGTTCACTGCAGGAGATTCATTATCGGGAGCACGAGGGCTGCTTGGCTGCTGCCGGTGTAATCAAACGGCGTATTCGTTACCTTGAGTATGATGGACGAGCAAGAAAGCTTGAAGATAATATTCAATTCGAATTGGAGATGGGAAATGCGCCTGCGGATCCTGAGCGAGTCTTGAATGCCGATTTGCGTCAGGATTATTTCATATTTCAGCCGCGCCAATCCGGGGAGAACGGCGCGGTTTTGGAGCAGGGATTTCAGTTGATTATCCGGCGATCGGAACCGGTGATTGATGAACCGTTGGAGTCGATACCCGTATGGCTTGAGACTATCCGCAATTCCGGTTCAGGAGAGGCCCTGGTGCAACTGCACGTTAGTTTCCCGAGAGCGATCCATCAGCCCAAAAAGTTTGAGGGAGTCGTCCGTTTTGCCGAAACGAATCATTTACCGCTAATATCCGGCGAGATCACCGGGACCATAAGTTATCGTTCATCCCAAGACAGACTCCAGGAGATCGAGTTTCATCAAAATTTCAGTATCCTGGCGCGCATTCCTCCACTCCAAGCGGAGCAGCGGATCCGACTTTATGGTGAAATTAACGATCAACTTTGGGTATCCACCGTCTCAGCACAAGAGTGGCTGCTAAACGCGCAGCTCATCTACAATTGGAATGTGCTTGAAAAGCAAGAGTGGCTTTTGAGGCCTCCGGGACGCAATGTTCCCGTAGTTCGCGGTAAAATCGCAGTGTTGCAAGGAGAAGAACGACTGCAGTTATTTAGGGATTTGAGAGTGGAATGTCCTGTCGCGGTAAATGAAATTTCACTGACAGAATGTTCATGGAAGAGCATTCCAATTAAGAATGGCCTTTTAATTGCCGCGCAGCTGGAGTTGGAACTTCTGGGAGTTCAAAACGGACAGGAAATGGTCTTTAAACGAAACGCCGCATTGGAGGAGACTATCGTCCTGAGCGAAAACGAGCGACGTTTGCTGCAAGAAGGAGAGATCCAGGATCAGCTTCGGATACAACTAACCCATTTTGAGTTTCTGGCAACCGATGGTTTGGTCCGGTTCTGGGTCATCGGGGAGTATCAATGCCAAATCTTTGAACTGAAACTGCTGGATATCGCCTGCGCTGAGCAGGAAGAAGGACAACGGATCGCGCTCCCGGTATTTATTGAGAACAATAATTTCAGCTTTTCCGGCGAGGATATTTTTATACTTCGCAGGCAACCGCAGTCTATCGAGGGGATCCGTATAGCGGAGCTTTCCAGCGAACCGCAAGCCAGGGTGGGGTGGCTCGTGGCCGTGGGAGCTTTAACGGTCGTGGTGTCCTATGCCGATTCTGAAGGATGTCTCCGGGAAGAACAGTTCGAACTGACCTTTCGTAAGGCGTTTCTCTGGAATAAGTTGCGACAGACGGATCAAGTCGTTCTGCAACCCCGGCTGG
Source organism: Bacillota bacterium (assembly GCA_023400055.1). Taxonomy (GTDB): domain Bacteria; phylum Bacillota; class UBA4882; order UBA8346; family UBA8346; genus Hydrogenispora. The sequence continues at coordinate 122,012 of JAEXFN010000020.1, forward strand.
AATATACCACGTATGAGATTGATGATACAGTTGTCCACTTTCAATATCTTATTGAGTTAGTTGCGCAGTCATTCCGGGAAGAAGAACATCGGCTGCTGTTGAATATTCCCATCCCTATTCGTTCTGAACAAAAAACAAGCGATTTTTCTGGAATGATGTTGAGCACGCCGCAGCGTTTTGAAGATCAACCATTGGCAGGAGTGCAACCAGTGCCAGCCTATCGTTTGGCAATGTCCGGAGAAATCCCTTTACAATTGACGCCGCGCGAATTGGCGGAAAGCCGCACCCGGATCACTGATTTCTCATATAAGCAGGCGTTGAATTCACTTTTCGTACAAGGGCGGCTCAGCGGGGAGATTGATTATTGGGATAAAGACGGTTATTTGCGATGTGAGCCGGTAAATTATCCGTTTTGGCGGTTTGTGCAACCGGACGTTCCGCCCAAATCCTACCTCCCGGACCGCTTAACCTTAACACCGGAAATTCGCCATTTTGGCTTGACACCGTTGCGGGCCTGGCCATGGCAACGAAAGAGGGCCCGAATCGAGGTGGAAATCCACTTCAGATCCGATTCAAACTTGAGGTGATAAATAATGAAGGTATTGTTACAGAATCGCGCCAGTTATCAACGCTCGATCGCCGGGGATTCCATTCAATTGCTCCGGACGCAGGAATATTTGGCCAAACTGGGGGTTACCGCTGAGATCAGTCATGATCCGGATGCCGCTCTTTCCGGGATCGATCTGGTACACTTATTCAATATCATGCCGGTTGAAGAAACCTACCGTTTCTATCAGAATGCACGGCGGCACCGCAAAAAAATGGTCCTTTCGACCATTTTCTGGGATCCGACGGAGTTCCTCAGAGTCAGCGGCGGCGAAGCGAGATTCGGTGAATGGTGGCAGAAAACCATGCCGCAACGGCAGGAAATCATAGGCAATATTCAATTGATGCTGCCCAATTCGCGCCGGGAGGAGAAATTGTTGGGCCAGTTTTTCCCCGAGCTGCCGCCGTCCTTGATCGTGCCAAACGCCGCCGACAGTTCCTTCGCTCACGCCTCTCCGGAACGTTTCCGGCGACATTTTCACCCGCCGGCGGAATTCGTCCTGTCGGTGGGCCGGATCTGTCCCCGTAAAAATCAGCTCGGCCTGATTCAAGCCATGCAACGCCTGGGATGGCCGCTGATCTTCATCGGCCCGTTGAATGACACCCACTATTATCAGGACTGCCGTCGGGCAGCCGCCGGATTGAAGGTATCCTTTATTGATACCTTATCCCAAACCGATCTGGCTTCGGCTTACGCCGCCGCCAAGGTGCATGCCTTGGTCAGCTGGTATGATACGCCGGGTCTGGTCTCCCTGGAGGCCGGTCTGGCCGGCTGCCGGATCGTCTCGACCAATCGCGGGTGCGCCGAGGAGTACCTGGCTGACTTGGCATTTTATTGCGCCCCGGATGATCGCGACAGCATCGGCCGAGCATTGCGGAACGCCTGGCAAACAGCGGCGGACCGGCGTTTGCCCGAACGGATTCTCCGGAATTATACCTGGCAACAGACCGCCCTTGCCACTCTGAAAGGTTATCAAATGGTTCTGGACGAAAAATAACTAGTTGGACGCGCGCATCGTTTGGCCAGTTTCGATTGATAGCGCAGCCGCTATTTCAGACGACTCGATCCCGGGACAAAAAATGAGTACCGTGCCAATAATGAATTGGTATCCTCGTCATAAACCTCAAAAAAGAGTTTTGTTTTATAGAAATAACGTTGCGGGACGGTAAAGTAATGATATTTCCCAGGAGCGGAGCGGCCGATCATCGTTAAGGCAAAGCCGCGGTAGCGGGCGGTATTAATCGTCATATTCAAGGCTAAAACCGGGAATCCGCCGTCGGGCAAATTTTTGGGTAAGCTGATGCCGTATTCCTGTTCCAAAACCTGTATCCATCCGGTAATATCCGTTCCGGTGATCAGAATGGCGGCGCTTGCTTTCGGTGAATTGCTGCAGATCGAGCCTTGACAGATGGAAGAGATGCCCATCGGAATATATTGAACCGCCGGAAAAGGGAAAGCCTTGGAATTTCCAAAACTCACTACGATTCGCCTCGCTTTTTACATTCGATTGTTCCGTGGTTGAACAACTGTCGGAAGTTGCACACTGCCGGAATCCATACGGCGCATGACAAAATTTCAGCACCGAAGCATGGAACAAAGTCATTATATGAAAAAAGCACCGGAGCGGTCCCACTGGAGCAGTCAAAAAAGTACCTTTCCGGAACGGAAAGGTAAAAAAAGAGTTTGAGGGGTAATTTAGGAGGATGAACAATCACTAAGGAGACGAGCCAACCACGACTTGTCTCGCTTAGTTTTTCGGGGGATATATTATTAATGCTTTCTATTTATTTGACGGAATGAATGGCAAAATGTTCAAAGATGATTGACATCATTTTAAAAATAGGATAAAAATTAGACATTGAGAATGTTTTGAGAGGCATGCCATGCTGTTGTATATCTCCGATCTGGATGGGACCTTGTTAAATTCGGAGCAACTTCTCAGCGAGTACACCATACGGACCGTCAACCGGTTGATCGACAACGGATTGCATTTTACGATCGCTACCGCCCGCTCCTACGAATCGGCCGGACCCCTAATCGAGCCGCTCCGGTTAAACGTGCCGCTGATTTTCAATAATGGCGTTTATCTTTATGATCCCATCCGCCGGGAAAACCTGGTCGCCAATTTATTGGAGCGGGACATGGCCCTACCGTTGTTGGACCCGTGTGAAACGGCGGGGGTCAGGCCGATCGTTTTTGCTACGAACGAGCGGGGTGAGAAGAAGATTTACTATACGGGGATCCGTCATCACGGCGAGGCGGTTTACATCAATGAACGCCTTGCCAAAGGCGACCGGCGTTTGACGCTGGTTGACGATTTTCAAGATTGTCGCATGGCCGAGATCATCTCGATGGTATGGATCAATGAACGGGATGTTTTAGCGCCTTTTTATGAACAAGTGAAGGCCAATACCGAGCTGATGTGCCATTTTACGCAGGACATCTATTCAAAAGCCTATTGGTTGGAGATCACCAGTCGCTGTGCCAACAAAAGATGGGCGGTGGAATATTTAAAACAATATCTTCGCGCCAGCGAGATCATATGTTTTGGCGATAATTTAAACGATCTGCCCATGTTCGAGATCGCCGATCAAAAGTGTGCGGTGGCGAACGGACATCCCCAATTAAAACAGGCCGCCACCCATATCATTGGCAACCACAACCAAGATGGAGTGGCCCGTTTCCTCGCGGGACGTTGTGAAGAGAAAGAACTTGCCTGAAGACTGTATTTTTTGATTCTACGATTACCGAAAGGAAAGACGATGTATTTTCTGCTTTTATTTCTGGCGGCTTTTTTTATCATCTCTTTAATCAGCTGGAACTGGCCGGTAAAGTTGTACCATACCTGGCTGATGCAGAAAATCGCCCGGGAATTCGGCTGCGAACCGGTCCGGCACGGCTTGGACGCCCGGATCTCCGCCGAACTGGAGACGATTTACCAGGGGAAGCAGCTGCGGATCCGTTTTGTGGAACGCTCCCTGGACTCCTTGAAATCCGCCGGCGCCGGACTGGAGATCCGGCTCGGCTGCCGTTCCCAGGTGATTCTGGAGTGTTACCGGCCCTGGCACCATAAGCGGGAATGGGCCGATTTTAAGCAGTTCCGGAGCGGCGACCGCCGGATCGATTCCCAGTGGTTCATGCTGACCCCGGAACCGGACCGCGTCGCGCCGCTGTGGCAGCATTTGAATCTGGAAATCCTGCTGGGCGACAGCTCGCTCGATCAGCTCCTGTTGAATCAAAAAGAAATCATCATCCGGCTGCGCCGTTTCGTTTCCGGGACGGCGGTGCGGGAACTGGTCGACCGGGTGATTCGGGCTTTCCCGGATGATGTTGAACCGACCATCGAGGTATAGGATTTTACCTCTTGGTCTTATGAAGATGCGGTTCGGCTAAGCCGATTGCTCTCTTGACAAGACGCGATCAAGAACGGTATAATCATTCCAAAGTTAATTGTCGACGAGGATCGGGAGGAGTAGACTTTTCGCGGTTGGAGAGAGAAGCCGGTCGCTGCGAGGCTTTCCGTCAGAGAAGTCGAAGGTCGCCCGGGAGTTATCGATGCGAACGCCAACCGCAAGTAGCATCGGTCGGGTTGCCCGTTACAGCTCGAAGCGCCCTTCGGGGAATGCGGGTGGTACCGCGGAAGTGAAGACTTTCGTCCTGTGGTGACGGAAAGTCTTTTTATTTTTTAAGGAGGTTTGTTGATGAGTTTGCCAACCGTTTACAATCCACAAGCCGTGGAGGAAAAGTGGTATCAGTTCTGGCTGGAAGGCCGTTATTTCCACGCCGAGGTCCAGCCGGGCCAGGAGCCGTTCTGCATCGTGATCCCGCCGCCGAATGTGACCGGGGTTCTGCACCTGGGACACGCCTTGGACAATACCTTACAGGATATCCTGATCCGCTGGCGGCGGATGCAGGGGTATAACGCCTTATGGATGCCCGGTACCGACCATGCCGGAATCGCGACCCAGGCCAAGGTGGAGGAGTCCCTGGCCAAAAAAGGCTTATCCAAATATGATCTGGGCCGGGAAGAATTCTTGAAGCAAGTTTGGGCCTGGAAGGAACAATACGGCGGCACCATCATCAAGCAGCTGAAACGGATGGGCGCTTCCTGCGATTGGGACCGGGAACGTTTCACCATGGACGAGGGCTGTTCGGCGGCGGTGCGCGAGGTCTTCATCCGGCTCTTCGAGCGGGGATTGATTTACCGGGGCAGCTATCTGATTAACTGGTGCCCGAAATGCCATACCACCATCTCCGACATCGAGGTGGAGCACGAGGAGCGGGAAGGCCATCTCTGGCACATCCGCTATCCGCTGGCCGACGGTTCCGGCTTCATCGAGGTCGCCACGACCCGGCCCGAAACGATGCTGGGCGATACCGCCATCGCGGTTCATCCCGAGGACCCGCGTTACCAGCAGGTCGTCGGCAAGGAAGTGATCATCCCCATCGTCGAGCGGCGGATCCCGATCATCGCCGACACCTATGTCGACATGAGCTTCGGCACCGGAGCCGTCAAAGTGACGCCGGCCCATGATATCAACGACTTTGAGATGGGATTGCGCCATGATCTGCCGCAGATCGCGGTGATCGGATTCGATGCCGAGATGACTGCCGCGGCCGGGAAGTTCGCCGGGATGGACCGGTACGATTGCCGGAAACGCCTGGTCGAAGAGCTGGATGGAGCCGGATTCCTGGCGGGGGTGGAGCCACATACCCACGCGGTGGGCCAGTGCTACCGCTGTGACACGACCATCGAACCCTTGATCTCCAAACAATGGTTTGTGAAGATGAAGCCCTTGGCCGAGCCGGCGATCCAAGCGGCGCTGGAAGGCGCCCTGGAATTCGTTCCGGAACGTTTCACCAAGATCTATCTCGGCTGGCTCGAAAATATCCGCGACTGGTGTATCTCGCGGCAGCTCTGGTGGGGTCACCGCATTCCGGTTTGGTATTGCCAGGACTGTAATGAAGTAATCGCCGCCCGCACGACGCCGACGGTCTGCCCGAAATGCGGCGGTTCCCACCTGGAACAAGACCCGGATGTCCTGGACACCTGGTTCTCGTCGGGCCTCTGGCCGTTCTCGACGCTGGGTTGGCCGGAGCAGACTGCGGAGCTGGAGCATTTTTATCCGACTTCGGTCCTGGTGACCGGCAGGGACATCATCTTCTTCTGGGTGGCCCGGATGATCTTTATGGGTATGGAAATCATGAAAGAAGTGCCCTTTAAACAAATTCTCATCCACGGGCTGGTGCTCGATAAATTCGGCAAGAAGATGAGCAAATCCCGGCCGGAGACCATCGTCGATCCGATGGACATCATCAATCAGTTCGGCGCCGACACCCTGCGTTTCACGCTGGCGACCGGGACCGCCCTCGGCCAGGATCAGCGTTTCCAGATGGAGAAGATTGAGGGCAGCCGGAACTTCTGCAATAAGATCTGGAACGCGGCCCGTTTTGTGATGATGCAGCTCGAGAAAGAAGCCGGCATCGCCGCGGCGGATGATTCGCAAGCGGCGTTCCTGAACTCCTTTATGCTGGGAGAGACGGCCGATTTGCCCGCGGAATGGCTGACGGTACCCGATCAATGGATCCTGACCCGGCTGCAAACGGTCACTGCCGAGGTGACCCGGTTGCTGGAGCGGTTCGATCTCGGCGCGGCGGCTTCGGCAATCTATGAATTTCTCTGGAATGAATATTGCGACTGGTATATCGAGCTGTCCAAACCGCGCCTGTATCAACCGGAGAATGCTTTGGAGCGCCGCATTGCCCAGGCGGTCCTGGCCCGGGTTCTGCGCCAGACCCTGGAACTGCTGCATCCCTTCATGCCCTTCCTGACCGAAGAGATTTGGCAGGCTTTGCCACACCGGGGCGAGAGCATCATGATCGCGCCTTGGCCGCAACCGGCGGACCGGCTTACCTTCCCAAGCGCCGAGTCCCAGATGAACCTGGTGATCGAGGTCATTCGGGCGCTGCGCAATATCCGTTCCGAAGCCAATTTGGAACCGAAGAAGAAAGTGAGCGCTTATTTCAGCGCCTCCGCCGAACGCAACGCCATCTTGAACAGCAACATGGATTACATCGCCAATCTGGCCGGCTTGGACCAATATCACTTCCTGGCCGAAACCGCTCCGCAGCCGGAACGGTCGGTAAGCTCGGTGGCGGGCGGAATCACCCTTTTTGTGCCGTTGTCGGGCCTGGTGGATGTGGCCAAAGAGCGGGAACGGCTCGGGAAAGAGCTGGGCCAGTTGGAAAACGAGATCGCCAAGGTCGAAGCGCGAATCGGCAGCCCGGCCTTCTCGCAGAAGGCCCCGGCCGAAGTGGTCGCCAAGGAAAAGGTGAAACTGGATACCTTCCGGGAAAAAGCCGGCAAGATTCGCGAACGTTTGGAGCAGTTGAGCGATTCCCGGGCGTGAGCGGGAGCGCTCCGCTACTTCCGGCAGGAGGCCCTGAACTTTTAAAAACATCCTAGGATGTTTATCCGGGGATGAGAAATTAACAGAAGGAAGATAATTTCCCGCTTCGGGCAGCCATCGGCACATGGCTGCCCGAAGCCTTTTAGCGAGTGGGGCCGGTCGGTTTTTCCGGAAATGATTTCGGTAAACCACTGACTGAACCGATTCGTTAGGAAAGATCACTGATTGATCAGGAAGGGCGAACGGGAAAGTTAGCCCAGGACTTGGGACGGTTTGCCCAGATTCCGGGCAAGCTTGCCCAAAGCCTGGGACAGCTTGCCCGAACCTTGGGATGACTTGCCCAAGCTTTGGGAGACCTTTCCCAAGCCTTGGGCAACCTCGCCCAAAGGTTGGGAAGGGATTCCCGAGGCTTGAGAATGCTTGCCCGGGACTTGGGCAAGCAAGGATGGGACGATCCCTTACAAGAATGGCGGGATCCGCTGTCAGGATCAGCGGATCCATAACACGGAGGGAAGCATCCCTAACAAGGGTAAGAAGATCGTGGGACCGGATCGACCGCTCTGTGATTGGAATTAGGAATATCCCAAGATGATCCAATCGAAAATGGACAATAAAAAATTCCGAATCAGTTTTCCCTCGCAGAGGGAAAAGGCAAATCGCGGAATTTTGTTTAAAAGTGGAATGTTGTCCTAAAAATTTTTCCAAAACATCGGGAAAGTCTCGTTCGAAAAAATCAGAAAATTACTTTGAAGATCGATGCCACGATAAAGCTGATCAAGGCGCAGATCGGAAAAGTCATGACCCAGGTCATCACAATTTCTCGGACCACGCCCCAACGGATTTCGGACAGGCGAGTCGCCGCGCCCACGCCCATGATCGAGGTATTAATGGTATGGGTGGTGCTTAACGGGATGCCCAAGTGCGAGGCCAAGAGAATTGCACCGGTTGCTGCGCTTTCGGCGGCAAACCCCTGATACGGTTCGAGCTTGACCATCTTTTCGCCCATGGTTTTGATAATCCGCCAGCCTCCGATGGAGGTACCGATGCCCATTACCACGGAACAGAGCATGATCACCCAGCGTTGCACCTCGAAAGATTGGAGAACTCCGCCCAGTACCAAAGCCAGGGTGAAGATCCCGATGAACTTTTGGCCGTCGTTGCTGCCGTGGCTCAAAGCCATGCCGCTGGCGGAGATGGTCTGGAGGAACGAGAACAAACGGGAGGTTTTGGTGCGCGACATGTTATAAAAGAGATGGCGGATTAAAAAGGCAAAAAACCAGCCGCCGAACAACCCCAAAACCGAAGAGAATAAAAGGCCGATAAGGACTTTTTCCCAGCCGTCCCAGAGCAACACCGCCGGACCGGCCGTCGCCAGACCCGCACCGGCCAAACCGGCGACCATCGCATGGCTTTTGCTGATGGGCAGGCCGAAATACCAGGAAAACACGCCCCAGGCGATGATGCTGACCATCGCGGCGCCGAGGGTGACCAAGTTGATTCCTTCGGGTTTGACGATCCCAGTGCCGATGGTTTTGGCGACTTCGGTGCCGAGAAACGCGCCCAGAATATTTCCCACCGGCGCCAGGATCAACGCATATTTCGGTTTGAGTACCCGGGTGGCAACCACCGTGGCAATCGCATTGGGGGCATCGGTCCAGCCATTAATAAACTCGGAAACCAATACTAAAAATAATACGGTGAGCAAACCAATATTGAACGTCATGTTTCTCCCCCAAAGTAATCAAGTATGTTTCATGGCGATGCCTTCGACGATATTGGCGACATCCTCCAAAGCGTCCAGGGTGTTTTCGAGATGGTCGTAAATCTCGCGCCATTTGACCACGGTTAGCGTATCGTAGGCGCCCGAATAAAGCTCTTTTACGACTTCGCGGTAGACGATATCGCCCTCGTTTTCGATCCGGTTGATCTCGACGATCAGTTTATTGTCGACCACAATATGTTTGATCTTGCGCAATTCACCCATGATCGAGACCAATACCTTGGAGGATTCATGAATTAACTCGGCCATGCGCCGGGCGGAAGGCGTCGTTTCGGTGATGTCGAACATGACGAAACGGTGGGCCGCGGCTTCCATCGAGTCGATAATGTTGTCGGTTTCCTTGGCGATTAAAAAGATGTCCTCGCGGTCAATGGGGGTGATAAAAGCGTGGTGCAATTCGGAAATGATGTCATGGGTCAATTCGTCGCCATTATGTTCGAGCTTTTCCAGCTCTTCGGTTTTGGCAAACCGTTCTTCCGGGCGCGTGGCGATCGTCAGCAAAACCTGGGATGCATTGGCCACATTGGCGGCAGCTGTTTCAAACAGGTGAAAAAAGCGACTATCCCTTTCTCCAAACATCTTTAGCCTCCTACAGTCAAGTTGAATCTGCTTAGGACAATTCTACTTTTAATGGACAATTCTACTTTTTCATGAGGAACCCTGCCGATAGTTTATGAACAGATAAAGCAATTATTAAGAATTGGAGTAGAAAATGACTGGAACGGTTGATAATATTCACTTTGTAACGTTCAGCGGTTGTTAAAAAGTGAGGTTAAAAATATGTTAAAGGACCATATATTAAAAACCGGGGCAGGTTTTTCTGCACAAATAAAATAACTTTCCTTTTTATGTTATAGTTTGATCTTAAAATGAAAAGGATCTGCTCCGGTATTGTCGAAGAAGATAGCGAGAACTCTATTCTGAGGTGTAGTATGGCGACCAAAATGACTCCGATGGTTCAACAATACATGCAAATTAAGCAAGAATATAAAGACTGTTTGCTTTTTTTCCGTTTGGGTGATTTCTACGAAATGTTTTACGATGATGCAGTGCTCGCCGCGAAAGAATTGGAGATCGTCCTGACCTCGCGGGGCGATTCCGGCGCTGAAAGGATTCCGATGTGTGGCGTTCCATACCATTCGGTCTCCGGATACTTGGCGAAACTTTTAAATAAAGGTTATAAGGTCGCTATCTGCGAACAAGTCGAAGATCCCAAAACCGCCAAGGGGATCGTCAAACGCGAAGTGGTCCGGGTGGTCACCCCCGGGACGATCATCGAGGAACAACTCTTGGGGGAAAAAGTCAATAATTATTTGGCAGCGATCAGCCGGATCGATCAAGCCCTGGGACTGGCGTATATTGATCTGTCGACCGGCGAATTTAAGGTCACCCAATTTACCACCGCCCAATCGCAGTTGTTGCTGACAGAACTGATCCGTATCAAACCGGCCGAACTTTATATCACCGAAGAAAACTTGGCCATCGTCCCCGGGATCAGCCAATTCCCCGACTTGGTGGTAACCCGCGGGCCGGCGACGGATTTTCGGTTTGAGAATGCTTATCAAATCCTCGTCGATCATTTTCAGGTCCATAGCCTGAGGGCTTTCGGCTGCGAGGAACTGCCGGCGGCCGTCAGCGCCGCGGGCGGAATCATCGCTTACCTGTATGAAACGCAGAAAAATTCGTTGATTCACGTCCGGAAAATCGCCACCTATGAGACCGGACAGTTCATGACGCTCGATCCGGCCACCCGGCGCAATCTCGAATTGACCAAGACCTTTCGGGCGGGCGATGCTTCGGGAAGTTTGTTTGCGATGCTGGATTTCACGGTTACCTCGATGGGCGGCCGAATGTTGCGGACCTGGCTGGAACAACCTTTGATCCAATTGGCCGCGATCACCCGGCGCCAGGAAGCCATCGCCGCACTGGCGAAGGATCTGGAGGCCCGCGAGGTTATCCGGGAACTCCTGAAAAAGACCTACGATGTCCAGCGCATTCTCAGCAAGCTGGCGAGCAATTCCGCCAATGCCCGCGATCTGCTGGGATTGCGGAATACGCTTTTGGAATTGCCCAACCTTAAAGAAATTCTAAAGCAATTCGCGGTCGAATATATAGAGGAGATCAACCAAAATATTTTTTCCTGCGCCGATTTGACCGCGCTATTGGTCAGCGCGCTGCTTGACGATCCCCCGCTGACGATCCGGGAGGGGGGCATCATTAATCCTTCCTATCATCCTGAATTGGCCCGGTTTATGGAAGCCAGCACGCAGGGGCGCCGCTGGGTCGCCGAATTGGAGCAGCAGGAACGGGAGCGGACCGGGATCAAGTCGTTAAAGATCGGCTTCAATCAGGTGTTCGGATATTATATCGAGGTAACCAATGCCAATTTGAATATGGCTCCGGCGGATTACATCCGCAAACAAACCTTGACCAACGGCGAACGTTTCATTAATCAGCAATTGAAGGAATATGAGGATCTGATTCTCAACGCGCATGATAAAAGCGTGGCCTTGGAATATCAGTTGTTTTTGGAGATTCGCGAACGAATCCTGCAGGACATCGATGCGTTGCAAATGACCGCCACGGCTTTGGCCACGCTCGATTCGCTGCTTTCCCTGACCGAGGTGGCGGTCCGTTATCATTATGTCCGGCCCGAGCTGAACGAGACCGGCAAGATCGTGATCCTGGATGGCCGTCACCCGGTGGTGGAACGCAACATTCCGCCCGGCAGTTTCGTGCCGAACGATGTTATTCTGGATCCGGACGAGAACCGGACCCTGATCATTACCGGACCGAATATGGCCGGGAAATCGACTTTTATGCGGCAAGTGGCCCTGATCGTGCTGCTGGCCCATATCGGAAGCTTTGTCCCAGCCAAATCGGCCCAGATCGGGTTGGTCGACCGGATCTTCACGCGGGTGGGCGCATCCGATGATCTGGCCACCGGCCAAAGCACTTTTATGGTTGAGATGAATGAAGTCGCCTACATTCTGAATCACGCCACCGCCAAGTCGTTGATTATTTTGGATGAAATTGGCCGGGGCACCAGCACTTTCGACGGCATGAGCATCGCCTGGGCAGTGGTGGAATTTGTGAACAACCAGAAGCGGATCGGCGCCAAGACTTTGGTGGCCACCCATTATCACGAATTAACCGAATTGGCGGCCAAATTGAACGGGGTTAAGAATTATCACGTGGCCGTGCAACGAGATGGCGAAGAAATCGTTTTTATTCGTAAGATCATGCCCGGCAAGACCGACCAGAGTTATGGCATTGAAGTGGCCCGCTTGGCCGGATTGCCGCTGGAAATCACCGACCGGGCGCGGGAGATCCTGCGCGAGCTGGAAAATCAGGAAGCTGCCGATCAACTCGGAGCCGGCTCCCAAGCGGCCGCGACCGCGGCGGACGTCCAATTGAGTCTTTTTTCGATGGATACCGAGATCGTGCTGGAAGAACTGCGCAAAATGGATTTGGTAGCCGTCACACCGTTACAAGCGCTAAACCGTCTTTATGAATGGCAGCAGCGGCTCCGGGGCCAGCAGGCCTCGTGAAAAGCCGCGCTCCGTTTCGGCAAACGTTGCACAAAACATGGATAGAGAGGGAGTGATGACAATCAGTCCGGTTCATCGCTTAGCAGACGAAACCATCAATAAAATCGCCGCCGGTGAGGTGGTCGAACGACCCGCTTCGGTCGTGAAGGAATTGGTGGAGAATTCGATTGATTCCGGCGCGACCCGTATCGAAGTGGAAATCCGCAATGGGGGGCGCCAGTTTATTCGGGTAACCGACAACGGTTCGGGGATGGAACGCGAAGACGCCATCTTGGCGATTGAGCGTCACACGACCAGTAAAATTGCGGAGTCGGAAGACCTCTGGCGTCTCAAAACGCTGGGTTTTCGCGGTGAAGCCTTGCCTTCGATTGCCGCGGTCTCTTTGTTTGAAGTCGTTACCAAAACCGCCAAGAATGATTTGGGGACGCAGTTGATCGTAAAAGCGGGCAAACTGCAAAAAGTGAAAGATGTGGGAGCCCCCGACGGGACAACGGTTCGGGTCCAGGATCTTTTCTTTAACACTCCGGCGCGTTTGAAATATCTGAAAAGTATCCCCACTGAAACGGGTTATATCAGTGAAATCTTATCCCGGTTGGCCCTCGGATACCCGGAGATCGGCTTCAAGCTGCAACATCACGAATATGAAGTATTGTTCACGCCGGGCAATGGCGATCTGTATGAAACCATGGTGGCGGTCTTTGGCAAGGAAATCGCCAAAGAGATGATCCCCGTCTCCCATGAACAAAGCGGAGTGAAGCTGACCGGTTACATCGGCCGGCCGTCCATTGCCCGGAACAACCGGGTTTATGAAATATTCTTTGTGAACCGGCGCTTTTTCCACTGCCGCACTTTAAGTTCGGCGGTGGAGAAAGCCTTCCATACGCTGTTGCCCATTGCCCGCTACCCGTTTGTCTGCTTATTCGTGGAGATCGATCCATCTCTGGTCGATGTAAATTCGCATCCTACCAAGATGGAGGTGCGCTTTACCAATGACTCGGAGCTCTTCAAGGCTTGTTATCACGGGGTGCGTTCGGCCCTGAAGGAGCACAGTCTATTGGCCGAATGGGTGGCTCCCGAAGAAGATTTGACTTTCCGGCCCAACAAAAGTTTTTATAATTCTCAACCGGCTGTCGCCAATCTGGATTTAAATTTCCGCGAATACGCCAATGCCGCTCGTACGGGAACTGCGACGGAACTGACCGTCAAAGAAGAGCCGGCCCCGGCTTCGGGTTTGCCTTTATATCCGGACAACGCTCAGCCATATCCGAACAATACGCAGGTGTATCAAGACCAGACTCAAGCCAACCGGACCGCCCAATCCGGGAGTTCTGTCGCAAACGGTTTTTATATTTATCCCAAAACGGTTCAAAACACTTATATTATCGCGCAAGACGAAAAAGGCTTGTTTTTTATCGATCAGCATGCGGCCCATGAACGGATTTTATATGAGCGATATTATAAGAAGGCGACTGATTTTTTGGGGAGTCAGGCATTATTGATGCCGGAAACGGTTAATCTAAATTACAGCCAATTCCGAGTTGCAGCGGAACGGCTTACCTTATTCCATGATCTTGGGTTTGAATTGGAAGCGTTCGGCGGCAATACCATTATCATTCGAGGGGTTCCGTTATCATTGCTCGATTATGATTATAAACAGATCATTTTCGATCTGATTGAACAGTACACCCGCTTTGAAACCTTTAAAAATCCCGCCGAGATCAAGGAAGCGTTTATTATTACGATGGCTTGCCGGACCGCCGTCAAGGCCGGGGACTTTTTGAATCCGCCGGAACTGGAAGCGCTGGTGAAAGATCTGTTCAATTGCGAAAATCCATACACTTGTCCGCACGGGCGGCCAACCATCTTCCGGATGACCGTCGATGAATTGGCCAAAAAGTTTTTACGCCGATGAAACGGTATCCCTTAATTGTTTTAGCGGGACCCACCGGCGTAGGTAAAACCAATTTAAGCATTCAACTGGCGCGGGAACTGGGCGCGGAGATCCTTTCCGCCGACTCGATGCAGGTTTACCGCCGGATGGATATTGGTACCGCCAAACCTTCGCCGGCACAACAGGCCCAGGTTCAACACCATCTGATCGATTTGGTGGATCCAGATCAGGACTTTTCGGTCGCCGATTATCAGGCTCAATTTTATCAAACCGTCCAAGCGGTGCTAGAGCGGGGAAAATTGCCGTTGATGGTGGGCGGAACGGGTCTTTATATCCGGGCTTGCACGCAATCTTTTGTGTTCGATCCCGATGGCGCCAATCGGCAACTCCGTTTCGAACTCCGGCGACTGGCCGATGAAAACGGCAGCGCGGCTTTGCATCGACGGCTGGCCCAAGTGGATCCGGCGGCGGCAGCGCGGATTCATCCGAATGACTTGGTCCGGATTATCCGGGCACTGGAGGTTTACGACGCGACCGGAACGCCGCTTTCAACTTTACAACCCAAACGAAATTCCGATTTTCAGTTCCGAACGATCTATTTGGTACTGGATCGGAATCGCGATGAACTTTATCAGCGAATTGACGCGCGCGTCGAACAAATGCTCGAAGCCGGATTGGTTCACGAAGTCCAGTCCCTGCTGGAAATGGGATATGGGCCGGATTTAAAACCCATGCAAAGCTTGGGGTACCGCCAAATCGCGCAATTTTTGGCCGGAGAAATATCCTTTGACGAGGGAGTGGCCCAAATCAAGCAGCAGACGCGGCATTATGCCAAGCGGCAATTAACCTGGTTTCGCAGGGAACCGGCGGATTGCTGGTTGAACCTCACCGCAAGGAAACAGGAATTAATTGGAGAAATTTTAGGCTATATTGAAGGTAGATTGGACTAAATGTCGAATAGTCTAAGTTAAATCAGTTTTTGGAGGGAAATTTTAGATGATGAACAAACCAGCCATTAACCTGCAGGATGCCTTTTTAAATCAAGTTCGGAAAGAGAATATCCCTGTCACTATGTTTCTGGTCAACGGATTCCAACTCCGGGGCCTGGTTAAGGGTTTCGATAACTTTACCGTAATTCTCGATAGTGATGGAAAACAACAGATGGTTTATAAGCACGCGGTGTCAACCATCAGCCCGGCGCGGGCCATATCCGATCTCGCCAATATTGAGAGGAAAGAAGAATAAGACCCTCGAGGGTCTTTTTCATTGTTTTGGCTGTTTTTAGAGGTCGGTGCAACGGAAACGTCGGAAGCGGAACGTTACAGGTTTGGACCATCGTCAAGTCAAGTTATGACAAATTTGTTTGTTTGACTGAATTTGATTGACAATGGTTGGGTTTTTTATTTAATATAATATGGTGCTTGAAATCTTTCTTTCCGTTTTGATGGGCATTTATCAATCTATATTGAATCAGTTGGTTTTACCAACCGGGGAGTATCATCGTGAAAATTGCAACGCTCGGGCCCAAAGGAACCTATTCGGAACAAGCCGCCATCATCTTCGCGAATCGGCTGGCCGTGCCGCTGACCAGCGAAACTCTGATTCTAACGACTGTAAATCAATCCTTGCGTTTGGTCCAAAACCGCGAAGTGGATTATGCGCTAATCCCGGCCGAAAACACTATCGATGGATTAATCGGGTCGTCATTCGACGCCTTAATCGAATATCAGGATTTTGTAAAAGTTTGCGATGAGGTGAATTTGCCGATTTCGCATGTTTTAGCCGCCAGGCCCGGCGTCGAATGGGCGAAGATCCGCACGGTTTATTCGCATCCGTCGGCCTTGAATCAATGTCAAAATCGGCTGGAAGAACTATTTCCAGGCATTGCGCTGATTCCGGTATTGTCGACCTCGGAGGCCGCCCAAAAAGCCATATCCAGCGAGGATAGTGCCGCAATCTGCAGCCGCAAAACCGCCAGCGCTAAACAGATGAATTTGTTTCCGGAGAATATTCAGGATTATCCCAATAATGAAACTCGTTTTTTTGTCTGTTCGTTAACCGACGGAGCGCCCAGCCAGGACGATCGGACGCTATTGGCGGTTCGTTACGGTATGAATCAGCCGGGTCAGTTGTACGATACTGCCCGGTATCTGGCCGATGCCGGGATCGATCTGACTTTTGTGCAATCCCGGCCGTATAAAATCAGGCCTCAGGAATACGTAATAATTTATGAGTTTATGGGTCACAAATCTTCACCGGAAATCGACGCGGCGTTAAAAAATATCGAATTGCAGGTCCGAGCCTCGAACGGCTGGAAAAAGATTTTGGGGAGCTACCCTAAACGGAAAAGAGAAGCAGAAGTTGAATTTATCAAGTAGTCTATTGCGTTTTTTGAAAGATACCGAAACGGAGTTAGTCACTTCGTTTGATCATATCGCCGACATCGCCTTAAAAAATCAAGCCAAAATGTTGGATGCGTTTCAATGCGAAAAAGTACGTTCCTATCATTTCCAAAGTTCAACCGGTTATGGGTACCATGATTTGGGCCGGGAAACCTTAGAAAAAATCTTTGCGCGAGTTTTTGACACGGAATCGGCTTTGGTTCGCCAGCAGTTGGTTTCCGGCACTCATGCGATTGCCTGCGCGTTACTGGGAAATCTGCAATACCAGGATGAATTGGTGCTCGCATCGGGCCAACCGTATGAAACCTTATTGGGCGTTTTGGGCATTCCGGACGGCGTTTTGGAGGCAACCAGCGCAACCGGTGGCTTTCTCGTAAAAACGGTTCCGTTGCAAACCGACGGTTCCATGGATCTACCCCGCATCCTGTCCGCAATCACGGAACGAACCAAAATTGTTGCCTTCCAACGTTCCTGTGGCTATTCCGAAAGACACTCCTTCCGGATTCAAGAATTGGGAACGATTTTTAGTGCTATCAAAAGTGCCTATCCAAATGTAATCATTTTTGTCGATAATTGTTATGGGGAGTTTGTGGAGGACAGGGAACCGACCGAGGTTGGCGCCGATCTGATAGCGGGTTCGTTGATTAAAAATCCCGGCGGTTGTCTGATCCCGAGCGGCGGTTATCTGGTGGGCCGGAAATCTTCGGTGAACAAGGCCGCGGAACGGCTCTACGCGCCGAAGATCGGCGGGGAAATCGGACCGTCCCTGTTGGGCCTGCAGATCTTTTTTCAAGGTTTTTTCGAAGCGCCGCACCGGGTCGGCGATATGGTGAAGAGTGCGGTTTTGGCCGCCCGGTTGTTTCAGAAAGCCGGTTTCAAGGTCGCGCCGCTTCCGGAAGAACCGCGGGCCGACATCATTCAGCGGATCTATTTTCATTCGGCGGAAGGTTTGGTTGATTTCTGCCGGGAAGTCCAGAAAAGTTCGCCGATTGAGTCCGATGTTCGCCCCGAACCCGCTGAATTGCCCGGTTATATTCATCGGGTCGTGATGGGCGGGGGAACTTTTATTGCGGGAGCCACCAGCGAGTTTTCGGTGGATGCCCCCGTGAAACCGCCGTATATCGCTTATCTTCAGGGCGGAATTTCCTATACCCAGGTAAAACTCAGTCTGGGAGGAATTTTTGAACGTAAATTTTCGCAGAGCGGACTATTTTAGGTTTAATTTTATCGGGTCGGATCGGCAGGAATCGTTCGATCAAAGGTGAATATACACAATGTTTACATCGAATTCATGGGATTGATACGTTAAATATTTCGGTGAGGAGCGGAATGGGATGCCTAAAATCGCGGATATTATTATGCTGGTTGTCAAACTTGGTATCGCCGGAGTGATCGGTTTCTGGTTCTATCTGGACGCCAGAGGACGGGACTATGCTTGGATGTTTTGGACTTTTGTACCGATTATCCTGGTAATAACGGCGCCCGTCGTCGGGATCCTGGTGCTGGTGGTGCTGCTGATATCCTATTTTGTAATGCGGCCGCGCGGCGTCATGTCAAAATGTCCGCACTGTAAGAAAAAAATCATCGACAATCTTTTTGTCTGTCCATTTTGCCAAAAAAACGCCAAAAAAGAATGTCTGGTCTGTCACGAGCCGGTTCCTTGGGAAGCCGAACAATGCCCTCATTGTAAGTCCCGGGCGATCACCAAAAGTTGATTGAAAGGTATCTTGAGGGAGTCTTATAAAGATGGGTATACAATCACAGCGTATTGACAATTTAATTGAATTCTTGGATAAGATGGAGTCGATGCTGAATAACCCGGAGATGCTCGATCTTGACAAAAAGACCGAGATGCTTGAACCTTTGCGGCTTGAGGTAATCGAAGTATTAAAGATGGCTTTCTTGGAAGGGGACCGTACGGTTCGGCGCAGTTCGATATATGGGTTAAGCAAAATCGGGCTCGATCGATCGCTGGATTTGTTTATCAATGCTTTGGAGGATCCCGATGAACATGTACGCGGTTGGGCGGCCGAGGCTTTGGGCCGTATTAAGGACGTCAAGTCGATTCAACCCTTGATTCAGGCCTTGGCGGATGAGAACAATTATGTCTGCTTTAACGTTGCCACCGCGCTGAAGCAATTTCTGCCCAAACGAGTGATCCCGTTATTGCTCAAAGCTTTACAAGATCAAGATCCGCTCATTCGCAGACGGGTCTGCAAATTGCTGGGCGATTTTGGGGATCAACTCGTTAACGGCGCCTTAATTGTGACGCTAAAAGACTCGGATTATGGCGTCCGCTATGAGGCGGCGGAAGCCTTGCGAAAATTGAAGAATCCTGCCAGCATTTTGCCGCTGATTTCCGCGCTGGAGGACGAAAATCACGATGTGCGGGAAGTAGCGGTGATGGCTTTGGGGAACTTCGGAGATGAACGGGCGGTTGAATCGCTGGTGGCAATGCTCATCGAACAAAAAGACCACCGCAACGCCTGTTTGGATTCGCTCCGCAACATTTGCGGCGAAGAAAATTTAGAGCCGTTGTTTGAATTAATTCGCGCCAGCAAAAGGTTGATCAATGAAACTTCAGCGCAAATCCTGAATAATATGAATTCTAAACGCGATGCCAGCGGGTCGGCAGGAATTCTTCCGAAGCGTACTTTTTCACTTTAATCCTATCTGCAAAGGATTAAGGTGGTAAAACGATGCCGCTGTAATTTACTGTTTGTTTGTTGCTTCAATTGTAAATACTGTTGAACGTATAACGATTTTGTCCGGAGCGATGTCCACTTTTTTATAGTCGATAAAGAAGTGGTTTCATTATTTTTCGGCCATTCATCATCCTGGGTTTCATTCAATGGGTAAAGGAGATTATCATTGGCTACCATTCAAAAGTCAGAGCGGTTGCGGATACTATTAACCAACGACGATGGCTTTTACGCTGAGGGACTTCAGACGCTTTATCAGGTGTTAAAGGAACATGCCGAGGTTACTATCGTCGCTCCGGATCGCGAGCGAAGTGCGGTCGGGCACGGAATAACGATGCACCAACCTTTACGGACTACGCCGGTAAAACTTCATGATCAAGGGCATTGGCTGATCAATGGGACTCCGGCGGATTGTGTAAAACTGGCTGTCGAGTGTATTCTAAAAAAAAGTCCTCCCGATCTGATCATTGCCGGGATCAATCGCGGGCCCAATCTGGGAAATGATGTGTTATACTCCGGCACCGTATCCGCCGCGATCGAGGGCCGAATGAATAATATGCCGAGCGTTGCCGCATCGCTGACGGGTTATGGCACGATGGATTTTAGGCCGGCCGCCGAATTTATTTGTGCTAATTTATCCATCATCAAGCAAATGGCAGAAGCGGCCATCCTCAATATCAATTTTCCTCCGCAAGCATTCAAAGGGGCCGTGCTGACCCGCTTGGGGAAAAGAGTTTATCAAAATGTTTTTGAGGAACGAAAAGATCCGCGTGGTCAGGCTTATTTTTGGTTAGGGGGCGAACCGGTGGCCTTTCAGCAACCGGATAATTCGGACATTGGCGCGGTGGAATCGGGGTTCGTATCACTGACACCGCTAAAATTCGACCTGACGGATGACAGTTTAATGGCCAGGTATCGCGGCATTTCTTTCGAGGTGTGAAGAATGCCCGCCGATATTTGGGAAAAGATTCTGAAGGAACGGGAATACTTTTTACAAACTCCAAAGCTAAAATAGAGGACTTTGATTGAAAAAAGCGAATAATTAATTTATCTTTAAACTACATATAATATCAGTAGGGAGGGATGCCCCATGGTTTTGATTAGCCAAGACGATATCCTGTTGGCGCTCAAAAGATTTAAGGGCATAGCCAAGCAGGATTTGTTGGCCAGTGAAACAATTCCACAAACCGAATTCAGAAGAACACACGCAGCGGCCCGTCGCGAGATTTACGCTCAACTCATCAACCGGATTGAGCAATCAGGGCTGGAAGATGCGTGTGTTTTTGCTTTTACTGAATATCGGAATTTGCCCGATGACGAAAGCGCCGACCCTATGGTAAACGGACATTTGCAAGCGTTGGAAATTTTCTTTAACATCATTGGTGTGAAGACGGAGCAGTTGAAGAAGTTCAAAGGCGAACAGATTCTTCCCGAACAAGTAATCAACACGGTCATTGAAGCTGGCAATCTGGAGTATTCCCAATCTCAATAAATAACTCATTCCGCATCCCGCAATGTAACCGATAAAGGACGGGGTTGATTCAATTGTTCACCGGATTGAATCAACCCCGTCCTTTTAAGTTTTGGCGACAGGCTTACTGCGGACCGTTTTTTACACGGCTTTAATTCAGCTTACGGAAAAGTCCCACCACTTTCCCGATGATCCGCGCATCGGGAGAATAAATCGGTTCGTATTTCTCATTTTCGGGCTGTAAACGAACCCGGCCCGTTTCTTTATAAAATCTTTTTACAGTGGCCTCGTCATCCAATAGGGCGACCACAATTTCGCCGTTATTGGCAGAAGGGTTCCGGTTGACGATGACGAAATCGCCATCGAAGATGCCGGCGCCGATCATGCTGTCTCCCTTGATTTTTAGCATAAATAGCTCATCGGCCGGGGAGAAGTCGGTGGGCAAAGGGAAATAATCCTGGACATTCTGTTCGGCCAGTATCGGTTGGCCGGCGGTTACCTGACCGACGATGGGGACGTATTTCACATTGCTGAGATTGAAGGTATCCGGGGCATTATTTCCGACCAGAACCTCGATGGCGCGCGGTTTGGTCGGATCACGGCGCAGATAACCCATCTCTTCCAGTTTGGCCAGATGAGCATGTACGGATGAACTGGAGCTGAGGCCGACCGCTTCGCCGATTTCCCGGACGGAAGGAGGATAACCCTTTTTTTGAATTTCGCTTAAGATATAATTCAAGATGAGCTGTTGTCTTTCGGATAAATCTTCCATCGTGTTAATCACCTGTCATCCCTTATTTTTATTCGATTTTACCTTATTATATCATATCCAGATAAAATTGACAAACATTTGTTCGTTTTTGGCTTGACAAGAACATTTGTTGGTGTTATGCTGAATTCATCGATAGAACATTTGTTTGGATGCGGGTGATGAATATGCGCTGGAAATTAAATTATCAGGGACGGAGTTATTACTGGTCGGTCAAGAGATTTGTAGTAAACATGATGATAGCGGTCCTTTTTATTGCCGGTTTTATTATGCTCGCCAATTCCGTTACGGCGGGAACGGTTCAGACCCAATTTTCTGTCATGGTTCATCAAGGCGATTCTTTATGGTCGATTGCCCGGGAAATTGATCCCGAACGCGACCCGCGATTAGTTATTCAACAGATCAAGTGGCAGAACAATTTGAGCACCGCCAATTTAACCGCCGGTCAGCGGTTAAAAATCAGTATAACCGATAATTAGTGCCAATTTATTTTATTTATAAATTCTTGAAAGGGAAAATCCGGTGTTCTCACATCGGATTTTTATATTTATCGATAATACTTAAATAATCGCTCGTTCAATGCGATCTCGGTTCAACGTAAGATTAATCGCCGGTGGACGCGCGATCTTAGTAATAGTTGGGATTATCAGCGTTGAAGCTGCGCTGGGAAAATTAATCGGTCTTTGTCATTGACAATTCAGTCCAAAAGGATTATTATGGAATTAATTAAAGTAACTTGGTAGGAATACAAGGAATTATTTTAGGAGGATGACCATGCCAACTAAAATCGTCAAAAGTTTAGTGGATTTGATCGGTAACACACCCTTGTTGGAATTATCCAATTATAACCAAAGTCAAGGGTTGGAAGCGCGGCTCATTGCCAAGCTGGAGTATTTTAATCCCGCTGGCAGCGTAAAAGACCGGATCGGCTATGCGATGATCAAAGACGCCGAGGAAAAGGGACGGATTACCAAAGACTCCGTGATCATCGAACCGACCAGCGGCAATACCGGAATCGCCTTGGCTTTCGTGGCGGCGGCCCGCGGTTACCGAATCATCTTGACCATGCCGGAGACATTCAGCATTGAGCGGCGCAATCTTTTGAAGGCCCTCGGAGCGGAACTGGTTTTGACACCGGGCGCCGAAGGAATGAAGGGCGCGATTCGCAGGGCGGAGGAATTGGCGGCGGAAATCCCCAATTCGTTCATTCCGCAACAATTTAAGAATCCGGCCAATCCGGCGATCCACCGCCAGACGACCGCCGAGGAGATCTGGCGCGATACCGATGGCCAGGTCGACATCTTCGTCGGCGGCGCCGGAACCGGCGGAACCGTCACCGGCGTGGGCGAGGTGCTGAAACAACGGAAGCCTTCCGTCCAAATCGTCGTGGTCGAGCCGTTTGATTCACCGGTCATTTCCGGCGGCAATCCGGGTCCGCACAAGATTCAGGGCATCGGCCCCGGTTTTGTGCCGGAAATCCTGAACCGTTCGGTCCTGGATGAGATTTTTAAGGTCAAGAATGAAGAAGCGTTTGAAACCACTCGCAAACTGGCTAAAAGCGAAGGATTGCTGGTGGGGATCTCCTCGGGAGCCGCGGCTTTCGCAGCCACGCAAATTGCCAAACGGCCCGAGAACAAAGGAAAAACGATCGTGGTATTATTGCCGGATACCGGGGAACGGTATTTATCCACGCCGGTGTTTCAGGAGGCTTAATTTCCGGGCCATGATCCTTGTCTTGGGAATCGGCCTAAATCGATAGGTTGACCGGACAACGGAGACCAAGTCTTTCACCGCCGCTCGTGATGAAAACTTGGTCTTTCTGTTTCTGGCGCACTTATTGAGCAACTGCTTAACTCAGCGTCGACCGATTTGATGATGGGGGGTGAAGTCATGGCGAGTGATCAGGAAGAATTGTTTAAGCGGTTATCCGACGCTGTAGTGGCGATGGATGAAACTGAAACGGTGAGGCTGGCCCGGGAAGTCGTTACCGATCGGCATGATCCTTATGCGACTATCGAAAAAGGGTTGGTCGACGGCATGGACCGGTCGGAAAACTTTTCGAAGCAGAGCAATACTTCATCCCCCGAGTTATTAATGTGTGCGGATGCCATGTACGCGGGGTGGATATATTAAAGCCCCATCTCAAAGCGGATCAGCAGACCCCGAAATACCGGGTGGTCATCGGCGTCGTTGCGGGCGATACCCATGACATCGGCAAGAATCTGGTCAAAATCATGCTCGAGTCTTCCGGCTTTGAAGTATTCGACCTCGGCCGCGACGTCGCTCCGCAGGAATTGGTGGCCAAAGCGCAAGAAGTCGGCGCCCGGGTGATCGCGCTGTCGACCTTGATGACGACGACGATGGAAGGGATGGCCGAGGTGATCCGGATTTTAAAGCGCGAAAACGTCCGCCAAAAATTCATCGTGATGGTGGGCGGCGGTCCGATTTCCAAAGGTTTTGCCGATCGGATCGGGGCCGATGGTTACGCTAAGGATGCCGCCGAAGCGGCTCGTTTGGCCCAGCGGCTGATCCAAACGGTCGCGCTATGAGTCAATAGAAATGAGGGATTTATCATGTCCGAAAGCGGTCCCAATGATCGATCCAGTCCGGTCTTACACCGCCGCTGCACGATGAGTGAACCGGAAGTGCCGCTGAACCGGTCTGACCAGGAACTCGACCATCCCGCGGAAGGCTTGGATCCTTTGATTACGAAACGTTACCATAAAACGCAACAAACCACTGCCGTTTATGCCGATGGTCAACTGTTGGGCTTGGAAAAGGGAAATACCCAAGCGCAAAATTACGGGGTGGTGGTCGATATCGGTACCGTCACGCTGGAGGCGGGACTGGTCGAGATTCATTCCGGGCAGGAAATCGCCTCAGTCGCGGCATTAAACCCCCAGAGTCGTATGGCCGAGGATGTGTTATCCCGAACCAAGCTGGCGACCGAACAAAATCGGCTGCTGATGGTGTATTTCTGACTAATGCAAGCGATCAACCGGATGCTTGAGGAGCTGGCCGGCAAAGCCGGCATTCAAAAGAAACATATCTATGAAATTGTTTTGACAGGCAATCCTTGTATGTTGCATTTAGCCACTAACCTTGACCTGGATCAGCCCGCCAAGTATCCTTATCGGTCGCTGCCCAGGAACGGCCATTCGTTGCGATCGATCGATCATAACCTGGATATCGCCGAGTTTGGGCGGATCTAT
The DNA here is from genome assembly GCA_023400055.1 of Bacillota bacterium. Taxonomy (GTDB): domain Bacteria; phylum Bacillota; class UBA4882; order UBA8346; family UBA8346; genus Hydrogenispora. The sequence goes on from JAEXFN010000020.1 coordinate 146,807, forward strand.
CTGCCGCCGCTCATCTCCGACCATGTCGGAGCCGATACGACGGCGGGGCTTCTCGCGACGAAGTTATATGACCGGAAAGGGATAACGCTTTTTATCGATCTCGGGGTCCAGTGCGAACTGGTGTTGGCGGTCCATGGGAAAATGGTAGCCACCTGGAGCAGCGGACTACCGTTGACAGAGATCGAGCTGCTTCACGGCCCGGCGACTGGCGGAGGCCTCATTGAGGCGTTTGCCATTGCGGATGAGGGCCGCATTCGCTATAAAACGGCCGGAGCGGCCGCGGCGACCGGAATCGGACCCGGCGGACTGTTGGATATCGCCGGCGAATTGGAGGCTCATGGGATTATCGATAAACACGGCCGGTTTCGGGATCCGGCGGCGGTTGGCTTGACAGAGGCGCTACGATCGCACCTGGTTTGGCGGAACGGCAAACGGGTTTTCCAAATCAGCGAACGGATCGAGGTGGCTCAGAAAGATATTCACCAAATCCAACTGGCGAAAGGAGCCATACGGAGCGGAGTCGATCGTTTGCTTGCCAAGGCAAGATTAACCGACGCGCAAGTCTGTAAGATATTGCTGGCCGGCCGAAAAGGCGGCCGGGATTTTCTGCTCAATAAGTCCCACCGCTTGGCCATGGCGAATCTGGTGCGCAAGATAGCCGTTTTGACGGAGGATGATTATCGGAATCGCGCCCATCCGCTCATGAAGTCGTTGGGGCTTTGAATGGCATGATAAATTTTGGGATGAAATACAAATATTGATTGACAGTCTTTTTTATTTATATTAAAATCATAGTAAATCAGTTGGAAAACTATTATATATTGAAGGGCGAGAAATGAGCCTTGCGATGGTTGACCGGGAGAACCGGAGGCCATGGAGCATCGTTGGTGATGTTCCATGGCTTTTTGTTTATCTGGGATGGATATTATTGTAAAATTATATTCCTTGAAAAGATCGTGGCATATCGTTTTCCGCCCAATGATCCAATCGGCCGTACCGGGATTAACAGAACCATTCGAATGATTTGATTGAATCGTTGAGGTTCCATTTTCAGTTTGTTATATGCCGATCGGAACTGGGATCATCGCTGTTACATTGGGTACGAACCTTGGGCTTGTTAGGATGTCTTTTATCCTTGTAAGGGATGTCATGATCCTTTTAAAGGATCTTCGTATTCTTGTAAGGGAGGCTGGGATCCGTGTAAGGATGGTCTTCATCCTTGTAAGGGATTCAACGATCCTTTCAGAGGATCAACGCATCCTTGTAAGGGATCATTCCATTCCTGCTTCCCCAAGGCGTGGGGAAACTGGCTCAAGATTTGAGGAAAGAGGACGGAGTCTTGGCGAAACTGTCCCGGAGTATGGGGAAGCAAGACCGGGGCACGGGGAAACAGCTTCGAACCTCCGGGAAAGAGGACCAAAGTTTGGTGGAGCATCCCCGATTGTTGAGGATGCGTCCCGGATGACATAGCTCGACTCATCTCAACCTGACTCCGCGGCTGTGGAGTTTGCCGCGCTTGATGGTATTCATGATCGGATTCGCCGTATTGGGTGGACAACTGACTGCCAAGATGAATCGGAAGGGAGCGATCGAAAATCGACATTTCCAACATTCCCAATCATCCATGCCCGCCATGCCAGCCGAAGCTCCTAATTTCGGCAGTCAGGACGGTTATTAACCGGGCACCAGCCGAAAGTTGGCAGTATCCCCGGAAAGGAGCTGCGTGGACGTGGGCGTTCTCCAAAAAAATTTCTTAAAATTAAATGACGGATCATTCTTTTTGCTTGACGGCCTGGAAATTGATTTGCCGGGTGAATCCGTTTTTCATTCCGCCGTTGTCCGATGCGATCCGGACCGGTGGGAAACTTACCAATGAAGCGTTTGAGGTGTTTTAAAGATGAGTGAGGCGTTTCGACAAGTTGCGGAAAAAAATGGGCCCTTCGGCCATCTCGTGAAACAACATCCTTGTTTCAACGGTGAGGCCCATTTTAAATATGGCCGGATTCATCTTCCGGTCAGTCCCGATTGTAATATCCAATGCCGGTTTTGCAAACGGGGTTTCAACAAATATGAAAACCGCCCCGGGGTCAGCCGCGCTTTGTTGACGCCGGCCGCGGCACTGGAAACGGTGGCGCGGGCCGTGCGACTCTGCCCCGATCTGACGGTGGTTGGAATCGCGGGGCCGGGCGACACCTTGACTACGGATCATGCTTTGGAGACCTTCGCGATGATCCATGCCAAATTTCCCAAACTGATCAACTGTTTAAGTACCAACGGATTGCTGTTGAAGGAGAAAGCGGAGCGGCTGATGGCGGCCGGCGTTCGCACGGTAACGGTGACGGTGAATGCGGTCGATCATGAGGTGTTGCAGAATATTTGCACGCATGTGCAGTACCATGAGCAGTTCCTGGCCGGCGGATACGCCGCCCGATTGTTGATTGCGGCGCAGATCGCCGGCATTCGCAAGATGGTTTCCCTGGGAGCGGCAGTGAAGATCAATACGGTGTTAATCCCGGGGCTCAATGACGGGCAGATTGGGCCGATTGCGGCGGTTATGGCAAAGTTGGGGGCTTCGCTCATGAATATCATTCCGCTGATCCCGCAGCATGAATTGCAGAACCAGCGCGCCCCCGGTTGCGATGAACTGAATGCCGCCCGGCAGGCGGCTGAGCGATACCTGCCGGTATTCCGCCATTGCCAGCATTGCCGGGCGGATGCTTGCGGGATCCCTGGGAAGGGGATAGATCTGTCCGAAAAGCTGTATGACGCAACGGCCAATACCTTTTCACATGGCTGAGCTAAACGAATGGCAGTTAAGCGCTAATGAATATAAAGTTCAGGATGACAAAGGAGTGACTGGGTCTTGTCAAAATCGAAGATCAAACAGATTGCGATCTACGGCAAAGGGGGCATCGGGAAATCGACGACCACCTCGAATATCAGCGCGGCACTGGCCAAAGCCGGATATAAAGTAATGCAGTTCGGTTGCGATCCCAAGAGCGATTCCACCAATACGCTGCGCGGCGGCAAATATATTCCGACGGTTCTGGATACTTTGCGGGAGAAAAACGCTGTCAAGGCGGAAGAAGTGCTGTTTCAGGGCTTTGGCGGAGTGTATTGTGTGGAAGCCGGCGGACCGGCGCCGGGAGTCGGCTGCGCCGGGCGGGGCATCATTACCGCCGTCCAACTTCTGAAACAACTTAAAGTCTTCGAGGAGTTGGAGCTGGATTTCGTGCTCTATGATGTCTTGGGCGACGTGGTGTGCGGCGGATTCGCGGTGCCGATCCGCGAAGGAATCGCCGAGCATGTTTTCACCGTTTCATCCGCCGATTTCATGGCGATTTACGCTGCCAACAACCTGTTCAAGGGGATTCAAAAATACTCCAATTCCGGCGGCGCTTTATTGGGCGGCGTCATCGCCAACTCGATCAACGCGCCCTATGCCAAAGAGATTATCGATGATTTCGTCCACCAGACTCATACCCAGGTCATCGGTTACGTTCCCCGCTCGGTGACGGTAACCCAGGCGGAGCTTCAAGGCAAAACCACCATCGAGGCGGCTCCCGAGTCCGAACAGGCCAAAATCTATACCAGACTCGCCGAGCGGATTGCGGCGCATAGCGAATCCAAAACTCCCTCGCCGCTGGATGTGAAAGATCTGCGGGAGTGGGCGGCCCGTTGGGCCGATCAATTGCTGGCCCTGGAGACCGGCGAAGTCCGCAGCGTGGCGGCGAGTATTTAAGGGGATTCTCAAAGCGAGATTAATCCGGTTATTGCGGAAGATATTAGGCGCGGCCTTCGGCAGCTATCAATGAAAGGAGGTGATTCAGATGATTACGATTACCGGTCTGAGCAAGAGTTTCGTCACTTCCAATGGCACCGTGACGGCCTTGCGTAATATTAACCTCCAGATCCAGCAGGGGGATATCTTCGGAGTCATCGGTTTCAGCGGCGCCGGGAAGTCGACCTTGATCCGTTGCCTGAACCGCTTGGAGGAACCGGATTCCGGAACGATTTCCATCGGCGATCAGGAAATTACTCGTTTAAATAAAGAACAGTTACGGGAGGCCCGTAAAAAGATCGGCATGATCTTCCAGCACTTTAACTTGTTTGACGCCAGGACTGTCTTCGGCAACATCGCCTTCCCGCTGGAAGTGGCGGGTTACAGCCAATCGCAGATCAAAGCGCGGGTCGAAGAGCTATTGGAGCTGGTTGAGCTGACCGATAAAACCAACGCCCATCCGGCACAGCTGAGCGGCGGCCAAAAGCAGCGGGTCGGAATCGCCAGGGCTTTGGCCAACAATCCGGAAGTCCTGCTCAGCGACGAAGCTACTTCGGCGCTGGACCCCAAAACTACCTATTCGATTCTGGAGCTATTACGGAATATTAATGCCAAGTTGCATTTGACGATCGTCTTAATCACTCATGAAATGGATGTGCTGCGCCGGATTTGCAACAATGTGGCGGTGATTGAGGATGGCGTCATCACCGAACAAGGGCCGGTGACGGAGCTTTTCGCCCATCCGCAGACCGATACGACCCGGTTGTTTGTGCAAAGCGACAGCGAGTTGCAGCGAATCCAATATTCCATATGAGGTTGCTGAGAAAACATGATCAATGATCTTCTGTCTTTACTGAGTGCCGGTTTTGGTGAAACGATCTATATGGTTTTATTGTCGACCCTGGCCGCGTTAATCCTGGGATTGCCGCTGGGGGTGGCGCTGGTGGTCACCACCAAAGGACATATCATGGAATGGGCCGGTTTCAATCGGGTCATCAGTACATTGGTGAATGTGTTCCGGTCCTTTCCCTTCATTATTCTGATCGTGATTTTGCTGCCGTTATCGCGGCTGTTGATCGGGACCACGCTGGGTTCCACCGCGGCGGTGGTCCCTTTGGCTATCGGGTCCGCGCCTTTTCTGGCCCGGATCATCGAAAACAGCATAAAGGAGGTGGATCGCGGCAAAATCGAAGCCGCCCTGGCCATGGGGGCCAAATCGGCCACGATCATCTGGCGGGTGCTGATTCCCGAAGCTTTACCCTCCCTGATTCGCGGCGTTACGTTAGCGGTGATTACCATCACCGGCTTTACCGCAACCGCGGGGGCCATCGGTGCCGGCGGGCTGGGCAGCCTGGCCATCCGCTTCGGGTATATGCGGTACCGGGATGACGTACTCTTCGCTACAGTAGTGGTGTTGATTATTTTGGTTCAGGCCATTCAGTGGGCAGGGAACCGAATCGCTAACCGGATCGAGAGAAAACGCTTCAACAATCAATAATTCCCCAATCAAATAGAAAAAGGATGGTTGGTAAAATGAAAAGAGTTTATTATTTATTATTGGCGGTTTTCGCCATCGCTACAGTGTTTGCGGGGTTTGCGGCCGCCGATAATGTTACCCTCAAGGTGGGCGCCGCCGTAGTTCCCCACGCCGAGATTTTGGAAGCCGTCAAACCGGTCCTGAAAAATGAAGGAATCGACCTGCAGATCGTGGTGCTGGACGACGAGGGCCAGTTAAACCCGGCCCTGGCCGACAAACAGATCGATGCCAATTATTTTCAGCATGTGCCATACTTGGAATCGGTCTCCAAGGAGAAAGGTTACCAATTCGCGGTGGTCGGTAAGATTCATGTCGAACCCATCGGTTTTTATTCGACCAAGATCAAATCCAAAAGTCAACTGAAAAACGGCGCCAAAATCGCCATCCCCAACAATCCTTCCAATGAGTTCCGCGCCTTAGTGCTATTACAAGCGAACGGCCTCATCCAATTGAAAAAAGGTTTGCCGGCTTACCAAGCCACTCCGCAGGATATCGCCTCCAATCCCAAAAAGCTGCAGTTCGTGGAGATCGAGGCGGCCCAGCTCACCCGGAGCCTGCCTGATGTGGATGGCGCCATCATCAATACCAATTTTGTCCTGGATGCCAAGATCGATCCCAACAGCGCCCTTTTCCGGGAGAACGCCAATTCGCCGTACGCCAACGTGATCGTGGTCCGCAAAGGCGACGAAAACCGCCCGGAGATCAAAAAACTGGTGGCCGCCCTGCAAAGTCCGGCCGTTAAAAAGTTTATCCTCGATAAATACAAGGGTTCGGTAGTACCGGCGTTTTAAGTTCTTCAATGGATGAATACGAATGTACGAGTTGAAAATGTCCGTTTCACGTTGACGGACATTTTCATTTTCACAGTGGAAATTTTGGGGAGTGAAGTTAAAGGTGACCGTTTCATCGAAATTAAAGAAAATGCGACTAGACAAATTAAATCCTTAGCATTATTATAAGAATACATTATTTATGAAACGGCTCGCCTGTATACTTTGAACGATGGGGCTAAGCCAGGGTTTGTACAGACATTCTAATTTGGGGGGTATGGCGTAAAGAGGATCTTAAACCATAGTGAATCTAGGGGAAAAACTACTCGAAAGCTAAATCAAATTTAAATTTAAAGGGGTGTTTCTTTTGAAGAGTTTAAAGTTAATCGTGGCCGTCATGCTCTTGGCGATCATTATGGCCGGCAGTGCCCTGGCGGCATCTCAAGCCAAAAAGACGATATTGGTCGGCACCGAAGGGGTTTACGCACCTTTTACTTATGTCGATGAAAAAGGCAATTTAACTGGCTATGATGTCGAAGTTGTCAAGGCCATTGCCAAGAAAGCCAACCTGGATGTGAAATTTCTTCCGACCCCCTGGGATAGCATGTTTTTAGGACTGGAGACCAAAAAATTTGATCTGATTGCCAATCAAATTGGCAAGAATCCCGATCGTGAAAAGAAGTATCTCTTCTCGGACAGTTATCTGATCTCCGGCGCCCAGATCATCGTGAAAGGCGATCGGACCGGAACCATCAATAGTCTGGCCGATCTTAAAGGATTTAAAGTTGGAACGGGCGTCGGCAGCAATTACTCGAAAATATTGGAAGATTACAACAACGCCAAAAAAGAATTCGAGATCAAATATTATGATGGCAATCTGACGACCGTATTGCAAGATATCGTCGCCGGACGGCTGGACGCCACGCTCAACGACCGGTTAACCGTCGGTTATAATGTCAAGCAACTGGGACTCAATGTCAAGTTGGTCGGTAAACCTATCGCGTTGGTCCCGAGCTTCTTCGTATTTCGCAAAGATAAAGACGGCGAAGAACTAAAAGTCAAATTTGACAAAGCGCTGGCGGAGCTGAAAAAGGACGGTAGCTTGGTTAAGTTGTCTCAGGAATGGTTCGGTGCTGATTTTACGAAATAGGTCAAAAATTTTAAAGACGGAAGCGTGCTATGAAACCTTTGTTTGATTTTCAGTTCATGATTGCTATCATTCCTGACATTTTGCAGGTAGTTCCGGTCACCCTCAATATTACGGTAGTCGCCATGGTATTGGCCTTGTTCATCGGGTTAGTCACAGCTTTAATCCGGATCTACCGGATACCTTTGGCGAAGCAATTGGCCGCGCTTTATATCTCATTTACCCGGGGGACGCCATTATTGGTCCAGATTTACCTCGCCTATTACGGCATTCCCAAAGTGCTCGAATATTTGCAGGTGAACTATGGCTGGAATATTAATGTCGATGGCATTCCAGCCATCGTTTTTATTTATTTTGCCTTTACCTTGAATGTCGGGGCGTACCTTTCGGAAACCATCCGCGCTTCGATCGAGGCGATTGACAAAGGCCAGATGGAAGCGGCGTTGTCCATTGGGATGACCCGGCTGCAAGCAATGCGACGGATTATTCTGCCGCAGGCGGTGGCGATTGCCTTGCCGAGCTTCGGCAATACTTTAATCAGTTTGATCAAGGATACCTCATTGGCATTTATGATCTCCGTGGTCGAGATGATGGGCGAGGCCAAGATCCTCGGCGCGCGGGGATTGCAATTCTTTGAAGTATACATTGTGGTCGCATTAATGTATTGGGCCATCTGTATCTTGGTGGAACGGGGCGTGGCCGTGCTGGAAACCTTGTCCAAACGGTTTGAAGGAGCGAAAGCGGAATGATTGAGTTGCAAAATATTCATAAATCGTTCGGCCGAACCGAAGTATTGCAAGACATCGATCTTACGGTGAGACCGGGTGAAGTCGTGGTAATCCTGGGTCCGAGCGGTTCGGGCAAGTCGACCCTGCTTCGCTGTATAAATTTTTTGGAGAAGCCAGATCAGGGGACCGTCCGCATTGACAATCTGACCGTGAACGCCGCCAGCGCCACCCGTCCGGCAATCCTGGCATTACGTCAAAAAACGGCGATGGTTTTCCAGCATTACAACTTGTTCCGCAATAAGACTGCGCTCGAAAATGTAATGGAAGGCTTAATTACGGTCAAGCGATTGCCCAAACCAGAAGCATTGGTCAAAAGTACCTACTTCCTGGAGAAAGTCGGACTCCAGGACCGGTTGCATTTTTATCCGGCCCAGTTATCCGGGGGACAGCAACAACGGGTGGGGATCGCCAGAGCCCTGGCCATGGAACCGCAAGCGATCTTGTTCGATGAACCGACCTCGGCGCTCGATCCCGAGTTAGTCGGCGAAGTGCTGGAAGTAATGAAATCGCTGGCCCGGGAAGGAATGACCATGCTGGTAGTGACGCATGAGATAAATTTTGCCCGGGAGGTCGCCAGCCATATTGTTTTCATGGATAATGGGATGATCGTCGAGAAAGGGACGGCGACGTCATTCTTTAGTCATACTCATTCCGAACGGACCAAACAATTCTTGCAACGGGTACGAGTCTTTTAAAACCTTTGCTTACTCCGAAAGCCGGCATGGAAGTCGTCTTTCAAGAGTCCGTCGGTGCTACCGACGGACTTTCGGTCATGGGTCAAAGCTGCCATTCTCATGCTCCGTTTCCTTGCGGAGCTAACTTGATCATGATAACTGGGCAAATCTTCACGCCAATCCAGTGGCTAAATCCGGATCAGCGCGAAGCAGATTAATAAAATTCCAGGCAAAATTGATAATAGTTTTTCATTGATCCTTAGTTGAGATACAAAACGTTCTCCAATATACGTACCAATGTACAAGAGCAGCAATTGCATCAATCCGACGCTCACCGGTATCAGGAGAGAATGAAACCCCATCAAGGCGCTGCCGATCCCGACGCCGATCGCATCCACGGATAGCGCCAGCCCTAATAATAATGATTCGGAAGTGTCAATCGAACCGGAGCGATCTCGGTCAAATTCAACCGGATTTTTAACCACATGGATCGTTATTCCCAGCGACTTGATGACTATCTTTAGCAGGGTGGGATCCGGCGCCACGTCGCTTGCGCTTGCCGGTTCCGGAGTGTTTTTTACCAGAGCTTGAATAATGATCCAAACGCCCATCAATATTAAGATAGAAAGTCCGATCAGTTTGGCCACCATGGGCGATAATAAATTGGCCATGGTACGCCCGAGCAGAATGGAGCAGCCGGAGTAGAGAATGGAGAAGAAGCAGATGAGTAACTTGGAATGAAAAGGAATTTTGATCTTGCGCATGCCGTAAATTAAACCGACGCCTAAAGCATCCAAACTCAGGGAAAAAGCCAGCAGAATAATGGTCAATAACATAAACATGCTCCTGTTGAGTGAGAATGAACCCTTTCATTATGCTTCTGGAATAGTCTATGATCCCCGGATAAATTTTGTGAATACGCTAAATCTCCTCATTGTGCGAGGAACGCTTGGTAGGATTCGCTAAAAGGATGACGAATTGTTTATAGAAAATAAAATAGTAGGGGAAACCATCGGGTTCTATTTAAAATATAAAGGAGAGAAATCGCATGCGGTTCGGATTTTTATTTCATGAAGTTTTTTGGGGCGTTTTCTTGATTATTCTCGGCATTTCGATGGTAATAAAAGTTTTATTCCATTTAAACATCCCTTTGTTTCGGGTGGCGCTGGCTTTTTTGCTGATCTATGCCGGTATTAGCGCCTTGATGGGGGGATTCGCTGCCAAGCCGCAACCCGCGAACGACATCTTCTTTAATGACAGCCGGATTCATGTGGTGGAGCCGCAAGCGAAATATAACATCTTCTTTGGCAAGGGGACCATCGATCTCTCCGATGCGAACCTGACGGATACGCCGATCGAGATTAACACGATTTTTGGGGCGGGTATCATCAAGATCAATCCCAACCTCCCGGTAAAGGTCAATCTCGACGCGGCCTTCGCTGGTGCGCGAACCCCCGATGGCAATACGATATCTTTCGGTAACTATAGTTACCATTCCCCGAAGTATAAAGCGGGGGAGAGACACCTCGAAATTAACGCCCATGTCGTCTTCGGCGGCCTCGAACTGGTGACGGATTGAGCCGGGAACGCATCCCCGGTTCATTGGCTCCACAATACTCCTTGAATCGGGCTTGAAAAACAGTTTATAATCAGTTTATATAGCGAATTTGAAAATAACCGGCTTTGGGAAATAACACGACCCGGTCCGGCGACCGGAAATCGAGGCAGGGATGGCGTTGTCGTTATACCGCAATTTATTATTCGATCTCGATGGCACTTTAACCGATTCTGCCGCGGGAATCGTTCATTCGGTTGAGTATGCCCTGGCCAAAATGGGCATTTCTGAGGCCGACCGGGGTGCCTTGCTGCGCTTTATCGGCCCGCCGCTAGTGGAATCATTTCAACGTTTTTACGGCATGGATTTCGAAACCGCCTGGCAAGCGGTGCAGTTTTACCGGGAGTATTTCGGGAAGACCGGCATCTTCGAAAATAGGGTCTATCCCGGCATTTCGGAGCTGTTGGCTGATTTAAAACGCCGTGATTTTCGGTTAGCGGTCGCTACTTCCAAACCGACGGTTTTTAGTGAAAGAATTCTGGTCCATTTCGGCCTGGACCAGTTTTTCGACCGGATCATCGGCAGTGAACTGGATGGGTCGCGCAGCGCCAAAAGCGATGTCGTTGCCGCAGTCTTGGCCGCGTCCGCTGATATGGATCCGAACCGCCCGAATGCCGCGATGATTGGCGATCGGGAACATGATATCATTGGTGCCAGAAATAACGGCATCGCCGCCATCGCCGTCGCCTACGGCTATGGAACGATCGGCGAATTGACGGCAGCCCGACCCGATCGGATCGTCCATTCGGTTTCGGAACTGCGGGATTTTCTGCTCGGCAACCCTGCGGAAAGACGCAAAGGATAAAGGAGATCTGATTACCATCGCCTTCCCATTCTCGTTCGCTAATGGAGTTACCGGGGTGAGAACCGCCATTGAGGCTTTGATGATCGGCGGATTCGTCATTTTAATCCCCCAAGTGTCGGGCCTTATCCTGACCAAGTTTTCCGCGGGCAAAGATGATATGGTCCGCTCCCGGGTTGAACAGGCGAATGTCCGGGCAGCAGCGCTCCTGACCGGGATCATGGGGATCGTCAATATCTTATCCGGATTGACCCCCGCCGTGACCGAAAGAATGCGTGTACTAGAGCTGTGGTCGCCGTTGGCCGTCCGGCACGGCAGCCGCCTCGCCGCGACTTTGGCCGGATTTGCGCTCCTGTTGCTGGCGGGCAATTTATGGCGGCGCAAAAGGGTCGCTTGGTTTTTAACGATTCAATTATTAATTATCTCGATTATCAGCCATTTTTTGAAAGGGCTCGATTACGAGGAAGCTTTTTTGGGCATAGTGGTCACCGGCTGGCTGCTTTTTTTGCATCATCATTTTCAGGCCCGTTCCGATCTCCCCTCCATCAAACAGGGATTGCGTATCTTGCAGTATTCGGTGCTGTTTGTCTTGGGCTACGGGATTTGCGGTTTTTACATCCTGGACCGCCATTTCAGTATCGATTTCGGTTTTTGGACCGCCATCCGCCAAACTTTCATCATGTTCATCCAATTCGATAATCCGGGACTGGTGCCGGTGACCCGCTTCGGCCGTTATTTTGCTAACTCCATCTATACCATCAGCGCGATTACCTTGGCTTATTCGTTGATCATGTTAATCCGGCCGGTCTTTGTCCACCAGCCGGCCACGGCCGAAGAGCGGGAGCAGGCCCGCCGGATCGTTGAAAGCTTTGGCCGGACTTCTCTGGCGCGTTTTACGCTTTTTAACGACAAGAGTTATTTCTTCTCAACCGGAGGATCGCTCTTTGCCTTTATGGTGAAAGGCCGAACCGCGCTGGTCTTGGGCGATCCGATCGGCCCGGCGTACGATGTGAAGCCGGCTCTTATGGAGTTTGTCAAATACTGCGCGGCCAACGACTGGAGTCCGGTCCTGTACCAAACGACCGCCGCTTATCTGGCGATCTACCGTTCGCTGGCTTTCAGCAGCATCACCATTGGTCAGGAGGCCATTGTCGATCTCCGGGAGTTCACCCTAAACGGCCCCGCTTTCAAGGGAGTCCGCAATACCTGTAACCGTCTGGGTAAACTTGGCCTCCGGGCTGAGATGCTTGAGCCTCCCTTATCCGATGAGCTCATCCTGCAATTGCGGATCATCAGCGACGAATGGCTTAGCCTGATGCATGGCCGCGAGAAAGGCTTTGCGCTCGGCTGGTTTGATGATGATTACGTCCGGCAAAGCCGGGTGATGATTATCCGTTCCGCGGAAGGGGCCATCGACGCATTTGCCAACATTGTCCCCGAATATCAGCGAAATGAGGCGGCCATCGACCTGATGCGCCGGCGCCGCCACGTCGAAAACGGAACGATGGAGTATCTCTTTGCTTCTTTATTGCTCTGGGGCAGGGACGCCGGTTTGGACTCGATCAGCCTGGGATTGAGCGCCTTGGCGGGAGTGGGCGCCGAGTCGGCGGCCCCGGTTCCGGAAAAAGTTTTAAACTATATTTACGATCATATTAGCAACTTTTATAATTTTAAAGGTCTGCACACTTTTAAATCGAAATTCCAACCCCATTGGGAACCCCGTTACCTCGTTTACCCCGGGAATCCCAGCCTGCCAAGGGCTTTGACTGCCTTGGTGCGGGCGGATTCGGGTGATGACTTTTGGCGTTCTTGGTTGAGCTTTCCGATCAAGTTTAAATGAAGCAAGACCTATTCACAAGGATAACAGATGGAAAAACAAACCGGTTTCCCGATCCATCGGATGAGCCCGGTTAAGTTAAATCAGAGCGAAGGAGACCAACGATGAGCTACAAACAGGAATTTGTTGAATTCATGGTTCGCGCCAATGTTTTAACCTTTGGTGATTTTGTGACCAAAAGCGGGCGCCAGACGCCTTATTTCGTGAATACCGGCAATTACAAGACTGGCGCGCAAATCGCCAAGTTGGGCGAGATTTACGCGGAATGTATCAAAAACCAGGTGGGCCAGAATTTCGATTTGCTTTACGGACCGGCTTATAAAGGTATTCCTTTGGCCGTTACGACCGCTGTCGCTTTGTATCAACGGTACCAATGGGATGTTCCCTATTGTTTTAACCGAAAGGAACAGAAAGACCATGGCGAGGGCGGAGGGCTCATTGGCTGGAAGCCGCGCGACGGCGAACGAGTTTTAATTATTGAAGATGTGATCACTGCCGGCACTTCGGTCCGGGAAAGCTTGGCGCTCTTAAAATCAGTGGCGCAGGTGAATATCGGTGATTTGGTGGTCGCGGTGGACCGCCGCGAACGCGGAACCAACGGCCGGCAGACCGCTCTTCAGGAGCTGGAGACGGCTTTGGGGATCCAGACCCACCCGATCGTAACCATTGACGAAATCGTCGCTTTCCTGCATAATCGGGAGATAGACGGCAGGATTATCATTGACGATTCTATAAAAATGAAGATCGAAGAATATTTACAAGCGTATGGCGTTTAAGTTCTGAGCTTTTGTGATCACCCGAACCTTCGGACAGGGTTTGTCACAACGCTTTTAGATCAACCGTAAGAAAAAAGGCTGTTGGTCCCGGCCAACAGCCTTTTCTTGTCCAATGTCCTCTGCTGGCTCAGGGATCGGCAAATACGGTTACTTTTAGTGCCGCCAATTGTAATAATCCCAATACCGTGTTCAATTCCTGGGCAGTTATGGTCACCGCGCCGCTGATAATGGCTTCGGCTTGATTAAGAACTTGCAAGATCTCCTGCTGCCGGAAGAACCGCACTGGAAACTCACGAATAGCGCCCTTAACCAATTCAAAGGTCGTCACTAATGTGGTCCGGAAAGTGCTTGTAAAGGCCGCCGGATTTCCTAATAGAGCCGCAACGGATTGTGACAGCCGTTCGATACTGCTAAGGATGGATATTGCAGTACTCATGAAATCACCCCCGATATTATAATATGGAGTATTTATAAACAAGTGGCGCAAAGCGTACGGTAAAATGATATAATACTATAAAAAACCGCATAAATAACATAATCGGAAATCATAACATCATTCTGCCGTGAATATGAATCAACATGCCGATTGTAGGCGATATAACGTCTTTTGGGAACGGGGTTATGTGATGTCCGTGACAGTTTTCAAAGAAAAAGGTGCTTATATATTACATTTACAATGGTGTGCAAAAGGGATTTCCCGATGTTTGTAGAACATTAACTGCTACAACTATTTTTAGAGGGGGTAAAGTGCTGATGAGGTTAAAGAAGAGCGGGATCATTCTATTAGCGCTGATGTTGACAATCTTGGCGATTGTCGGGATCGGCCAAGCGAAGGAGAATGTCGTCAAGATCGGCTTTCTTGGCGCACTTACCGGAGATGTGGCAATGTACGGGCAGCCGACCCTTTTGGGAATGAAAATGGCCGCCGATAAAATCAACCAATCCGGCGGGGTGAATCAGGCGAAGATCGAAATTGTGGAAGCCGATAATCGCGGCGACAAGCAGGAGGCCGCCTCCATCGTCCAAAAATTTATCAGCCGCGACAAGGTTGCCGCCATCGTCGGCGATCCGACCACCGGCATTACCAAAGTGGCCGCTCCGATCTGTGAACGGAACCGGGTGGTCTTGCTGTCAGCCGGCGCTACCGGAACCGGTGTGGTCGAGCTGGGTAAATACATCTTCCGGGATACGCTTTTGGATACAGTAGCGGTTCCGGCTCTGATCGATTATTTTACCAAAAATCTCGGTTACAAGAAAGTAGCGGTAATTACTTCCGACAATAATGATTACAGCGTCGGACTGACGCAAGTGTTTAAGAACGCCGTTAAAGGAAAAAGCCTGCAGATCATCACCGAAGAGAAGGTTAAGGACGGCGATAAGGATTTTAGCGCGCAGATCACCAATATCAAAGCGAAAAATCCCGATATTATCTTTTTCTCCGGGTATTACACCGAGGGCGCTTTGATCATGAAAGAGGCCCGCAAACAAGGTATAAAAATCGTTTTATTCGGCGGCGACGGGCTTTATTCGCCGACGTTGATCAGTCTGGGCGGCTCGGCCATTGAGGGCAGCATGGTTTATGTCGGATTCTCGCCGGAACAGCCGACGCCGGAGACCGCTAAATTCATTGACGAGTTTAAGAGTCAAAATAAAGGTAAAATTCCCGGCCTTTTTGAGACGCAAGGGTATGACGCGGTCAATATCTTGGCGGAAGCGATGAAACGGGCCAAGAGTAACGAGCCGACCAAGTTCCGCAACGAGGTTGCCAAAACCAAAGCTTATAAAGGCGTTTCCGGAACCATAACCTTTCAGGCCAATCAGGAGCCGGTTAAGAGTCCGGTTTATCTGTTAGAGGTTAAAAACGGCCAATATGCTTTAAAGACGAAAGTGCCGGTCCATCTGAAATAGACCGGAGGTGGAGCGTTGAAGCAAGGCCGCTAACTACGCTAGGGGGTTAGTGGCCTTGTAGCGTTAAGGAGGAGCGCTATGTTCTGGCAACAGTTGATAAACGGTTTAACCCTCGGTTTTACCTACGCCTTGATCGCCTTGGGTTATACCATGGTTTACGGAATTATCCAGTTAATCAATTTTGCGCATGGTGAAATTTTTATGATGGGAGCCTTTGTCGCGCTCCTGCTGGTGGCCGTTTTTCATTTTAACATTTTCATCGCCATGATTTTAGCGATGGCTTTCTGTATGCTTCTGGGAGTAATCACCGAATTCGTGGCTTACCGGCCGCTCCGCAAATCGGGCCGACTGTCCGCCCTAATTTCGGCAATCGGGGTGTCGACTTTCCTGTCCACCTTGGCATTACTGCTGTTCGGAGCCGACGCCAAAGGATTCCCCGATAGCAGTTTTCCGGTCGTTCAATTCAAAATCGGCTCAGCGACGCTTTCATCGTTACAATTATTAATTTTCGGGGTCGCTGCGTTTTTGATGCTGGCTTTAGAGTTTATCGTCCACAAAACGAAACTGGGCAAAGCCATGCGCGCCACCTCTCAGGATTACAATACCGCCGCCTTAATGGGGATCAATGTGAATTGGATTATCTCTTTCACCTTTGCGCTGGGTTCTTCGCTGGCTGCCGCCGGAGGGGTACTCGTCGGTCTCTATTTCAATGCCGTAACCTGGAACATGGGTTTAATGGCCGGGTTAAAGGCCTTTTGTGCGGCAGTGCTTGGAGGAATCGGCTCTATCCCCGGAGCCATGCTCGGCGGAGTATTTCTGGGAGTCGCCGAGGTTTTTGGCGTGGCCGCAGGTTTTTCATCGTATCGCGATGCAATCGCCTTTGCCATTTTGGTTTTGGTGCTCTTAATCAGGCCGACCGGATTTTTCGGGCTCAAGATACAAAAGAAAGTGTAGGTAGTCAGGTGTGGGAGAACTGCTACAAGCTCCGTTAAATTGGATTGATCCATATATTCTACAGATACTGGTCAATATCGGAATCGCCATCATCTTGGCGCTCGGTTTAAACTTGATCACCGGTATCACCGGACAGTTGTCCTTAGGCCATGCGGCTTTCATGAGCATTGGCGCCTTCAGCGGCGCGATTTTAACCATCAAGTTGGGCCTGCCTTTCAGCCTGAATATCGTCGCCTCCGGATTGATTGCCGCCTTTTCCGGGATAATTATCGGTTTTCCTACTTTGCGTCTTTCCGGAGATTATTTGGCGATCGCTACCATAGGATTTGCCGAGATCATCAAAGTCATCTTTTTAAATTTGGATATCACCAACCGGGCGCTCGGCTTATCGGTTCCGCTACCGCATACCCCGGTTCCGTTACCGTTCTATGTCTGGTTTGTCGCGATTTTGAGTATCGCTGCCGTAAGTGCCATTCAGAACTCCCGGTTCGGCCGGGCATTGCAAGCCATCCGCGAGGATGAAATCGCTGCCGAAGCCATGGGGATCAATGCCACCCGCTATAAAATCCAGGCCTTCGCCATCGGCGCCTTCTTCGCCGGAGTAGGCGGCGCGTTTTATGCTCATTTTATCGCATATATCAATCCTTCCGATTTTGCCTTTTTAAAATCAGTGGATATCCTGAATATGGTCGTTCTGGGAGGACTGGGTAGCGTCCCTGGGACAGTACTGGGGGCTTCAATCCTGACAATTGCTCCTGAGTTCCTACGTTTCATGCAGCAATACCGCATGCTGGTGTACGGCGCTTTACTGGTATTTATGATGATTTTCCGGCCCAACGGCTTACTGGGCGGGGTGAGTATCCGTCGTCTGCTTTGGCGAAAATCCAACAAAGTTCCGGCCGGGAGGGGATGAGATACGGTGACGGTGGTACTTCGTTTAGAGGACATCTCGATCAACTTTGGCGGTTTAGTCGCTGTGAATAATTTTAGTATGGAGATTCAAGAGCGGGAGATTCTTTCGCTGATCGGACCCAATGGTGCAGGAAAATCAACCCTCTTTAACCTCATCTCCGGAATTTATAACCCGACTCGGGGTAAGATTTACTTTGATAACCATGAGATCACTAACCTTAGGCCATACACCGTGGCGAAGCATGGCATCGGCCGGACCTTTCAAACCATTCATCTCTTCAACGAACTTTCAGTACTGGACAACGTATTGATTGGGGCGCATACCCGCGGTAAAGTCAACTTTCTCGGGGCTGTCCTGAAATTCTTGCCCCAGACCCAGAATGAAGAACATGCTTTAACCGAATGGGCCAAGGAATGTTTAGACCGCGTCGGGTTATTCGAGAAACGATTCGAGTTCGCCAAAAACCTTTCTTACGGCGAACAACGCTGTTTGGAGATTGCCCGGGCGCTTGCATTAAAACCAAGGCTGCTCTTGTTGGACGAACCGGCTGCCGGAATGAACCCCCAAGAAAAAAAGGAATTGATGGAACTGGTCCAATCGATTCGCAACACCGGGATTACCATCTTTCTGGTTGAACATGATATGAAATTCGTGATGAATATCTCGGATCGGATTGTTGTATTGGATTACGGCGCTAAAATCGCCGAAGGAATTCCGGAAACGGTGCGGAACGATCGAAAAGTAATCGAGGCCTATCTTGGCAAAGGGGTCCATTAAATAATGCTGGAAATAAAGAGTCTTTCGGTAAATTACGGAGCCATCCGTGCCTTGACCAAAATATCGCTCGATGTGAGTTCCGGCGAAATCGTAGCGCTCATCGGCTCAAATGGCGCCGGTAAAACCACCACCTTAAATACGATCTCCGGGATTGTACCGGCCAGTGAAGGCCACATTATTTTTAACGGTCGGAATATTTCTAAAATTCCGCCGCACCAGATTGCCGCCTTAGGGATCGCTCATGTTCCGGAAGGGCGACGGGTCTTCCCAAGAATGAGCGTGATGGAAAACTTGGAGATGGGAGCCTTTACTCGTCACGACCGGGAAGGGATTAGAACCAGTTTTAAGGAGGTTTTCAAACGTTTTCCGCGCCTAGAGGAACGCAAAAATCAACTGGCAGCCACGTTAAGCGGGGGAGAGCAGCAGATGCTGGCGATGGGGAGGGCTTTGATGGCCAAACCGACGCTGCTGCTGATGGATGAGCCATCGATGGGTTTAGCCCCGATGTTGGTGGAAGAAATTTTTAATATCATTCGGGAGATCAATCAATCCGGAACCACCATCTTATTAGTGGAACAGAATGCCCATATGGCACTGACCGTAGCGAACCGGGCCTTTGTTTTGGAAACCGGAAACATCGTTTTACAGGGTTCGGCCGCTGAACTATCAGCCAATCCGGAAGTCCGTCGCGCTTATCTCGGAGAATAATTGCTCATTGGATAAATTCAAATTTCAAAGTAAAAAGCAAACCTCTTTTAGATGGGTTTGCTTTTTACTTTGAAAAATTACGGCAATATGGAAGAAGCTTGATAAATGGTGACCGGTTGATCAATTGATATATTTTGGTCATAAGCCACTGGACTTATCAGACCGGAAGAAGAACGCCGACTGGCAAGATGAGAAACGCTGGATTCAGACGGGAACAGAGCAGCAGTAGAAAGAAAAAACAATAGTAAACCAGCCGCTACCAATCCCAATCGTCCCCACCAAAGCAGATGAAACGAGGTGGGAATAAACTCATGAGCTTCATAAGCCAATCGGGCCCGCAAACTGACTATGGGATCAAAATCATAACTTTCGGGAATCAGGTTTTCCAAACAACTTTTTAACTGCTGGATTTCCTGGTATTCCACATTGCACTCAGAGCAGGATATTAAATGCCTACGTAGTTCCCGTTTTTCATCACCATCCAACTCACGGTCGATGAAAGCGGAGATCAAGCTTTGGACGTAATGACAATTCATTAACGTTCAACCTCCATCCCTCGTAGATAAGGAAGCAATATGCGCCGGAGAATTTTCCGGCCGCGATGGATTCGCGAACGGACCGTCCCAATCGAAATTGCCAAAATCTGGGCAATTTCTTCATAGGAAAGGCCTTGAATGTCACAGAGGATTACCGCGGATCGGTATTCGGCCGGCAATTCGCGTAAACCCTGTTGAATCTGCCGCCCTAATTCGCCGCGCATAGCCTCTTCCTCGGGATTGGCCGTCCAATCCGGAATCTCGATGGTCTTTTCGTTTTCAAGGTGGGGTAACGGCTCATCGATTGAGGCGACCACCGGACGGTTTTTCTTTTTTCGATAATGGTCAATATACAGGTTATGAATAATCTGATATAACCAACGGTCAAAGGCAGTTCCTTCTTCAAACTTGGCGAACGATTTATAGGCGCGATACAGACTCTCTTGCAGCAGGTCTTGGGCTTCATGGTGATTTCCGGAAAGCCTGAAAGCGAATTGAAACAAGGGTTTTTCATAGGTTCTGACTAAGTCTTCAAAAACCGCCATTCGATCAGTGGTTTGGTGAGCAGTAGTGATTCGTTCAATTGTTGTCGTATTCACCGTAAATCACCTTCTTCGTTAGAATCATTCCTCTTAATGATTCCATTGTAACAAAAATTCGGTCATTTGATAATTGGTAATTGTTTACGTTCACCGTTGGAATGGAATGCCTTGATTTCGATTGTTCGCTTCATCCAGATTTTGGGGCCGCGCATCAAGGGTCACTTTAAAAACTTGCAGCTTCCCTTCACGGAAAATTAACAGTTCGAGAACTTTACCGACCTTGGAGTCTTTCACAATTTTTACGACATCATCGGGAGTTTTAATCTTTTGATGATTAATTTCTTTGATGATATCCCCGTTTTGAAGACCGGCTTTCTGGGCGGGACTGCCCGAATAGACTTGAATAATCGCACCATCCCGGTTCGGCAAGCCATAATAATCGGCGATCTGGTCGTTAATTTCAGTGAGACCGACTCCCAGCCAAGGAGTGGCCGGCCGTTGGACTTTACCTTTTTCGATCAGCTCTTGAGAAACTTTTTTGGCTAAATCGATCGGAATCGCAAAACCCAAACCTTGCGCGTTTGCGATAATGGCTTCGTTAATTCCGATGACTTTTCCAGAAAGATCGACCAGCGGACCGCCGCTATTTCCGGGATTGATTGCTGCGTCCGTTTGAATTAGGTTACCCGTCTGATCCGGATCTTCGAGGGAACGTCCCAAGGCGCTGACGATTCCGGCGGTAACTGTATCGTGAAGGCCGTACGGGTTGCCGATGGCCATTACCCATTCTCCGGGAAGCAACTCGCTGGAGTTCCCCATTTCAACCGCAGGAAGATTTTTGGCGTCGATCTTTACAACCGCCAGATCGGTGGTGGGATCGGTCCCGACCACGCGACCGTTAAATTTTTTGCCGCCAAAGAGGGTTACCTGCAATTGTTGAGCGCCATGGACCACATGCTCATTGGTAAGGATATAACCATCGGAACGAATGATAAACCCCGAGCCGGTTCCACGCTGTTCCTGTTTTTGTTGCTGGTCAAAGAAACCGGGCGGGAAAAACTCTTTGGGAAGGCCAAACGGTATGGACGGACTCGTCGCGACCACTGAAACCGTGTCGATATAAACGACTGAGGACGCCACCTTTTGACGGGCCGCTACAAACGAGTTATTGGCCAAACTACCGGTCAAGTCATATTTAGTGGGGACGACATTCATCGGATTGGTTTGATTTTTGGCAAGCAATCCCGGTGTTACCCCTATAATGATTCCTGCCGTAATTAACGACGACAATAATGCGATAATAAAATATCCGCCAATTTTTTTAATTCGAATCATTATTAATACCTCCAAACACTGTTCATAATAAAACTGGCTAAAAACTACAAGTCAGATTTGCTATGAATTTCCTTGACTCACCTCATTATATTACTCATAACGGCTACCAGGTCAAAAAAGTTCCGTGTTCCAAAGGAAATTTGCAGAATAAAAAGAGGAATTCGCCGGAAAAGGTTGAATATAATTATCATTTCCAACAATACCCTAAATTGGACAATAATATTTTTGTAGAAAGGTAACAATTTCCTTGGAGCTTAGTATGACTGGTTACGGTCGGGGAACGGCCACAACATCAACGTATGTAATTACTATCGATATTAAGTCTATCAACCATCGCTATCAAGAAATTTATTTTAAATTACCGAAATCCTATTCATTCCTAGAAGATCGCCTGCGTCGTGAGATTAACAATCGGGTCTCCCGCGGTAAGATCGAAGTGAATGTCAATATCGATAAATTGACGACTGAAGAAAATTTGGTGGCCGTCAATCGTTCGCTACTTAATTCTTATTTGACTGCTATTGAAGAGTTAAAGAATGAATTTGGCGTTCCAGGAAGCATTGATGTTCAATCTCTTATCAATATTCCCGATCTATTCAAAGTAACTCAGTCCGAGTTAGATCAGGATAGTATCGCCGAGATTGCCGGACAAGTCTTAGATACCGCTCTCGCTACGCTGATAGAATCCAGAAAAACGGAAGGGGAGCGTCTCGTACAGGATTTGGTTGAAAAGATCGCTTTTCTCCATTCGCTCAGGAGGCAGCTGATCGAATTGGCCCCGCAAGTGGTAACCGGCTATCAAGAACGCTTAACCAAACGTCTCATCGAGTTGGTTGGCGGAATCGAAATCGATCCGTCGCGTGTAGCGATGGAAGTCGCAATATTTGCCGATAAGTCGGATATTACCGAAGAATTGGTTCGTATTGAAAGCCATTTGACTCAATTGGCCAGTTTCTTAAAAAATCAGGAACCAATTGGCAGACGTTTGGATTTTTTGATCCAAGAACTGAATCGAGAGATAAATACCGTCGGTTCAAAGGCAAATGATCTAAAAATTGCTCAATTGGTGATTGAGTTCAAATCCGTCCTCGAGAAGATCAGGGAACAAATTCAAAATATTGAATAGGAGGTGAAGCAGAGTGGCGTTACCAAAACTTTCGCTTGATGAAAAGAAAAAGGCTCTGAAAAAAGCTCAGGAAGTACGCAGTAAGCGCGCGAAGATCAGACAGAACCTAAAAGCGGGGAAAACAACGATTCGTGAGGTATTGGAAAACATCAACGACGATGTCATCGCTAAAATGAGAGTGGTTTACTTACTCGAATCCTTACCACGAATTGGGAAAGTCAAAACCAAAAAGATCATGAACGATATTGGGATTGACGAGACTCGCCGCATCCAAGGCCTCGGAAACCGACAGAAACAAGCCTTAATTGAACGTCTCGGCAGCAATTAGAAGAAGGAGGCCTTTGTTTCGAAATATGGATATCAAACTTATCAACATTGGTTTTGGAAACATTGTGTCCGCTAATCGGATCGTGGCCATTGTCAGTCCTGAATCTTCGCCCATCAAGCGAATCATTCAAGAAAGTCGGGATAAAGGTATGTTAATCGATGCAACCTATGGAAGGAGAACTCGCGCAGTTATCATTACCGATAGTGATCACGTGATTCTTTCGGCCGTCCAACCAGAAACTGTTGCGCATCGACTCAATTCCAAGGATGCTTCGGTCGATCCTGAAGATTAAAATGTATTGGTATCGATAGTTGTTGATTGTTTGGTTTGTTTTCACATAAACATGCCATAATAATCAGCACTATTTTTTTGACCGAAATTCTCCCCCCTACAAAAACCGGATCCAGCTTTCTCTGCCCCACAGGTATCATTCGGAAATTAATCTTGACAGTTTACCAGATTGAATGTATTATACATGTGGATCGTTATGGTCATTTGCTTTAGCATTTAGCTATCAGCAATTTTTATTTTCCAATATAATACATTTAAACATCTAAATTCCGAATATAAACATTAAAAACGCATATTCTAAAACCGCAAAAGGGGGCAACAATTTGATCTATCCTTCATTGGATGAATTACTTAAGAAAGTCGATAGCCGGTATACATTAGTAACCGCCGCCGCCAAACGGGCCCGGAAAATCCTGGAAGAGGAAAAGTTAAACGAAGATAAAACCATCAAAGCAGTTACCCTTGCTTTGGAAGAGATCGGAGCCGGTAAAATTAAGGTTGAACGAACGAAAACCGGTATTAAATAGGCCTTCTAGTTTACATTTTCATAAAGTATGGGGTGTTTTTTAGGAATTTAGAATTTTTGTTTGTAAGTTGGAAAGTGGATCTTCATGATATTTCTCAGAGCCTTGTGACTCTGAGTTTTTTGTTCTATAATTAACTAAATGAAGTGGATCCCCAACTTAAGGGATGATTATTCGTACAAAGTTAAAGGTTAGAAAGAGCATTTGCCAATTGATCTACTTGATATGAACCAAATTTAAAATAAACAGTTTTTCGATAGTAAAGTTCTGGTGGTGCGAATCATGAATCAAAAAACCTTAGTTTTAGGCGTCTCCGGTGGGATCGCCGTTTATAAAGTTCCGGAGCTCATCAGTCGGCTCCGCAAAAAAGGAATAGCGGTCGAAGTTATTTTAACCAAGTCTGCCGCCGAATTTGTGACGCCGATGACTTTTCGGGAAGTCTCCCAAAACCCGGTTCACTTAGATATGTTCCAAGACGCTTTTCAATGGAATGTAGAGCATATCGCCCTAGCGAAAAAGGCCGATCTCATGGCCGTTATACCAGCTACTGCCAATATAATCGGCAAAATTGCCAATGGTATCGCCGATGACTTATTGACCACGTCGATTATGGCGACGCGGGCGCCAAGGCTCATCGCCCCCGCCATGAATACCGGAATGTATGAGAACCCCATTCTGCAGAAGAATTTGAATGTTTTACGCGAATATGACTATGTAATTGTCGGCCCCGAGTCCGGTCAACTCCTTTGCGGAGACAATGGCAGCGGTCGACTGTCTTCCCTGGAGGAACTGGAGATGCAGATCTTGCGCCTCCTGTCCCAGGGAGATTTGGTTGGAGAAACCGTCTTGGTAACCGCAGGGGGGACCCGCGAGCCGCTCGACCCGGTCCGTTATATCGGAAACCGTTCCTCGGGCCGGATGGGTCATGCCATCGCCGAAGCCGCTTTTAAAAGAGGAGCGAAAGTATTGCTTATTTCCACCGCCGATGCTCCGCCTAGTTATCAAGGCCTGGAAACCCACCGGGTGGATACAGCCGAACAAATGCGCGATATCGCACTGCGATTGGCGGCTCAGGCCTCGATTGTTATTAAAGCGGCGGCACCGGCCGATTATCGTCCCCAGACCACTTCCGATCAGAAGATTAAAAAAAGCGCCAATGGACTCGCGGTTCAACTGGTGCTAAATCCCGATATTCTCGAAGAATTAGGTCACAGCAAACCAGCGGGTCAAATCCTGGTTGGTTTTGCCGCCGAGACGCAAGATTTACGTCAAAACGCATTAGCGAAGCTAAACCGTAAGAATCTTGATATTATCGTTGGTAATCTGGTCAACATCCCGGGCCTCGGTATGGGGGCCGCCAATAATCGTGTGACGATTTATACCCAAGCTGAGGCGGTTGAGCTTCCGGAGCAATCCAAAGCGGCTTTAGCCGACCAGATTTTAGATTATATTATGGGTTATAAGAAAAAAACCGCCACGCATGCCGGCCATGATCGCTAAAGTTTTGATTGCGACGCAAGCCCAGCAACTGGATCGTTTATTTGACTATATCATCCCGGAAGCCATGGTTGGTCTTTTGCGGGTCGGCTCGCGGGTCCTGGTTCCATTTCAAAACCGCCAAAACATGGGTTATGTTTGGCAGCTTGCGGAGGAGCCGGAATGCGCCAATGTCAAAGAAGTTCAAGAACTCCTCGATGAACAGCCGCTCATCAACGAGGCTCAATACCATCTCATCAATCAATTGGCGGATTATTATTTCGTCAGTCGCGTGGATGTTATTAAATGTTGTTTGCCGCCGGGAATCAACTTTCGTAAAAAACGTTATTATCGGATTCGAGAGGAATATTCTCAAATCGGTCAGCGGTTGATGGCGGTTTTTTCAAGACCAATAGTTGATGAGACGATCAAATTGTTGGAAGCCGGCGTCAAAGCCAACTGGACGATTGATGGCTGGCAAAGGAAATTTGCACACTTGCCAAAAGCTTGGGAGTTCCTGCAAAGCAATCGGATTCTTCTGGCTACCAGTGACCTTGTTGAACCGAAGATCGCCCCCAAACAAGTTCGCTTATTGATGTTGGCCAAAGACGCCTGTTTCGATAAGGAGACTGCGCCGGCTAAAAGGATCCATGCTTGTCTTTCGGGGAATGAAGCTGGTTTGACCCGTAGCCAACTTTGCGCCACTGCCGAAGTAAGTTCTTCGGTGATTGATCGTCTTTGTAAGGAAGCAAAACTTATTGCCCGCGATTCGACCCAGGAACGGATACCCATTGGCCTGGAGGAAACAGCCGCGGCGCTATCGGTTCATTTAACCGAACAGCAGCAGCAAGCTTTGCGAGTGATTCTCGATCCCGCCGGTCCTTCTTGTCTTTTATTGCATGGCATCACGGGCAGCGGCAAAACCGAGGTTTACTTTGAAGCAGCATTAGAGCTGATTCGAAAGGGGTTTCAAGTTCTCTATCTTGTACCGGAGATTTCTTTGACTCCTCAGACCCTGGAACGCGCCAAACGTCGCTTCGGCAAAGAGGTGGCCTTGCTGCACAGCAATATGTCCGACGGCGAACGCTATGATCAATGGTTCAAGATTCAAAATGGGGCCGCCCGTTTTGTACTCGGCGCTCGCTCGGCGGTTTTTGCACCTTTTACCAACCTGGGTCTGATTATTGTGGATGAAGAGCATGAATCTTCATATAAGCAGGAAGACTCCCCCAGGTATCATACGCGGTGGGTGGTAGAGAAACTGGCGGAGATTACGGGCGCCAAAGTCGTTTTCGGCAGCGCCACGCCGGCCGTGGAATCATTTTATCAGGCTCGTACTGGGAAATACGGCTATATCCATTTGGATCAACGCTACAACCAAAGCCGTTTGCCGGAAGTCACCATGGTTGATATGCGGGAAGAACTACGGTCCGGCAATAAAAATGTTCTTAGTCGCCTTTTGCGGGAGTCGATCCAAAAAGTACTTGATCGCCATGAACAAGTTATCTTATTATTGAACCGGCGCGGTTACGCTACTTTTATATTATGCCGGGATTGCGGCCAGGCGCTTCGCTGCCCTTCCTGTGATGTTTCGTTAACGTACCATCAAAACGAACGGTTTTTGCGCTGCCATTATTGTGATTATCGGATGCCGATTCCCGAAACCTGTCCGAATTGCCAGAGCAGCCGGATCCGTTATTTCGGGAACGGCACCCAGAAACTTGAAGAGGAGCTGAAGCAGTTCTTCCCCGAGGCCGGTATCATCCGAATGGATATCGATTCGACCGCCCGGAAAGGTTCCCATTACGAAATCTATCAAAAACTGCGCGACGGTTCGGTCGATATCTTGTTGGGCACCCAAATGATCGCCAAAGGATTGGATTTGCCCCGGGTCACACTGGTTGGAGTCATCTCAGCCGATTCGACGCTGAACATTCCCGATTTTCGCGCCGCCGAACGAACTTTTCAGTTATTGACTCAGGTAGCCGGCAGAGCGGGGCGGGGAGAACAACCGGGTCATGTCATATTCCAATCGTATAATCAAGAGCATTATTCATTGCAGACAGCACGCAATCATGATTACTTGGGCTTTTACGAGCGAGAAATTTTAGGACGGCAGGAACTGCGGTTCCCGCCATTTTCAGAACTGGTCAAACTCGGCTTTGCAGGGCTTCAATCCGCTGCCGTCAGTGCGGCGGCTACCGAGTTTTACCGGATACTCCAGGAGCGGATTCGGGAATATGAACGGAATAGTAATTTAAATCAGAGTCCGGATGCTTGGCTCGAGATCCTGGGACCCGCGCCAGCCTTAATCCCGAAAATCCAAGACAATTATCGCTGGCAGATTTTGATCAAATGCAACCATCCCGCTTTGCTTGAGCGAACGGTAAAGTCGGCTTGGGAACAATTCGCGGTTCAGAAATATCCTACGGTCCGGGTTTACCGCGACCGAAATCCTTTCTCGATCATATAATAAAAACTGAGGTGTTGCGACTTGGCTATTTTAAAAATTTTAACCGAAGGAGATCCGATCCTTCGCCAAAAATCCAAACCAGTGACGAAAATCACGAAAAGACTCCGCGACCTCGTCAAAGATATGCTGGAGACCATGTATCATGCCAAAGGCGTGGGTTTGGCCGCGCCGCAAGTCGGTGTTACCGAACGGATTGTGGTCATCGATGCCGGCGAAGGCCCGATTGTTTTGATCAATCCGACGGTCACCAGCGCGGAAGGGCAGATCAAAGATGTCGAGGGATGCCTCTCGATCCCCGGGCGGAATGAATATATCACCCGGGCTGAGCGAGTAACGGTCCAGGCTCTCAATCTGGAAGGCAAACCCATTCAATTGGAAGGAACCGAATTGCTGGCCCGGGCGTTTCAGCATGAGATCGACCATTTGGACGGGATCTTGTTCATTGATTACCTGCCAAAGGAGAACCAACCGTAATGCGCATCGTATTTATGGGTACCCCGGCCTTTGCGGCAGCCAGTTTGGAGGCTTTGCTCCTTCACGATCGTTTTGAGATCGCCGGCGTGGTAACGCAGCCCGATCGACCCAAAGGCCGCGGAATGGCCTTGCAGCCATCGGAGGTCAAAGTTGTCGCTACCCGGGCAGGGCTGCCGCTCTGGCAGCCGGAGCGGGTAGCGGATGCCCAATTTTTGGAGATATTTGCTCAGCTCGATCCCGATGTCGTAGTAGTGGTGGCCTTTGGCCAAAAGATTCCCGCGCCGATTTTGTTCGGGCCCAAATATGGCTGCATCAATGTCCATGGTTCATTGTTGCCCAAGTATCGCGGCGCGGCTCCGATTCAATGGAGCATCCTGAATGGCGATTCCGATGCCGGGGTAACTACGATGTACATGGACGAAGGCTGGGA
Organism: Bacillota bacterium; assembly: GCA_023400055.1. Lineage (GTDB taxonomy): Bacteria > Bacillota > UBA4882 > UBA8346 > UBA8346 > Hydrogenispora. The sequence continues at coordinate 175,329 of JAEXFN010000020.1, forward strand.
TACCGGAGATATCATCTATCAGCAGCAATTGACTATCAACCCGGATGAAAATTTTGCCGATCTTTATCAAAGAATGGCTGCGCTGGGCGGAGAACTCTTGGTCAAAACTTTACAGGACGTTGCCGCCGGAACCGCGCCGCGGATTCGCCAAGACAATCGTTTCGCGACGTTGGCGCCGAAACTGAAACCAGAACTCGAAAGAATTGACTGGACAGGCTCAGCAAGAAGTATCCATAATTTAATCCGGGTGTTGGCACCGGCTCCGGGAGCGGAAACCTTTTTGAATGACGAACGTTTAAAGATCGTAGAGTCGCGGTTGGCCCAGGACCAGGAGCAGGAAACCGCTTTTCCAGCGGAACGGCCCGGCCAGATCGTGCGGATCGCCAAAGAAGCCGGAATTATCGTAGCCGCCGGGGACAATTGCCAGTTGATCATCACCAAGGTACACCCCGTCGGCAAAAAAGTGATGACGGCCACGGATTTCGCGAACGGGCGGCGGCTAAAACCAGGAATGGTTTTTGGCAAAAAGGATACCATTACTACATAAGGAGGGAATCACGATGCCATTTTTTTATGACCCGACCTTTTTATTATTGATTCCGGCTATTATTTTCACTTTTTATGCGCAGTTCAAAGTGCAAGCTACTTTTAATAAATATCTTGAAGTCCAAGCCGCTTCGGGACTGACCGGCGCGCAGGTGGCCCGCCAACTCTTGGACCGTAACAATCTTGCTGATGTACCCGTGGAATTGACGCCGGGTACGTTATCCGATCATTACGATCCCCGAACGCGGGTTTTGCGGCTTTCGCCTGAAGTTTACCATGGCCGTTCGTTGGCATCGTTCGGCGTCGCCGCCCACGAAACCGGCCACGCGGTTCAGCACGCGCATGCCTATGCGCCGCTCGCTTTGCGAAACGGAATTTATCCGATCGCCAGCTTTGGATCCAACCTGGGTTACATTTTGTTCTTCCTGGGTTTCTTTTTTGGCGGCAACACGTTCTTAATCGACTTGGGAATCATTCTTTTCAGTTTCTTTGTATTTTTTACCCTGGTCACTTTGCCGGTGGAGTTTAACGCCAGTAATCGCGGCTTGGCGATGTTGGCGGACGGTGGCTTCTTGCTGCGTGGGGAAGAAGTCGGAGGAGCCAAAAAAGTACTCAGCGCCGCCGCAATGACCTATCTGGCCGCCGCGTCGATGGCTGTTCTGCAACTGCTGCGCATGCTGTTCCTGAGGAGCCGGCGCGATGATTAATTCGGGACGGATCCTGGCCCGGATGGTTCTCGATCGGGTGGAACAAAATGAATCCTATGCCAATTTGGCACTGCATGAGGTTTTGGCGGGTCACCCTCAGGTGGAGCAGAGGGAGCGCGCCTTCTGCACTGAATTGGTCTATGGCACCTTACGTAACCTTTTGAAGATCGATTTTATACTGGGACGGCTGTTAAGCCGTCCTTTACCATCCTTGAAAGTACCGGTCAAAAATACGCTCCGGGTGGCGATTTATCAACTATTGTTTCTGCCGGAAATACCGGAGCGCGCCGTTTGCCACGCAGCGGTAGAGCAGGTCAAAGCTTCCCGCTTTTCCGGTTTGGCCGGGATGGTCAATGGCGTGATCCGCAGCTTCTTGAGAACGCGGAACCAGCTTTCTTGGCCGGACCGTGACTCGCAACCGGTGGAATTCTTGAGCGTAACCTACTCGCATCCGGCCTGGCTCGTGGAACGGTGGCTGAACCGCTGGGGCTGGGAGTTAACCGAAAGGCTACTGGCGATCGACAACGAAAAACCGCCGCTGACCGTCCGAATGAATCGGTTGCGTAGCGATTTCGCGGACCTGCGCCGGGAATTGACAGCGGCAGGAGTCGAACTAGCGAATGGCCGATGGCTGGACGAGGCTTTAACTGTACAATCCTTGCCGGGAGCACTGGAAGATCTCGTTGCGTTCCGAGACGGCAAGCTTTTTGCGCAAGACGAAAGTTCGATGCTGGTCGCTCACCTGGTGAAGCCGTCGCCCGGCGAGACGGTCATCGATCTCTGCGCGGCCCCCGGCGGTAAAAGCACCCATTTGGCCGAGTTAATGAATAATTCCGGGACGGTTTACAGCATCGACGATCATCCGCACAAAATCAACTTGATCGCCGAGAACGCCGCCCGGCTCGGGATAAGCGTTATCGCGCCGCAATTGGCCGACGCCCGCCAATTTGGGCCGCCGGATACCGCAACAATCGACGCGATCCTGGTGGATGCGCCGTGTTCCGGCACCGGAGTGCTCCGCCGGAGAGTGGACGCCCGTTATCGCCGCCAGCCCGAAGATAGCGCGGCACTGATCCGCTTGCAGCGGGAAATTCTCGACCACGCGGCGGAGTTGGTAAAACCGGGACCGGGGGGCCGGATCGTTTATAGCACCTGCACCTTGGAAGCGGAAGAGAACCAGGAGCAGATCCGCTGGTTTTGCGAAAAGCACCCGGAATTCCAACCCGTGAACTGGCGAGGCTTTTTGCCGTCCCGCCTGGTCGCTGATCTGGCCGATGCCACAGCCCTCTGGGCCAATGTTTTGCCCAGTTCCGGCGGAGGCGACGGCTTTTTCCTCTGCCGCTTGGAAGCCCGGTGAAACGTCAAAAAATACTTACCACACGCTTCTTAAAGCGCGCCAGCGATAAACCGATCCATCAGGCGATAGCCTTCTTCGATAAACAGGCCAGTGGTAGCGGCGGATTTCTCATCGAAGCGAGCTGTCGCGCGATCCAGACTCCGGCTGTCCTGAACGTGGTTCGATCCATAGATGACAAAGGGCACCGGATCGCTGGCATGGGTTTTGATACTCAACGGTGTAGGGTGATCCGGCAACACCATGATTTTAAAATCGACGCTCAGCTGAGACAGCCGCGCCAAGAGCGGGCCCAGGATTTCGCCGTCGATTTTTTCGATGGCCTTGATCTTGTTGTCGATCTCCCCACGGTGACCCGCCTCGTCCGGAGCCTCGACGTGAAGATAGATAAAATCTTGGCCCGCGGCCAACGCCGCCAGGGCCGCCTCGGCTTTGCCCTTGAAATTGGTGTGAATATTGCCGGTGGCTCCCGGGACCTGGATCACGTCCAAGCCGGCGCAGATCCCCAAGCCCTTGGCCAGGTCGACCGCTGAGATCACCGAACCGCGCAACTGATATTTTTGATAAAAACTGGAAAGATTCGGTTTGGTGCCTTGTCCCCAAAGCCAGATGGAGGTCGCCGGCCGCAAACCGCGCTGGATGCGTTGCCGGTTGACCGGGTGGTCCCTGAGGATATCAGTGCTCTGAACCATTAAACGCAATAACTGGTCGGCGCCTTCGCCCTGGGGCAGATGCCCGCGGATGGGACGGTCGGAAATATCGTGCGGCGGAGTCAATTGACAGTCGTTCGAGCCGTGGTGCCACACCATCAAATGACGGTAGCTGACCCCCGGATAAAAATGGATCTGCTCATTGCCGAGCTGCCGCGCCAAATCCTCAATCAGCGCGGTCGCTTCCGCGGTTGAGATTTCATCGGAACTGTAATCGATCATCGTCTGCGCGGAATAGTCGGCTTCACCCGACAAAGTGACCAGGTTACAGCGGAACGCCACATCGGATGGGCTGAGATCGACCCCGATGCTGACCGCTTCCAGCGGCGAGCGTCCGGTGTAATATTCGCTGGGGTTGTAACCCATCACCGCTAAATTGGCGACATCGCTGCCCGGCGGCATGCCGGGCGGGACGGTTTGCGCCAAACCGACCGTTCCGTGGCTGGCCAGGTAATCCATATGCGGTTTATGAGCGACTTCCATCGGAGTTTTACCGTCCAGTTCCGGAACGGGATAATCGGCCATTCCATCGGCTAAAATTACAATGTATTTCAATCGTGTCACCATCCCAATCGGTTTTTCTGACTCAACAAACTGTAAAAATTATAACATTTATCAAAATCGCGCTCAATAAAGTTGTAAATTTGTCATGAATCGTAAACATCGGCCGGAATTTTATTGCAAACCGTTTGAGTAGGGAAGAGAAGGGAGTTCCAGTGGGAAAATCACATCATCTCTATCTTATTGTCGGCTTAATCTGTCTGCTTGTTTCCGGAGTCCTATTTTTTAAAAGACATTGGATTCCGGTGGCGATCCGACTGGATCTTGACAAGCCATTACAACATTTTCAGATCATCAAACGGCCAGTTTTGCTGCCGGATTCGGACCCGGAAATCCGCCCGTAGCATCTAAAATTGCCAAACCGTGGCTTCATTTGGTCATATTTTACATAGAATTGACAAAAACCGGCTTTTATAGTAAAATTAAAAATTAGATTTTTATGATTTCCTCATCGAGAGAGGTGGAGGGACTGGCCCGGCGAAACCTCGGCAACCTTTCGCATTCCAGCGAAATCGGTGCCAAATCCAGCAGGAATTCCTGAGAGATGAGAGGTGAATGCGACGTTCATGCCTCTTTTCGAGAGGTTTTTTTATTTTAGGCAACTTGGAGGTAGCATTGCATGAAGAGCTATGACGAGATTAATGACAAAATCCGTCAAGGCAAGGCGGTCGTGGTCACGGCCGAAGAAATCATCGAGCTGGTTCGCGAGAAAGGTTATCAAAAAGCTGCTGCAGAGGTCGACGTGGTTACGACCGCCACATTCGGGCCGATGTGTTCGTCGGGCGCTTTTTTAAACTTCGGGCATTCCGACCCGCCTATCCGCATGAGCAAGGTTTGGTTGAACAATGTCCCGGCCTACGCGGGAGTGGCCGCCGTCGACGCCTATCTCGGCGCCACCGAGCTCTCGGAGACGCAAGGGTTCCAATACGGCGGCGCGCATGTGATCGAGGATCTGATCAGCGGCAAACAGGTCGAGCTCCGGGCGATTTCCTACGGAACCGATTGTTATCCGCGGAAAGAGATTCTTACCTATGTCACCCTGAACGATCTGAACCAGGCTTACCTGTTCAACCCCAGGAATGTTTATCAAAATTACGCGGCGGCCGTCAATTCCTCCGCGAAAACCATTTATACTTATATGGGTACCTTATTGCCGAACTTCGGGAATGTTACCTATTCGACCTCGGGCGAACTGAGCCCGTTATTAAACGATCCCTATTACCGGACCATCGGGATCGGAACCCGGATCTTCTTGGGCGGCACCGTCGGCTATGTAGCCTGGGAGGGGACCCAGCATAACCCGCTGCAAAAGAGGGCCGAGAACGGACTGCCTCTGTCCAGCGCGGGCACCCTGGCGCTTATCGGCGACTTGAAAGGGATGAGCCGCGAGTTTTTGCGCGCCGCGCTCTTCGATCGTTACGGCGTAACCATGTACGTCGGCGTGGGAATTCCCATTCCGATCCTGGACGAAGAGATGTTACGCTTCACGGCCGTGACCAACCGGGATATTCAAACCACCATTGTGGATTATAGCGTAGCGAAACGCAGCAAGCCCGATTACGGCCTGGTGAGTTACGCCGCGCTGCGCTCCGGCTCGATCGAAATCAACGGCAAAACCGTTCCGACCGCCCCCTTGTCGTCGCTGCACCGCGCCCGGCGGATCGCCGCGCTTCTGAAAGAATGGGTGGCCAGCGGCCAATTTACGCTCACCGAACCCATTCAACCGTTGCCGCTGGAGAATAAGCTCCATTCGCTGGAGATCCGTCAAAAGGAGGCCGCTCAAGATGCCTAAAAAACGCATCGTGCTTTCATTCCCGCCGAGTTTGACCGAGGTGCCGTTGACCTATCAGCTGGTGAAAGAGTTTGATCTGGCGGTCAATATTTTAAAGGCCAAGATCACGCCGGGCGAAGCCGGTAAATTGGTCATCGAACTTGCCAACGGTTCGGAGGCCAATATTCAAGCGGGCATCGACTATATCCGTTCCCAAGGCGTGCAGGTGGAGCCGGTGGAGAAAGAGATCGTGCTGAATGAAGCCGAGTGTATCCATTGCGGCTCTTGCACCGCGGTTTGCCGTTCGAAAGCGCTGACCATCGCCGCTCCCGAGTGGCAATTAACCTTTGACAAGGAACAGTGTATCGTCTGCGAATCGTGCGTGAAAGCCTGCCCGATGCAGATTATCCATGTGACATTTTGATTCTCTTTTCTACCCGGGCTGGCGCTTTCATATTGTTTTTGGTTCTCTCGAAACAAAAGCTTCTTCAGTGACTGAAAGAGCTTCTTCGGTGACTGAAAGAGCTTCTTCAGTGACTGAAAGAGCTTCTTCAGTGACTAAAAGAGCTTCTTCGATGACTGAAAGAGCTTCTTCGATGATTGAAAGAGCTTTCTGAATAAATTTTTATGCTGGAAAGGTTATTCGTGACGCCGATGGCAGACCCCCCGGAATATTCGAAGCGTACTGATGTCGAACGCAGTTATCGCGCCGACAATGCCGCCGATCTGCTCCGCACCCGGCTCGTGATCGGGGAAAGCGATTTGTGGATCATGAGCGACCGCGCGGTGGAGGAGCGGGCCAGGCAGTCGTTGTTGCAATTCCGGCGCCATTTAAAAGAGTATATTCATCGTCATCCGCTCTTTGCGAAAACCCTCGTTCCTTACCCGCCGGATCCCGAGGCCTATCCGATCGTGCAATGGATGATCGCCGCCACGGCGCAAGTCAAGGTGGGACCGATGGCCGCAGTGGCGGGGGCAGTGTCCGGGATGCTCGGCCGGAGCCTTCCGGAAATTCCCGAGCTGATCATCGAGAACGGCGGGGACATCTATCTGCGGTCCGCTCGGGAACGGATCGTGGCGGTATATGCCGGGAACTCGCCCTTTTCGGAACAGGTGGGGTTGAAAATCGCGCCTCATCCCGGCGCCGGGCTGGGTATCTGTACTTCGGCCGGAACGGTCGGCCCGTCATTAAGTTTGGGGAAAGCGGACGCGGCAGTCATCGTGGCCGCGGATGTGGCCCTGGCCGATGCCGCGGCGACTGCCGCCGCCAACCAAATTCACCGGGCCGCCGACCTGGCGGGGGCCATCGGCTATGTCCAGGAACTCCCGGGACTGCAGGGCGCCCTGCTGATCAAAGATGACCAAATGGCGGCTTGGGGCGAGATTCAGTTGGTCGCTTTACCGTAAGTTGATCATAAATTATGTTGATCATAAATTATGATGTCTTTTAGGCGGACTATACTTTGGTAACTTCAGGAGGGCTTTATGACGCAGCTACCGGATCTCAATCGCAATCTACTGCTGTTTGACGGCGCCATGGGCACCATGGTCCAAAAATACAACATTTTGGAACCCGGTGAAGCGCCGGAGATCTTGAATCTGACCCATCCGGAGATCATTGCCGCAATTCATCAGCAATATCGGGCGGCCGGTTCCCAATGCATCGAGACCAACACCTTCGGGGCCAGCCGGATTAAACTGAGCGCCGCGGGATTGGACGGCAAAGTGACCGAGATCAATGCGGCGGCGGTGCGGATCGCCAAAACGGCGGCGCAAGCCGGCGGCTGGGTGGCCGCCTCGATCGGGCCGACCGGCCACATGATCGAACCGCTGGGCGACTTGAGTTTTGAGGACGCCTACGCCGCCTTCCAGGAGCAGGTGCGCGCCTGCGCCGCGGCCGGGGCCGATCTGATTAATATTGAAACCATGAGCGATATCCAGGAGGCCAAAGCGGCGATTCTGGCGGCGCTGGAGGTTAACCTGCCGGTCATCGCGTCGATGAGTTTCATGGAGAACGGCCGCTTATTGACGGGCTTGACTCCGGAAATGGTGGCGGCGATCCTTTCCGGTTATCCGTTATACGCGCTGGGAACCAACTGCGGCCTGCCGGCTACCGCGCTGCTGCCGATCGTTCAAAAGATGGCCGCTTATTCGAGCAAGCCTTTAATCGTTCAGCCCAATGCCGGCAAACCCTCGCTGGATAACAACGGGGTCACGGTTTATCAAGAGTCGGCGGCGGAATTCGGTGCGGTCGGCCGGGAATTGATCCGGTCGGGCGCCCGGGTGATCGGCGGTTGTTGCGGAACCTCTCCCGATCATATCCGGGAACTCAGTCGGGGATGTTCAGCGATTCAGCCGCATGAGCTCCCGGCCATTGAGCGCCGGGACTATCTGGTCTCCAAGAATGGCTGCGTCCCGGCCGCTCCGGAACTGGATTCCGCAGCAGTTTATCCTTTGGAGCTTCATCCGGACGCTGAATTATGGCGGCAGTTTCAAAACGACGGCGAGGATGCTTTGATCGATCTGCTTTTCGAGATCGATCCTCAAATCAAAGCGCTCCGCATCCGGGCCGCGGAGCTGACCGTCCAGGATAAACCGGTTTTTCGCTCATTCCTGCAGATTTTGGCCGCGTATTGGCCGAATCTGCTTCAGGCCGAACTGAGCGACCCCGAACTCATCAAAGTCTTTTTAGCGCAGATTCCGGGGCGTTCCCTGGTCATCGGCAAAGCGGATCCGGGGTTGCGCGATTTGACCGAAAGTTATGGCGGGTTATATCAGGTCATCCGGTAATATTTATTGGCATAATTATCTTCCTTCTGGAACAAAATATGATAGAGAACTGAAGTTGCCTGATGGATGGAGGAGGGAAGATAATGCCAAAGAATGCCTTGGCGATAGCCAGCGTCCCCAACCAATCATTGCAAAAATCCAAGCCGCGATATACCGAGGCCGAAAACGATATGCTCTTTGAGTCGTGGTGGAACCCGCAGAAACGACGCGAATTAGTGAACCGGTTAGGGCGGAAAATGAGCGCGTTGCGCAGTCAGTTCTGTCGCCTTTTGAAGGAAAAGGGGTTATCCAACCAAGAATACTATAATACCATGCAAGCCAAGTACACCCAAGAGACGGGGATCGCTCCGCGCAAACGCAGCCGCGAGATCAAGGAGATCGATCGGATGATCTTGGAAACGTTCTGTAAACACCAGGCGTTGGGAAATTCGCGCGCCGAAGCGTGCGAGGAGTTGCAACAGAAGCTGGGCGGTTCTTTCAGCCCGGCTGCCTTGAAACTGCGCTTTTACCGGTTGGTCAAACGTTTTCAATACAACGACGAGGATCTGCTCAATATCGGCAAGAAGATCACCAATATCGCTTCCCGAAGCGATCGTTCCGACGGATCTTCCGTCCCGGCAAAAGCGGCCGCGGTTTCCCCAGTCGTAGAGCTTACCGAATTAAAGGCCGAACCAGCTCTTCCGAAGCTTACCCCGATCCCCGAGCCGATGAATTCTTCCAACTCATTTTTATACCAATTGGCCTCATTGCCCACGGCGGTTGCCAAACTCGAAGAACGGTTTTCAAAAATCGAGGAGAGTCAACGCCATCAGTTGGATTTACGCGGTTTTATCGAACATTTGCTGGCCGTGGAGCGTGATTTGAAAAAAGAAGATAAATTGATGCAAGAATTACAACATTATATGGACGAAAATGAAACTTTACGGAACGCAACGGAGAAAGAACGGCTGCGTATCAAGAAAAGAGAAGAGGAATTATCCGAAGTCTATAAAATGTTCAATTCGATGTTAACTGATTTCATGCGGCTTGAAAGTGTATCAAAACTGGCTTCATTGGGCGATTTCATGCACCGTCTCGAAATAACCGTCGATCAATTTGGCAATGTACTCAAAAGTAAGCGGGTCTCTTATGGAGGAGAATAGCACGCAAGCGGGGAGCAACCTCAAACAGGTAATGGTCTTGCATACTCCCGGTATGAATATTACAACCGTGCCCGAATGTTCCGATTGCGCTTACCGGCGCGAACGGTTCTGTCAAAAATGGGCTTTTCCCGAGGCGAAATGGCGCAATGGTCAATGCTGTCCCGACCATTGCCTAGAGAGAATCGAAAATTAATCCAATTGAATCACGAATTGGGAACACAATGATATTGACTCCCGATGCCATTCGTGATAAAATAAGTTTTGTCAATTTCGGGCAGTAGCGCAGCTTGGTAGCGCACCACCTTGGGGTGGTGGGGGCCGTGGGTTCAAATCCCGCCTGCCCGACCAATATATTTTTCGCAAGAAGGGTTTGTGGCATCCACAAACTTTTTTTATTTTCTGCCGGTAATTACCGGTAACAAACTGGAACAAATTTCGTTTTTGGATATAAAGGAAAATCTGTTGCTAACTTGAAATATATATTTATGCGCTTAACACATTGGAACAGCGGAGGGGGAAAAGGGATGCAACCTGTCGTACCCCACTTTAGGTCGCGGTCGCGTCAATGGCTGTTGTTTCTCCTGGTTTTGCTGGTGATATCCGTGAGCCGATTTTCGCCCAGCTTCGCCGAGGAACCTTCCGAGCTGCTAATCAATTCTACGGTCGGCGAACAACCGGTGGCCTTGAATCCGGAAACCACCCGCTGGCAATCGATTCAAGGCCAACCCGCAGCTTTTACGTTGATCGACGGCAAAATCGGCGTTTTCACTTTTCAGAACCAAGCCCTGCAAGAAAGCGGCTTTTTAGAGTCTCAGAATATAATCACTGCCTATCAGTTGGAAGATATCGACCAGGATGGCGTCCCCGAAATCATCGCCGGTTCGGCCGATCCGGGCATGGTCTATGTCTACAAGTTCCAGAATGGCCATTGGGAAAGTCTCGATTACGGCAAATACGTATGGTCATCCATTACCAAGATCATCGTCGGCAATTTCAGCGGCACCCCGGGAACGGATATTCTGATCCAGAACAAAGAAGGTTATTTGTTTCTATTTCATAAAACCGAACAGTCTCTGGACCTGATTTGGAAGAGTCCCAACGCTTATCGCCAGATTGCAACGGCTTTACCGGTTGACCTGGACAATGACGGCAAAGCCGAGATCGTGGTGACGTATCAAAATAGCGGCATCGCGGTTTTAAAATTGACAAACCGCTCGATCAGCACCGCCTGGGAAAACTATCCCTGGGGAAAAATTTTGGCGGTTTCCGCCACGGACATCGATAATGACGGCCATCAAGAGGTACTCTTCAGTACTTCGCAGAAAGTGGTTTATATCCTCAGCTGTTTCGAAAAGCGATTCCGTTTTAAGGCGCAATTGACCAACTACAATTATACCATCGAACAATCGGCTTTTTTGAAGATTGCCGATCAAAATTACTGGGTCACGACCGATACCGCCGGCAAACTTCATGTCGTCAAATTGGCCAAAGCCATCAAGGAATGGCGCGAAATCGCTTCATATACCATCGGGCGGATCAATCAGATTGCCGGTTTGGGCTCCGACAGGTTGTTGCTATGGGCTGTCAATCAACAGGTCTATTATTATGGTTTTTATGACGCAACAGGCTTTAAACTTGCACATGAGGGACAATTCTCCGCATTAAAACCGGGACTGCTCTTTTATGCCAACCGCCTTTATCTATCGCCCCGTTCATTGGCCTTTCCGGGCGGCCCCGTGGCAATAAACGAGGATAAGAACACCGTTCAGTACAGTACCGCTTCAAATATCTTGGAAATCAATAAGCAGTCATTATCGTCCGTAATGCTGAATGGAGAGCCCCTGGTCCTTGCCGATTCGAATGATTTATTGATCCGTAACGGCGAAATATATATTTTAGTGCAAAGTTTTGAAAAATATTTGAATATACCGATTTCGGTTGACTTGAATCAGAAGATCATTACTTTACCCTGACATTCAGTCATAATTTTATATTCCCCCCCATAAATTTTAATAGAGAAGGAGGGGGTAAGGTAATGGCCGATCATGATCAGGAGAACGCATCATTCCCGTTAAGTTCAATCGTTCGAGGCACGCTGGTTTTTATTATCGTTGTGGCAATATTGACCCTTCTACTGTCGGTATTAACCGAATTGGGCTGGATGATTACCGTATTCATGCCAAATTACTATTATTTATTCATTATCTACATCGGTATCGTTTGCGGCGCGGTTTACGCGGGTAGAAACGCCCGCCAGGACGGTTGGTTGACCGGGACGGGGGTCGGCGTTCTCAGCTCATTATTGTTGCTCCTGATCCTGATTTTCATCGTGCGTGAGCGATTTCAGATTACAGCCTTTATCGTCAAAACATTGATCAATGCTTTCATTGGGGCATTTGGCGGTATCATCGGCGTAAATCTGGCCGGCCAAAAAAGCTGACCCACCAAAGCCGGATAACTCGATGTGCTGCATATGGAAAATTTTATTCCCAATAAATTCGCAATATTAAATTGACAAATCGGTCCTGATTGGTTATAATTTAATCCGAACAGGGGAGTAGCTCAATTGGTAGAGCGTCGGTCTCCAAAACCGGTGGCTGCGGGTTCAAGTCCTGTCTCCCCTGCCAGATAACTTTATGTATCGGTGTAAAGCCGTTTTTTTTATGTCTAAAATTATTGGCAATGATATCTAGTGGAGGCGGAAAATTCAAAATGGTAAGTAACAAAGTACCGGTCGGAATTTCAAATCGACATGTTCATGTGACCCAAGCCGATCTGGAGACTCTTTTCGGAGCAGGGTATGAACTGAAGCAGTCCAAGCCGCTGTCGCAGCCGGGCCAATTTGCTGCCGAGGAAGTAGTCAATCTCATCGGACCCAAAAATACGATTGCCAAAGTCCGGATCCTGGGGCCGGTTCGTCCCGCCACTCAAGTGGAAATCTCACGGACCGACAGTTTTACCCTGGGCGTCAGTGCGCCCGTTCGTGATTCGGGTTCTGTCGCCGGTTCCGCCGGTATCGTCATCGAAGGGCCCAAAGGCCGTGTAGAACTGAAGGAGGGTGTCATCATCGCCCAACGCCATCTGCATCTGCATACCGATGAAGCCGCAGAGCTCGGTCTAAAAGATAAAGATTGGATCGATGTTCAGTTCGATGGGGACCGGAGCGTTACTTTTCACAAAGTTTTGGTACGGGTGAGCCCCAAATTCGCCAAGGATCTTCATCTGGATACCGACGAAGCGAATGCGGCCGGTTTAGCCAACGGCAATCTGGGAACAATCGTTAAGTAAGTTATTATAATTAATAATTATAAGTTATTATTTATTATTAATGAATTTAAATAAATGTGGTGATTAAAGTGCCGGTTTATGAATTCCGCTGTAAAACTTGCCAACGTGATTTTGAAGAACTGTGCCGAATGGGTCAGAGCGTCGATTCTTGCCCGTTTTGCGGCTCGCCGCAGGTTCAGAAAAAAGTCTCGGCCTTTATCGCCAATAGCGCCGGAACCTCCGGGGGTTCCGCTTCGCATTCGTGTGGCAATTGCCACGGCGGACATTGCGATTCCTGCCATTGATGACCTTAAATTATAGCACTTTAATTTATTCTACAATTGAATAATATACATGACATCGTTATTTCTCATCCTATGATCGGGATGAGAAATTTTTTCATTTTTCCAGGCGCAATTTTAAAAGTTGATGATCTTCCATGATTAAGAGCTTGTCTTATTGTATGATAAATAATCCTGTGATATTATAATTATTAATGTATTGAATATTGGAAAGGGGATTTCATTCATGGCAAAAATGTACTATGACCAAGATGCGAATCTTGATCTTTTAAAGGGCAAAAAAATTGCGATCATTGGTTATGGCAGTCAAGGTCATGCCCATGCGCAAAACCTGCGCGACAGCGGTTTGGATGTCATTGTCGGGCAGCGTCCCGGGAGCGCGAATTACGATGCCGCCATTGCTGACGGATTTACACCCGTATCGGTCGCAGAAGCCGCCAAACAAGCCAATCTCATTCAAATCCTGGTGCCGGATCAGACCCAGGCGGCTTTATACAAAACCGATATCGAACCGTACTTAGACGAGACCAAGACCTTAGTTTTTGCCCATGGTTTCAATATTCATTTTTATCAAATCCTCCCGCCGAAAAATATCGATGTTATCATGATTGCGCCGAAAGGCCCCGGCCATTTGGTCCGGCGGGTTTATGCCGAAGGCGGCGGCGTTCCGTCCCTGATCGCCGTCCATCAGGATGCAACCGGTAAGGCAAAAGAAATTGCTCTGGCCTATGCCAAAGGGATCGGCGCCACCCGGGCCGGCGTTCTCGAAACCACCTTCAAGGAAGAAACCGAGACCGATCTATTTGGCGAACAAGCCGTGCTTTGTGGCGGCTGCGCCGAATTGGTCAAAGCCGGCTTTGATACCTTGGTGGAAGCCGGCTACCAACCGGAAATCGCTTATTTCGAATGCTTGCATGAACTCAAATTGATTGTGGACCTCATGTACGAAGGCGGCATCGCCCGGATGCGTTATTCCATCAGCGATACCGCTGAATATGGCGATCTGATGGTCGGCAAACGAATCATTAATGAAGACACCCGGAAAGAAATGAAAAAAGTGCTCTCCGAAATTCAAAGCGGCCGTTTTGCCCGCGAATGGCTATTGGAAAATCAGGCCGGCCGACCGGTTTTCAATGCTTTGCGCCGGATCGAGGCCGATCATTTGATTGAAATCGTTGGCAAGAAATTGCGCGACATGATGTCCTGGATTAAGAAAAAATAAATTTTGCGATTTGTGATTTATGATAGGCTAGAAATAAAAAGAAGAACCATGTTTCGAAAACGAACATGGTTCTTTTAAATAATTATTTAGTTTACATAAGGTATATTATACGACTATTATTATTTATAAATTTTACTTTGATGCTCTTGGATGGCATTAAGTAGTAGGACAGTGACAAGAAGATAGAATCTTTAGTGACATGATTGTGTATCTATTCAATTGAAGTGACAAGAAAATGCATCCTTCAAATCAACCATCTTTAACATCCCGGCTTCAACTAGTTCTAGTTACTGGTGGTTTATTGTAAATTTCAAGTAGCAACTTAAAATGTATAAATAGGCTTCTTTATGATTGATAACCTCCAAGTGTTTCCGCCTATCGTAATTCCTTCGTTAATGACTATGGAAGTCTCAATTAGATTTAAAGTGTTGCCTTCTATCGCATTGGAGTTATAGGTAAAATCAGTAATAAAGTTTTCACGCCAACTTTTCATTGTTTCTTTCGGCAAAGGCCGAAGTTTGTCCAATTGTTTCTTTAAATCATCAATTTTCTTCAAATCATGCATCTCATGCATCGCTGCACCTCCAAACAAAATGGCAAGATGGATTGTTATCTGCATTTTAATTACTTCAAACTCAAAAAAAATAATACTCCTGGAACAAGTGATTTATTCCACAAATATAACATAATAACAGCTAGTTGGATGCTTTAGTGATGCATTATCAAGTGACTTTTCATCGCTCGTTAACTTTAAATTGTATTTCACCGATTATCTTGTTCATATCATTCAAACGATAAGTTCCGAGAATATGTAAATTGCCCGGCCAATCTTCACCAGGAATATCTCCGGTAATTACTATTTTTTCTCCAAATACTATCCAAAAAACTGTAAGGTTGTTTCGATTTAAAAAGTCACAAAATAATTGGCGATTAATAAGTAATGCACTTGGACCGGGTGAATTTAATGAAGGATCGAATGCCGTTAGTATTTTATCATAATTATAGTAATGCCCTTCTTTTCCCATCCAATTCAAATCCATATTGTCAATTAACCATTTAGAAGGAAGGGAAACATCGATTTGATGATTTATTGAACAATCATAACTAGTATCTTCCCTAGAATAATGGTCTGTTGTTAATAATAACGATTTTATTACCCGAGCAACATTTTGACCTTCATCAGTATTATTATTATGACTATAAGGTTGACAATAAAATTTTTCGTAATATAAATATGCTGGAGACCAATAATATTCTCCGTAAAACAACCTGTGAGGTGTTTCGGGTTCAGGTAAATAATAATTATGTTTATTACTTCGCCATTGAGTTTTCATAAATTCAAATATTTCATCAGCATCAGAATCAGACTTTTTAACAATATAACTATGAATTGAATAAGCGGGATATCTCCGAGATAAAGGCCTGGCTCGTTTTTTCCCCGACGAACGAGATCCGGGCGATGGTTTCGTCGTCGCTAACCGATTGCATGAACTCTTCCGATTCCAGCAGTTCATAGGCGCGGTTCAGCTGAAACACCGTGGCAATAAAATCTTTCGTGACCTGAGCTTTGGGATTGGAAAAGATCTGCAACAGTTCGCCTTCCTCGACGATTACGCCGTTTTCCATCACCGCCACCCGGTTGCAGATCTCCTTGATGACTTGCATCTCGTGGGTGATGATCACCACGGTCAGCTTGAGCTTTTGGTTAATATCCTTCAAAAGTTTCAAGATGGATTGGGTGGTTTGGGGGTCCAACGCGGAAGTCGCTTCATCACACAAGATAACCTCGGGATCGTTCGCCAAGGCCCGGGCGATGGCTACCCGCTGTTTTTGACCGCCGCTAAGCTGCGATGGATAAGCGTGGACCTTTTCGCTGATGCCGACCAAGTCCAACAGGCTCAACACCTTGGCGGCAATCTGCTGTTTGGTGAGGCCTTTCTTCTTTAGCGGATAAGCGATGTTTTGAAATACATCGCGGGATTTCATCAGATTGAAGCTTTGAAAGATCATGCCGATCTTTTCTCTGCTCTTGCGCAGCTCTTTTGGGGATAACGCGGTAAGCTCCTTGCCATTTACGGTAACCGTTCCGGAAGTCGGTCGCTCTAATAGGTTAATGCAACGGATTAAGGTGCTCTTGCCGGCTCCGCTGTAACCGATGATGCCAAAGATCTCTCCGTTTTTAATATGTAAACTTACGCCGCGCAACGCTTCCAACTGGCTGTCTTTGGTGGCAAAAGTTTTCCTGATGTCTTGCAGCTGAATCAATGCCATTCCCCCGTATACTTTGGGTTTAGTATCAGGCTCATAAGGCGAGATACACCTGAGGCGTTTTCTTATAGATAGGCATGTCAAAGAATTAGTATTGTTATTCCCATAGGAATATGTGGAATTATAATATAATCATAAATGGGTTTTCCTATAAAGTCAATAGGAATAGTTGTATTTTGGATTATAAAGCACCTCTGGAGATGCTTTATCGAGAAATCCTCACCCAAATGGAATCGGAGCAAGACGTGGAATAGCTTATTGAAGGCGCTTTCCTGGATATTATACCGTGAAAAGCCGGGCATGAAGTATCGTTTTTGTACCCGAAAAATATCATCCGCATCCCGAACCATGATTCGCAGGATTCAAGGATTAACGTGATTCAATTCGGCCGAGGATCCCAGGAAAATCCCAACTTACATTCGTACGGCCGTCAAGGATGGTGGTCGTATGAATGCAAAGTCGAATGTCCCTATAAAAAGAGCCGATCACGGATGAATGGATTTAAGGATTTCACGGCAAAACCCACTTCCCGATCGCTAGGCCGTGGAATCCTTTCATCGTTAAATCCGTAATCGAGTCTTTTTGCCAATCAACAAGCTCTCTCAAACACTCAACAAGCGGTTCTGCCCCGGTTACCTATGCGGGAGCTAACTCATTAGCTTGTTGAATGACTGGAAGAGCTTATTTATTCACAAAAAGAACTCTTTTATTAACAAAACGAGCTCATTTATCCACAAAATGAGCTCGTTGAACGACTGAAAGAGCTCACTTATTCACAAAAAGAGCTTGTTGATGATTATCAAGTTAGCTCCGCAAGAGATTGAAAGATGTATTGTTTTTTAGACCAGAGTATTCCGCCCCAGCGGTCTACAGGGAGGTAGACCGGCACGGCATTGCGAATGGAGCGCATGCCGTTGCCCAACGGGAATCACTTTCAAGTAGAGTTGCGATGGCAGAATCGATTCTTAGTGGCATTCGCTGCGTTTAGTAAAGTCAAATGCCGGCAAATGCCGGCCCTACGGCGGGGTAGGTCCACGGTGTTGGGGTTGGCCGGTTCAACCCCTGGACATTTCGCACAGGATTAAGCGGGATTGGCATGACTTTCTCCTTAGAATACTAAAAGGAATCCCAGGTCGATTTCAGAATGTGGATTGATATTTTTCGCGTACGAAAACGATACTTCATGTCCGGCTTTTCGCGATATAATATCAATCATGGAAGTTATCTTTCATTGGAGAATCCGTCGGTGATACTCACGGACTTTGGTCATGGGTCAAAGCTGGCTTCGAATGATAAAAAAGAGATCCCGAGCGAAGCACTCCGGATCTCTTTTTTGGACATTGTAAATTCCAGTAGATCTATTTGGCGCGGGGATGGGCCTTCTCATAAACCTCTTTAATATGGTCTTTGGTCAAATGAGTGTAAACCTGAGTGGTCGAGATGTCGGCATGTCCCAGCATTTCCTGGACCGAACGGAGATCGGCGCCATTCTCCAACAAATGGGTGGCAAAGGAATGACGCAACGTATGCGGGGTAATCTCGATGGCGATCCCCAGATTTTCGGAATATTTCTTGATGATCTTCCAGAATCCCTGACGGGTCAAGCCCTTGCCATGGTGGTTGAGGAACAGGGTGTTCTCATAGGGGCTCGAGGCCAAGAATTTCCGGGCGTGTTCCAGATAGATCTTTACATATTTGGTGGCGACCGATCCCAAGGGCACGATTCGTTCCTTGGAACCTTTGCCGAAACAACGGACATAACTCATTTCGAGGTTCAGATCGTTGACCTTTAATGAAACCAGCTCCGAAACGCGTAAGCCGGTGGCATATAGGACCTCTAACATGGCCCGGTCCCGCACGCCGACCGGGTTCTTCAAATCCGGCTGTTCCAGTAGCTGTTCCACGTCTTGAACCGAGAGAACGCGCGGCAAACGTTTTTCCTGTTTGGGGGCGTCCAAGTTAATCGTGGGGTCCCGCTCAATCATTCCTTCGCGCGCTAAAAAATGATAATATGATTTAATCGCCGCCAGATTCCGGGAAAGAGTCGCTGTGGCTTTACCACGGGCTTGAAGCAACAATAAGTAGCCGATGACCGTGGCTTGGGTGGTCGCTGGGAGATCGAGATTCTTCTTTTCCTTCAGGTAATTCAAGAATTGACGCAAATCCCGACCGTAGGATTCCAAGGTATTTTTGGCTAAACCGCGTTCCACAGACAGGTAATTGAGGTAATCTTGGAGGCTGTCTTGCAATGGTGTCAACTCCTTTTGTTAACTTTCAAGATGCTTTAGATTTCGACAGATTCCGAGACATCTCCTTTTTTTAAACGACAGGAAAAATTCCCAGTTATGCCAGGACCCCTTTTTAGCGTTCGCAGATTACGGCGAGCGGTTGACGGGACTGTGCTTGCCCGTTAAATAATTTTCCCGACCCAAATCGTGATGAATGGCGTTACATATCCTTGGATAAAACCGCCCAGAATCATCAGTAAAATAACGATTAACGTAATCACCGCGCAGCGGATGAGCTCCTCGCCGAGGGCGATCTGCTTTTTGCTAAAACGGATTTTAGTCAATGCCGCGGCGCAATCGATCATCGCGACCACCATAATGAGCAATGCCGGCAAAACGATCAAGTTGTGCGGCAGGATGCCCGTCAGCGTTAGCAGGATGCCCTTATAACCCATCGTTTGAAATAAAAAAGTCGCGCTGAACCCCATGATGAAGCCTCTGGTAAAAACCAGCAGCAGCGCCAGAGGAACCCCAATAACGCTAATTCCCATAAAAAAAAGAAAAAAAACGGTCTGCAGGTTTGAAATCACCGTTTGGCGGGTATAAACGTTATTTTGCAGAAAATTATCGCCATGCAATCCTTGGTCGACAAACCGGAGCAACTCGCTTTGCTGTTCTTTTTCCAATACGCTTGCGGCCAGGGCTCCGAATACAATTCCCATCAGAAACAGGATTAATACCAGTGCGACCAAGAAGATGCGGTCTTTAAAATATTCCTGAATGATTTGGCGCAACCGTAATGTTAAGAGCATCATCTTCCCCCCTTGTCCATTGTTAAAATTTTATGGCCAAGTTGGAGAATATATGATTGATTCCGGCCGGGAATTGTTATAAAAGTTCGGCTCACTTCACCTCGTTGCGCGGGGATAATCCGCTCCCGACCAAAAGCAGGCGCGAGGTTTCAGCCTTTGACGCCCGCTTTGTAAAAAGATAGGATAAAACCCCGCTCCGGTAAGGACGGGGTTTCGATTGCGGCGGATGCTTCATGGCCGGCTTTTAAAAGCCCCGTGTCCGTGATAGAGTCTTTTTCGGATAACTTGGGAAAAGGATTTTAAACGACTTTAGCGCCCGCTTTGATGAACTTTTGGGAACGGCTTGACCTTCGGCAGGGGTTATCACAACGCTTTTATATCCGTTAAATTTAAAAAGCCGGACTGAATCGTCAATTGTGTCAAATATTGCGCGGCCAACACATCCTCCAGCGAGTTGGAACTGGCGGCAACCACCGTGATGCCGCAATCCAATTTCCGGGCGGTTTCGATGGCCCGTCCCATCCCGATGCTGGCCGGTTCAAAACCTTTTTTGAGCGGCGTCCGGACCACGGTGGCGGTCAGGACGGCCGGGGCTCCGTTGTTATAGGCGGCGTCAAACGCGACTCCACCGGTATCGGAGATGATCAATACCACCTTGCCGTCGAAATTGGCTAATTTTCCAATTTCCGTGCCGATATTGGCGATGAGCGAACTCACTTCGGCGCCAGAGCGGGTGACCCCCACCAAAGCCGCCTCGGCCCGTTTGCTGCGCTCACTGTCTTCGCCGTAGCGCGGTTCGGCGATCACGATGAGTTGGGTTTTGTATTTCAAGGCAGTCTTCCCCGCCAGATAACCGATGCGATCGGGATTGATCGTCACGGGAACCTTGCACCCTGTCGGGGCAGCCCCGAAAACAGCAATGGCCCCCGCTTCCAGGGCCACCTCCGTGCTGGTGGACATATCGATAATATCCACAATCACAACGACATCGCCCCGCCGGGCCCCTTCAACCGCTCCGGATGCATTGAAAGTCAAATGGACATTTTGCAAAGAATCACCTTTTTTGCTTCAATTAGGGAATCATAGTCGCCAGTTTATCTTATTCGTGGAGTTACTGGATATTTTTTCTATTTGCACTTGGTAATCTATATTCAAGTTATTTGTATATATGCACGACGATTATCGCCAATCACCATAAATTGCGCCGTTCCAGATAAGCGAAAGCCAGTGCGGTTTTGGCATCGACGATTTCCGCCGTATCCAGATGCTTCAGTACCTCGGCCTTGGTCATTACGACCGTTTCCAAAAATTCATCGGGATCGGGATTCAACGGTTCCGCTCGCAAATGTTTGGCCAAAAACAAATGGATGACCTCATTGGTAAAGCCCGGCGTGGTCCAGATCGAAGTCAAGGGGATCAACTCTCCCGGCTGATAACCGATCTCTTCCGAGAGTTCGCGCCGGATGCAAGTTGCCGGATCCTCCCCTTCATCGAGCTTTCCGGCCGGGATCTCTAATAAGGCGCGGCCGGTCGGATAACGGAACTGCCGCACCAGGACAATCCGGCCATCATCCAGGATCGGCACGGCGGCAGCGGCACCGGGATGGAGCAAATATTCCCGCTTTGAGGCCTTGCCGTTGGGTAAGCGGACTTCGTCCCAATGGAGTTCCAAGAAGCTTCCTTTATGAACAATACTTTTGGAAATCGCGGTTTCCCGCAGATCAGACGCCATGGTTTCCCATCTCCAGTTTCGCTACGCGATCTAATTTATCTGTCGCAGCCAAGGCCGCCAACATTCCGGCGCTGACCGATGTCTGGAAAAACCAGGGATCATCGGCGACTTTGCGGCCCATGCTCTTAACCCGAATATCCTTTGCTTCGAATAACTGTTCGACCGGCGGGTCGTCGATGGCATACCAGTGATGCCTTTGGCCCAACTTTTGGTCAGCGGCGGTCCGCGAAACTTCTTCCAGGAGTTCCTCCGGAAGCCGTTTGGACAGTCCCACCAACGCCGGCTGATTGGCCAAATTGAGCACGGTGACGGAGTGATGGCTCAAGCCATAGTGGCGTTTCCGCTCATCGGCGGTACTGATCCGCGGCGTAAATACTGGGATGCCTTGTAAGCGGGAAGTCAGATCGATGATCCAGGACTGCTCAATGCCGCTGAATCCCAAGGCAGTGCCGGTGCCCACGATCCCCGGACCGAGCCCGCAAACGACCAAATCGGCGTTTAGAACCCGGACGGCTGCGACCAGCGCGGACGGAATGCTGACCGCTTCAAGGTCACCGCCGAAAGCATGACCGGCCGTAACGGTGCCCTGGAGTAGTTCCTTTTTTTTCAATTCACGGACCAGATTGCTTAGAGCGATGGGCAACGCGGCTCCGTCCGTCATCACATAAACGATTTTAGGATGGCCCGGGAAACAGCTGCGGAATCCGAGAATGATTCCAGGGATCATGCTATGGAGCGATGCGGCGACCACCGGGGTGCCTGCCAAAGAAGTGCAGTTTTCCAACTGCTCGTGAAAGGGGCTGGCCTCTTCTTCGACCGCCAAGACAGGAAACTGCCAAGGCGTATAACGTAATTTCATAATATGACCGGGGAGGGAAGTTTCGGCGCGGACTGGATCAGTTGGAATGACGAAATGACGGCCTCCTGTCCCTAAACCAAGTTTAACTGCGCTGATGTTTAGCAGAACCTCTTGGCCCGGAGCCAGCATCTTTTGAAAATACGAGTAATGGTAAGCGCGTTGGAGTTGACCGTCTACTTCGACCAATAATTCCTGCAGATCGGGATTATCCGACAGAACCTTGATGATCTTGCCTTTCACGGCTTCATACATATTGTGTGCCTCTTTTAAAACTCAAACCAATCATTTGTACGCAAGCCCGTCTATAAAAACGGGCCTCATAGTTTTTTCCGATAAACGGTGCAAGCATTCAGCCGATTACGGTCCCTAAGTTTTTCGGCTAGTGCCGCAGCCGATGACTACGATATTTTTTCAGATATTGCGAAGCGGGCAACTCCGCCACACAGCCAGCCATGTGACAATCGGCCTCGTCCAGGCGGTAGTCGGCCAATTCACTTTCCAGCGCTTCAATTTTCGATTGAGACTGGGAAAAACGGAGGTCGTCATCGCTTTTCCAAAGCAATACGAAACCCCAGCCGACGATGAGAAAAGTAACCAGGAAGGCTAACGGTTCAAATAGATCGAATTTTAAATACCAGAAGATGGATAGAATTCCGACAATCAGGAGCGATAGACCAAAGTAATAATTATTATCCCTGCTCAACTTGATCTTAAAGTACTTTTCCAAGATTTCACGCATCGTTTTTTTCCTCCGTTTTTACGGTTTTTACGGTGAATTCAAGTTCGCCCGGGCCGATCCAATCCGGTATTTTGGGCAGTTCATCCAGGTGGTTAAGGCCAAAATATTTCAAAAATTGTTTGGTGGTCCGGTAGAGAATCGGCCGACCCGGAGCCTCCTTCCGGCCCGCTTCTTCGATTAAATTTTTGTCGACCAGTGTGGCCAGAGAACTTTCGACGCTCACTCCGCGCAAAGCCTCGATCTCCGCTTTGGCAATCGGCTGTTTGTAAGCGACGATCGCCAACGTCTCAATCGCCGCCGGTGAAAGTCCGACATTGCGGGGGGTTTTCTGCAATTTTTCAATATAAGCGCCGCATTCGGGATGCGTGCAGAATTGATAACCGTTGGCGACCTCAATGATCTGGATTCCCTTTTTGCCGCGGTGATAATCTTCCATCAAATCGCCGATGAGTTGTCTGACGGTGGGTTCATTGATCTCGACGATCTCCGCGATGGTCTTTAAGGGCAACGGTTCCGACGAGGCAAAGATTAACGCTTCAATAACCGCCCGGGCCATTACCAGATTCATGATATCGAACTCGCTTTCTCAGGGAGGGACAACATGATATCACCAAAGAGCACCTCTTGGAAGACCACGACCCGTTTCAGGCGAATTAACTCCAATACCGCTAAAAAACAAGTGATCAAACCGATTTTGCTCCGAATCTCCGCAAACACCTTTTTGAAAAAGACCTGACCTTCGGATTGAATGATGACCAGTATTTCATCCATTCGTTGTTTAACGGAAACTTCCTGCTTGGGAAGGCTATTAAATTCTTTCGTCAGCTGACTCTCCATAATCGTTTTAAAAGCTTCCATGAGATCCCAGAACGATAAATTTTTCAACGGATCAGATTCAGGGGCAAATTGGCGATCGGCAAACTCGCCGCCCGAACGAGTGTAAATCTGCAATTGTTGACCTTCCAGCGCGGCCAGGCTCCGGGAGGCTTCCTTGATTTTCTTATATTCGATTAATTTTTGCGCCAATTCCCAGCGCGGATCTTCTTCCCCATCGGCTTTCGTTTCGGCCTCCGATTGGCTTTGAGGCAATAACATCTTGGCCTTTATCTGCATTAACGTCGTAGCCATCACCAGGAAATCGCCCACGGTCTCCAGATTCAGCAGTTGAAGCGTATGGAGATATTCTAAGTATTTTTCGGTAATTAAGGCAATGGGAATATTATAGATGTCGATCTCTGCTTTTTCAATCAGATGCAACAACAGATCGAGCGGTCCTTGGAAAATATCTAATTGAATTTGGTAATCCATGCAAATTCCTTAATTTTGGTTATCGGCATTTTGCAGTTTCGTCAGTTCGGAGCTTTGCGCCGGCCTGGGCGGATCGTGGTGGCGGCGGATCAAGTCCACTGCCGCGGCTTCTATGCCGCAGGATTCCGCCATTTGGGCTCCACGTACCGGATGGACCAGATCGATATAACAACCATAACGGAGTTTATTCCAAAAACCGCCATCCGGTTGAACCCGGGCCAAACGGCCACGTTGCAGCGGCAGCAAACGCCGGATCAAGCCCACCAAGATCCTGGTCATTAAGTTGAAATCCCCCGCTTTTTTGCCAATATCGTGCAATAAAGCGGCTTGGATAAGTTGCGAGGATGGCTGGATTCCCACTCCCGCATCTTTAAGAATCATCCGGGCTACCCCGATCGCGTGCAACTGGTCGGACTTGCTCATCTGGAAAAAGAGCATTGCCCCGGACTCATCCAGGTATAGATCGATTAACCGATAGTCCTCCGGAGCAAGCATTGCCGCCCAGAAATTAACGATTCGTTTGATGATTCTAAACATCGTACAATCCACTCAACTCAATAACGCATCCGATTCGCTGATTTGCGTTAGCAACGACACTATAATTTCCAAGATCAGTAACGAACGTTCGATTTGATAGTTCCTGGATAGGATCCCAAAAATAAAGATCCGCAGGGCCGGATCATCATGAGCTTTCGCTTCATTTTAACACCAATGTATATTGCAAGTCAAGCAAAGCCAGAATCCATCGGGGTTTACGAATTAATTTAACCATACCGACGGGTTTATTTGACAAAACAACTGTTGCCGATGAACTCCCGTAGCAGCGAATTGAGCGGGATTTCACTTCCGTCCAAAGGCAGGAAATAACTCAAAAACTTCAATAAGCGCTTGGCTTCTGAGAATTCCGGAAAATCCGGAGAAATGTTTTCCAACAACGGTTCGGCGAAATTCTTTAAAACTGCCAATTCATAAATGAGCGCGGAATTGAACATAACGTCCGCTTCTTCTTGGAATGGAAAGATATATTGCTCCTCACCGCGACGGACCATTGGCCATAATCCGATGGTCGTCAATGCATCATGGCCGCGAAATTGATTATCCCTGACGATCCGGCGGATGATCCGATTATCTGTCGTCGGAATGCGATTGTGATCATCGATGTTTAATTGAGTCAATGCGCTGATATAAATCTTAAACTTATTGGCCTTTGGAATTTCAGCTGTCAATTTTTCATTCAAGCCATGGATCCCCTCGATGATTATCGGTTGATCCTTACCGATCTGCACGGGTTGCGATCGAAACTCGCGGATTCCCTTTTGAAAATTATACACCGGAAGGTTCACTGGAAAACCGTGAATTAATGAGGTCAGTGTTTCATTGAAAAGTTTCACTTCGATTGCAGCCAGCGATTCATAGTCCGGCAGGCCATCGGGACCGACGGGAGTATATTGGCGCTCCACAAAGAAATCATCGAGCGAGATGGAGATTGGTCGCAGGCCATTGACCCGGAGTTGTACCGACAGCCGTTGCGCAAAAGTGGTTTTGCCGGAAGAAGAGGGTCCGGCGATCAAGATCAAGCGGATTCTTTCCCGATCGGCGGTAATCATATCGGCAATTTGCGCGATCTTTTTCTCATGAAGGGCCTCGGCGATTCGAATCAAATCCGCTCCCTTGCCCTTGGCAATTTGATGGTTTAATTCTCCCACATCGCTTATTTCTAAAATTTGGCCCCATTTTTCAAATTCATAAAAAATTCGTGCCAATTTACGCTGCTCGACAAATTCAGGAACTTCCCAAGGATTGGTCACACTGGGATAAAGCAGAATAAAGCCGGGCAGATAATATTTTAATTCGAACTTTTTCAAAAAACCGGTGGACGGAACCATGTATCCATAAAAATAATCGGTATAATCACCGCAGTGATAAAGCTTAACTTCCGGCTTATTGCGAAACTGCAATAGCCTTACTTTATCCGGTTGGCCCATGTTTTTGAACAATTCAATGGCCGTGGATAAAGGGACCGTTTCTTTGCGAATGGGAAGATCGGCTTTAATGATTTCCCACATCCGTTCGACGATCTGCTGCAAGTCTGCTTCTGTAAAAGGATGATGATCGGGAAAATCCAGTTCGCCATAGATACCTTTGCTCAAAGAATGTTCTAAGCGGACCTTACAATGGGGAAAGATCTCTGCTGCCGCTTTTACCAATACCAATGATAAACTCCGGGAGTAAACCCGGACGCCGTCTTCTACCGATAGATCGATAAGGATAAGTTTACCGCCCTTTTTCGGCACATAGCTCAACTCGTGAAATTCATTGTCTAATTTTGCGGCAACGATCGGTGAACGGAAATTTGCTTGGAGGTCACTAGCAATTTGTTGGAGTGATGTTCCAGCTTCATAAGTTACGATTTTTCCGTCCGATAATATAAAGGTATGCAATAATCCAGCCATAAGAGCCTCCTGAAAACAGTTTGCGTGATTATAGTTACTCCGGTAACCTGAATATTGAGTTTCTTATAGTATATGAACGTTTGGTTCCGGGATATCGTTCCATTTCCTGGCGCAATGAACGGGATAATGATTATCAAGTTAGCTCCCGCATAGGTAACCGAGACAGAACCGCTTGCTGAGCGGCTGAGAGAGCTTGTTGATTGGCAAAAAGACTTGATCGCGGATTTAACGGATGAAAGGATTCCACGACCTAAAGATCGGAAGTAGGTTTTTCCGTGAAATCCTTAAATCCATCCATCCGTGATCGGCTCTTTTTATAGGGACATTCGCCTTTGCATTCATACGGCCACCATCCTTGACGGCCGTACGAATGTAAGTTGGGATTTTCCTGGGATCCCCGGCCGAATTGAATCATGTTAATCCTTGAATCCTGCGAATCATGGTTCGGGATGCGGATGATATTTTTTGGATACGAAAACGATACTTCAGGCCCGGCTTTTCGCGGTATAATATCAATCAATGGAAGTTGTCTTTCAAGAGTCCGTCGGTGATACCGACGGACTTTCCGGTCATGGGTCAAAACTTCCATTCTCATGCTCCGTTTCCTTGCGGAGCTAACTTGATAATCATCAACGGGATTATCCATGTTGAATATTGGAGAGAAAATTCATTTCGATTCAAACGGGGGAGGCTAATGGAGCCAAAAAGTAGAGTTTCGGCTTTGAAAATTGGGAATCTCCGTGCTTAATTAATTGGCGTTATTTTCTACCATATAAACCCGACGAATCGTTTGCGTCAATTCCTCACATCCGGGTGGCTTGATCAAATATTCCTTAGCGCCGGCGGCCATTGCTTTATAAATATATTCTTGTTCTTGTTGAACGGAGAGAATGATGATCGCCGCGTGCGAAAGTTCGGTCGTGATTCGTTTGGTAGTCTGAATCCCATCCAAGACTGGCATGTTTATATCCATTAATATGATATCCGGTTGCAGTTCTTTAGCGGAACAAATTGCCTCTTCGCCGTTTGCAGCTTCGCCAATTACGATCATATCTTCTTCGAGTTCAAGCAGTCTTTGCAAATTCTTACGGGTTTCCCCAATATCATCGACGACCATAATCCGAATTTTCTTCGTCACCCACTCCACCTGCCAAATCGTTTTCGGTTCGCCTGTCTTATCTGCAAGACATTATTCACTATTCCCAATCATGCTGGGATTCCTTAACAATTAAGGCCAGAAAACTAAGACTTTACCCGCTCTCAGGTAAAGTCTAGTGCCTTTCAAGTATGGGTGGTAAATTTTTAACCATTTTAAATAGATAAATTACTGTCAACGTTTTCTATTGATCAAGCTTTAAGCCACCGTTCCTCGCTACAAAAGATCCAATATGCATCATCGTAACCAAGCAAAAATCCGGCCATATTCTACCGAGTATGAGGGATCCTTCGGAACAGGCTGTTCATATTTTGTCAATGAAAATAGCTTCTAGAATTCACTATACCATGAATCTTAAAAACCATACATCCGTCCGATGAATTATTTTTTCGACACGGCATAGGGCTTTCTTCCTATTCGGTGATGAGACCTTTGCGGTATGCATAAACCGCAACTTGGGTCCGATCTTCCAAAGCCATTTTCTTTAGAATGCTACTGACATGATTTTTGACCGTTTTTTCGCTGATGAACAGTTTTTCAGCAATATCTTTGTTACTGTTTCCGGTCGCAATATAAGAAACTATTTCCAATTCTCTCTGGGTCAGTCCGAAATTTTCCGAAGGGAAATTGGGTTTTTCTTCGTTCAAATATTGCCGAAATTCATGAATCAGTTTGGTTAATAAACAAGGCTGAATAAAAGCCTCGCCCTTTGCGACAGTACGAATGGCTTGATACAAAGTGTCCGGGTCGATATCTTTGAGCACGTATCCTAATGCACCCGCCTTGATTATCTTCGAGACATGATTTTGATCATTATCGATGGTTAATGCCAAGATATTTACATCGGGAAATTTGATCTTTAATTCAGCAGTTAAGTCAATCCCGTTTTTCCCGGGTAAATTCAGATCCATCAGGATTACGTCCGGTTTTAGTTCAGTTACTTTCTCCACGACTTCTTCACCATTTTGGGCTTCGCCTGCGACAACCATATCTTCTTCGAGACTAAGCAGTTGACGCAACCCTTGGCGAACTAATAAATGGTCGTCAACGATCATGATTCTTATTTTCCACATCATTAACACCCTCTTACTAAGAAATCGTCCGATCGAGCGGAACAGAGGCAGAGATAGTGGTTCCGTGATCTGGAGCCGATTCGATAGCCAGTTTTCCGTTGAGTAGTTCTAATCGCTCTTTCATGCTTAATAGGCCAAAACTTTCTTTCCCCGAAACTTCATGAAGTACCACCTGAGGATCAAATCCAATGCCATTATCGATAATTTCCATAGTAATTTCACCAGGCAAAAAATTAATGATTGCCCGAATCTCAGTGGCCCGGGCGTGCTTAAGAGCGTTGTTGACGCCTTCTTGAAACAAACGAAATAGCGCAACTTCATAACTGGTTTCCAAGCGTTGTTCGACCCCATTAACTTTCAGAGGAATCTGGATTTTATCTCGGAATTGTATTTCTTCCAAAAACCTGCGTAAGGTAGGAACCAGTCCCAAATCATCCAATGTCATCGGACGTAAATTGAAAATTATTCGTCGTATTTCTTGAAGACTTTCCCTAACAATGAGTTTTAACTGGTGCAATTCATCATTAATCTCTATCCGATTGGCCTTGAGCAATTTTTCACATAATTCCGCCCGTAAAACGACATTGGCCATGGCTTGAGCGGGTCCATCATGAATTTCGCGGGCAACCCGTTTCCGTTCTGCCTCTTGAGCTAAGATAATCCGTCCGCCGATTAGCTGTTTTTGCTGAACTCCACTCATTTGTTGGCTAAATTCCGTTAAATTGCCGCTTAGAAAGGTTAAAGCGATATCCACTTTTGAAACCAGTTCTTCCGCTTTAATCGACATTTCGTTGACTTTTGCGATAGAGCGAGCCAATTCATCGCGTTTTAACCGCAACCCTTTTTCTTTTTCTTGTTCAACTGCCACTTGGACCTGTAATTCCTGGGCATGCAGATAAGCTTTTTTAATATCTTCTTCCGAATAACGGTTAAAATCACGGCTGACTTCCATTAAAAAAATACGGGCTTTTTTATACCTCGCCTCTAACTCATCAACTGTTTTAATTACTTGCCCAACTTCCTCGCATACCCGTTCAAAATCAGCTTGCATTCGTTTTTGTACATTTTTAGCGCTTTCAGCAATATCAAAAAGACTTGTTTTACTCAGCTCGATGGTCGCGACGGTTTCTTTAATTATCTTGTCAATAATATTAAAATCAAGTAATTCGGGCATTCTTTACCTCTTAGATCCGCAGTGCTACTTCAATAAAACATTCGGCATTGCCAAAAATAACTTTAGACTTTTTGACGTTATGGCTTATCAAGATATTGGAAAAAATAAAAAAAGCCGGCAATTACCGGCATTTATACGGTGTTAACATTTTTCAAAAAGCATGTATCCATGTATCTGTTTTAACGTAACATTAGCTATTTAAGCAGTGCCATTTTATCCAATTTTTCCCACGGCAAATCCAGATCGTTCCGGCCAAAATGACCATAAGCGGCGATTTGCTTGTAAATTGGCCTGCGCAGATCCAGGTTACGGATGATGGCCGCGGGACGCAAATCAAAATATTTTTTAATTAATTCCACAATTTCCGCTTCGGGTAGTTTTCCGGTTCCAAAGGTATCTACCATAATGGAAACGGGTTTGGCGACGCCAATCGCATAAGAAATTTGAATTTCGCAACGCTTGGCAAGCCCGGCGGCGACAATGTTCTTTGCGGCATGTCGAGCAGCATAAGCGGCAGACCGATCCACTTTGGTCGGATCTTTGCCGGAAAAGGCTCCCCCACCGTGGCGGGCTGCTCCACCATAAGTATCAACAATGATTTTGCGGCCAGTCAATCCTGAATCCCCTTGCGGTCCGCCGACTACGAACCTTCCTGTCGGGTTAATATAATATTTGGTATGTTCATCGAGAAGATTGGCCGGAATCACCGGCGTGATTACTTTCTGAAAAATATCCTGTTCAATCTGGTCGTGGTCGATACTTGGGTCATGTTGCGTAGAGATAATTACCGTATCCACTCTAACGGGGACATCGTTATCATACTCTACGGTAACTTGGCTTTTACCATCCGGACGTAAGTAATCCAATTCGGCATTTTTTCTTACGACCGCCAACCGACGGGTTAATTGATGCGCCAATGAGATCGGCGCGGGCATAAAATCGGCTGTTTCGTCGCAAGCATAACCGAAAACCATTCCTTGATCCCCTGCGCCGATTGCGGCGATCTCTTCTTCAGTCATCTCGCCTTTTTTCGCTTCAAGCGCCTTATCAACGCCGAGCGCGATATCGGGGGACTGTTCATCAATTGAAGTAAGAATCGCGCAGGTTTCACTGTCGAAACCAAATTTGGCCCGAGTATAGCCGATTTCACGGATAGTCTGACGCGCAATCTTGGGGATATCGACATAGCATGCCGTGGTTATTTCACCCATCACTAACACCAATCCGGTGGTCACCGCCGTTTCACAAGCGACTCTCGCGTTTGGGTCTTGGCTGATTATCGCATCCAAAACGGCATCGGATATTTGATCGCAGATCTTATCAGGATGTCCTTCGGTCACTGATTCTGATGTCAATAAATATTTTTGGTTCATTTACAACAACTCCTTATTCGTGAGATAAAAAAAATAACCCTTCCGTCTCAGGAAGGGAAAGATCGGCTCATCTTCCCAGAATCTTCCTCTGGGCGGGAATTAGCACCCTGCAGAAAACTCCCGGGTTGCTGGGTATCATCGGGCCCATCCCTCCACCTCTCTTGATGAGTATTCAATTGATGAATAACTGAAAAGATTATATCGAAAACAAGAACCGTTGTCAAACCTTTTTAGGTCAGATGCTTACTAATTTCCGCGATTAGCTCCTTTTTTTGACGAAATCCTACCAAACGAAGAACGGGATTGCCCTTGACAAACAGGCAAAGCGTCGGGATGCTCATTACTGCAAACTCTCCGGCTAACTCTTGATTTTCATCGACATTAACCTTGCCAACTTCGATCTTTCCTTGAAATTCGTTGGCAATTTCCTCGACAATCGGGGCTACCATGCGGCATGGCCCGCACCACGGTGCCCAAAAGTCGATAAGTACCGGTAATTTTGCTTCTGTGACTGTGCTTTTAAAATTATTTTGGTCGATAGTGAGCATAAGTATCCACCTTCACCTTTTCCGAATAGTTTAACCATCTATTCAATATATAGAACTTGTAATAAGTTCGTCGAGCCCGGGATTCCCGTGCGGACTCCGGCAGTAAGGACGACTAAATCATTACTTCTGATAAAGCCGGTTTTTTTAGTAGCTTCGATGCTGACATCCAACATTTCGTCAATATTGTTAGCGGTAGGCACAATGACTGGAAATACTCCCCAGGAAAGCGCCAATTGCTGTGCCACCCGGATTGAGGGAGTTGCGGCAACGATGGGTGCCTGAGGGCGGTATTTTGAAACCATCCGGGCTGTACTACCGGATTGGGTCGAACTGATTATCGCCGCGGCTTTTAGATCGAGTGCCGTTTGACAGGTCGCGTGACTAATGGCATCACTGACTGTTGGAAAAGAGCTGACTTTCTTTTTCGCTAAAATTTCTTCAAATTTCAACGAGTTTTCAATACTTTTGGCGACCCTAGTCATGATCTCGACCGCCGTAACCGGATATTTCCCCATTGCAGTCTCCGCCGAAAGCATGATCGCATCCGTGCCATCGAGAATGGCATGAGCGATATCCGTTACTTCCGCCCGAGTCGGACGTGGGTTACGGATCATCGATTCCAACATTTCAGTTGCAGTAATTACCGGTTTACCAGCAGAATTACATATTTCGATCAAGAATTTCTGAATTAAAGGAACTTCTTCAGGCGGAACTTCCGTTCCCAAATCGCCACGGGCAACCATGATGCCATCACAGGCTTGTAAAATTTCTTCACTATTACGAAATCCTTCTTCATTTTCAATCTTAGCGATGAGCATCTGATCTCCGCCAAGTTCCGTAACGAGGGCACGAATCTCTGCTAAATGTTCGGCTTTACGGGCAAAAGATACCGCGATAAAGTCAACTTGTTGCTGAACAACAAATTCAATATCGGAACGGTCTTTATCCATTATGGCGGGAAGGTTAACGGATACTCCGGGAAGCGTCACGCCTTTTTTGGATGATAATTCGCCACCATTTAAGACTTCGCAAATCAAATCCGTTCCTTGGACCGCTTTTACCGTGAGTTGAATCATGCCGTCCGCCAGGAAAATGGTGCCACCGATTTTAACATCTTGGACCAAAGTAGGATAATCGACATAAATAAAATCCGGATTACCATCCTTTTGGCGATCTGTCGTCAAACGGACCTCAGTTCCTTCTGTCAACTGAATCGGGCCGGGATTAATAATGCCGGTTCGAATCTTAGGTCCTTGAATATCGGCCAAGATGCCGATGGGGGAGCCCAATCTAGTAGCAATTTCGCGAACAAGCTTTATTCTTTCCGCATGTTCTTCATGCGAACCGTGAGAAAAATTTAGCCGCGCAATATTCATTCCGGCTTTAATCAATTTTTCTAAAACCGCCGGCTCGGTGCTGGCTGGACCCAAAGTACAGATAATTTTTGTCTTTTTCATCGAAACCTCCTACATACTGGCCATGATGTTGGCAAGATTCAATTCATCCATGTTAACCACTTTTTTGGTGCTGATTGCCAAATCCATGTCAACTGTTTCAATCGTGTCACCGACAATGCCGATCATCTTTCCGCTCTCTCCGGTCAACAACAAATCAATGGCCTTCGCTCCCATTAATACGGCAATTTTACGATCATAATAAGAAGGAGTGCCGCCGCGCTGAATATGGCCGAGAACTGTAATCCTGGTCTCACAATCGGTATGCTCGGTTAAATATTGTCCAACTTTAAAACCGCTGGAGTGCTCTGCCTGGATCGGATCACCAAACAATCCCTCGGCTACTAAAATGATACTGTGTGTCTTGCCCCGTTTGGCATTTTGCAAGATTTGGCGCGCAACTTCTTCTAAGTTATACTGGACTTCGGGGATCAAGATCGCTTCGGCACCACCGGTCAACCCCGCAGCTACTGCAATAAATCCCGAATTTTTACCCATCACTTCGATAACGTAAACCCGGTTGTGCGAAGAAGCGGTATCCCGAATCTTATTCATGGCGTCTAGAACAGTATTCACTGCGGTATCAAAGCCGATGGTATAATCAGTGCAGCCAATATCATTATCGATGGTGGCAGGAATCCCCACTGTCAGGAACCCCATTCTGTTAAGTACTTGAGCTCCTCGAAATGACCCATCGCCGCCGATAATGACAAGTCCATCCAAACCTAAACGATGCAATTGCTCTTCCGCTTTAGCCTGCCCTTCCGGCATTTCAAACTCTTGGCAGCGAGCCGAGTGTAAAATCGTACCGCCCCGCTGCAGGATATCCCCCACCGAACGTGCAGTCAAAGGAAAAATATCGCCATCAAGAATACCACTATAGCCACGCCGGATGCCGACAATCTGGCAGCCGTGATACAATCCTTTTCGAACAATTGCTCGAATTGCGGCATTCATACCCGGAGCATCCCCACCACTGGTGAGAATCCCTATTTTCATCGATAATCACGCTCCAAAACGAAAAAATTAATCCTCCAAATAAACACCATAATGCCGGAAACGTTCGTATCTTCCCTCCAGCAGTTCAGTGGGAGAAAGATGCAACATCGATTGCAAATGATGCATGATTGCTTTTTTTAAATTCGCTCCGGCCTCGGCGGGATTTTTATGAGCACCGCCCAAGGGTTCCGGGATAATTTCATCAATAATTTCCAGTTTTAAAAGATCGTTGGCGCTTAATTTCAACGCTTCAGCGGCATCCGGAGCTTTTGAAGCATCTTTCCAAAGGATGGTCGCGCATCCTTCGGGAGAGATTACTGAGTAATAAGCATTTTCCATCATTAAAACCCGATTGCCTACTCCAATGGCCAATGCGCCGCCGCTTCCACCTTCCCCGGTGATCACCACTACGATGGGAACCGTAAGACTGGCCATTTCGCGGATGTTCCTGGCAATTGCCTCACCTTGACCACGTTCTTCCGCTTCCACTCCCGGATATGCCCCCACGACATCCACCAAACAAATGATGGGGCGGCGGAATTTTTCGGCTTGATGCATTAGGCGTAAAGCTTTACGATAGCCCTCGGGGTGAGGCTGACCGAAATTACGGTAAATTTTTTCTTTGGTATCCCGGCCTTTTTGTTGGCCGATAATGGTTACAGGAATATCATCTAAATAAGCGAGACCGCCAATCATGGCTGGATCATCCCGGTAAAGCCGATCACCGTGCAATTCAATGAAATCGGTACAGATAAAGCCGACCCAATCCAAAAAAGTGGGCCTCTTGGCATGTCGGGTGATCTGAATCCGTTGCCACGGTGAGAGATTATTATAAATACTCAGTCGCAATGACTCCGCTTTTTCTTCCAGCATGGCAATCTGCATCGCCATATCGATGCCTTTTTCCTGAGAAAATTGTTTCAATTCTTCAATTTGTTTTTCAAGTTCAAGAACTGGTTTCTCAAATTCAAGAACCATTCCAGTGTTACTGGCCAATGCTCATACCACCCTTCTGATGGAACTTCAACAGTTGCGCGAGAGTGGATTTAAGGTCTTTTCGTTGAACAATCATATCAATAATGCCATGTTCCAGAGCAAATTCCGAAGTTTGAAAGCCAGCCGGCAATGTTTGATGAATCGTCTGTTGGATAACCCGGGGTCCGGAGAATCCGATCAACGCATCGGGTTCCGCGATGATTACATCCCCTAGCGAAGCAAAACTGGCAATAACTCCGCCCATGGTGGGGTCCGTCAAAACCGAAATATAAAGCATCCCGGCTTCCGCCAGTTTATTCAGGGCTTGACTGGTTTTGGCCATTTGCATCAATGAAAGGATTCCTTCATGCATCCGGGCGCCGCCGCCACCCGCCGACACGATAATCAACGGCAGTTTCTGGGTCGCGGCCAATTCAATGGCCCGGGTGAGTTTTTCGCCAACCACCGAACCCATCGAACCACCGACAAAACCGAAATCGATTACGGCCAAAACCACAGGAAGCCCTTCGATCGAGGTTCTTCCGACGACCGCTCCTTCGACCAAATCAGTGGTTTTTTGCGATTTTTTTACTTTGCTTTCATAATCGGGGAAGTTTAAGGGGTTAACGGTCCTGAGGTTGCTAAATTCTTCCTGAAAACTATCCGGATCCGCCAAAAGCGCCAAACGTTCCCGGGCGCTGATACGGAAGTGAAAACCGCATTTGGGACAGACTTTGAGATTCTTCTCAATATCCTTGTGGTACGTGATCTGGGCGCAACGATTACACTTTACCCATAACCCGTCAGGGATCTCTTTTTTTTCAATCTCAACTTTTCGCGCCAGATCCGGCTGATCGGTTTTAACGGTTATATATTTAGGTTTGGTTTTAAACAGGTCCTTAAGCAATCAGTCCACTCCTTGTCAGTGTCTGGTTGAAAAATGATCACAATTGACAAAAATAAATCCCACAATATAAAAATTCTCTTCCGTGCGCAAAACTCCTGCCGGTCAAGCCTGCTGTAATGCGTTGTTAATAACTTCGGTGGCTTCTTCGATTTCGACTTCGGAGACCATTACTTCAACATTTTTCTCTTCTTTCGAAATTAGATTCGTATCTTTAATCTTTACTAGAATTCCCTCAATTTCCAACAATTCTTTAAGATAGTTGGCAACTCTGCGGTTCGGCGCCACATAAACTACCACCCACATTGGAATTCCTCTTTTCTAGATGAAATATATCGCGACATTACACTCGGCATAGCGCACATACATTCCAAGATATATGAGCTGGAAAAGGAAGTCAATAGTTTTTTTAAAAGATTATATTTCTGGATTGACTAACCTGTAACGGTAGAGTCGGTGTCAACCAATTCATTGACGAGCTTTTTAAAAAGGCGGCCGCGGTCTTGATAATTATTAAACATATCATAACTGGCGCATGCCGGCGATAACAAGACGACATCACCGGAGACCGCGATATTAGCGGCCAACTGAACGGCTTCCTCGAGGCTGTTCACCTTTTGGATTGGGAAATCGGGCGCCACTTTCTTGACCTCGCTTTGGATCAGCGGAGCTGTAACTCCGAGCAAGATTAACTGTTTGCAATGCTCGGTGACGATTTTGGCGAAACGGTCGAAAGGCAAATGTTTATCGTAACCGCCGGCAATTAAAATGGTGGGCGCGGTCATTGCGTTTAAACCGGCAATCGCGCGGTCCGGGGTGGTGGATATAGAATCATTATAATACAGAATGCCTTTCAGCTCACGGACTAATTCTAAACGGTGCTCGACGCCAGTGAACTCGCGGGCGACCTTGGCGATCGTCGTCGGGGATACGCCTTGCAGAGCACTGATCAAAGCGGCGGCCAGGATATTTTCAACATTATGATCGCCAAGCAAACGGAGCTGATCCCGGGTTGCAATGACCTCGGACTGATTGTTTAAGCGAACGACCAACTCCTGGCCATCCAAAAAGGCGCCTTCGTCCAGCAGTTTCCGGCGACTGAAAAAGAATAATTGGCCTTTCACAGATGAGGCCAAATCTCGGGTTATCTCATTGTCGTAATTTAAAATGGCGATGCTGTCCGCAGTTTGAAAACGGAGGATATTGGCTTTGGCCGCAATATATTCAGCCATTGAGGCATGCATATCCAGATGATTGGGAGTTATATTGGTAATCAACGCCAAATCGGGACTTTGGGTTAATTCTTGCAGTTGAAAGCTGCTTAATTCCAGAATCACACGGGAATCAGCCGTCATTTCTGGCAGAGAATCCAGTAATGAGCAGCCGATATTGCCTCCGACATATGTATCGGGAAAATCATGTTTCACCATTAGACCGCTCAAGGTGGTCGTGGTGGTTTTGCCGCTGCTCCCAGTGATGCCGATGGTTCGGCCGGGGCATTTACGCAGAAATAACTCCATTTCACTGCTGAAAACGGCTCCGTCCTCTTTGGCGCGGATAAATTCGGGCAAATTTTTCTTCATTCCCGGAGTGACAAAAATATAATCAAAATGATTCAGCTGGCTCAAATAGTCCGGGCCCAGACAATATGTCAGCCGTAACTCCGTCAATTGCGACAGATAATTAGCTAATTCGGCGGCCTGCTTCTTGTCGAATACCGAAACATCGGCTCCTTGACGGACCAGATAACGGATTAACGGCGTATTGCTTATTCCTAAACCGATGACGGCAACTTTCTTATTGGCATATTCCACCCTATCGGCCTCCTAAGATTCGTTGAAAAAAGGTTCGACGATAAACCGGACTCTCCTGCCGAACCCATGGCAATTCGTGAATATTTTAGACAGTGGCCGTCGCCAAGAAGGAATAACCGGGATTGTCTTCACCGGCAACTTTCCCGAAATAACTGGTCTCGGCCGCTAATGACGCCAGAAAATCGCCGTTGATCACCGCCTTGACCTTTCCGGTAATGGCGCCGTTCTCTACCAGCAAACATTGATCAGCGGTCAAAGAAAAACTTCCGGAACTGGAATCTTGCGTATGCATACCCAACACCGAATAGACGATCAGACCCCTTTCAGTATTTCGCACCAAATGTTCCCATTCCGGGAGCAAGTTATCGGTTTTCAGGAAAAAGCCGCGGCCTCCGGCAGCGACTGGAGTCGGCGGCAGACCGGCCTTTTTGGCATACTTTAGACCGAGGATCGGCGTGGTTAATTTCCCGTGGTCAATGAGATTGATTCGGCCGCCCGGAACCCCTTCCGAAGTGCACGCGTAAGAAAACGCCCGCAAAGGTTGGAGTGTATCTAAAATTAGCGACAGATCGCTTCGCAGAACGGGGCGCTGTTCCCTAAAATCTTGCAGGGAATAACGGCTTTGCCGGTTTACGACCAGACTGCCATAGAGGTTATTGATCAAAAACTGGCCGATAAAGGATTCAAAAACTTCCGGCGGAAATAACAGCCGGGTTGCTCCGGAGAAAGTGGCTTGAGCCGGATTGTTCAAGAGTTTGGCGATGCGGGCGGTGTTTTCGATGACCCGATCGATTTTCGCCGGAGCGGGCCAGAACTTTTCCTGGAACGACTCGCCGTAGCTGTTGTTAACCTCAAAATAAAACTCCACCGGCGTTTGGGGAAATTCGACCGCAAAACCGGCAGAATTCCCGATGGACCGGGTGCTCTGGAAGCAACGAATTTTTCCGTTAATTGGATTGAGTCCGGCGGCGCTCAACCGTTGCAGGCCGTCCTCCAGTAATTTAAAGGGCCGGGAATTATCCCGTT
The DNA here is from genome assembly GCA_023400055.1 of Bacillota bacterium. GTDB lineage: Bacteria > Bacillota > UBA4882 > UBA8346 > UBA8346 > Hydrogenispora. Next base: position 214,596 of record JAEXFN010000020.1, read on the forward strand.
CGACGATATCAGCCACGACGGGATCGGCCAGGTTGACCTCGGGAACCCGATCGGGTGTAAAAAGCCCGACCCCTTCTGGATCGTAGTATGCGGCAGCCTTCCAGTTATTCATATATTCTGTAAAATCGGCGACCACTTGAGCATCAAGCTTACCCGAACTGTAACGTTGGTTTTTCCAATATAAAAAAATCTCCCCGGATATGCTTTGCTTATAGCCAGGGGCTGAGTACGGTCCGCCGATCCGGTTATTCTTTAAGCCAATTTCAAGCCCTTTGGCTTCGTGAAAATCAAAGCGCCAGTCCATCAAAGCGGCGTCTTTTTTTTGATAATTGCGTAAACTGTCGGCAAGTTGCTCCGCTAGGATCAATTCATTCTCCTCCGATCATAATTTCAGGATTCGAGTCTATCACCAGAAAATAATGCGAACCGCCGCAACTGGGGACGCCTTGCCCCATCTTGCCGCAGGTTCCCATGGCGTCGATCTGTAGCGGACCGATGGCGGCACTGACCGATTTGAGAACCGACAGTACCTTGCCGCTGAAAATGGCCGGTTTGTATAAAACCGGGTTTTCCGATAAGGCATAAATGCCGGAACAATGAAAGACAAAATCCCCGAAGGCCGGATTGACTTGTCCGCCCTGAAAGCCCGTCAAATAAAGCAACTGGTCATCCGCGCCGGCCAACTGATGGTCGAGCAAAAAGCGATAAAGCTCGACCGGGGTAATCGCTTCGAAATCTCCCGCCAGGGGCAAAGCATTGTCATACTCGATCCGAATATTGCTCATCCGGGCGATCGGAAGTGAGAAAAAGCTTTCCACCCGTTCCGCACCGGTAAGCGGTACCCCGGCGCGGCGCGCCGAGAAAACATCCGAGAGACCAGCGGTCAGCCGGCCATGATCCACGATCTTGACGGTCTTACGTTCGATCCCCATGGCGCTGATCGGCTGATAAGCATAGTCGCCTTCGATCGGACCATCGATGATTGAAAGCTGCGGCTTGGCGACGGTCAGCCCCACCCTTAACCGGCCGTTCTCGCCCAGAATCGAGCTTTCCAGCCCATCGGTCTCGGCCGCGTGTCCGAAGGCCTCGTGCGCCAAGCCTTTGGCCAGCGCATAGTCGATGACCAGCTTATAGTGGCCGCTTTTTAGCTTCGCTGCGCCCAGCAAATCCAAAGCCAGCCGCGCAGCCTTACGCGCTCGGGCCTGCAACCGTTCGCGGTTCTTCGCCTCAATGATGACACCCAGGTCGGTTCCGGGAAGATTGGCGTAAGCGGTGGCGGTATCCGTAGCCGACTTGGCGGTAATGGAGTGAAAAACAAACGACCGGGGCGTATTGAAGGAGACATCGGTCCCATCCGAACGGATAATCCGCCATTCCTCCGCACTCAATCGCAGAACGGTCCGTACGGAAAGCTTCTCATCCAAATCGGTCAGCTCCTGATTGAGCGCCTTTATTTGGGCTTCAATCTCTTCCAGACTCAGGCTGCCGAGGGGATAGCGTTCGGTGATGGTCACCGTCTTTTGCAGCGGCTCTAATTGAAAGACTTCTTGATTGGCTTCGCTGCTGTAATACTGGCCCTGTTCCGCCAAGAACGCCGCTTTATGAAACAGCTCCACCCCGATGGCTTCACTAACTTGATCGGAAGCGGCGAATCCCATGTACCCCTGGCTGGATATCACCTGGATGCCGAGTCCAGCCGAAGTGGCGGTGCTTACTTCTTCCGTCTTGCCGTTATTGATATGCATAGCCAGGTCTTTGCGATATTGGAACCGGGCGATAAAATAAAAGTTTTTGGTAGCGGCTTCGGCGCGAAGCCGCTCAACGATTCCGCCGTATTGGTCGACTTTCATAAATGGTCCTCACTTATTCATTTTGTCTTTCCCGATAGGTCGAACGGAAGAATTTGCTGCCTCAGTTGGTTCAACCTCTTTCCAGCGGGGACAGGTTAAATGATCGAAAAAGTTTTCAGCCAAAACTTTCCGTTGGAAAGATTGCTTGCCGATCTTGGCGTTAACTTATATAGATTATGCTGCGCGTCAAGTTTTACGTTTATGCGGATTTTTAACGATTGGACGCGATTTGATTTTGCCGCCTCAATTCAGATGTTCAGCCCGCAAACGCGACTCGGTGGCCAACACCTGCGGCCGGAAAAGCTCGACCAACGCTTCGCTGAATTGTTCGATCTCCAGACGGGGCTGCCACCAGAAAATATCGATCGTTAAAAACTTCTGCTCGGCGAAAATCTGGATCAGGATGAAGCAATCGTCGAATTCCCCGCTGATTCGGGTCCCCTCGGGTTTGAACGTCTGAAAGACCCATTGAATGTTGATAATGCCGTCAAAATTCGTAATGCGGCGAATTTCGGACATAAATTCATTGGGAGTATTCCACAATTCATTTTGACAAAGATACAAATCAGCCATAAAATGCCTTCCGAAGCCCGCCTTCATTCCGGACAACCCGCTCCCTTCACCGTTCATAGCACATCATATGTCGACCGCGAGGCTACGGGCATCGGGTGATGAAAAAAAATCATGATTTTAAGCCGGTTTTTGCAGTAACCTTTGCAATTCCGCCAATTCCTTCTGCACCTCGGCAAGCTGCGCCTGGAGCGCCTCCGGGTCGGAGGACGGCAACTGGCTGTGCAAGGTTAAGAGCTGGTGCTCCAGATCGGTGAATTTCCGGTCGAAGACGAAGTTATCCAGGGCCGGTACCGTCAGCCGTTCTTGCAATTCCGCGGCAGCGGCCTTGAGTTCGAAGCGCTCGCCCCAGTGCGGAATGAAGGTTTCCAGCGCGTATTTTTGCTGACGGATGAGATCGGCCAGGGTTTGCTGGGCGCCATTTTCACCGTGGATGATGAACAAGCCCCGCGGCGCTTTGTCGAAGTGGGAGATCCAATCCAATAGGCCGTTCTGATCGGCGTGCGCCGAAAATCCGGCGATCGAATCGATCTGGGCCTGGACATTGATCTGTTCCCCCATGATCTTGACGACTTTGGCCCCCTCCAGCAAACGCCGGCCCAGCGTTCCCTCGGCTTGATAGCCCACAAACAGGATGTGGGATTGGGGTTTCCACAAATTGTGTTTCAGATGATGCAAAATCCGGCCCGCTTCGCACATGCCGTTGGCCGAAATAATGATGGCGCCCTTGGCGGTCGCGTTCAACTGCTTGGACTCTTCGGCGGTGCGCACGAAATGCAGGTTGGAAAATTCAAACGGGCTTTCGTGCTCCGCGAATAATTTCCGGGTCTCGGCGTCATAACATTCGGGATTATTGCGATAGATCTCGGTGACCGAAACCGCCATCGGACTGTCGATATAGACCGGCATTTTGGGGATGGCCCCCTCATAAAAGAGGGTCTTCAGATGGTAAAGCAGATCCTGGGTCCGGCCGATGGCGAAGGCCGGAATGATCAAGTTGCCTTGGGAACGGACGGTTTCCAGGATGATCTCTCGCAATTTCTGGATCCGGTCGGAATGGGCTTCGTGCAGGCGGTCGCCATAGGTCGATTCCATTAAGACGTAATCGGCCTCGGCCGCATAATCCGGGTCTTGGATGATCGGCTGATGCTTTTGGCCGAGATCACCGGAACAAACCAGTTTGGTGGTTTGGCCAGCTTCGGTGACCCAGATCTCGGCGATGGCCGACCCGAGGATATGCCCGGCGTCCAAGTAACGGACCCGGACTCCCGGAGCCGGCTCAAACGCCTGGTAATAGCTTTGTGACCGGAGCAGCGCCGCGGCGCTCAACGCGTCCGCCGCGGTATAAAGCGGTTCCAAATGTTTTTCGCCGGTGCGCAGCCGTTTCCGGTTGCGCCATTCCACCTCCATCTCCTGGATATGCCCGGAATCGGCCAAGACGATCTTGCAAAGCTCGGTGGTAGCTTTGGTGGCGTAGATCGGCCCCTTAAACCCGTTCAGCCATAGTTTCGGAAGCAACCCGCAGTGATCGACGTGAGCATGGGTAAGCACCACAAAATCGAGGCTGGCCGGGTTAAACAAAAAATCCTTCTCATTCAACTGGCGGATTTCCTTTGCCCCTTGAAACATGCCGCAATCCACTAAGAAACGGTACTTGTCCGTTTCCACTAAATAGGACGAACCGGTAACCGTACCCGCGGCGCCACAAAATGTAATCCACATAAAAAACTCCTCCTTGGGTTCATAATATAAACTTTAGCGTGCCAAACTTTTCTGCTGCATTTCGGCGGTTCCTTTTGAGTTCGCGAAGGCCCATTGGCAAACAATATTAACCTTTTATAGGATTATAGTATCGCACAATTGGTCCGGAAACGGAAGAGTTGCCGGAAATTTTTCCAGCTTGCCGCAATTTTCTTTAAAAAATTGGCGATTTCCTTTTGACAAACGGCGCACTCTTTGCTATAATAAATCCGTTGTCCGGGGTGTGGCTCAGCTTGGTAGAGCGTTCGGTTCGGGACCGAAAGGCCGGAGGTTCAAATCCTCTCACCCCGACCATGTTTGTTAAGACGAAAAGCCGATGCAAAGGCTTTTTTTATTTTGTCATTTTCTGCTGAAGTCCCGCCCGTCCTTCTCAACCGGAGACAGCCTTCACTAACTGCCAAAGACGTTATTTCGTCACCCAATCAATTCATTTTGTAACTCAACTAACTTATTCACTAACCGAAGCTGTTCATTTACTAACTGAATCAGTTCATTCGGCAACTGAATAAACATTTTCAGTAACAAAATGAGCATCTTCAGTTACTGAATATGCTCATTCACTGACTCAATGAAAACATTCAGCTACCAAATTACTTCATTCAGTAACTGAATGAAAATAGTCAGTTACTGAACGAAATTTTTAAGTCATGGGATGAAGTCGCCCATGAAAGCAAAACGGATCGATTGAAAAAGATTGAAAATGAAACACAATCAAGAAATAACCGAGGCGATCAGTGGCTTCTTGGCCACCGGCTGCGCGGCGAAGTGAATGCAGTCATGAATCTCCCGGGCGGCTTCGGCCGCGGCGGCGCTGTTCGGAGCATGAATCTCGGCCAGGAGCGCTTGCGGGTCGATCTTGTCGCCGACCTTCACCTTGATCTTTAGACCGACTTCCGGTTGGATCAGGTCCTCCAGTTTGGCGCGGCCGGCGCCCAGTTTCATGGCGATCAGGCCCAGCGTCCGGCAGTCGATGCTTTCCACCCAGCCTCCGCCGTCAGCGTAGATTTCCTGAATGAACGGCGCGGTCGGCAGCAATTCCGGAACGCCGACCCGTTCCGGATCGCCGCCCTGGGCGGCCACCATCTCCCGGAACTTGGCGAGCGCCTTCCCGGACTGCAAGAGTTCCAGGGCCAACTCCCGGCCCCGCTCGGGATCGGCCGCTTTCTCGCCCAACCAGAGCATATAGCCGCCCAATACCGAGCAGAGTTCCGTCAGATCGGCCGGGCCGCGATTCTGCAAGGTGGCGATCGCTTCGGCCACTTCCAGGCTGTTGCCGATGGCCGAACCCAACGGCTGATTCATGTCGCTGAGCACCGCGATGAAACGGCGTCCGGCGCGGTTGCCGATCTCGACCATCGTTTTGGCCAGCTCGACGGCTTTGGCGTATTCATTCATAAAGGCGCCGTCGCCGAATTTGACGTCCAAGACCACGGCGTCGGCCCCGGCGGCTAGCTTTTTCGAGACGATACTGCTGGCGATGAGCGGAATGCTTTCCACCGTGGCGGTGACATCGCGCAAACCGTAGAGCTTTTTATCGGCCGGCACCAGGTTGCCGGTCTGTCCCGCCAGCGCGATGCCGATCCGGCGCACCTGATCCAGGAAAACCTGACGGTCCATACTGGTGGTGAGGCCGGCGATGGATTCCAGCTTATCCAAGGTGCCTCCGGTGTGCCCCAACCCCCGGCCGGACATTTTGGCCACCGGAACGCCGGCAGCAGCCACCATGGGCAACAAGACCAGGCTGGTCTTGTCCCCCACTCCGCCGGTGCTGTGCTTATCCACCTTGACTCCGGGAATGGCCGATAAGTCGACCATCTCCCCCGAATGGGCCATCTCCAGCGTCAGCGCGGTGCATTCCTCGAAGGTCATGCCCTGAAAATACACGGCCATGCACCAGGCGCTCATCTGATAATCGGGGATGGTTCCCTCGACAAAACCTTGGATTAAAAAATGAATTTCTGCAGCGGTTAATGTTTGGCCTTCCCGTTTCTTCCATATCAAATCGACGGTTCGCACGGACAGGTCGCTCCTTTGCGCGTATTCTTATTGGGCGCTCTCTCGAGCTTCGATTAGCGACGCGAACTCCTCGCCCACCGGCCATGGTTCGAGGCCGAACCAGCGGCACAGGGTCGCGGCGATATCGGCAAAGCTCTGGCGCGTTCCCAAGTCCACTCCGTCCGGCAGAGCGGGGCCGAACAGCAACAACGGCGTGTATTCGCGGGAATGATCGGTGCTGGCGGTGGTGGGATCGCCGCCGTGATCGCCGGTAATGATCAGCACGTCGCCCTGGCGCAGGCGCGGCACGTTGGCGCCGAGCCAGGCATCCACCTCGGCCAGGGCTTTGGCGAAGCCGGCCGGATCGTTGCGATGGCCGTATAACATGTCGAAATCGATGCAATTAGCAAAGACCAGGCCCTTAAAGTCCCGCTCGATCAGTTCGCTGAGGAACGCCAGGGTTTCATGGTTGTTATGCGTGTGATTGGAATCGGTAAAGCCTTGCCAACTAAAGATATCTTCCAGCTTACCCACGCCGAACACGGTGAATCCCTGCTCCTTCAGGCGATCCAACACCGTCGGGGCGATCGGTTTAATCGAAAAATCCTTGCGTCCCTCGGTACGGTAGAATGAACCCGGTTCGCCGCGGAACGGCCGCGCGATGACCCGGCCCACCCCATAATCCCCCCGGAGAATCGTCCGGGCGATCTCACAATAACGGTAAAGTTCGTCGAGGGGAATCAGGTCTTCATGGGCGGCAATTTGGAATACACTGTCTCCCGAAGTATAAACGATTAAGGCTCCGGTAGCCAGGTGTTCTTTCCCCAGTTCCTCGATGATTACCGTCCCCGAAGCGGCTTTGTTGCCGATCACCGCCCGGCCGGTCAAACGCATGAATTCAGCGATGATCTCAGCGGGAAAACCCTGGGGGAACAGCGGGAACGGTTTCGGCAGAATAATCCCGGCCATTTCCCAGTGGCCGGTAGTAGTGTCCTTGCCCGCCGAACGTTCGCCGAGTTTGCCATAGACTCCCGTGGATACCGTGGCGGAAACGCCCGGAATAGCGGTCAGATGGCCCAATCCGGCCCGCTCCAGGTTCGGCAGGTGCAATCCCCCGACCGCCTGGGCGGTATGCGCCAGCGTATCGCTGCCCGCATCCCCGTAAGCGGCGGCATCGGGCAGCTCGCCTACGCCTACGCCGTCCAAAACAACTAAAAAAGCCCGTTGAATTTGCATTTTTCCTCTCCCTGATATGATCATCCAGTGAGATGACCAGATTTTAAACGATTATCGATCTGCCGTTCAGTTTATGCCGAGGGTGAGTGGACGATGCGCCCCGGCGATAACCTATTGGCTCTGTTTCACGCCGCGGTTCCGCACGACTTCGATGGCCGCCGGTAACAATGAGATGATGACGATTACCGCGACCACCAGCGAAAAATTTTCTTTAACGAACGGGATGTTGCCGAAGAAATAGCCGCCGAAACACAAGAAACTGATCCAGATCAATCCGCCCACCAAGCTGTAAATGAGAAACCGCCAATATGTCATCCGGGCGATCCCCGCAATGAACGGCGCAAAGGTCCGGATGATCGGAATGAACCGGGCGATGGTGATCATCCGGCCGCCATGCCGCTCATAGAACTGATGCGCCCGGGCGAGGTGCTTGCGATTCAAAAAACGGGAACCCTCCTTCTGGAATACCCGGGGACCAATAAAATAACCGGCCCAATAATTGACCGTATCGCCGGAGAGCGTCGCCATGGCCAAGGTAGGAAAGAGAACGTCCATCTCCAGTATTCCGCCCGCGGCCAGAGCCCCCAACGCAAAAAGCAGCGAATCTCCAGGTAAAAAAGGAGTAACCACCAAACCGGTCTCGCAAAAAATGACCAAAAACAGAATGACATACATCCAAGGTCCATATTGTTGCGCCAGGATATTAAGATGTTTGTCCAAGTGAATGACTAAATCTCCGAAGTTTTGCAGAAACTCCATCCTTACTCCTTCCTACCATGGCCCACAAATCTTTTTCAAATTCCCTTGCAATGAATTTTGTAGCTTTTCATTGCCGTTTTTACTAACAAAAGCATGTTGCAAATAACATTGCCATTCAGCAAATATTTCTCCTTTTTTAGAAAGCTTCCTGCCTTCCTTGAATTTTTATATTATAATGAAAGTCAGAAAACAATATAATTCAACAATCATTAATCATTGAAATTTCAATCATCCGCGAGGGAGAGCATGAATTTTTCCAATCCATCCACGACGGGCTGTCGTTTATGTCCTCGAAGCTGCGCCGTTAATCGTGTGGCCGGAGACATCGGATATTGCGGCGGCTCCAATGACTTGCAAGTGGCCAGAATCGCTTTACACCACTGGGAAGAACCGATCATCTCCGGAAGTAATGGTTCGGGAACGATTTTCTTTTCCGGGTGCAATCTGCGCTGTATTTTTTGTCAGAATTACCGCATCAGCCACCAAGGCTATGGAAAAACCCTTTCGACCCAAGCATTGGCCGAAAAATTTCTGGAATTGGAAGCCAAGGGCGCTCATAACATCAATCTGGTCACCGGAGCTCATTTCGTCCCTCAGTTGGTAGAGACGATTCGCCAGGCGCGCTCGAATGGATTACGGATTCCCATCGTCTATAATTCATCGGGTTACGAAACAGTCGCAGCGCTTCAAATTTTAAACGGTCTGATCGATGTCTATCTTCCGGATTTGAAATACTATGCCGCACAATTAAGCGAACGGTATGCCGATGCTCCTGATTACTTTGCAGTGGCTACGGCGGCAATTCTTGAAATGATCCGGCAATGCGGTCCAGTGGTTTTGGATGATCAAGGCATTATCCGCTCCGGGGTGATGATCCGGCATCTGATATTGCCCGGTTGCGGGACCGACTCCCAACGATGCCTGCGTTGGATCAAGGAAAACGCCCCAGACGGAGTTTATGTCAGTCTAATGGCGCAATACCTGCCCCTCCCGGGGTTGGAGCTCCCGGCCGAGCTTCAACGCCGGCTGAATCAGGCCGAATACGATGCGGTCGTCGAGGAGCTGTTCCGGCTGGGTCTGGAAGACGGTTATGTGCAAGAACTGGATTCGGCGGATGAAGCCTATATTCCGGACTTCGATCTGACCGGCGTATAAGATCCGCAATGGACGGACGTCGAGATCCGGGAAATAAAAAACCGTCTCTGTAGACGGTTTCAGCAATTTAGACAAAGTAAAACCCGGCGATCATTCAACTTTCCGACCGGTTTTGCGGGCAACCTCCAACCTGGAGACAGCCAGACTCAAATTGATCTCCGCCCGGGCAAAATCGCTCCGGTTGGCGGAGAGTTTGTATAAGTCCGATTCGGCCTGACGCTTATCGTTTAAAGCCTGCTGCACATCGATATTTTCAGGCAAATCAGCGGCTTCCGCCAGGACGATCACTTTATGGGGAGTAACTTCGAGATACCCCTCGCTAACCGCCATATAATAATTCTGGTTATCGATCTTATAACGAAGCACTCCAGTTGTCAGCGGCGCCATCAAACGGATATGCCCCGGCAGAATGCCGACGATGCCGGTAACTGTCGGAACGACCACATATTCGACTTCTTTGCGCAACTCCAATTTGGATGGCGTGACCACTTCCAACCAGATCCGCTTGGTTTGCGGTTTATCAGGCACTGGCGGTCCCCTCCTGAAGTTTCTTACCACGTTCGACGACTTCCTCAATGGGTCCGGCCATCAAGAAGGCTTCTTCCGGGAGATCATCATACTTTCCTTCGAGGATCTCCTTGAACCCTTTTACCGTTTCAGCCATCGGGACATATTTTCCAGGTTGGCCGGTAAAGTTTTCAGCCACGAAGAACGGTTGCGACAGGAAGCGTTGCAGACGGCGAGCCCGGGCGACCGTCAATTTATCCTGATCGCTCAATTCTTCCATTCCCAAAATCGCGATGATATCTTGCAGTTCCTTATAACGCTGCAACGTCTCCTGCACCTGACGGGCCACTTGATAATGTTCTTCCCCTACCACGGCGGGGGAAAGCAAGCGCGAAGTCGAAGCCAGCGGATCCACCGCCGGATAGATTCCGATCTCCACGATACTGCGGTCCAGGTTGGTCGTAGCATCGAGATGCGTGAAAGTAGTCGCCGGGGCAGGGTCGGTATAATCATCCGCCGGAACGTAAATGGCTTGGATCGAAGTGATTGATCCGCTCCGGGTGGAAGTAATCCGTTCCTGCAAAGCTCCGACCTCGGTGGCTAAGGTCGGTTGATAGCCGACCGCCGAGGGAATCCGTCCGAGCAAAGCCGAAACCTCCGAGCCCGCCTGGACATAGCGGAAAATATTATCGATAAACAGCAACACATCTTGATGTTCCTGATCACGGAAATATTCGGCCATGGTCAGGCCGGTCGAAGCCACGCGCAACCGCGCTCCCGGCGGTTCATTCATCTGGCCGAAAACCATCGCAGTTTTTTCGATAACCCCGGACTCTTTCATTTCCAGCCAAAGGTCATTTCCTTCACGGGTCCGTTCACCGACGCCGGTGAACACCGAGAAGCCACCATGCTGGGTGGCGATATTACGAATCATTTCCAGAATCAAAACGGTCTTGCCGACGCCGGCTCCGCCAAACAGACCCACTTTACCGCCTTTGGGATATGGAGCCAGCAAATCGATGACTTTGATTCCGGTCTCCAGAATCTGCTGTTTCGTCTCTTGCTCTTCAAAACTCGGCGCCTTGCGGTGAATCGGCCAATATTCCTTGGCTTGAACCGGCGGTCCATCGTCAACCACATCGCCCCAGACGTTGAATACCCGGCCGAGGACTTCCCGACCAACCGGTACCTTAATCGGTTCATTGGTACTCTGGGCTTCCAGGCCGCGCATCAAACCATCGGTGGAGTTCAGTGCGACGCAACGAACCCGATTATTGCCGAGATGGTGCATGACTTCGGCCACGACCTTCTCTTCCTTGGCATTATGGGTGAAGTTAACCCGAATCTCGGTATTGATTGCCGGAATTTCTTCCGGAAGAAATTCAACATCCAAAACAGGTCCGATAATTTGGACGATATGACCAGTAGCCATCGGGAAATCCTCCTACTTTCGTTCAGCCTTCAAGAGCGCCGGCCCCGCCGACGATCTCAGCTATCTCTTTGGTAATTTGACTTTGACGGATTTTGTTGAATTCGAGTCCATACCGCTCGATGAGTTCGGCGGCATTATCGGTAGCTGAGGACATTGCCGTCATACGGGCGCCCAGCTCACCGGTTTCGGTCTCCAAAAAAGCCCGAAATATCTCGCTTTCAATATAGCGCGACAACAAACCGTCCAAAACCTGGCGTTGGTCCGGTTCGTAAATAAATAAGCCCCGGCCTTCTTTTTGACGGGCTTTGCTGGGATCGATCGGCAGCAACTGGAATGCTTTGGGCCGCTGAGTCATGGCTGAATGAAACTTGGCGTAATACAGATAGACTTGATCGTATTCGCCGGACAGGTAATATTCGACCAACTCCGCGGCCAATTTTTGAGGGACTGAAAAGGCGACGCCGCCTACCGGCTCAGTAAATTTTTTGATCAAATTGGCGTGGCGCATATTCAAACGGTGCACGCCCTTGGAACCAACCGCATAATACGAAACTTCGGCCTTCTCTTTAAACTTCTGGCCAAATTGAACCGCACCATCGGCGATCTTTTGGTGAAAACCACCGGCCAAACCGCGATCTCCAGTAAAAACGAGAATCAAAACCTTCTCGTTCTTCTCGTGCGGCAGCAACAACGGATTGGTGATATCCGGCGTCCGCGCGGCAAGATCCAGAGTTACCTCAGCCATTTTCCGGGCATAGGGGCGGGCGGCTTCCAAGCGGTCCTGAACCCTTTTTAAACGGGCCGAAGCCACCATCTTCATCGCCTTGGTGATCTGTTGGATATTTTTAATACTTTTAATTTTTAATCGCAAATCACGAATTGAAGCCATGGGATTTCCTTCATTCAAATTATTTAATTCAGCAATTATTTACTTTGGGACTGTGATCCTTTCGTGTCCACGACAAAACGTTCCTTAAAGGTTTTGAGCAAATTAGTGAGCTGCGTGGTGGAATCCTGGTCGAGCGCCTTGGCCTCGTTGAGTCGCTTCGAAAGGTCTTGCCCATCCGTATTGAAAAATTGTAAAAACTCTTTTTCGAAACGGCGAATTTCACTGATGGGGATATCATCAAGATAACCGTTGGTAACGGCGTAAATCAACACAACCTGTTCGATCGTTGTCAAGGGATGGTATTGGTCCTGTTTCAGAATCTCGACGATCCGATAACCACGATTCAACCGCCCCTGAGTCGATTTATCCAGCTCCGCTCCGAACTGAGCAAAAGCTTCCAACTCACGGAATTGCGCCAAGTCAATCCGCAACCGGCCGGCCACTTGCTTCATCGCTTTAATTTGGGCACTACCGCCTACCCGTGAAACCGAGAGACCGACATTGACCGCGGGCCGAACACCGCCGAAGAACAACTCGGTGCTCAGAATGATCTGCCCGTCCGTAATGGAGATAACATTGGTCGGAATATAAGCGGAGACATCGCCCGCAAGCGTTTCAACGATCGGCAAAGCGGTCAGGGAACCGCCGCCATTCTCCTTGCTTAACTTTACAGCCCGTTCCAACAACCGGGAGTGCAAATAAAAGACATCTCCGGGGTAAGCTTCCCGCCCGGGGGGACGCCGCAGCAACAGAGACATTGCACGGTAAGCGGTAGCGTGTTTGGAGAGATCGTCGTAGACTACCAGTACATCCTTGCCCTTGTATAAGAAATACTCGCCGATGGCGCACCCGGAAAACGGCGAGAGATATTGTAAAGGAGCCGACTCATTAGCAGTAGCGGCGACGATAACCGTATATTTCATCGCGCCCTTGCTCTCAAGGGACTCGACGATTTGAGCCAACGTCGAAGCCTTTTGACCGATACAAACATAAATACAGATTACTCCGGAATCCTTCTGATTGAGAATGGTATCAATGGCAATGGCGGTTTTTCCGGTTTGGCGATCGCCAATGATCAATTCCCGTTGGCCCCGGCCGATCGGAATCATGGCATCGATCGCTTTGATACCGGTTTGCAAAGGAACCTTCACCGGTTCGCGTTTGGAAATACCGACAGCCACCTGCTCCACGGGACGGAACTCCGAAGTTTCAATGGGACCTTTGCCATCGATCGGTTGACCCAAAGCATTGACGACCCGGCCGATCATTGCATCGCCCACCGGAACCTCAACCACCCGTTTGGTGCGATGGACCAAATCGCCCTCTTTGATAAGGGTCTCATCACCGAGCAAGACGCAACCGACGTTGTCTTCCTCCAAGTTCAAGGCCAACCCGTAAATATCATGGGGAAAAACCAACAGCTCGCCCATCATTATTTTTTCAAGGCCGAATACCCGGGCAATTCCGTCGCCGATCTCCAACACGGTGCCAGTCTCTTGGACCTCAAGATCCTGGTGATATTTCCCGATCTGTTCCTTTAAAACAGAAATGATCTCCTCAGTCGAAAATCTCATGGGACTCTCCTCTTAAATCGATAATTCAGTCTTTTCCAACAACAGGTTCTTTAAAGAATGAATTTGGCCGGATAATGAACCATCGATCATCTGATCGCCGCGACGGATGACAACTCCGCCGATTAGACCAGCATTCACTCGATATTTGAGATATATTTTCTTACCCCAAGCCTGCGAAAGTGATTGGGAAATCCGTTGTTGTTCCGTTTCCGAGAGCGGCATGGCCGAGATTAGTTCGACGATTTCATTGCCCCAAATTTTTAAGGTCAAATCAATGAGGCTCTCCAAGGTCGGGACGAGTGCATCTACCCGGTGCCGGTCAACAATTAGATTGAGAAAATTCACAAATTCGCGCGGCACATCCGCGGATACCAGCTTGGAAAGCACTTCCTTTTTGCCTGGATCCGGAATTTTCGGATGACTTAAAAACTGATGGAGTTCAGGAATCCGTAAATTCTGTAGCAATTCTTCGGCGGCAGTCTTCACGGGTTCCAAAATGCTGCGTTCCTGCGCCAATTCGACCATGGCCAGACTAAAACTATGCGCCGCCCGGGATGGCATGATTGGCAGCTCCCTTCTCAATCTGATCCAAAACCTGCTGGACCAACAATTCATTAATATCCTTTGACATCCGGTCACCGATCAGCTTTTCCGTGGCGACTAAAGCTAGATTAACGGTACCGTCCCGCAATTCCTGACGTGCTAGGGTTTTAGCGTGCTCAATCTCGCGTTGCGTTTTTTCACGAAGTTGATCAGCTTCCTGACGCGCCTGCGCTAAGATTTGTTCTCTTACCTTTTCGGCATCCAGCCGGGAACGCTCCACAATCCGAAGCGCTTCGGCTCGTGCCTTTTCCAAGGACGCTTTCGCCTCCTCACTAAGCTGCCCGTATTTCTGGCGAGATTTCTCTGCCTCGCTCAGATCCTGGCTGATTTTTTGGCGTCGCTCCGCCAAAATGCCCTGAATCGGCTTATAAAGCAGCTTGGTAAGGACAACCAATAAAATCAGGAAATTGATGCCCATCAACAAGAAAGTTCCCCACGAAATAGCCATAGCCGAAACCTCTCAGATTGAAAATAGTAAAAATGAGTAAAACTGCCTTATTTGACGCCGCCGAGAAGCATGAACGCAATAACCACCGCGATGATCGGAATGGATTCGATCAAGCCGACACCGATTAACATCGAGGTGAACAGCCGACCTTCCATCTCCGGTTGACGAGCCATGGATTCAAGCGCCGCGGCAATAACCTTGGAATCCGAAGTCGCAGCGGCAAAACTGGCCACCATACAAATCAAACTAACCGCAATAACTTTGAATGCATTTAAATCCAATTCAAGACACCTCCGCAAGTTTGTTTAATGATTTGAATTATCCTCATGAGATACGGATAAACCCGTATAGGATACAGTAAGAACCGTAAAAATGAAGGCTTGAATGACGCCGATGGCAATACTCAGAAAAAGCCAAGCCGTCGGCACCACCAGCCGGAAAGTTTCGGTCAGTTTTTCAAGCAGAATTTCACCGGCGTAAATATTGCCGAAAAGCCGCAAAGCCAGAGTCAACGGCCGGATCGCCAGATCCATCACATGAATGATAGCAAACGGAGCAAAGGGTTCGATAAAATGATGTAAGTGTTTGGCCAGTCCGTTTTCACGGATCCCGATATATTGCTGCCAAATCGTCCATAAAATTGCTAGGCACAAAGTTACGCTCACATCACGGGTCGGTGAGGTCATCTCGGGGATTAGCCCCAACATGTTAGCGACCAGAATGAAAAGAAACAAAGAACCAAAGAAATAAGTATATTTGATCCCCTTTTCGCCCAGTCCATCCCTGACCATACCTTCGAGAAACTCGACAGCCATTTCCATCACATTTTGCCAACCCCTGGGGATCCAGTTCAATTTGTGTGATGCCAACCAGGCGACGACAATTAAGAAGGCCATGACGACCCAGGTCATGATAGTTATCCGCAAATTGATGTCGAGTCCAAACCAATGGACCATGTCACTTTGAAGAGCTTCCATTGTTCTTCCCAGTCTCCATCTTGAATTTATGTGCCTCTACCAAACCAATTATCGGAATAAAAATCAAAAACATGAGTACCACATAAAAATTAACCGATTCAGAACCCAGCCACCAGACACCCAATTTCAAAAACAAAATAATGCATAATGTCCGTAATACCAACCCTGCGAGAATCAATAGCAGCGCCCTACCGGGAGCGACTTTTTTCAAGAATTTAATCCGTAGACATTGCAGGCCGTAGTCAACCGCCACCATATTCAGACCGATAATCACCGCACCGACGATGCCGTGGATCGATCCCAAAAACAAGTAGCTAAGACTAACGATAATAAAGGCGATTAAAAAAGCGATCATTTCTTACGGCCCCGATAAGCAATGGCGAACATTTCGTAAAACCCCAAAAACAGCCCTCCCAAAACTCCGATAACGATCATATTGGGCCAATGAAAATTCTTTTCCAATAAATTGCCCAAAAAATAACCGCCGGCCACCATCAGACCCAGATTCAAACTCAACGAACCATAGATTGCCAAGTCACGCAAATTTCGCTTATTGGACATATTCAACGCGCCGTAAATCCAGCATTATGAGCACTCCAAAAAGTGATTCTCAAAAAGCGATTAAAATTTATGTTACCACATTGATTATCAAAAAGGAAGTATTTCCCGTTTATTTTACAAAGCTTTAACTTTATTAAGCTCTCGTTTTGTTATGACATTCAGGAAATTTACCGGATGATTCTTCCGCGCTGCGACTATTTTCCCCACCTTTAACCGAAAAATGAATACCTCGCGAAATTTGCCGGTTGCGGCAAGAAAAAGATTATCAAGATAAATACCTGGCGCTCCCCTCGTTCATCAAGCACTCTTTATCCTTGAATAATGGATAAAAAACCGCGTATCCTTGTCGACACGCGGTTTCCATCTAAAGTTTGCTCAATAGCTTCCTTTGCGACGAAGGGATGTCCTACTATTTGGTCCCAAACAAACGATCGCCCGCATCCCCTAAACCTGGCACGATATAACCGTGAGAATTGAGCCGGTCGTCGATGGCGGCTACGTAAATATCGACATCGGGATGTTTGGCTTGGACATTTTGAATTCCTTCCGGGGAGGCGATCAAGTTGACCATCCGGATCTGAGTGGCGCCGCGTTGTTTCAAAAATTGAATCCCGGCAACGGCCGAGCCCCCGGTCGCTAACATCGGGTCCAGAAGGATCAGCTCCCGCTCGGAAAGATCGGGCGGTAATTTACAATAATACTCGATCGGTTGCAGCGTCTCCGGATCGCGGTAGACGCCGATATGACCGACCTTCGCCGTGGGGATCAGCTTGAGGATGCCGCCGACCATACCTAATCCGGCCCGCAGGATCGGAATAACCGCTACTTTTTTCCCGGAAACCACCTTGCAACAGGCGGTAGAGACCGGAGTCTCGACTTCCACCTCTTCCAGAGGAAAATTGCGGGTAAACTCATACGCCATCAACATCGAAACTTCTTCGAGAAGCTCGCGAAATTCTTTGGCGCCGGTATTGACATCCCTGATAATCGAGAGTTTGTGTTGGATCAGCGGATGATCAATCACATGAACTGCCATCTCTGTCATCTCCTTGTAGGTATTTATCCCGGCGATCAAAATTTGCAGGAATGATTTGAAAAGCGTTCGGCAACTGGTTTTGGCAAATCATCTAAAAAATTCTTCACCGGGTAGTAGCAAGGCGAATCTTACCGCGAAATGAAATCAAATCATCCGTTCGGCAATTTTCACCAGTATCGCAAAGAGTAATTGTATTAGGGCGTGGCATCCAGCCCGCGCTGCGATCCCTTGATTTTTTGTAAAACCAACTCCAGATATCCCCGGATTTCGGCGGCGCAATCGCGATAATCGGCCACGCTCAAACCGTAGGGATCATTGATATTTCTCGACGCCGGCCAGTTTTGAGAAGATACGGCATCGTTCTCTGCCGAATCTTCCAATCCATTAACAGCCGTGGCGAATTCGATCAAGGTAAAAAGGCGTTCGCCGACCGTCGGCGCCAACTGCAGAACATCCTCTTTCTGCTCTTCGGTCATGGTCAAAATGAGATCAACGGACTGCAATAAATCCGTCGTAATCTGGCGCGACCGGTGTCCGCTCAGGTCGATCCCGGCTTCGGCCATGACCGTTATGGCATTGGGCGAGGCGGCGGAGCCATCGAAGGTCCAAGTTCCGGCCGAAAGCACTTCGATGGCTGCGGCCGCTTCGCCGAGCTCATCCTGGAGCATTTTGCGGAACAAAGCTTCAGCCATCGCACTGCGACAGGTATTTCCGGTACATACGAACAAAATCCTTTGAATCATGAAAGGGATAATCCCCCTCTTTCCATTGCGTTGCGCATGAAATTATCGGATACGAACATAATAAAATCATAAAAACAATTCCAGAGCTTAATGCTGTTCGGCAGGATGAAAAAATGTCGCAAAAAAACGCCAGCTGGTGCTTTCATGGAAAAACCGGCGGCTATTTGACCCTCAAATGCCCGGAATGCTTAAACGACCGTGAATTTACCGCGCTGCGGACCGGACCGGAACTGCTCTGGATCTGCTCCCGTTGCGGCTGCCGCAACGGTCTCCAATTGGCGGAAACGGGCAGCGGACTTCAGTTGACTTTTTCCAACCGGGCTTCGACTTTGCCGAATTGAGCCAATTTTTGAATGACCAAGGGCTGTCGTTCTGTATTGTTCGCGAGCAGAACCGTAATTTTGCTCTGAGCGTTGCTGGCTTGTAAATATTGTGGATAGGTTCCCGAATCGAGCTTTAAAGTCTGATGGACTTCGCGCAAAGTGAAAGTCACCGGCTCAATCTTGCCATTGGAATAAAAATTAATCTGGTGTTGGCCCGGTTTCAAGCTTTGATTCCGCAAAAAGAATTGCAACGACAGCCCATCTTGGACGGGTCCGTTCAACGGTAGTTCCGTACGCACGGTGGGTTCATTGTTTTTGGACGCCAGACGGATGGCAGTTCCCTGGGCGTAATCAAAAGTTACTTCTTCATGAAGCTGCTTCTCCCCGGAGACGACATCGCGTTTCAGATACCATGGATATAAATTTTCGGCGTCCAAGACCAGTTCTTCCTGCTCGGAATATTTGGCGAGATTTTTCACGACTCCGATGGTACTCATGGAGTATTGGACGGTATATACCTCGTGGTTTTTATAAGTGCCTTTCGAGATCACGCGAACGATCTGATCGGCGCCGTAAATCATCGATTTTACGACCACTTTGTAAACCAATTGCTCCCCGACGCGCGGCGTGTAACCGGCGGCGCCGCTCCACTCCGGCGCGGTAAATAAAAGGAGGAAAAGGCATAACAGGGCCAGTAATTTACGATACACGCACAATATGCCCCCCTGCGGCCTTCCGTAGCCGATTAGTAACCGCCAGACCGATACCCTGCGGATTGATCCCTTCAATCAAGATTCGATCGGCGGACAATTGATCGCAGAAACGTAACAAATCATATAACCGGGCGGCCGCTATCTCGGGCCGATTTAGCGGGCCCAAATCGAGGACCCACTCGTTCTGATAACGCGTTAAATGTTCCGAGGAACTGATCACAACGACCCGTTCCGCAGCTGAGCGTTCGCCGAGCCGGGCGTTAATGGCGGCGACAACGGACTCGGCGTCGCCTTCAAACAACTCTGCCGGAGCTTGCGGCGCGTAATGGCGGTACTTCATTCCCGGCGCCTGGGGCTGATCCCGGTTGTCGGGATTGGCCACCGCTACGCTTCTGGCGAGCGTCTCTTCCAACATTTCTTTGGTAACGGAACCCGGCCGCAAAATCACCGGTTCCGGTTCGAGTTTCACCACGGTGGACTCAATGCCGGCGGAGCACGGCCCGGCATCGATGATCTGCTCCACTTTACCGAACAGATCCTGGATCACGTGCGCTCCTTTGGTAGGGCTGGGACGTCCCGAAAGATTGGCGCTCGGCGCCGCGACCGGCAGCTCCGTCAGCCGCAATAAAGTCCGAGCCACCGGATGCGACGGCATCCGCACGGCTACGGTGTCCAATCCGGCGGTAACCACCGTCGAAACAACCGGCAGCTTCGGAAAGATGATCGTCAACGGCCCGGGCCAAAATGCGTCCATCAGCCGTTCCGCCTGAGACGAGATATGGGTAACCAGCGTTTGCAACTGTCGCGGATCCCAGATGTGCACGATCAGCGGGTTATCCGCCGGTCGGCCCTTCACGGCGAAAATGTTCAACAAGGCGCGTTCATTATTAAAAACGGCCCCCAGTCCGTAAACGGTTTCCGTCGGAAATGCCACCAATCCGCCGTTTTTCAACGTTTCAGCCGGAGCGACCAACCATTGCGGGTCCAGAGGTTGCTCAATCGAAATTACTGAAGTATTCAAAACAGTCACCCTCGGTTGTACTCAATGACACAACCTACCCTGTTTCATATAATTTATCATTGTTAGCGATTATCCTGCAAAAAAACGATAAAATTTTTCTAAAAATCACTGGGGTTTCGTTTCCCAGCGCGCTTTATATTTCAGCAAAACAGCCTTGATTGCCAAATAATCCACCGCTTCCGGCAGACGCTCCTTAATGGGTCTCAGATAACCGGGGCCGACTTCATCTATTTTGCTGAGAATCAAAGCTTCGTATTCCTTGGGAATCAAACAGCTCCAATCGACATCCAGCCCTTCGGCGGCGCAACGGAGCAAATGGTCCTGAATGGTTTGGAGGCGCAGGTTGCGCCGGGATGCGATCTGTTCCGGCGCAGCGCCCTGCCGGTGCATTGCAAAGGTGATTCGGTGACTCGGCTCCGGCTCGGCTTCCTCTATGGCGGGAGCTTCCTCTGCCGCGGCTGTTTCCGTTTCTGCTTCTGCGGCGGCGGGGAGCTCCGGAGTCTCGTTTTGAAAAGCGCGGATGGCCTCCAAAAACGCCGCGCCGTATTTGCTGAATTTGAACTCGCCGACGCCTTTCACGGCCAGCATCATGGCACGGTTGGCCGGCAGCCGTTTGCATAAATCATGCAAGGTGCTGTCGGAGAAGACCAAGTATGGCGGGATGTTCTCCCGTTCGGCCAATTTCTTGCGGAGCTGGCGTAGAATTTGAAAAAGGGAGTCTTCCCTGGTTTGGTCATGCGCTTTGGGTTGTAGTGGAAGCTGCTTGACGACCGCCCTTTCCAGCCGGGCCTCAGTCGCGAGGAACTGTCTCCCCTGCTCCGTCATTTTCAGGACCGGATATTGGCCGTCGGTCAGTCGCAGATAACCCTCGCTGACCAGCCAGCCGACTAGGCCCTGGATCTCCGCCGGTGGGTATTGGCGGGCCAATCCCCCGAAAGACGGCAGCGCGTCAAAATGGTTATCGCGGATTTTTTTGCTGCGCGAACCGCTCAAAACCTCGACCAATGTTTTGACCCCAAACCGCTCCCGCAGCTCGCCCAGGCAAGACAGGATCAGCCGCGCCGTAGCGGTTACGTCTTGAACTTCCCTATCCGCGTTGCAGTTGGAGCAGGAGCCGCATTCGTCCGGAACGTCCGGCTCGCCGAAATAGGTCAGGATGAAACGGCGCAGGCAGCGCGAAGTCTGACAATATTCGATCATGGTCTGCAGCTTGGCCAGTTCATAATGGCGCCGTTCCGGATTGGGCACCGACTGTTCGATGAGGAATTTTTGCAGCATGATATCCTGGGCGCCGAAGAGCAGGATGCATTCGCTGGGCTCGCCGTCGCGGCCGGCCCGGCCCGCCTCCTGGTAATAAGCCTCGATGTTCTTCGGCATGTTATAATGAATCACGAAACGGACGTTGGATTTGTCGATTCCCATCCCGAAAGCGTTAGTAGCCACCATGATCCGGATATCGTCATAGATAAACGCTTCCTGGTTGCGCTTGCGCTCGTTGTCGCTCATCCCGGCATGATATTTCCCGGCGTTCCAGCCGTTTTGGTTCAGATAATCGCACAATTCCTCGGTTTCCTTGCGGGTGGCCGTATAGATAATCCCCGCCTGATCGCTTTTGGCGCTCACATAATCGGTCACAAACTGGCGTTTCTCCCGGCCCCGCAGCGGCTGGACGGCCAGATGCAGATTCTCCCGGTTGAAACCGGTAACGAAGATCCGCGGTTCGGCGAGGCTCAACTGCTCGATGATATCTTGCTTGATCTCCGGCGTGGCGGTGGCGGTAAAAGCGGCGAACCGCGGCCGCTCGCGGAACTCCTTCAAAAACGGCCCGATGGTGAGATAGGCCGGGCGAAAATCATGCCCCCACTGGGAAACGCAATGCGCCTCGTCGATGGCCACCATGGCCACGGGCAACGTGGCCAGCAGCTTACGGAAGGATTCCAGTTGCAACCGTTCGGGGGCGATGTATAGCAGTTTGTATTGGCCGGAACGGGTCTGCTCCACCCGCTGCCGGACCTCCCCATAGCTCAAGGAGCTGTTGATATAGGCCGCGGCCACCCCCAAGGTGCCCAGCGCATCGACCTGGTCTTTCATCAAGGAGATCAGCGGCGAGATCACCAGGGTGATCCCGGGCAGCAGCAAGGCGGGAATCTGAAAGCAAATGGATTTGCCCGCTCCGGTCGGCATGATCACGAAAGTATCGTTTCCCTCAAGGATGCTGGCGATGATCGCCTCTTGCCCCGGGCGAAAAGAATCATAACCGTAGTATTTTTTTAAAGTGAGTCTGGCTTGTTCTAACATTAATCCTCCATTGGCGGGTGAGTCTCTATTGATTGTCAAGAATCTACGAACATTTGTTCTTTCTTCAAAATAACATAAATATCGCCGAATGTAAAGTTCCCATAAAATTACAGAACCCGAACCTGACGCTTTTAAAGGTTCGGCCGGATTTTTTTTGGCAGGAGCCGCATTTTAGTATATCGGATCGTCTTTTCGCTTTTCCGGATCTGCTTTTTCGTTTGGCGGATCATAATTTTTACTTATCGGGTCGTCTTTGCAATTCGGCGGCTCATCATTTCCATTGAGCAGATCGCGCCTTCAATGGGTCGGGCGGGAATTTTAATTCGGCGCTTCCTATTTTCCATTTGGAGCCTGGTAAATTCATTGCGGTGGATCGTAAATACTATGATTGTGATCGAAATCGCCATTTTCACAGTGGAATTTCAATTTTGCCGATAATGAAAAGAAAATGGAGCCTTGACATACTGCGGCGCTCCGTCCGATACGGATAGAGCGCCGCGTGCATCATATTAAATTAAATGTTTGATATTCGGTTCCGGAGTATCCGCGATGTTACAGCGATCTGGAATGAAATTCCTCATATAACGTCAGATATTCCTGAAGCTGCTTTTTTAACATTTGCGGCGGGTCCAGTTCGTACGGGCAATGTTGCCGGCAGTGGCCACAGTCCAGACATTGCTCGATGCGCAGCATCTGCTCCTTCCAATCGTCCTCAAAATAATGCTGATGGGTGGAGCGCTTCAAGAAAAAGCTGATCCGGGAGGCCATCGGGATCGGAATTCCGGCCGGACAGGGCAAACAGTAACCGCAGCCGCGGCAAAAATCGCCCGCCAATTCGGCGCGATCGCGCTCGATGGACTCCCACATCGCTTCGTCCAAGGCCGGAGGATTCTCCTCCAACGCCAGAAACTCATCCAACTCGGATTCGCGCTGAATTCCCCAGATCGGCACCACGTTATCGAATTGCCGTAAAAACGCAAAGGTCGAGGCGGCATGGGTGATCAGGCCGCCGGATAACCCTTTCATCGCAATCAAACCGACATCGTGCTGGCGGCAGGCATCGACCAGCTTCAGATCGGCAGCGGATGAAAGCGAGCTCAACGGGAATTGCATCGTCTCAAACAGCCCGGAGGCGACCGCCTGGAGCGCGACATCCAGCCGGTGGTTGGTGATGCCGATGTGCCGGATCAGCCCTTGGGCTTTGGCGTCGAGTAAAGTACGGTAGGCTCCCTGAGGATCGTCGGGATCGGGCAGGGTTGGCGGATTATGCAGCTGATAGATATCGATGTAATCCGTTTTTAAATTGGTCAGGCTGGTTTCGAGATGCTTGAGGATCTCAGCGCGGGTGCTCGCCTGAGTCTTGGTGGCGATGACAATATCTTTCCTGACGTCCGACAACGCCGCTCCGATTTTGGCCTCGCTGTCCGTGTAGGCTCTGGCGGTATCGTAAAAATTAATCCCGGCCCGAAAGGCTTTCCGCAGCAGAGCGGCGGCCTCCGCGAGACCGATCCGTTGGATGGGAATCGCGCCAAAGCCGCTGCGGCTGACCAGCAAACCGGTACGACCCAATCGTATTTTTTCCATGATAATCCCTCCTGATAGCGATGCGCTGTTAAAATGAGATGAGCCTCGTCCCCGTCGTTTCGTCATGGCATGACCAATTTTCGATGCCCGGATGGCATCAAAGCACCGTTTCGTCCAAATAAGTAATAATTCCCTCTCCGGAAAGGCTTTTCCTCTGTTTCGCAAATTTTTAACATAACCGGCTCCCCAAATCATTGCGCTGAAAAATAAAAACAGGATGCGCACGCACCCTGTTGATTCATTCTATCGCAATCATTTATTTACATTTTGGCCTGGCGCGGTTTGGCTTCATTGACGATAATCTCCCGGCCGCCCATATCTTTGCCGTTCATTGCCTCGATGACCCGGTCGACATCGTCGTCATCGACCTCAATAAACCCGAAGCCCCGGGAACGGCCGTTCGCCGGGTCAGTGATGATCCGGCTCGATTTGACCTGAGCATTTTCCGCAAAGAAGGATGCCAGATCTTCTTTGGTGGCCGACCATGGCAAATTTCCGACATAAAGCGTCTTGGTCAACTAATTTCACCTCTCTTTCATCCGTAAGGACGTGGACGTGAGGGCTCAGTCCAAAATCACGCTAGCCAGTATATAATCGGCTGTTCTAAGCAGCGAAACTCACACTAACGAGTCAGGAAACCAGCGAACGGTTCAACTTCAGCCCTTTTACTGTCTATATTGTGCGTCAAAAAAAACTGACTATACTGGCGGAAACGGCAATTTTAAAATTCCTGGTAAATTCGTTGCGCGATAATAAATTCCCGCACCGCATCGGGCACCAGATAACGGATGGAACGCTCGTACATCAACTCCACCCGCAACCAGGTCGAGGAGATGTCCAGCAAAGGCGCTTCCAGAAAAAGAATCCGTTCCCGGAAAGGCTGCAGAAAGGCCGGCCAATCCTCATCCGTTTTCAGAATCGGGTATCCCGGCCGGAAAGCGGTAATGATCTTCGCTTCCTTCAGAATTTGCTGATAGTCTTTCCAGGCATGAAGCTCTAGTAAAGAGTCGAAGCCCATAATCAGCGCCGCGTCCATTCCGGGATGCGCTTCTTTCAACTGCCGGATGGTGTCGATGGAATAAGAAGGGCCCGATCTTTCCAACTCGACCGTGGAGACCTGAAAATCCGGGTGGTCGGCGACAGCCAGTTCCACCATTCGCAAACGGTTTTCGGCGGAGGTCGAGACTTCGCCGATCTTATGCGGCGGAACGGCCGCCGGAACAAAAAGCACCTTTTGCAGGCCATAGGCCTCCCGGGCTTTCTCCGCCAGGACCAGATGGCCAAAATGAATTGGGTCGAAAGTGCCGCCCAATATGCCAAACATCATCTCGTCAACTCCACGCTCCACCTGAAATAAGTAGAAGCCTGCCTCCCTCTATCTTCTTTCAGATTCGTCTTGTTTTGCATTGCTTTATTTACGGTGGCGACTAAAAACCGTGGCTCCGAAAATTCTTTTAGCTGCGAATCTGGCCGTCGCCATAGATAATGTACTTGATGGTGGTCAGGGCTTCCAATCCCATCGGTCCGCGGGCATGCAGCTTTTGGGTGCTGATCCCGATCTCCGCGCCAAAACCGAATTCAAAGCCATCGGTAAAACGGGTCGAAGCATTGACATAGACGGCGGCCGCGTCGATCTCCGCCAGGAACAAACGGGCTTTTGAATAATTATTGGTAACGATACATTCGGAATGCTTGGTGCCGTAATGGTTGATGTGGGCGATCGCTTCTTCCAGGTCGGCCACGATTTTTACCGCCAGAATCAGGTCGGAATACTCGGTCCACCAATCCTCCTCCGTGGCCGGTTTGGCAGCGATCATCCGACAAGTTTCCTCACAGCCGCGCAGTTCCACTCCGGCTTTCCGATATGCTTCGGCCAACGGCGGCAACACGCGCGGCGCGATTGCGCGATGGACTAGCAATGTCTCCATCGCGTTGCAAACGCCGGGACGTTGAACCTTGGCATTGAAAGCGATCTTATGGGCCATCTCCGGGTCGGCATCGCTGTCAATATAAGTATGGCAGTTTCCGACACCGGTCTCGATCACCGGTACGGTAGAGTTCTCGACTACTGCTCGAATCAGTCCGGCACCACCGCGCGGGATCAGTACATCCAGATATTGATTGAGCTTCATCAAAGCGGTTGCCGCTTCCCGTTCGGTCCGTTCCACCAAAAGCACGGCGTCTTCCGGCAAACCCAAATCGGCCAGGGCCTTTCGCAGGGCCTGAACCAGTGCCTGATTCGATCGCAGGGCTTCGGAACCGCCTTTTAAGATTACCGCGTTGCCGGTTTTTAGGGTCAGTCCGGCGGCGTCCACTGTGACATTGGGGCGGGCTTCATAGATGATTCCCACTACGCCGAGGGGAACGCGCTGTTGCCCAATCTCCAAGCCATTGGGGCGTTTCCACATCCCGATCACTTTTCCGATCGGGTCCTCCAGGCTGATCAGTGCCCGCAGCCCTTCGGCCATTCCCGCGATCCGCTGCGGAGTTAGCGTCAAACGATCGAGGAACGCGGCGGAAATCCCCTTTGCTTTGCCTTGCGCGACATCCTGCCGGTTGGCGGCCAGGATCGCTTCACTGTCGGCGATCAAATAATCAGCCATCTTGGCCAGCACTTGATTCTTGCGCGTCGACGACAAACGGGCCAGCACCGGCACAGTTTGTTTAGCGCGCTTTCCGATCTCGGAAACGTATTCGGCGATCTCCATTTGCGATTCCCCCTTAATTTAAAGCCGTAATCACCAGATTATCCCGGTGAATCGCCTCATCGGCGGTTTTAAATCCCAGCAGCGTTTCGATCGCGGTGCTTTTTTTGCCGATGATCCGCTGCAAGTGTTCCTTGGCATAGTTCGACAAGCCTCGGCCCAATTCCGTTCCGTCGGAATTGAGCACCTGAATCATGTCGCCTTCCTCAAACTCGCCCTTCAGACCGATAATGCCCGAAGGCAAAAGACTCTTTCCTTGATGCAGCAGCGCCCGCTCCGCTCCGGCGTCGACAATTACCGCCCCGTTGACCTGTGGGCCATAGGCAATCCACCGTTTGCGGCTGGAAACGACATTATGGGAGCTGAGAAAGACTGTTCCCACCGGTTCGGCATTAAAAATGCCCTGAATCTTGGAGGGTTCCTTGCCATTCAGCAAGATCATCGACGTCCCGGCGGCGGTAGCCATCTGGGCGGCCTCGATCTTGGTAATCATGCCGCCAGTGCCCCAGCAGCTTCCGGCGCCGCCGGCCATCGCCCGGATCTGTTGATCCACCTCGGCTACTACCGGGATCAGAGTCGCGCTAGCATCGAGCCGGGGATCGGCCGTGTAAAGCCCATCCACGTCGGAGAGCAGAATTAACAAATCAGCTTCGATCAACCCGGCCACCAGGGCCGAAAGCGCGTCATTCTCGCCGATCTTCAACTCTTCGGTGGCCACCGTGTCATTTTCATTGATGACCGGAATGGCCCGGTATTGCAGGAGGGTCAAAATCGTGTTTCTGGCGTTCAAATAACGTTTCCGGTCGCTGAGATCGTCCCGGGTAAGTAAAACTTGAGCAACGATCTGCCCATATTCGGAGAAGAGCTTCTCATAGACCTGCATCAGCAATCCTTGACCGATCGCCGCCATCGCTTGGCGTTCAATAATGGAGGACGGGCGCTCGCTCAGGCCCATCCGGCCCAATCCGGCGCCTACTGCCCCCGAGGTAACCAGGACGACCTCCTTGCCCTGATTCTGCAAATCGGCCAATTGCCGAACCAACTGTTCCATGCGATTCAGATTGAGCTTGCCGCTGGCATGGGTCAAGGTGCTGGTTCCGACTTTGATTACTATCCGTCGTGCTTCTTGCAAACGACGCAGATAATCCACGATCAACCCTCCCCGGTTAAATCGATCTTGGGAGGACGGCCCGGTTCCGGCGAGCGATAAAATAGCATATTTCTGCCGATAACCTGCACTACATCGGCGGCGGTCGCTTCAGCCAAGGTAGTGGCGGTTTCCCGAGCATCCCATTCCGTGTGAGGAAGGACTCTCCCTTTCACCAGTTCCCGGGCGGACAAAGCCTGGTCCAATTGGGCGATGGTATTATCGGTGACGCCACCTTTGCCGATGATCAGGATCGGTTCCAATTCATTGCCGATACTCCGTAAAATGCTTCGTTGCTTGCTGTTTAACAAAAACTCAACCTTCTTTCTAGCCCATCTGACTATATGTCATCCTCAGTATTTTAACTGGAATGAACCGCGATTTCAATATCAAAAAAGTCCCGGATACGTACGACTACTGTCCTTTGAAGCTTTAAGCTAGACCGCGACTCGAAAACTGTTAGCCAAAATTATAGCATATTTTGGAGATTTACGGTTAAAAAAAGTGAAGCCTAAGCTTCACTAAGTTTACCCGATTTTGTCTTTTCGCAGCTGGCGCCGGTGATTTTCGTAGCTGGGGTCGCCTCTGCGCCAAGAGTTGTTGGGCCGTTCCCGGACAACCGCCGTTTCGGTGACGATAAACTCGTTGCGGGCGGTGCAGTAAAAAATCGCTTCACCTTTTCGACAATTCCCACACTCCAAACACAGCACCTTTTTACCCTCCCATTTCAATCTTCACTGGAATATGTAAATTCGAAATCACCAATTTGTACCGGGTCCCCTTCTTGGACGCCGGCGGCAATCAAGGCGTCCTCAACTCCCCAGCGTTTAAGTAGTTTTTGCAAACTACGAACCGATTCATCATTTTCCAGATCAAAACGGGCGATACGTTTTAACAAAGCGGCGTTATGCACAATAAAGACAGCGCCGTCTTTCTCCACCTGAATCTCTAACTCCTGAGCGGCCGGCTCCGCGTCGCTCACCGGTTGCGGGATGGGAGCATCCGGCAGCTTTGGGAGTTCATCCAATTTTTGAATAATCAGGTTCAATAACTCTGCCACACCACTTCCGGTGGCGCCAGATAAAGAATAAACAGGCGTTGGTGCCAATTTGCCCTTGAATGATTCAAGATTGGCACGGGCCTCGGGCAAGTCCAGTTTATTGGCGACAACAATTTGCGGACGTTGCGCCAGATCGGGATTATACAATTCCAGTTCGCGATTGATCTGTTGATAATCCTGGTAAGGATCCCGTCCCGAGAAGCCGGACAGATCCACCAGGTGAATGAGCAACCGGGTTCGCTCCACATGGCGCAAAAATTGATGACCCAATCCCACTCCTTCATGAGCGCCTTCGATCAAGCCGGGAATATCGACTGCCACAAAACTGCGCCCTTTGAAATCGACCACTCCCAGGTTGGGAATGAGCGTAGTAAAGGGATAATCGGCAATTTTAGGCCGGGCCGCTGAAATCTTTGAGAGCAAGGTGGATTTACCGGCGTTCGGAAAGCCAATCAACCCGACATCGGCAATCAGCTTTAACTCCAACTCCACCCATAATTCGGAACCGGGCTCGCCTTTTTCCGAAAAACGCGGCGTCTGACGAGTCGGCGTCGCAAAATGCGAATTACCGCGCCCGCCGCGTCCGCCGCGCAAAATAACAAATTCGGTCCCCGGAGTCGTCAAATCGGCAATTAACTCCTTGGTCTCCGCGTTCCGAACCAAGGTACCCACGGGAACGGGGATTTTCAAATCGGCGCCGTCTTTTCCAAAACGGTTGGTCGCCTCGCCGTCCGCACCATTACCCGCTTTAAAATGGTGTTGATAACGAAAATCACTCAACGTCGATAAATCTTTGTCAACCACGAATATAATATGGCCGCCACGTCCACCGTCGCCGCCGTCCGGGCCGCCGCGAGAAACATATTTTTCACGCCGAAAACTGACGGCTCCCGAACCACCTCGACCTGATTTTAAATAAATTTTTGCATAATCTAGAAACAATAAGTACACCTCAAAATATATTATTCGACGGTCGTCCGGATTTATCCTCTCCAGAAAAATGACAGACTTTAACCGTTTTTCAAAGTTTATGCATTATATTGATGAACCATCGCCTGATTACGACCGGCATTTTTGGCACGATACAATGCTTCGTCGGCACCGGCGATCAAATTCTCTATTTCATAAAGAAGTTGCTCGTCACCGAGGATAATTACGGCATCGGCCATTTCCGTGAGTGCGTTGACTCCAAAACTGACTGTTACCTGTAAACCTATATTCTGGCAAAACAGCTTTTTTGCGGCACTAATCCGTAAACGTTCCGCTAATTTCAAAGCATTTTCCAAGGTCGTTTGTGGAAGCAAGATTACAAATTCCTCGCCACCGAAACGACAAGCTATATCATATTCCCGGACTGATTTTTTAATAAAATTGCCGAACTCCGTCAGCAGTTGATCGCCCACTTGGTGCCCATGTTCATCATTGACGGACTTAAAATGATCAAGATCGGCAAAGAGGATTGCCAATGGCTGTTTAAAACGACGGGCCTTTTTGATTTCTTCCCGGATTCGCTGCATTAAAAAGGAACGATTATATAAACCGGTTAAATGATCCGTGGTCGCATGCTGATATAACTTTGAAATATTCACATACAACTGGGCATTTTCCAACGCAGTTTCTTTGGTCAACTGGTATAACCGGGCGTTGTCAAGATGAACCGCTACCCTCGGCGCGAAGGCAGTCAAAATCTCCAACTGGCTTTGATTGAAAACCCCTTTATCCTGGAAGAGAATCAACAAACCCAACAGCTTTGACTGAATCGTCAATGGTACCACGAGCAGACTCTGATAATCAGCCAATCCGCTCAATTCGGAAAGACCCATAGCGACTCCTTTCTCTAGCTTTGTTAGTAAAAAAGGCGTAGGATCTTTTGTCACCCGTTCAAGTATGCCCTGGGGTTGACGGAGTGTTTTAGTGATTTTATTGATATTAACGGTAGGTACGCCGCTGATTGTTTTTATCTTCAATTCGTTTTGAACTTCATCAAACCAGTAAATAATTCCAGCTGTCGCAGCAGTCTCCCGGGTAACCGTATTTAAAATGTTCTTCGCCAGATGGGCAAAATCCAGTTCTCCTTCAAAAACATTTTCCAGTTCATAAAGGCGCTGATAAAAATCACTACTTGCTACATTCGTCGTCAAGATGAAAACCACCCCTCTTTACATACCTTAATATCGGCATTAGCAGCGGATGGTTTAACAAAATTTTCTGTTATTTCTTCCTAACCTTTACTTTTCCTGAAAAAATTCCTCAAAAGCCTACCACTCAATCAAAGCTGCTGCCCAACTTAGGCCTCCGCCAAAAGCGATTAGCATTACATAATCACCTTTTTGGAAACGATGCCAATGTTCGTGCATGGCCATACCGATGGAAGCGGATGAAGTATTACCATATTTCTCGATATTGCTGATGAACTCGATATCGCCGCAGGAAAAATCCTTGCCGGCCGTAATGATTCTCTGGTTGGCCTGATGCGGGATGACAAATTTAATCTGTTCCGGTTTAATGCCGACTTTGGACGGAACTGTCTCTAAAAGCTCTTTGATTTTACTCACCGCAAATTTGAAAACTACTTTGCCATTCTGATGAAAATAATAATCGGAACGTTTCTCCCGTAGCAGATCGTTAATACCTCCGATAATCACTTCATTGGACATGGTGGGATCGGAACCCAATTCAGTATGAAGAATCAAATGTTCCGGATGGTCGTTGGTCACTACCGCAGCAGACGCGCCATCGCCAAAAATAACGCAACTGGAGCGGTCCGAATAATCGGTGACCCGCGATAATTGCTCCCCTGCCGTAACCAATCCGTAGTGAAGATCGTCCCTGGACTTGAGCATACTTTCGGCAACTGTCAGTCCAAAGATAAAACCTGAGCAAGCAGCGTTCAGGTCGAAACAGAACCCGTTGTTGGCGCCGAGTTCCCGGGCCACTTCACAAGATTGGGCCGGACTAATACGGTCCGGAGCAATGGTGGAGGAAATAATAAAGTCCAGTTTCGCCGGGTTCAGCTGAATTCGATCACAGGCGATTCGTGCAGCCCGGGTTACGATATCATAAATTTTTTCATCATCCTGCAAAATATGACGTTCCCGGATACCGGTACGCGTCGTGATCCATTCATCGGTAGTGTCGACCATTTTTTCCAGATCGGCGTTGGTCAAAAGTTTTTCAGGAACTGCCGCTCCAATTGATACAAGTCCGACTTCTTTCATTGTGCTCCTCCTAATCATCATCTTTTAATAGTTTCAAATAATTGGCCATCTCCAAGGACATCCCATGAATCACGAATGTTCCCTTGCAAACGACCTCTTCTTTACAACGAACGATCACTTCAATCAGGAAACGATGATTTTTTTTCTCCAAAACTTGCGCCTTGGCGATTAATTTTTCTCCGGCCCGGACCGTCCTTAGAAAGTTTAGTTCCGTTTTTCCAGTGACTGCCACCTGGACATCGGCGATCGCATTGGCCAGAGAATTAGCTTGTGCAAAAATAATATGTCCTCTCACAATATTACACTTTTCGAGGCACATTGAACGATCCGTCTCCAATAAGGACAATCCTTTTTTGCCGGGCTCGATTTCGATTAATTCCCCGACAATCTCCTGATTACCCAACGACTGAGAACTGCCAAAAAAATGTGAAGCCATTTCTTTGGTACGTTTCCGCACTTCTGGAATGGCCAATTCCAGCCGATCCAATCGGACTGTGGGAATGCTGACCTGAAGGATCTCCGCTAGTTCTTCATCGGTTATGAATGGGTTCTGGCGGATCGCCTCCAAAAGTTTATGTTGGCGTTCAGTTTTTTTAACAATTTTATGACTGGTCGACATGATAATCTTGTGGAATCCTCATCCATTTTTATTATTACCTGATAATAATCATATATCATTTTAACGATAGATGCAACTAATTTTTAGATCGGAATTCTCCCTATCGTGAACGATTGATTTTTCATCGAAAATAGTATTCCCCTATTTTACAAGACTCCATAAAGAAAGCTCCGCTTAATCCTGCCGCTTCCAATATATAAAAAGCAGGAAGGCCAACTTCATCCGTCGACCTTCCTGCTTTTAAACACTACTGAAAAATCCAACCGATTCACAACGGATCGTCTTGTTCCAGAAATAATTCTTTTTTTCGATAAGTGTTCCATACAGTCTCAAACCAAAAATTATCTTCCGGAATCGGCCGCGTTGGCACCCAAGTGGTCTGATGAACTCCGTTCGCATATTGGTATTTTAACACCAGATTACGGAACTTTTCTACTTCGAAGCGAAAATTCCACTCGGGGCCCATTTGTTCCAGGCCGAAGTTTCCATTGAGAGCGACGACCAGGTAAGAACCACGGCTGCCTCCCTGTTCCTGCAGATATGCTTGAATGCTCTTAAGCACGGCGAGCTGCACCAAACAAAGGGCGCGGTTTCGGAAAAATTCGATCAGTTGCGCCGCATCCTCCAATTGCAGTTGATAGTCGTTGATCATCCGCCATTGAGTTTCCGCTTCCCTGAGTGCCTTTTCGATCGGATCCAATTGACGGACGTGGGCCGCTGCTCGGCTCATTCGGGCCTGCAGCTCGCGGCGAAATTCCAGCCAATTTGGACCATTTTTATGGGTGACGCATTGCAACGCTCGCTCAACCGAACTAATTTTTCGGACCAGCTCAGCGCCGGCCCAATCCGCAAACCGATCGGCCGTGACGCTGAGCTCCCGATAACGTTCGGCAATATACTGAGCGGCCCGATAGCCTCCGACTTGACCCGAGTTGAGCGCCGAACCGCCCGGACGATAAACGCCGTGGGAACCGTTGACTTCGCCAATGGGAAATAAATGACGGACATTCGATTCCCACCAGATATTGCCCGCTAAGCCGCCGTTGCAATGTTGAGCACATACTGCGATTTCCAACGGTTCCTGCGCCAGGTCGATGCCATGCTGACCATAAAGCTCAATCGCCATGGGGTTCATTTTACGAAGCCGCTCATAGGGTGTTCCGAAGAGCGCATCGGAATTGGCGAGATATTCATGGGCTTCAGGCTCCAGTTCTTCGAAACGCAGCCTATCGCTACCATTCCAGGCGGGATTGCCGCGAAAATCCAGGAAGACCCGCCGGCCTTTTACGATTGTTTCCCGATAAACTAAAAGATCGATGAGTGAAGAACCGTGATTCATGATTTTACGGGGATCAAAGGGCCATTGGTAACCTTTCAAAAAGATGGCGGTAGCCAATTTAGCGAAGCTCGGAAAGAATTCATTTAAAAATTCCCGTTCATCGCCGCCGTCCGCCGCAGTACTGATGTAGCGCGGAAGCACTTGTTGATAGGTCCCCGATACGTTCCAGCGAAATTGGATGGACGCCAATCCGTACTGCCATTCGGTCAAATTCTGGGCAGCGGCGCCGGCTTCCAGAGCCACTCCGGCGCAACAGCCCAAATGGTCCTCGGGATAAACCGAAGCTTGATAAAGACCGCCCGGGCCGCCGCTTCCCAGAACGACATTTTCAGCAGCGAAAATCACCAATGAATCCAACCCGGCGGCCGCCTTGTTTTTATCGATGGCAATCGCTCCAATGGCCCGGGTAATACCCCCTTCGGTACGAGTTAATAGAAAGATAATTTCATGATCATCCAGGATGAGGGTGCCTTGGTGTCGCACCTGATTCAGTAGCTTCTGGACCATCTGGTTTGAGGTCCATGGGCCGGCGGAAGTGGCCCGCCGCTTGGGATCGTGATCGGTTTTATATCCGACATAGCCGCCATAAAGATTATGCGGGAAGGGCACGCCCATCAGGGTCAGATGATAAAATTCCTGGGCAGAAAGCGTCGCTTCCACCAGGGCGATATCCCCGTGCATCGCTCCGCCGTCAAACAATGTCCGGGCCATTTCATAAACGGAATCTCGATCCTCACCGAATAACGATAATTTATAGTAAGTTTGTTTGTCGGAACCGGAATTATTCGAGACACCGCCACCCAGACGTTCGGTCGCAATCAGCACATCGGTCACGCCAAAATTAACCAGATGGCAAGCACAATTTAGTGCTGCCGCTCCCGATCCAACGACTAACGTGTGACAATGATAAAGCGGATAGGTCCGTCCACGGACGGTTATTTGACTTACCTTCATTTTTTCACCTTCGATACTGAGAGAATTGTTGCCGGACTCCGTCACGGCTAGCCAAGTTCCGGAAGCAGCACCGCCTTGATAGCTTTCCGGCTCGCTACGGCTTGAAGTGCTTGGTTGACGTCTTTCAGGGGAAAACGATGAGTTACCAGACGCGCAAAACGCTCGGGAGCACTGAGAACCAAATTTAACGCCTGGTAAGCATGCCGGGTATCGCTGACCCAGACTCCTTGCAAATGGAGATTGCGGCGGGTCAAATCGTTAAAGCCGTCAAATTGAAAGGCCCCGCCCGGCTGACTTAGTCCGATACTTAAGACCGTTCCGCCCATTCGGGTCAGGCCGATCGCTTCTTGCAAGGCTGTGCCGCTGCCGGAGGCTTCGACGGCCAGATCGACGCCACGGCCGGCAGTTAATTCCATGATACGCGCCCGGCGTTCGGCGACCGAAAGTGCTTTTCGATTCAGTAATGTGGTTGCGCCGAAATAGCAGCCCATCTCCAGCCGGCCCTGGGACCCACCGATCAGGATAATTTGAGAGGCGCCATATTTTTGAGCGTAAGCCGTGGCGAAGAGGCCGAGCGGTCCCGGACCAAAGATTACGGCAGTTGCTCCGAGAGCGGGGCGAACCAAGTCAAAGCCATGGGCGGCCGTGGCTCCCGAGCAAGACGCCGCGACTAATACCGCCGGATCGATGGTTTGGGGAACTTTCCAAATATCCGCCCCGCTGTCCAAGATAATATAATCCGCATAGCAGCCGTTCAAATACGGCGGGACTGCCATCGGAATATTGATCCCCGGCACTTTGCGGTTCGGACAGAAGGACGGTTCTTTAAGCACGGTACAATAATAACAGTGCCCGCAAGAAATACCGCGATTCCAGAAAACCAGCTCTCCTTCGTGCAGTTCCGATCCGTCGACCGTATGTTTTCGTCCGCCAATTCCAGCGACCGCTCCGATCCCTTCATGACCCAGAATCATCGGTAATTCCGTTCGGGAATCCTCACCCTGCCACATATGCAGATCACTGCCGCATACGCCGGATGCCTTTAATTTGATCAACACTTGGCCCGAAAGCAGATCCGGAATCAGGACCATCTGTTCGACCAAGGGTTGATTAAATTCCTGTAGGACAAAGACCCGTGCTTTCATTTTTCCGCTCCGTATATGTAAATTTTAAAAGCCATGGGATAAAGTCATTTGAATCGGAAAATCATCTCGCAAATATTTCTAAAACGACTTTATCTTTTGCTCTGCTGAGTTTTTGTGAATACTCCGATCTTCCAGATGGGTTTTATTACAACGCTTTCAAGAGCATCTTAAAATATCGAAGTCCATCTTTAACTGTTTTGGCGGCTGCGGATTCCCGCTTGATAAATTCCAAGATAAATATCCCCATCGCGAATGACGCAACCGGTCTTTCCTCCGTCGCGCATGATATCGGTGCATTTGCTGCAGGCAATACAGACTTTGGCCGGATCCATACTCCCCTTCTCCAGCACGTCCTTGGCAAAGTCGGGATATGCGAAGGCCTCCCGGCCGAATCCCGCGATGTCTTGCGTTCCCGAGCGCAAGTTGGCCGCGGCCGCATTGGCCGCGAATTGCCGGAGCCATGAGTAACCGGTAGCCATGATCTTCACGTCCGGGCAAGCTTTTTTCAGTTCGCGCGTCGCGGTGAAGATCCGGGCTACGCCGGCCAGGGGGTGTTCTTCCGGCGGGATCATTCCGTGTGCCGGAAGATCATAGGGACGATTGAAATGCGGATTATAATAAGGGTTGGCAACCGAAATACTGACGAACCGGATCCCTCGCCGGTACAATTCAGTCAGTAGCCGTTTCGGCTCAGTGAGATCGACCGGCAGCGGACCCGGTTCGCTGCCCTCGGTCGCGGGGCCGACGCCCCAGCCATACGGATAAGGAAGCGCGTCCCAGGCATTCAGCCGCAGCGTGATGGCGATCTTATTGCCGAGCTCGGCTTGGATTTTGCCGATGATATTCAGCAAGAAACGGGTGCGGTTTTCAAAGCTGCCGCCATAACGGCCGGGGCGGATATGGCTGCCCAGCAGTTCCGAGAGCAAATAGCGATGACAGCATTTGAGGTCAACGAGGGGAAATCCGGCAGCGGCCGCGGTCTTGGCCGCCTCGACATATTGATCCTCCAGCTTTTCCAATTCGTCATCGCTGATGAGCGGGTAAGTCGAATCGATCCCGACCTTCGGATCCAGAAACGGATTGTGTTGGGCGATAATCGGCCGGGATTTTCCCGCCGGTTTGCTGTAACGGCCGGAATGGGTCAATTGCAGCACCGGCACGAACTCATGGTTCGCTCCAAGCGTCGCCCGGGCCTTCTGGCGCGCCCGTTCGAGCAAAGCGGCCAGGGCGCCGGTATTTTCAGGGCGGGCCCATAACTGTCTGGGATTGGCCCGGCCTTCGAAGGTAACCGCCGTGGCCTCAAACCAGATCAAGCCGGCTCCCCCGGCCGCGAAACGCTCATAACGGCGGATGGTCAGATCATCGGGCCGGCCATCGGGGGTCCCGTCGCAACCTTCCATGGGATGAATACCAAGCGCATTCGGCGTTTTTAAATGATAGATTTCCACTTGCCGTTTTAAAGGCGCCAGATCGCGATCCAATCGGATCGGCAAGTCAAGTTTTTCAATTTCCGCCTCAAGCTCCGTTAGGCTTTGATAGTGAAAACGTTGGTGCATCTTCGGATTTCCTCCATCATTGCTCGCTGACGCGATCGCCAGATTTAATTGTCGAACGATCGCCTCGTTTAAAAACGACGTTCCGTCGTTCTGCTTTCTCACTTACCTGCCAACTGCCGTGTCGTTTTTTGAAAAGGCGGCTCCATAACCGACGGAACCGCGTATCAGCAATTGCACCTCCAGCTTTTCAGTGACCGGCTTGAGCTTGCCCTTGCTGTTAATCAGTCTGATCAGCCGCTCGGCGGTTTTCGTTCCCACCTCGTAAAAGGGTTGGGCCATGGTTGTCAACGGCGGATCCATCAGTTCCGACATATCCAGATTGTCATAACCGATCACCGCGATATCTTCGGGAACCCGCAACCCCCGTTCCTTAATGGCCTTGATTACCCCCAGCGCCTTGGGATCGCTGGTCGCAAAGATGGCGTCCGGCCGGCCGCCCCGGTCCAGGATTTCATGCATCGCCCGATACCCATCCTCCCAGCCGGCCCGGTCATCGGCAATCAGACGTTCATCACAGTCTACGCCATTTTCAGCCAAGGCCGCCCGGTAACCCGCCAAGCGTTGTTGGTACAGATCCAGCTCCAGCGCGCCGTTAATGATGCCGATCCGCCGGTAACCGCGTTCGATCAAAAATTGGGCGGCCCGATAGGCTCCCTGATAATTGTCGATGATAACCGAATCCAATTCGTCATTGAGCCGGCGCAGCATTAGCACGACCGGATACCCCTGCTTTTTGAGCTCCATAATATGCTGACTAGCGGGAGTGGCTGTGGAAAAGATCAAACCATCCACCGCCCGCAACCGGAGATTTTCCACGTCCTTTTGTTCAGCGGCCCGATCTTCATCGGTATTACACAGCACCACGGTATAACCGTGTTTCTTGGCCACCGCGGTGATGCCCCGGATGGCGGCGGGAAAAAGCAGATTATGAAGGTTCGGAATAATCAGGCCCAAGGTTTTGGTGCGGCCTTCCTTCAATCCTTTCGCCAAGGCGTTGGGCCGATAATTCAATTCCCGGACCGCCTGCTGGACGCGACGTTTGGTTTCGGGATCGACATAGATCTTGCCGCTCAACGTCCGCGAGACCGTGCTGGTGGATACCCCGGCTCTTAAGGCCACCTCTTTAATATTGGCCATGCCATCTTCCTTTGCAATTCTTTATGCAAACCATTGTGCAATCGATATCATGATAATAATATTAAACCTTTAGGCTGGGATTCCTGCTGGCGGACTTTATTTTTTGAAATTCTCTTCGCCGTTCGCAAACGGCCACTGATAATATCGTAAGTTTAATAATAATTGATGAATAATAATTTAATGCGTAAATTTATTAATAGAATAGTTTTTTAAATTCTAACTCGCTAAAATTTTATTTTTGAAATCGATAATTTAATTATCCAGATCGATATTTCATTTTTCATGCTCGAAAAATTGATTCTTGGGATCGAAAATTCAATTCTAGAGACCGAATTTTTACTTATTCAGATCGAAAATTCAATTATTCAGATCGGAAAGTTGATTCTGCAGATCGGAATATTATTTATCGTGATCGGAAATTTATTTCTCCACTCCAAAAACACATTTCCGGAGAGCGAAAATATAATTTTCGACGATCGAATGTTTTTTTAACCTATAAAAAAAACAGCCAACCGGCTGCTTTAAAAAAATTTACGTATGACAGCGGGAAACCTCAACAACCCGCGCCGAGCAATAGCTGCTTGGCCCGTTCCGGATAATTGGTAATCAGTGCATCGACCCCGGCGGCGATCATTCGCTCGATATGGGCCGGTTCGTTTACCGTCCACGGATTGACCTGCAGCCCGCGGTCGTGCGCCGCCCGGACCATTTCAGGAGTTACGCTGTGATGCTCGGGATGCAAGGCCGTCGCTCCGAATGTCGTCGCATACTCCCAGGGCTTAAATAAATCCGCGTCATACAAGGCTCCCGTTTTCAGCTCCGGAAGGATGGCACCGACCCGTACCAACGAGTAATGGTTGAACGATGAGATGATGCAACGATTGACGATACCGAAGTTTTGGACCAGCCGGATCACTTTCTCTTCGATCCCCGGGTAAGTAAAGATATTGGTTTTTAACTCGATGTTGATCAGCAAGCGGGTGTCCGTCACCATTTCCAGGAGTTCCGACAGCCGCGGAATTCGGGCGCCGGAAAATTCCGTCCCAAACCAACTGCCCGCGTCCAATCGTTGCAGCTCCGGCCAACTAAAATCCTTGATCCAGCCCTGGCCGTCGGTAGTCCGGTCGACCCTTTCGTCATGGCAGATGACAACCTCGCCATCCTTGCTCAGATGAACATCGAACTCCAAACCATCCGCGCCGAACTCCACCGCCATGCCGAAAGCAGCCATGGTATTCTCCGGCGCCCGGCTTGAAAAACCGCGATGGGCGATGAGCTTCATTTTTCTTCTCCTTTTTTGGTAGCCAAAAATTTCGAGCGATTAATCATTTCTGCAACACAGCTGGTCTACGCATTCAAATATTTTTTGTATTATTATACTCCCATAATATTAATGAATAGGGCGATATATGTAATATATAAAAGAAAAGTTTTTTAAATTTTGAAAATACATTCAAAGGACAGAAGGCTTATTGATTATGATATAATAGTATCAAAAAAACATTAATTCGATGATTCAATCGCCGCAATTTACGAATCGATTTTTACTTTTGCTGCTAGTTTTATATGCCATGATGAGCTTGTTGACCTTAACCAGATTTCCGTTGATGCATTCCGATGAAAGCTGGTTGAGCGGTTTATCTCGTCATATTCTGGTTACGGGAAATATTGCGGCGACCGAGCCTTGCTTTGATTTAAACCCCCGCCTGCCGCATGCCTTCAAGATTCTCTTTCACGGCCTGCAAATTCTGGAAATAAAACTGTTAGGCTATCATCTTTCCAGCTTCCGATCGTTATCGCTGATTTTTGGACTTTTCACTTTGATCTTCTTTTATAAGCTCGGAAAGTTGATTTTACCCGCAAAAAAATGGGCTTTACTATCCTGTTCTCTGCTCGGGATCGACGTTCAATTCATATACGCATCGCATTTTGGGCGCCAAGAGATCATCTTATTATTTCTTGGCGTATGCGGATTGTATTATCTGCAAAAGAAACGAAACCGCTCTGGGTATGGGCGAGATCTGTTACTGGGGACTGTCGCCGGCCTAGGGATCGGAATCCATCCCAATGGTTTCCTAATTGCCATCATGTTGGGCGCGGTATATTTATTTCATATCCGCTTTAGCAAAACACTCAAGTTCCGCAATCTATCATTCTACTCCCTAATCTTTCTGCTTTGGACAGGAATTTTTATCGGGTTGAGTTTCAGTTTTAAACCGGACTTTATCGCCAATTATTTGGCTTACGGCCAACAACAGTTCGGCGTCTTGAACCCGTTTATCGCTAAACTCGGCCGTCTGGGTAAATTTTATCAACATATTTATCAACAAAGATGCGGGACATATTATGGCCCGCATATTGAGATCGACCTTATCTTTTTAGGCATCGGTCTGCTTTACGCGATCGGCAAACCGTTAATTAGCAAAGTTGCATTTGATCCTTTCTCAACCTGGATCATCTTGGCGTTGCTATCGTTCAACCTTGGAATGATCCTTATCGGCCGGTTCAATTACACCAGCATCATTTTCTTGTTTCCCTTTTACTATCTGCTGACGACGAACATTATTGGCTCTTTACCGCATAAACATCAATTCTGGGTATCAGGGATGTTTTTTTTACTGATCCTGTCCAATACCATCTGGAATATGAGCTCGTTTATGCAGTACGACTACTCTTCCTATCTTCATAAAATTGCCGGGACCATCGGCCCGGAACGGAAAGTTCTTGCCAGCCTGAATACGGAATACGATTTTGCGGACGGCGCACTTCTGGATTTCCGCAATTTATCTTACTTAAAAAAATACCATTTAAGCTTCGCAGATTATGTCCGAAGCCGTCAGATTGAATACATCATTTATCCGGAAGGACTCGATTTCATCTATCGCTCTCGCCCACAATGGAACGGAGTTTTCGGCCCTTTACCTTATTATAACGACTTGAAAAAGTTTCTCGGTGCTCATTGCCGGCCGCTGTATCGGTTTACTGATGCCGCTTTCGGAATTGAAATTGCTCAGTATGTAGGCAGAAAAAACTGGCAAATTACCATTTATCGAGTTCTTCCAGCATCCGATCCATGAGGCGTTCCAGTTACTCCACTACATCGAACATGCCGTATACCTGCCGCCACATGGCGGAAAACATTGGTTCACCGGGATTTCTGGGACGACTCAAGCCATTTTCGACGATTCCTCGGATTTGACACTTATTTTTGCTCAAAATTACGATCCGCTCCGCTAGAATTACGGCTTCCTGAATATCATGAGTTACAAAGACGATGGTGATTCCGGTGTCCCGCCATACCTGCAACAAAGTTTGTTGTAAAATCTCCCGCGTTTGGGCATCCAGACTTCCAAAAGGTTCGTCCATCAACAAGAGCTGCGGTTGTGATGCCAAGGCCCTGGCGATGGCGGCTCTTTGTTTCATTCCCCCGGAAAGCTGGTAGGGATAATACTGTTCAAACCCTTCCAGTTTGACCATTGCCAAATATGATGCGGCCATGGCCCGGCGTTCCCGGCTTGAAACGCCGATTTTTTGAATCTTTAATGGAAAGAGCACATTTTCGAGGATGGTCTTCCAAGGGAAAAGTTGATTAAAATCTTGAAATACCATCATCCGCTGCACGGTGGGCTTGGTTATCAGCAGCCCGTCCAGAAGAATCTGCCCCGAATCCGAAGGTTCAAAGCCGGCAATCATCCGCAGTAAGGTCGATTTCCCCGAACCAGAAGGACCCAACAGGCAAATGAACTCGCCTTGGGCGATTGTTAAATCGAGCGGGTTGAAAACCCTAAGATGCATACTGCCGTGGGAATACGATTTTTCCAACGCTCTGATTTCCAGCTTTGGACGCATTAAACACTCATACCCCATCTTTTTACGGTTAATTGTTCGATTCCATGAAAAACGATATCCTCGACGATGATACCAATGAAGATAATAACGATGAGTCCCTCATAAATCCCAATCGTATCCATAAATACCCGTTTTTTAAAAATAAACCAGCCCAAACCCCCTTGCCCCCCGACCGCGCCAAAGATCATCTCCGCGCTGATCAATGCCCGCCAAGCCCGCGCCCATCCAATCTTTAATCCGGCCAACAAATACGGCAAGGAAGCGGGAATCATGATCCGGACCGTAGTTTGAACCGGATTTAACTCGAGGTTCGCACCTACCTCGCGGTAAACCTCGGGAATCGACTTGAAACCAGCCAGCAAATTCAACAGCATCGGCCAGAGCACTGAATGGACAATAATAAAGAGGATCGCTTCAGTCCCGGTTCCCATCCAAAGAATAATGATTGGAAGCAAAGCGATTCCCGGGAGCGGGTGAGCAATCGCCGTAACCGTATCCACCAATGAATAAACCGTTTTGCTGGTCATGCTGAATGTCGCCAGCAATACGGCCAAGACAAATCCGATGGCTAATCCCTTGACTATCAAAATCATGGATAAACCGGTTGCCTGAATGATCTCGCCACTCCCGATAGCTTGCAATAGTGAAACCAGGACGACATATAGCGGCGGGAATAACTGTCGATTCACCAACCCCGAACCTGCCAGCCCTTGCCAGAGGATAGCGAATATGAAAAGCCATATCAAACGGCTGATCGACCGTTTTTCCCAAAACTTATTTTTCATAGCGCGTATTTTCCCAATAAATATCAGACATTTTCCGAGGCAGCTTATCAATATAACCTTGCCTTTTCATGAAGACTGCAAATTTCGTAACGCCTTTTACATTTAACGTGTATTTCATCCCTCTTGCTCGAAAATACTCTGCCAATTCAGCGGCAGGAATTCCATATTCCGCACTCAATCGGGTTACAGTCTGGTCGGGATTTTGCTGCATAAAGCGCAGCGCCTCTTGGAGCGCTACGATGAAGGCCTTGAACACGCGAGGGTTTTGCCTGTGAAACTGAACCGTGGTAACCCCGACGATAAAAGTAAACTGCTTACCGAAAGCAGTCGTGCCATCCATGATCTGGTGCAAGTCTGGATTGGCCAATTCTTTGAATAAGTAGGGTGGCGCGGTAAAATGAGCGGTAATATCTTTTTTGGCGAGCAAGGCGTTCATTCCATCCGGATGGGACAGTGTCACCAATTGATTGTCCAGCTTTTTCGCATCCCCAAATTGCCGTTCACAGGCCATTGCCAATAAGATATGTTGCACGCTGCCGGGTTGCGGCAAAGCGATCCGGTCATCCTTCGTAAAATCCTTGAGGGAACGGAGCTTTTTTTTATTGGTTACCAGCCCCACCGGACTTTCTGACAGGCCACAGGCGATCTTCCATTGCATGCCATGATTCCAGCCGATTAAGAAAGGCGGGATCGCCATAAATCCGACATCGACTCTTCCGGCAAGCATCGCTTCGCGGATTGCCGCCGTGTTGCTCAGCTGAGTCCATTCCACTTTCAAACCAGGTATTTGCTTCTCCAGGAACTTCATATCCTTCATGATCTGTAGCGGAGCATAAGCCAGGCCATACTGCTCGGCGATGGATATTTTGAGTTCTTCAGAGACGGAAGGCTTTTGAAGCGCCAGACTCCAAGTCGTCCAAATCAACGTCAGACAAAAAACAGCGAGCATCGTCCATTCGATCTTCTTCATGACTTTCCCTCCACTAAAGAACATGATTCTCGCCCAGTTTGTCGAAGATACCCAGCATATTGCGGGCACGTTCCTTGCTCACAGCCAACTCCGGCTCGTCCTTTCCTTCAAGAATCAAAACGCCAGCTCGCTGGGTAGCGTCGGTTATCGTTTGGATCCGGTCCCCCACTTGGAAATTATACTGTGCATAAACAACTCCCGGTAATTGAAGCAACT
The DNA here is from genome assembly GCA_023400055.1 of Bacillota bacterium. Lineage (GTDB taxonomy): Bacteria > Bacillota > UBA4882 > UBA8346 > UBA8346 > Hydrogenispora. The sequence goes on from JAEXFN010000020.1 coordinate 259,331, forward strand.
TTGGAATACTGGCTAATGACGCGACTTCACACGGTGTAGCGAAGAAAAGCTCCACCGACAAATGCCGTTTATTTTGCAGCAATCGATACCGGTTTAGCGAGGTATAATCCACTGCCTTGCCAAGGCTGACGTCGATTAACATGCCCAACATATCAATGCCGGTACCCCGAGGCAAGTAGATATCTTCGTAAGCTCCCCCGATCCGGCAGGCGATCTCATTGACTTTGATTCCTTCCGCGCCGATTAAAAATTGAAAATAAATCGGGCCATTACGAATCTGAAAATGATTGACAATTTGCTTTGAGATGTCAAGAATCTCGGGATACTGGGCCGGTAAAAACTGCGAGGGAAGATGATGAGCAGTACAAATACCGATATGTCTATTGGATTCAAAAGAGATCCGGTCGACCACTGCGACGAGAAAAACTTCTCCCGCCTTGACCCAGCCGCTGACCGTAATCTCCCGGCTGGGATAATATTCTTCGACCATCAGTTCCGACTGGCGCGAATAGCACAGCACATCCCGGAAGACCTCTCGAATTTCCTGGATTGAACCTAATTTATAGACTCCCCGTTGCCCCTGGCTATCAAGCGGCTTGATGACCACTGGGAAGCGGAGTGCGGCCAGTTCGGCGTCGTGAAAGTCCTCTTTTAACAGCACATAGCGGACGGTCGGGATTCCCGATTCCAGAAACCGCTGCTTCATCAATTTTTTGTTGGTAACAGCTAGTGCTGTCGGAACATCGAGCAAGGCTGGTAATTTCAATGCCCGAGCGACTCGAGCCACCGTATAGACCGGCTGATCGGTACCCATGGTCATGATCCCATCAACCTGATATTTGGAGGCAACGCGCAAATTGCCTTCGCTGTCGAAGGTGCTCACTTGCTCATGAAAATCGGCAATCATTTTTCCAGGGGGATTCGGATAAAAGTCGGAAACAATCACCGTATGCCCCAAAGCTTTGGCTCTCATAATGGCATTGAGCTGTAGGTTGCCGGCGCCCAAAATTAACAGTTTCATTGTTCATTCCTTTTAAAAATTAAAAATGAATCTCTCTGACGTCGTATTGTGAATGACCGATCTTCGGAGGAAAAAACTTAGCCAGATCCGAGTAATATCTTATCAACTTGATACAAAGTTGTACCAACTTGCGGAGGTCGTAATTCGATCTTCCGTATTTACGCGGCGCATGTTCAACCAGGACATTGGCCACCTTGCGGGTGTATTTCAAAATCAATGGCGTTAAATAGACAAAATCGGTTGTCTCGTTCTGAATTTGTTGTACCAGAGTTTTCTTTAAAGCGCGAAAACTACTTAATTTGAGTTTGCGCGGTTTCCCGACTATAAATCGGAACAGGATATCGATCAAGCAAGAACCGAAATTGCGATAAAACGCGTGCTTTTTGTGGCGAGGGATTCCCAAAACCGCATCATATCCTTGAGCGAGCTTCTCGAGGAGAGTCGGAATCTCCTCCGGAGGATGCTGTAAATCGTCGTCAATCGTGATCACAATTTCTCCACTGGCATAGCGGAATCCGCATAAAAGCGCATTTTGTTGTCCAAAATTGTGGGCCAACCGGATTACTTTGACACGGGAGTCCCGATCATGTATCGCTTTTGCCTGTAAAAAGCTGTTATCGCAGCTAGCGTCGTCAACCATGATCATCTCGTAATCATCGGTTATACCGTTCAACACCCAGGTTAACCGATAATAAAGTTCTTCAAGGGACTGCTCGCTGTTATAAATCGGAATGACTATTGACAAATATGTCATTTTTAACCCCTAGATTTTTTCCAACGCCTCGGTCACGTGTTCCATTAAGTATTCGATTTCTTTATCGGTCATTCCTGTAAAAAAAGGTAATCGAAGTAATCTCCGGCTCAATGCCTCAGTAATCGGCAGATCATGGGGTCGATATCCTAACCGTCGCCCCATCGGTGAGCTATGCAGTGGTACATAGTGGAAAGTTGCTTCGATTCCGCTGGAACTTAAATCGTTTTTTACCCGATCTCGAACGGCTTCGCTAGGAAAAATGATATAAAACAGATGATAGTTGGATTGGCATCCGGATGGAATATCGGGGATCCTGATCTTACCATTCTGGACATAGGGAAGAAGATAACGAATATAAGTCTCATGAATCGATCGGCGTTTAGCGGTAATCCGGTTAAATTGCCGGAATTGAGCATAAAGAAACGCCATCAAAATTTCGGAAGGCGTATAGCTTGAGCCCAAATCGACCCAAGTATAGCGATTGACTTCCCCATTGATAAACTCATACCTGTTGGTGCCTTTCTGAATGATCTGTTCCGCCCGCTTGATCAGTTCCCTATCATCGACATTGATGAGGAGCGCCCCGCCCTCTCCGCAAGTTATGTTTTTGGTCTCATGAAAACTGTAACAACCCATTTGACCCCAGGTTCCAAGATAACGTCCCTGATAAGAGGCATTTACAGCTTGTGCTGCATCTTCAATAACTCGAAGCCGATAAGTATGAGCTAAACTCATAATACGGTCCATTTCACAACCGATTCCAGCGTAATGAACCGGTATAACCGCTTTGGTTCGCGGGGTGATTTTCCGTTCGATATCGTCGGGATCGATGTTAAATGTCATGGCTTGAATTTCCGCGAAAACGGGTTTAGCGCCTCGGAGTGCTACAGCATTGGCAGTGGAAGGAAAGGTAAAGGAAGGCATGATTACCTCGTCATCGGGTTCCAGATTCAACAAAAGCGCGGCCAGTTCCAGAGCGTGAGTAGCCGAAGTGGTTAGGAATACTTTTTGTGCACCAAACGTCTCTTCGATAAACTCTTTTACCTTGGCGGTATAAAAGCCATCTCCGCCGATCCGCGCTTTGGCCATCGCATCCTTGATATAAATCTCCTCATCCCCAGTATAATACGGTTTGGAAAACGGGATATTCAAAGCTTCCACCTTCATTCTACGATGAAACGGGGCCGACTACGGAGCCAGCCCCTTTCTTGGTCTTTTACCGTTCCTAACCTATAATCCATCGATTATCTTACTTCACTAGAGGGTATCCTTTGTTAACCCATCCTTGTGGTGCATTCGACGGCATGCCGGCTCCACCGTTTAGCGATACAGCATCATAGCCTAACATTCGCAGGCCGGCAACTGTCTGTCCAGCGGTTTGTCCAGTATAGCAATAAACGATAATTTTCTTATTTTTCGGCAGGATACTAAATTCATGCTCCATACCTTTGCCAAACGGAATATTAATGGCCCCTTCGATATGACCTTTTGCATAGTCAGTAGCACTCCGGACCGATAAAAAGATGACACTCGGGTCTTTCTTGTCCAATAGCGCTTTCGCGTCCGCTTCACTTATCTTATAATTGGCATAAGCAGTTCCTGTTAAACTCGCTAAGCCACGATAATAACGGCTAATAACCGCTTTGACCTGCGGATTGATCTTGAGAGAAGCAACTTTGGAAAGAGGATTGGATTTCGTCTCGATAACTTCTGTGACACCATCGACTTTTGATATTCCAAGATCCCAGCCCAAATTAACCGATTTGGCGGTAAATCCGGCCATGTTTAATAAAGCGACCGTTTGACCGGCAGTTTGACCGGTGTAACAATATACCATAATGGTTTTATTTTTGGGAAGCTTGCCTAGATTGTCACTGATGGCGGTGCCCCACGGCAGATTTACCGCTCCCTTGATATGGCCTTTGGCATAGATATCCGCTTGGCGAATATCCAAAATAAACAGGGGATCATTCGCTTTCACTTTGGCCACAAATTCTTTTTCACCAATTTTATACAAATCAGCCGGCATGTTAGCAAAATAATTATCCACCGCATCCTTTACCGGATCGGCCGCTGCCAAGGAAACCGAGAAACCCACCGCCACAGATAGCACTACCAAAATCACGAACCATTCGAGACGAAACGTTTTCATTTGAATACCTCCTTTTATCATAGCTTTGCTTTTATACAGCCAACTTTTGTGCGCAACAATCCAAAAATTCTGGCGTAATATTTTCGGAAATAACCTCAGCCGGCGCTCCTCGCTTCACCAAAACAACTGCCGGAAACTTTTCCGGTGCTTCTTTACATATTTTATTAATTAAAGACGAGGACTTGTAAACATCAATCTTGGTAACATTAATTTTCGAACCGTATTTACAATTCAATTCCTCGATAATCGGCAGCAAGCAACGGCATTGTTCATTGGTGGGTTCCCAAACGTAAAATAGCGAAGGACGATCCGCCTGCAACAATTGCTGAAAATATTCCGCCTCCGCCAGATAACGTTCCGCTGCCACCGCCGCCACCGCTCCATCGCTTACCGCTGTCGAAACTTGGCGTAAGCACTTCTCCCGGACATCGCCAACTGCGTATATTCCTTCCACGTTGGTTTCCATCAATTCATTGGTTTTAATGTAGCCTCGGTCATTTAAGGCAATCAAACCATTGAAAATCTCGGTGTTCGGCAGGTAACCGATGAATAAGAAGCACCCATCGACCGGGACCGGAATGCTCTCCCCTGTTTTGCTGTTCTTCAAGTTGACCTGGCTCAACCGCTCTTCGCCGACAAATTCGTCGACCATCGTATTCCAGATAAACTCCATTTTGGGGTTGGCGAATGCTTGCTCCTGGGCAACTTTGTTCGCATCCAAAATTCCTTGATCATGAATTACGGAGACGAACACTTTTTTGGCGAATTTGGTCAGAAACATTCCCTCTTCTATGGCGGCATCACCGCTACCCACCATCAAAACCACTTTATCGGTGTAATAAGCCGCATCGCAGGTAGCGCAGAAGGAGATGCCCTTGTCATAAAGAAAATTCTCTTCATTACGGGCTCCTGTCAACCTGGGTTTGCCTCCGGTGGCGATAATCACTGCTTTGGTTTTATAAAACGCCCGGAAAGTCTCCACCAGCTTGGTTCCATCGTCCATTACCTGGATTCCTTTGACGTCGGTGAGCTTGAATTCGACTCCCAACCGTTTGGCCTGTTTTTCAAAGAGCTGCATCAACGCCAACCCGGCGATCGGCTCCGGAAACCCGGGAAAATTCTCGATCTCACTGGTATAAGTCGCTAAACCGCCCACCAAAGATTTTTCAATCAATAAGGTCTTGAGGCGGGCACGACCGCAATATATTCCGGCAGTAAGCCCGGCAGATCCGCCGCCAATAATCACCACATCATACTCAAAAATCTTTTTTTCCATGAAAGAGCCTCCGTCACATGAAATACTTGACCAGCAATTTGCTCCCGATCCAGGCGCCGACAAACATAAAGATCAAGAAGAGCCAGCCATGTAACGATGATGATGCAATACCGCTAAACAAAGAACCGATATTACAGCCAAACGCCAGACGAGCCCCGTACCCCATGAGCAAACCGCCGCAAATCGCCGCGATCACCTGGGCTACCGACTTGATTTTTTTGATTTTAAATTGGGAAGCCGCGAGCGCCGCAAGCAAAGCTCCTATAATGATGCCGAGGTTCATTAACGATCCCTCATGGGTGAAAAAAGACAGTTTTAAAGCTTGCCGGTGCAGTTCGGCAAAATAAAACCACTTTTCGATGGGAATGCCAAAGGCTTTGGCCAGCCAGCCGCCCCAATACGAAAAAGCGGTGGTAACTCCCCATGGTGCTTTGGATATAGCGAAAAGGGCGATGTTTAAAACGGCGAGCAAAATCGCACCGGTGGTATACGACCAAGGTTCTTTGATGACTGCTTTGAATAACTTACTCTCCTGCAGGCTCATTTTCAACCCTCATTTCGCTTTTTCGATATAAATTTCCCATTCTCCGTCCCCGACTTCTTCGATCTCTACCGGATGCCCTTCTTTTCTGGCCCATTCCGGAACATTCTTCATGGCGCAGCTATGATCGATCTCAACCACCAATACATCGCCCACTGTCAGCTCAGCCATTTTTTTTTGGGTCTTTAACAATGGAACCGGGCAAGCCTCTCCCAAACAATCCAAACGATATTCTGCCATTTCTTACACTCCTTATTGAATTAATAATCCGTCCAAAAAGCTATAGCTTATAAAACATTGCGAACTTACGCATTGCTTCGTTTTTTTCCCCACTGATCGGCCAAAAAATATAATCCGCCTAAAACCGCCAATTGCAAAATGAGTGCGGCCGGCCAGCCGAGCACCGAAGGTAGATGAACCTTGGGCGAAGCATCGATTACCGCCTTTTGCCACCAGCCGAAATCATGAGCGCCCCATAAACTTCCGACGACAAAAAAAATCAAAGAGAGCCATTGCATCATAAAGCCCTCGCCAAAGCGCATAAGCGTTCCCGAGGCGCAACCTCCGGAGATTACAGCGCCCATTCCAAACATCGTTGCCCCAATTACCACGTTAAAACCGGCCGGATTGATCGCGCCGGGGATCCCCCTGCCATTCTGTAACGCCAACAATTGAATCGCCGCGAAGCCAACCAGAGCAATCGCGATCGTAGTCAGCACTGCCTTGGATAATGAAGTTCCACCGGTCAAAACCGGATCGCGAAATGCAGCGGTGAAACAGAAACGACTTTTTTGTAACACCACTCCAAAAGCAATTCCGAAAATCCAGGCTACAGCCAGTTTGGATGAAACCTGTCCGAAAAGAACCGCCAAAACAATCACCAATAATAAAATCACAGCTGCGATCGGAAGCTGATTCCGTCGTTTTCTGGGGCTTCGTCGTACTGCAGTTTCGCTTGTTTTCTGGATTTCCACTGGTAATTCCTCCCTCCTTTTGTTCTCTTTTTCACAAACTTGTTCAATCTCATTATACAGCGTAATCCTGTGATAGGAATCATAAGACTTTGTTATGGAATATAAATCTTTCTTTTGATTTACAAACTAATAAAAAGTTTGAAAACTTATTCCATCTTGAATGGAGGATTGCAAATTATTAACAAGAATTTTTATATTACGAAGGAGGGTAGGGTACTGATGAATATTTCGAATTTGAAAGCCTTTATTGAAACCGTCCGAGCTTCAAGTATCTCCAAAGCCGCTGATAATCTTCATCTGACGCAGCCTGCGGTGAGCATGCAAATCCAAAGCCTGGAGGCATCGCTTGGACATCAACTGCTGAATCGGAGCAACCGGGGCGTACAGCTCACAGAGTATGGCAAAGTATTTTTTTCTTACGCACAAAGCTTCTTGACGCTGTGGGATAATCTGCAACAAGACTTGAGAGCCGTGGCAGCTTCCGAATATCCCTCTTTACAAGTCGGCACTTGTCCTGCTATCGGGCAATATGCTCTTCCATGCGCTCTTTTTTTATTTAAACAAATATTCCCGCAGATTCGGGTATCTGTTCAGAGCTTATCCTCCGAAACAATAATCACTGAGTTACGAAATCATAGTCTTCAAAGCGGGTTCTTGGAAGGAAATCCCAATGCTCCCGATTTAGAAAGTCATCTGGTGCTTCGTTCGGAGCTGATCTTGGTCGCGTCGTCGAATTATCCAAATACGACGGTGGACATGGCTGATCTTTCCCATTTACCACTGGTTTTAACTCCGCAGGACTGTGATATCCGCCGTTCACTAAGAAAATGCCTGGCCCGCTATCAGTTGGACAGCGTCAGCCTGAAACCTTTTTTAGAATTGGATGGCATCGAAAGTGTCAAATCAGCTGTCATTTCCGGCCACGGGCTTTCTTTTCTCCCGTACCTCGCCATCAAAAAAGAATTGTATTCGGGAGATTTGCAAAGAGTCGCAATTAATAAGGCCACCTTTGAAATTACTTTCTCGATGGTTTGGCGGAAAAATGAAAATCTTACCGAATATAACCGGCAATTAATCGATTTCATCAAATCGGACAGCGGTAAGAGCTTCTGTTAAGCGGGTCATTTTTCGATGGTAATCCGCCAGATCCCGTTATCCACCTCTTGAACCTCCAAACGTCGGACTTGATTCTGTACAGCCGCCTTAATGTTCTCGACTGCGCAACTATGATCGACCATTATCTGCAGAATTTCGCTCTCTTCCAGCAATCGGATCTGAGTGATGGTCTTTAAGGTAGGTATCGGACAAAAATCGCCCATGCAATCAAGTTTTTTCATTAAAAAGCTCCTAAAGAATTATATGAATTACTGAACTTCCCACCAATGGTACATCCATCGGATCTTTTTCGCTTACAGTTTGATTTCCCCTGCCAGGATTTCTGGATCCAAAAGAACATGTTCAGTAGCTCAATGACCATCCGCAGCAACTGAAGATGCTTATTCAATTACTGAATAAGCATCTTCAGTTGCTGCAGGACCATATACAATAACTGCGCAAGCATATTCAGTGCCCAAACGAGGACGAACAGTAACTAAAATAGCATGTGCAGTAACTGTGTGAACATTTTCAATAACTAAGTGAACTGATTTAGTGGCTCAATGGGAATCGACTTCTTGCTAAAATGCAAAACCACCCCTTAAAGAAAAGAGGTGGTTTTTCGAGAACAACTCGATTGCTTATATTAAAAACTGAACAACTCCAACTGATCCGTTTCCGACATTCCTTTTAGGCAGCCGTGCTTCTGGAGCACTTCGATCACCGCCGAAGTCAGCCGGGCCCGGCTCTTCAGATCCTCAATGGAACGGAATTCCCCTTCCTCCCGGGCAGCCGCAATATAGCTGGCGGCATTGTCGCCCAGACCCTGCAAGGCGGCGAGCGGCGGCAACAGCCCTTCGGGAGTGATCTGGAACTTGTGCGGGTGGGAATGGTAGATATCCACCCGGAGGAACTTGATCCCCCGCAGAAGCGCTTCCAGGACCATCTCCAGGATCGTCTCCAGGTTCTTCTCTTTCTGGGTGGCGTCGTTGCCCTTGGCGCGGATATCTTCCAGGGCGCTGCGAACCGCCGCTTCGCCGTGGACCACGATATCGGCGTCGAACTCGTCGGCCCGGACGCTGAAATAGGTGGCATAATAGGCATCCGGGTACTTGACCTTGAAATAGGCGATCCGGAAGGCCATCATTACATAGGCCACGGCATGCGCCTTCGGGAACATGTATTTGATCTTCAGGCAGGAATCGATATACCAGTCGGGCACCTGATGCTCCTTCATCAGCTTGATATCATCGGGTTCCAGGCCCCGGCCTTTGCGGACCTTCTCCATGATCTTAAAGGCCGATTTGGGCGGCAGCTTTTTATAGAGCAAGTAGTTCATGATATCGTCCCGGGTCGAGATGACCTCGGACAGTTTGGCCTTGCCCGATTTGATCAGCTCCTGAGCGTTGCCCAGCCAGACGTTGGTGCCGTGCGACAGACCGGAGATATAGATCAGCTCCGAAAACGTGATCGGTTTGGTGTCGGTCAGCATCTGCCGGACAAAACCGGTGCCGAACTCAGGAATCCCCAAAGTTCCCAGATCGAAGCCGAGCTGCTCGGGGGTCAACCCCAACGGTTCGACCGAAGTAAAGATGCGCATGACCTCCGGATCGCCCATGGTCACCGACTTGGGATCGATGCCGGTCAGATCCTGTAGCATGCGGATGACCGTCGGATCATCGTGGCCCAGAATATCCAGTTTGACCAGCCGGCCTTCCAAGGCACCATGGAAATCAAAATGGGTCGTGATCCATTCCGCGTTCTTATCGTTGGCCGGATACTGAATCGGCGTAAAACGGTAAATCTCCTCATTGCGCGGCACCACCACCATGCCGCCGGGATGCTGACCGGTGGAACGCCGGACCCCGGTGCAGCCTTTGACCAGCCGGTTGATCTCCGCCTGGCGCAGCCGGATCCCTTTATCCTCCATATACCCTTTGACAAATCCGAAGGCCATCTTTTCGGCGAGGCCGGTAATGGTTCCGGCCCGGAAAACGTAACCCTTGCCGAAGAGCTCCTCGGTATAATGATGCACGGTGGACTGGTATTCGCCGGAGAAATTCAAGTCGATATCCGGCTCTTTATCGCCTTCAAAGCCCATGAAGGTAGCGAACGGGATATCCTGACCGTCGCGGATCATGGCCTGGCCGCAACGGGGACAATTCTTCGGCGGCAGATCGTAACCGGAACCGATGGAACCGGTCTCCATAAACTCGCTGTAAAGGCAGTCGGGGCAACGGTAGTGGGCTTGTAACGGGTTGACCTCGGTGATCTTGCACATTGTCGCCACAAACGACGATCCGACTGATCCCCGCGAACCGACCAGGTAGTTATCGTCCAACGACTTCTTGACCAGTTTCTGGGCGATCAGATACAAGACCGCGTAGCCGTGGCCGATGATGCTCTTGAGTTCCCATTCCAAGCGATCCTCGACCAGTTTCGGCAGCGGATCCCCATAAAGTTCCTTGGCCCGCCGGTAAGACATCTCCCGGATCTCCTGATCGGCACCGTCGATGATCGGCGGATGGAATTCTTCGACGATCGGTCGGACATCCCCAATCTGTTCCAGGATCAGTCGCGGGTTCTTGATGACCACGGTTTCCGCCAGTTCCGGTCCGAGATAAGCGAACTCGGCGAGCATCTCATCGGTGGTCCGGAAGTAGAGTGGCGTCTTTTTATCGGCGTCTTCAAAACCTTGGCCCATCAATAAGATCCGCCGGTAAATCTCCTCGTGGGGATTGAGAAAATGGGCGTCGCAGGTGGCCACCACCGGCTTGCCCAACTGTTGGGCGATCTGGCAGATCCGGCGGTTGTTCTCCTGCAGTTCCGCCGCGGAGGCCACCCGTCCGGAATCGATCAGAAATTGATTGTTAGCCAGTGGCTGAATCTCCAGATAATCATAGAAGTCGGCCATCTCCAGCAATTGCTCTTCGGCGGCGCCGTCCAACATCGCCTGGTAGAACTCGCCGGCTTCGCAGGCCGTCCCCAACAGCAAGCCTTCCCTGAGTTCGACCAGCCGGGAGCGGGGAATCCGCGGATGGCGGTGAAAATATTGCACATGGGAGTCGGATACCAACCGGTAAAGGTTTTTCAAACCCACCTGCGTTTTGACCAGGATCACGATATGGTAGGTCTTGAGATGGTCGACGCTCCCTTCTTTGATCAAAACATTCAGATCGTTCAACGTCTGAAAGCCGCGGTCCGCCACTTTCTCCAGCGCTTTCAAGAAAATTCCGGCGGCGCAGGCGGCATCGTCCACCGCCCGGTGATGATTGACCAGTTCCAGGCCGAGCTCTTTCGCCAGATTATTCAGGCGGTAACTCTTTAAATTCGGCCAGACTGAGCGGGCCAGGGTTAGCGTATCTAAATATGGCGGAGCAATCTTTTGGTCGAAAAATTTCTGGCATTTGGCTTTGATGAAACCGACGTCGAATTGGGCATTATGGGCGACCAGCACCGCGCCGGCGGCGAATTGCATAAACTCGGTCAACACCGTGGCGGGGTCCGGGGCATTTTCCACCATCTCCGGGGTGATCCCGGTCAACTTTTGAATCTCGGCCGAGATCTCCTTGCCGGGTTTAATCATCCGGTGGAATTCCCCGACGATCTGACCGTTCTCCAGCTTGACGGCTCCGATTTCCAGCAGATCTTCTTTCCGGGGATTGAAACCGGTCGTTTCCAGATCGAAGACGACCAGCGTACTTTCGGCAATGGTGGCGGTCGCGGCGGCGTCAATTACAATCGGTGTGCCGTCATTGACCAGATAGCCTTCCAAACCGTAAATCACTTTGATTCCGGCTTTCTTGCCGGCTTGATACGCGTCAGGATAAGCTTGAACCACACCGTGATCGGTGATGGCGATCGCCGGATGCCCCCATTCGGCGGCCAGTTTCACCGCGGCGGTAGCTTCCGCCGTGGCATCCATGGCGCTCATCTTGGTATGCAGATGCAATTCGATCCGTTTTTCCGGTGCCAGATCCAACCGTTTGACCGGTTCGGCCCGGTTGATGTCGGAAACCATCAGATTGAGCTCTTTGGAATAGGGATCATATTGCAGGTTACCCCGGATCGTTACCCAGGCGCCTTCCTTCATGGCTTCCTCAAGCTGATGTTCGCCCCGCGGGAAAATCTTGAAACTGAGCGAATCGCTGTAATCGGTGACATCGCCGAGGTAGAACTTTTTGCCGGTTTTCGAAACCTTGACTTCCCAGCGGAAGACCTCGCCCCGGATGACCGCGCCTTCCTGCTCTTCGGTCAGTTGATTGATGGGGACAGGCTGGGCATTGATTTTCTTGCCATAGATCTCGGAACCGCCGCCGGATTTCCCGCTCGAAACCGTTTTTTCCTGCGCCGGAGGAGCCGATTTGAGCAAAGCCTGGATCGCCTCGGCTTCTTCTTGTTCCATCTGATTTTGGGTGGTCAGAATCTGCTCTTCGAAATCGCCGACCACGAATTCCAGCCGCAATTTTCCGAAAATAAACTCCTGGAGCAGCTCAGCCAATTCTTCCTGGTGGCGGCTCAGATAGGCCACGCCCGCTTCGTTCCGGACCTGGACTTCGAGGAGATTGTCACTTAACAGGCGGTACTTGGCCTCGACCAGCCAACCGTTCATTCCGGGGAATTTGGCCGTTGCCGCGGTACTGAAACGGTTCCAATTCCGTTCCAGCCGCTCGCGAAGAACCGGCAAATTTTCCGGACAAACGGCCTTTATTTTAACTTTGGAGATGCCAAGCACCAATGCTTGCAAGGCATTTTCCAATTCGGCAATCTGAGCCGGGGTTAACGCCTGGTTTAAAAATAACGTAATCGACCAGGAGGATTCCTTGGTGTTCACCAGAATCTCCTGAATCATGCCCTCTTCCAGAATCGCGGCGATCGGAAACGAAAAGGGGACTTCTTCAATCCCCCTAAACACTTTTAATGAGCGGTTATCCGGTTTTATCAAATATTGTTCGGACATTCCTTGCTTGCTCCCCAATATAACTTTATCGACCCTTAGCGGTTTTCGCGCAGACACTGCTGGATGAAAGCAGCCGCATTGGCAGCGACTTCGGCCAACGGCCACCGCTCCTCGGCTCCGGTCTGGCGGTATTTGACTTCCACTTCGCCCTGGGCCAGGCCTTTTGGCCCAACCGTGATCCGCAGCGGAATTCCAATCAGATCGGCATCTTTAAATTTCACACCGGGCCGTTCGTTGCGATCATCGAGCAATGCCTCGATCCCCGCCGCGTTAAGCTGTTCGTAAAGTTCCGTGGCCACCTGGAGCTGATCGGCGCTTACCGCGACAATGTGCGCCTGGTACGGCGCGATAGCCATCGGCCATTTGATGCCGTTGGCGTCATAGTTCTGCTCAATGGCGGCAGCCATGGTCCGGCTGACTCCGATTCCGTAACATCCCATCACCATCAGCTGGCTTTGGCCTTTCTCATCGAGGTAGGTCGCGCCCAACGCTTTGCTGTATTTGACACCCAATTTGAAGATTTGGCCGGCCTCGATTCCCCGGACCTGTTGCAGATGGCCGTGGCAACGCGGGCATTCCTCGCCGGGGTTGGCGGTCCGGAGATCGCGATACATGACCTTTTTAAAGTCCCGTTCCGGCTCGGCATTCCGGTAATGGTAACCTTCCCGGTTGGCCCCGACGACCACTTGGTGCAATTCTTGCACCAGATTGTCGGCATAGACCGTAATTTTTTCATCCAGACCCACCGGCCCGACATAACCCACCGGCAAACCGTGCACCGCGTGCAATTCTTCGGGAGGCGCCAGATAAAGCTTCTTGCCGCCCAGACTGTTATATAGCTTAATCTCATTAACCTGGTCGCAACCGCGCACCAGTACCGCGATGTAACCATCGCCGGTTCCGTAAAAGAGGGTCTTTACCGTCTGCTCGGGCGCCACTTTCAGAAAAGCGGATACCTCATCGATGGTTTTTTGACCGGGCGTCTCCACCAATTCCAAGGGGGCCGGCGCGCCAGCGCCGGCTGCGGGAACTTCGGAAACCGCCTTTTCGATATTGGCCGCATAATTGCAGGTGTCGCAGTAAAGGATCAGGGCTTCTCCGGCTTCGGCCAAGACCATGAACTCTTGGCTGACATTGCCGCCGATGGCCCCGGAATCGGCTTCCACCGGCCGGAATTGCAAGCCGCACCTGGTAAATACCCGGGTGTAAGCGCGATACATCGCCTGATAACTTTCCTCGAGGCCGGCCTCATCCAGATCAAACGAATACAGATCCTTCATGATGAACTCTCTGCCGCGCATCAAACCAAAACGGGGCCGGATCTCATCCCGATATTTATTTTGAATCTGATAAAGCCGCAGGGGAAGATCGCGATAAGACCGGACTTCGCTTTTCACCACCGTGGTGATGATCTCCTCGTGCGTCGGACCCAGACAAAATTCCCGTTTATGCCGGTCTACCAGACGAAACATCTCATCGCCATAAATGTCCCAGCGTCCGCTCTCTTTCCAGATCTCCGCCGGTTGCACGATGGGCAGCGCCAACTCCTGTCCGTCTTCCCGTTCCATCTCTTCCCGGACGATCCTGGCAATTTTGGCGATCACCCGTTGCGCCAACGGCAGATAAGTATACATACCCGCTGCTGATTTGCGGATCATCCCGGCCCGCAGCATCAATTGATGGCTGACGATCTCCGCCTCGGCCGGCGTCTCCCGTAAAGTCGGCGCAAATAGTTTTGACTGTCTCATCCAGATACCCCCGTAATTCTCTCTTCATTCTTATTCTTATTTTACTCACCTTTCGCAACGCAAAAAATAAGCGAAAGGCTGAAGCGCCAAGGTTTTTCTAAAACAGAAATTGGAGCCGACCCATCGGTCCAAGTTAAGTCCAAACCCATTGAAAAATTATTCCGGCTCAAATTTCGATTTTAATGGCCAATAATTTAATAATTGTGAACGATTTTTCATTTATTCAGATCGGAAAATTATTTCTCATGATCGAAAAATTACTTTCAGAGATCGAAATTGCAATTCTCATGATCGAAAAATCATTTATCCGGAGCGAATTTTTATTTTCCATGATCAAAAAACCGTTTTTCATCATGGAAAAATTAATTCTCCGGATCGATATTTTATTTCTATGGATCGGAATTACAATTTGTCGCTCGAAAAAACAATTTTCGGCTCGAAATTTCATTTTAAGCAATGCTTATGTATCCATGCTCTCGACAACTTTTTCCTCTGCCAAAGTTGAGTTATGTTCGAGAAATCGTTTCAGCTCTTCCTGTAAAGCGGCGATGATCTCCGTCTCCGGTACTTTTTTGACGATTTCGCCGCGCCGGAAGATTAATCCTTCCCCTTTGCCGCAGGCGACGCCCAGATCGGCTTCTCTGGCTTCGCCCGGCCCATTGACGGCGCAGCCCATCACGGCGATTCGTAATGGCGCTTTTATCCCCGCAACCAGCGCCTCCACTTTTTCCGCCAACGGCTCGAGATTTACCTGGCAACGGCCGCAGGTCGGACAGGAAACCACCGCCGCGCCGAAGTCGCGCAATCCCATGCATTGCAGGATTTCCTTGCCCACTTCCACCTCACGGAGCGGATCGCCGGTCAACGAGACTCGGATCGTATCGCCGAGGCCCTCGGCCAACAAAATCCCCAATCCCACCGCGGAACGGATCGATCCCTTAAACCAGGTGCCCGCCTCGGTGATCCCGGTATGAAACGGATAATCGCATTTCTCGGCCAGCAGTCGGTAGGCTGCGAGGGTATGAGGCACCGAGGAGGCTTTCAAGGAAACCACGATATCGCTAAAGTTCTCCGCTTCCAAAAGCCGGATGTGATTTAAGGCGCTTTCGACCATTGCCTGAGGCGTCGGACTGTGGTATTTATCCAGCAGTTCCCGTTCCAGGGAACCGGCATTCACTCCGATCCGGATCGGAACGCCCCGTTCTTTCGCTTTGGCGGCCAAAAGCCGGACTCGGTCGCGGCCGCCGATGTTGCCGGGATTGATCCGCAGCTTGGCAACGCCGGCTTCGATAGCGGTCAACGCCAAGCGATAATCGAAATGGATATCGGCCACCAGCGGAATGGCAATGGCCCGGACCAAAGCTGACAGATTGGCGGCAGCCTCCGCGTCGGGAACTGCCACCCGGATAATCTCACAGCCGGAATCCGCCAAACGTTGGATCTGATTCAGCGTGGCCTGAAGGTCCCGGGTATCGGTATTGGTCATCGATTGCACCGGAATCGGATGCTGCCCGCCGATGACGGTAGCGCCGATCCGGACTTCTCGGGTAAGTCGTCGAATCGCCATAACTCTGCCTTCCATTTTTCTCTTTACGATTATATCATTGAAAAAGATTGATGTTAAGCAAACTTTTTCAAAAAACTGCTGACAATCGAGAACCCGTTTTCAGTTTCTCAAATCAACCCTACTGAGGTTATCATTCAATAACTGTTTCCACAGCGGGGTAACCACTGAATTGGCCTCATTCAATGAAAAAAACTGTCTTTCGACAGTCGCTTAGCGTTTTTTAGCACACGCATCGCATAAACCACGATTTTGGCGCACCTGGGCCGAAGCTTCCTTGCCGCAAATCCGGCAGAAATCGCCCATTTTCTTCGAACATTCCATGCAAAGTCCGGTTTTACGTACAAAAGAATCGTGTCGGCCACAAGCCGTACAGACGCATTGATTGCAATACCCGTGGTGTTCTTTTAGCTCGCTGGGCGCAATTTTTCCACAGGAACGGCAGCTCCATATGCCGTCGCGCTTGCTGGTCAATTCTTTCACGCAAAACTCGCATAAATTATGGGTTTTTAAAATCCGGGCGGTCCGGATCGAATTGCCACAACGCGAACAGAAACGTTCGCCCTTGGGGCCGGTACTGCGGCCCTCCCGGCTGGGATCGGCCCAGATTTTTTTGGGTTTCGGCATACTCATCCTCCAAAGAATCTACGAAAACTGTTGATTACGTCGCCGTAAGCGATCCACAGCCCAAGGATGACCACCGCGACCAACCCAATCATCTGGGCAAAAGCTTTCTGTTCTCCCGAAAACTCTTTACGGAAGATCCGTTCCAAAAGCAAGATGACGATCCAACCGCCATCCAATAGCGGCAACGGTAACGGCAGCAGATTAAACAGGAAAAGGAACAGGCTGATCTGAATCGCAAACGACATTATATTATAAGGATGGATCCGCATCATCTGTTCGACGACAGCCACCATTCCGATGGGACCCATAAATCTCCCTTCCACTTTGCCGCGGAACATCAAGGCGAAGGTCTTGATATAACCTTGGATGAAAGCGGCCGGATAAGTAAATGCGATTTTAACGGCTTCTTTAAGCGAAGCGCGTTCATAAACGGGAACCGCGTTGATACCAATGAAGTATCCCTTGCCAACCGGATTCGGCATCGGAGTGATTTGTTTGACGATTACCGATTGGTTGCGCAGAATCTTGATGGTCAAAGGTTGGGCGCCGTATTGCTGAACATATTTTGAGATGTCCCGCCAATCTTTGATCGGATTCCCATTGATGGCCACGATTTTATCGCCCGGTTTGATGCCGGAATCGAAGGCCGGTGTGCCGGGAATCGCTTGCTCCACCACTGAACTAAAACTGTTGAATTTACTGGGCAGGCCGATAAAAGCCGATGTAACGAAGAGCATAATAATTGCCAAGAACAAGTTGAAGACCGGCCCGGCGGCAATGATACAAATCTTTTTCCAAAGCGCCTGATACTGAAAGGACTCCTCTTTCCGGAGTGGTTCTTCGTCGGATTCGCCTTCTAACGCCATATCCATGCCCGCAATCTTACAAAAACCGCCGAGCAAGATCCAACGGAACGAATATTGGATGCCGTTATGGGTAAATTTCCCGATGAGCGGCCCGAAACCAACCGCAAACTCATAAACTTTCACGCCAAAAAAACGAGCGGTAATAAAATGGCCGAATTCATGTACAACCACCAGAAAGCTCAAGAGTAACACGACGATCCAAGCGGCGTTAAAAATATTGTATGGCATGAACTCTACCTTCCTTTCGCGATTAAATCGCCGGCCATCCGGCGCGCCCACTCATCAACGGCCAAGATCTCATCCAAATCTGGTTTTTGGGAAAAAGCTTCTTTTTGATGGTACCCCATCACTTCGGAAACAATACGGGCAATCCCGGTAAAGTTGAGCCGACCTTGCTGGAAGGCTCCTACCGCAGCCTCATTGGCGGCGTTTAATGCCGCCGGTAAACTGCCTCCGGCGCGACCCGCCGTATACGCCAAGCCCACAGCGGGAAACAAGTCGGAGTTCACCGGGTAGAAATTCAGTTGGGCACCCGTTAAAAGATCAAGTTTCGGAAAAGGATTGGGCAACCGTTCCGGATAGGTCATCGCCAGTTGAATGGGCAACCGCATGTCGCACGGTCCCAATTGGGCGATGGTCGAACCGTCGACTAACTCTACCATCGAATGAATGACGCTTTCCGGGTGAATCACGACGTTAATACGGTCGAACGGTACATTGAACAGCCAGTGCGCTTCGATAACTTCCAGCCCTTTATTGAACATGGTGGCCGAATCGATAGTAATCTTACCGCCCATCGACCAATTGGGGTGGTTGAGGGCCTGTTCCACCGTAACGCCGGCCAATTCCTCCGGTTGATAATTCCGGAAGGGTCCGCCGGAAGCGGTTAGTAACAAACGCTGAATCTGCCGGGCGGGCCGTCCCTCCAAGCATTGAAAAATCGCACTGTGTTCGCTGTCGACCGGATAAATGGATACTCCGCTGGTTGCAGCGGCGGACATAATGAGCGCTCCGGCTGCAACCAAAGTTTCTTTGTTCGCTAAGGCAATCGTTTTGCCGGCCGCGATAGCGGCCAAAGTCGGCCGGATCCCAATCGAGCCGACAACGGCCGTTAAAACCATATCCACTTCCGGCGCTGCGGCGACCGCGGTCAGGCCTTCGATTCCGGCCAATACCCAGATTCCGGTGCCTGCGAGACATTCCGCTAATTCGCTGTAGCGGTCAGGTTGTCCGATCACCACATATTGGGGGCGATAGCGTTTGGCTTGAGCGACTAAAAGTTCCAGATTGGAACCTGCCGCCAAAGCGCTAATCGCAAAATGATCAGGAGCCGCATCAACCACTTCAAGAGCCTGTCGTCCAATAGAACCAGTAGAACCTAAAACAGCTAGACGCTTCATCAATGTACTCCATAAAGATTGATTCTAAAGCTATGTGATAAAGTCTTTTAAAATCGAAAAATCGCTTAAAGATTTTAAATGACTTTATTATTTGCTTTTCTGAGCTTTTGTGAAAACTCCCGCCCTCCGAACGAAGTTTATCACAACGCTTTTAACGAATCGAGCTAAATCCGCAATCGATAAATATTGCCGGGTTTATCAGTATTGATTAGTTTCGAATGAACCGTCAAAGCCCGGTAAACCGAACGTAAAATAATTAAAATGAGCGGACCGTAAAAAATTCCGGCAAAACCATAAAATTTCATCCCGATATACATAATCAACAGAGCCAGCAGCGGGTGAACATGCAAATTATCCCCGACCAACCGGATCTCAAGCAATTGACGGGTCAAAAGGATCAGTACATATAACAGTAAGAAAAAAGTCACATAGGGATAACGCCCAAAAAGCAAATTGATAAAAGCCAGCGGAAAAAAGATCAGTCCCGGTCCCAGCACCGGAATGAAATCGAGCAATCCAGCCAGTATTCCATAAATAAAAGCACCGGGAATACCGATAATTTTCAGCCCCAATGCCGTCAATACACCCGTAATAACTGCCAGACTGAGTTCCGCGCGTAAGTACTTAGCGATCGTATCCAATAGATCATGTTTAAGCTCTGCCAGCACCGGCGACCATTTGGATGGAAATATCCTATAAAACCCTCGGCTAATCTTTTTTTTATCGCGACTTAAAAAATAAGCCGTAATCCCACCCAAAGCGACTGCCATAAAAATCTGCGGCAATCCCGGCAGAAGCTGCATCACCCATATCAAAAAAGAACGAAAAATATGGTTGAATGATTCCGGAATCGGGGAAAAAATTTGAAATTCGATCTGATTCAATTTGAAAAAGCGAACCAAATCTTGAATCCAAGCGATAATTGACAAATTCAACTGATTAACAAAGGCCGGGATTTTCGGTAAGAATTGAACTGCTTCTTGATATAAAGCAAAAACAGTCAAAACGACCACAGCCAGGATAACCAGGGTGAAACCCGATAAAATGGTGCCGATAATGAACCCTCTTTGGATTTTAAAGCGGGCTTCGCATGATGTAACCAAAGGATCAACCCAGCAAGCCAACAACAATCCGATGCAAAACGGCGCAAAAACCGGAAATAAATAGCGAAACCCTAAGATTAAAAGGGAGCCCACCACGATTATCCAGATAACCGTTCTTAATTCCTGTGACACCCGATCTCACCACTTAGAAATATGGCTTGCTATAGGTGACCAAGTAATAAACCAGCGGCCCGGCAATTAGAAGGCTGTCGAAACGATCGAGAACTCCGCCGTGGCCAGGCATGAACGAGCCGGAATCTTTAACTCCCGCATTCCGCTTGATGATTGACTCAATCAAATCGCCGAACTGACCGGCGATGACTACCAGAATTCCCATAATCATCAGCTGTAAGAAAGACCGATGCGAAATAGCGGCAATAAGTAAGGAAGCCGCGATTCCCCCGATAATTCCCCCAATGGAGCCTTCCACGCTTTTTTTCGGACTGATGCGCGGTGACAACTTGTGTTTGCCGAAGTTGATCCCCACAAAATAAGCAGCGGTGTCATTGGCCCAAGTAACCAGCACGGTAAACAAAGTAAACAACAACCCGTCACTGCCCGGGATAAATCTCAATAATAAGATATATGCGAACATAAACCCGATATAGACCGTTCCAAAAAGATTGATCGCCGCGTTGACCAGACCGTTCTCCGGGTCACCCCGTAATAATTCAATGAAAAAATTGATAACGAAAGCAACGATCAAACCAATGGTCAGGAGGCGCTCACAGATCCGGAGGGATTCCTGGGGATCGGGTCCGTAACGATTGGCAGTAACATGGACCAGGGCCAGCAGCGCCAATGAAATAAAGAGCATGACTTCGGTTTGGGGACGAAAATTTTGGCGTTTCAGCAAATCGGCATATTCCAAAACCGCCAAAACAACTAATACACCGATGGCCAAGGTGTAATAAATCTGCCCAGCCCAAATCAGGCCGAAAAGCAAAAATGCGCCACCCGTGCCCCAAATTATCCTTTGAATCATGCCTTAGATTCGCCTCCCTTAATCCCGCCGAAGCGTCGCTCACGACCGCTATAAAAAGCGAAAGCTTTTAAAAACTCATCTTTTCTAAAATCCGGCCAATAAGTAGCCGAAAAGTAAAATTCAGCATACGCCAATTGCCATATCAAAAAATTACTGAGGCGATATTCTCCGCCAGGCTTGATCAACAGATCGGGATCGGGCTGGCCCGCAGTGAACAGGAACTTGGCGAATTCGGCCTCCGTAATTTCCTCGAGCGGCATATTGACCTGATTAACATGGGAAATCATTCGTTTCACAGCGGATACTATTTCCGAGCGGCCGCCATAATTCAGGGCAACATTGAGGTGAAGCCGTTGATTGTCAGTTGTGAGGCTTTCCGTTTTTTCCATGTACGAAACTAACGAGGGGTGCAAACCTTCCCGCAATCCGATAAAACAGATCTTTACGCCCTTTTGATGCATTGCTTGAACTTCATTTTCCAATGCTTGCAAAAAAAGATCCATTAAAAAATGGACTTCTTCGTTTGGCCTTTTCCAATTCTCCGTCGAAAAAGCATAGAGCGTGAGGTAGGGAATTTGATATTCCAGACAAACGTCGATTGCCTCCCGGACTCTTTCCATTCCGGCGCGATGTCCTGCCGAACGCGGCAAACCGCGTTTTTGGGCCCAGCGGCCGTTCCCGTCCATGATAATTGCGACATGTTTCGGGTAATTCAGTATTTGCTGCTGAACAGCTTTTTGAGGTCGAAATCGTTCAAATAGACTCATAAGATTAAATAACCCCCCTCTGAAAGAGGGGGGGAAGATTAAACTTCCATAATCTCCTTCTCTTTCAATTCCAATAACTTATCTACCTCAAGAATATAACGATCAGTAAGTTTTTGCACATCATCAAGGGCTTTTTTGTTTTCGTCTTCAGTAATTTTGTTATCCTTTTCCAACGCCTTCAGCCGGTCGTTCGTGTCACGGCGCAGGTTGCGGATGGCGATCCGTTTCTCTTCGGCTTCTTTCTTAATTACTTTGACCAGTTCCTTGCGGCGTTCCTCCGTCAATTGCGGGATGGGCAAGCGAATTATGGTTCCATCATTTACGGGATTCAAGCCGAGGTCCGCTTTTTGAATCGCTTTTTCAATCGCGCCTAAAGCTGATTTATCCCAAGGCTGAATGACTAATGAACGCGCATCGGGTACGGAAATGTTTGCCAACTGGTTTATGGGGGTCGGAGTTCCATAGTACTCGACATGAACCTTCTCTAAAATATTGGGATTGGCGCGGGAAGTCCGAATGGATTGAAATTCACGTTTTGTAGCCTCGATGGCTCCCTTCATGTGATTCTCAGTCTCTTTTAATAAATCTTTGATCAAAATTAGTCCTCCCCTCTCACAAAGGTTCCGATTTTTTCACCCATCACGATTCGCAGGATATTTCCTACTTCATTAAGATTAAAAACTACAATGGGGATTTTGTTATCCATGCACAATGACGTCGCCGTTGAATCCATCACCCGTAAACGCTGTTGCAACACTTCCATAAATTTTAGATCCTCAAAACGTACCGCCAACGGATCGACCTTGGGATCCGCGCTATACACGCCGTCGACCTTTTTAGCCATCAAGATGATCTCCGCTTCGATCTCGGCCGCACGGAGAGCTGCGGCAGTATCGGTCGAAAAATAGGGATTGCCCGTTCCCGAAGCAAAAATTACTACCCGGCCCTTTTCGAGATGACGAATGGCGCGACGACGGATATACGGTTCGGCAATCTGACGCATCTCGATCGCGGTTTGCACTCGCGTGGCGATGCCGATTCTTTCAAAACCGTCCTGCAATGCCAAAGAGTTAATCACCGTAGCGAGCATTCCCATATAATCGGCGGTCGATCGATCAAAACCGGCATTGCTGCCTACCGCTCCCCGCCAAAAATTGCCTCCGCCAACCACCACGGCGACTTGAACGCCCAGGTCATTAACTTCTTTGGTTTGGCGCGCAATGGTTTCCACAACTTCCTGGTCGATTCCGAATCCTTTTTCGCCGGCGAGCGCTTCCCCGCTGAGTTTAAGAACGATGCGCTTATATTTGGGCGTCATTTTCGTAGTTACCTCCGCCATTGCAATATATATTTTCGCGAACTGTCTATTAAATCCTGCTAAGCGACAGAAAAAAGGAACACTTTCGTGTTCCGGCACTTCTTCACTTAGCCATTAATCTGCGACATGACCTCGGTCGCGAAGTCATCTTTCCGCTTTTCGATCCCCTCGCCTTTTTCAAAACGGGCGAAACGCTTAATGACAATATTTTCTCCGCCGAACTTGGCGTTCATTTCCTGCACGAGCTTGGTGATGGTTTTATCGGTGTCTTTAATGAAAAGCTGCTCAACGAGGCAAACCTCTTTGTAGAACTTGTCGAGACGGCCCACCATGATCTTTTCCGCGATGGCTTCCGGTTTGCCTTCGTTCATGGCTTGAGCTTTATAGATGGCTTTTTCCTGTTCCAAAACGGCCGCTGGAACTTCGTCACGCTTTATATATTCCGGCTTGGCTGCAGCCACTTGCATTGCCAAATCCTTTATAAAAATCGCAAAATCGGGTTCAGCCAAGGTCGCGGCTTTGGCCACGGCAACTTCAACCAGCACGCCAATCTTGCCGCCCATATGGATGTAAGAATCAATGACGCCGTTTTCATTTAACTCAAACCGGACAAAACGACGGACGGCCATATTTTCACCAATGGTCGCAATCAGACCGGTCAAGGTCTCCGCTACCGTCTTTCCAGCGCTGGTCTTCAAGCTCGCCAAGCCTTCCAAATCGGCCGGGGCATGATCAAGCACGGCTTGAGAAATATCCGCGACAAATTGCTGAAAATCAGGGTTCTTGGCCACAAAATCGGTCTCACAGTTCACTTCGACCAAAACCCCGGCTTTTTTGTCGGGGCGAATGAGCGCACTGACCAAACCTTCGGCAGCAATGCGTCCGGCTTTCTTGGCGGCCGCCGCTAGGCCTTTCTCGCGCAAAAATTCAATCGCTTTGTCCAAATCTCCGCCCGTCTCGGTTAACGCCTTTTTGCAATCCATCATTCCGGCGCCGGTCCGTTCGCGCAACTCTTTCACCACGGCGGCAGAAATATCAGCCATAATCTTTCCCCCTTGTTCAAGATTGAAATTGATCAAAAAGGGTGGAAAACTTATCGTTTCCACCCTTCGAAATTTTATACCTCTTCAACCAACTCAATATCGGAAGCCGCTTCTTGAGTCTCGGTGTTCGTGGTGGAATCCGTTAGTTGTTCACCTTGCCTGGCTTCAAGCACCGCATCGGCGATTTTGCCCGCCAAAAGCTTGACGGCACGAATCGCATCGTCGTTACCGGGGATTACGGAATCGATCTCATCAGGATCGCAGTTCGTATCCACAATGCCGATCAGAGGAATCCCCAGTTTTCTGCCTTCGGCGACCGCAATTCGTTCTTTCCGCGGATCAACCACGAAGATAGCGCCCGGCAGCTTATGCATGTTGCGAATACCGGAAAGGAAGCGCTCCAAACGAACCCGTTCTTTTTGAATCTCCAAGACTTCCTTCTTCGGAAGCGCCTCAAAAGAACCGTCCTGCTCCATTTGCTCAATCTTGCGCAACCGGTCGATTCGGGAACGAATCGTTTTAAAGTTCGTCAGCGTTCCGCCCAACCAACGTTGCGCAACATACGGCATCCCGCAACGCTCTGCTTCCTCTTTGATTGCATCTTGAGCTTGTTTTTTGGTTCCGACAAAAAGGATAGTTTCGCCATTCTCAACTACTGAACGAGCGAACCCATAAGCTTCCTCGACCTTTTTGACGGTTTTCTGCAGATCAATGATGTAAATACCATTTCTTTCGGTGAAGATGTACTGAGCCATCTTCGGGTTCCAACGTCTCGTCTGGTGACCAAAATGCACGCCGGCTTCCAACAATTGTTTCATGGAAATCACAGCCACATTAGCCACCCCCTTTCTTGGTTTTTTTCCTCCGCTAACCTCATCGAAGTCAGACCCGCCGTCGAGCGGGACCGCTGACTTTCCTCGGGAAGCGTGTGTAGTCAATACACCGGTTAGTATTATAACACAGGGTTATTTAAATGAAAAGGAATTTTTATCATGTTTGGCGATTTTGTTCTAAACTCAGGCTTATTTAAGGTGCCATTTTTGGTTTAGTTTATTCACAACTCATTCTTTGGTTACACGCCAAGCTCATAGCCTCTGGTGTGCTTTTCTAGACGTTCAGATGAATTGAACAAAACCCAATAAACAATTTCTTTATTTCAGATCATTCCGCTGGATCATTGCTCATCAGAATTGATTATTCAACCCCGAATAACATCGCTTCCGTGAAAATCTCCATGAAGTCCGGTTCATCCGCCAAATTAATAGCTTTAATCAATGGCGTTTTTTGGAGGAGTTCCCGCAGTCGATGCTTCGAGAGTAAACATTGAATAGCGCCGGTTCCGGCCGAATTTCCAACGATTTTAAGCCGCTCCGGCGGAATATCGGGAAGCAATCCCAATAAAATTGCATCCGCCGCGTTCAAAAAACTGCCAAACGCCCCCGCCAGATAAATGGTTTCAAGCTCGGTGGCGGAGATTCCGGTTTTCCTGAGCATCAGTTCGATTCCGGAACGAATCGCGGCTTTTCCCACTTGAAAATGGCGGATATCTTCTTGGGTCAAATAGATCGGTTTGGGGGTATCCCGCAAAAGATAATAGCGTTTGGTTTGCTGATCGAGATGGGGGTCCGGAGAATTCTTTGCAAAACCACCGGACGCCGTAATGACTCCTTTTTTTAAAAGTTCCGCGATGACTCGAAGCAAGCCCGAGCCGCAAAGCCCCAGCGGCGGTCGATCGGCGATGGTCGTTAATTCGAGGTCATCTTCTTGAAAAACGACATCGACAATGGCGCCGGGGAGCGCCAGCATTCCGCAAGAAAGCTGAGCTCCTTCGAAAGCCGGCCCTGCCGCAGTAGAACATGCGAATATGTTTCCGTTGCCGGCCAAAACGATCTCGCCATTGGTGCCGATATCGATCAAAAGCTCTTTTCGCGACGGCTCCAGATGACAGGCCAAGACGCCGACCGAGATATCGGAACCCACATGCCCGCCGATTCCCGGCAGGATGAAGATTGAACCCTTGGGATTCATGGTAATTGCCATTTCATCCGGGGTTAAGGCGATGAATCCGGAAAAGACGGGACGGAAAGGCGCTCTGCCTAAAGCCGTCGGATTCACCCCGACCAGCAAATGCAGCATACAGCTGTTGCCCACACAATTCACTTGAATGATCTGATCATAATTTAATCGCTTGGAAACGACCAATTCTCCAATGAGGTCGTTAATGACGCCAATAATCGCGGAATGCAGCTGATTCAAACCGCCGGGCTCGGCAGCATATTGAATCCGCGCGATGACATCGGCGCCATAACGGGCTTGCGGGTTATATTGCGCCGCATCGGCCGCCACTTCCCCGCTAACCAAATTGACCAAATAAGCGGCAACGGTCGTAGTCCCGATATCCACCGCCACGCCGTAGCGAGCGATCGGCTGTTGGTCGTAGGAGGTTGCGATGATCCGATTGTCGAAAATCTCCAGGGACAAAGTCGATCCTGGCGCGGCGTCCGCAATGGCTCGAAGCGTTTCACGTTCCGGCTGGCATTCGCAGTTGATCCGCAATAGACACTCTTCCCAGCTCTCCGGGGCGCTCAATATCCGTTGCTCCCAAAGAGGCTCCAGTTCTACTTGTTCACGGATCCCGGCCGTTAGAATCGCTCCAACCGCTTCGGCCGGCTGGCTCTCGAATTCCAGAGAAACCGGCCCAATAATTGCGGTCTGGCAGGCCAAACGAATCCCGTTCCCGATCTCCTCCGGATTTAAGAGTCGAATTTCGTCGGCGGTGTGCGGAGCCAATTCGCCTTTGGCCTTTATCCGGCATTTGCCGCAGGTTCCGTTGCCATTGCAAGGAAAGGGAAAGGGAATCGCGAGCGAAGCCAACACCTCTTTAACAGTGGCGCCGCTGTGCACTTGAACGACGCGGTTTTGATTTTTCAAATTCACACTGCACATTGTGTCCATGAATCCGTCCTCATTATGAAGTCGTCAAATTTGCCGTTTGCTGGCGGCATATTTCCGATTGAACGCTCGGATCTTCCCATATAACGTAAAAGATTCATAAAATGCCCGCAAAATCACACTGAATTTCGCGCCGGTCTGAACTCCCGCTTTTCGCGGATAATGATGCACTCCCAGTTCGGCCAGTTTATAACCCATGTTCTTGATTTTGGTCAACAGCTCCACGCTGATCAAAGCGCCCCTAGATTCAATGGTAATCCGGTCGAAGATCTCTTTTTTAAATAGTTTAAAAGCGCAATCGATGTCCCTGACCTTGAGCCCAAAAAGCAGACGCGCCCATAATTTCCAGCCAAACGCATTGAACTTGCGGATGAAAGGATCGGCCCGCTTGATTCGATAACCGATGACCGCATCAAATTCCGGATTTTCATTTAAGTAATGAATAAAGGAAGTTAACTCGGCCAAATCAAACTGGAGATCGCAATCGGAAAAAAAGATCAACCCATAGCGGCAGCTATGAAAGCCGGTTTGCAACGCTTCCCCGTATCCTCGGTTCTTTTCATGCCGTTTAAGGACTACATGCCGATCGCGATTGGCGTAATTTTGGACGATTTCGGAAGTCCGATCCTTGCTTCCGTCGTCCACAATGATGATCTCATAGGGACAACCCAACGTTTCCAAGATGGCGCGGGACTGTTCGATCGTCCCCGCCACATTGTCCGCTTCATTATAAGCCGGAAAAAACAGGCTGATTCCTCCCGCCAAAACCGCGGGTTGCCGAAGTTCTCTTTGCATCGAGCAGACCTCCGTTGCCACAAAATGAATTGAATAACGCCATGCTAAAGATCATCAAAAAATCCAATCATTGGGGAACCACCGCAAAAACTTTTCGATATAGGCTTCCGGTACTTCCAGGCCGGCAATGGCCGGATAAAAGAGCACTCCCAGACTTAAAGCGATCACGAACAGGACCAATAAAATCCTTCGTCCAGTATGGGGCATCTTCCATAATGGCTCCGTCACAAAAGCGATGCTCACATAGAGGAGCGGCAAAACCGGGTAAAAATGATAGATAAAAGTGACCCGGCTGACGAGTGTCCACGGTAAATAAGCTGCCAAAAGGCCGACCATCGCGTAATGCATCACCGAAAAGCGGCGCCGCTGCAGCAAATGATAGCTCAAAAACAACAACGAAATTACACCCAGGAGCCAAATGAGCGGATTTCCCAGACTGACAATGACTTCTTTCATGCCCGGCGCCAGGTTGCTGCCCGCATAGAGCCATAACGGTTTAAAATCAAACGGCCAGCCCCACCAGGGCGATGCGAACGGGTGCGTCTCCGTCAACTGCGAATGATACTGATACATCCATTTCTGACTGGCAATCACCTCCTTGACGCTAGCCCAGGTAAAAAGCGGCGCAGTTCCGGAACATTTGAGAAAAGGAAGATAGGACAGATAGTAGACGCTGGGTATGATCACGATAAAAAGCAGTAAACCGCCGCTCAGCGTCGCGCGCAGATTTTTCAGAAAGCCGGAGGCCGCCGCGGGATCGGACGAACGCCGGCCGGCCAGGAACTGCCGGAACTTCAGAATCAGGAAACAGAGCAAGGTCCCACCGAAGGCATAGGCGCCGGTCCATTTGGTAGCGACCGCCAGACCAAAAAAAAGCAGGACAGCGGCGATGGTCGGGTAGGAAACCGCGGGCGCGATGCCGTCTTCCGTTTCTTCGCCGCGAAGGTACCGGAAGGTAAATATCGATAACACAGTTATGAAAAATACCGAGGTCGTGTCGATGGTCGAATATCTGCTTTCCACCAGCGGCATAAAATCGAGACAACCCAGCGCCATGGTCGCATAGGCCCCAAACCGGGTAGCCAGTACCTGCCGTCCCAGGAAAAAAAGGGCTGCCATCAGCAGAATACCCATCAAGGCGTGGCTGAACCGCATTCCGAAGGGCGACATGCCAAACAGCAATATTCCCAGGCTCAGAATATCTTTTCCCAAAGGAGGATGGGTCGTTTCGTAAACCGGATATCCCTTGATAAACTCATAAGCGGTACGACCATGATAAATCTCATCAAAATAAGTGCTGTTCAAAAAGCTGGGTCGCTCGGCCATGGTCGTTGGCTCGTCAAAAAGCGGCGATCGGGCGGCGGGTGTGAGCGCGCCGTCGGCGCTGACCACCGCTTGGGGATAGATGAGCCGGTTTTGTTCATCCAGGAAGCCAAGCTCATTCACCATGCCGGCCTGGGGCAGAGGCGTGAAGCGGAGGCGGCGGACGCCAGCGGCGATCAATGGCTGGCGTTTCAAAACATAATAGCCATCCGTCCCGATGACGGCGGCTTGCTTCCAGACTCCTCCCTCCTGCTTGGCGACTGCCAGTTGGCCGGCGCCCTCGGCGTCATAAATGGCCAGGTTGCGGATGTTAACCGGCTTGGCAAACCTTACTTCCACCGTTTGCCGGGGCGAAGTGAAATTGATCCCGCTGCGCGGCGTCGACCATGACCCCAAACGGAAAAAGACCAGCGCGCCATAGACCAGGAGGATCAGCCCCACCAGCCCGAGATCCCGACGCCGCAATGGGAATGGTGGCTGGCGGAGCTTATCTACGAGGGAGACAGCGATCGTCGCGGTATATTCGGAAAAGAAACGTTTCAGCGGCAAACCCGCGGCAGTGGTCCGCAGCTTGAAAATCAGCAATGCGCAGCCGAACAGGCCGAGATTGACGATGGCCAAAATATAGAGGGCCCTGCTGAATGCGGGATCGATCAGTCGCTGCTGCAGGTTCAGCGCCCCGGCGTGCAGGTTAAAAAACCATGCCAAGCTGAGCAACAGCGCCAAGTAGTAGACCCGTTTATCCCGATAATAGCCGGCAATTAGCCAAAGCAAAACCACTGGCGTCAGGAAGCCGTCGCTCCGCGCGAAGGGGAAAAATAACGGCCAGGCCATGAGGATGACGAACGAGGCGGTCAGCAAGCCGGCAAAGCCCGGCCTGCGCCTAAATCCGCCCCAAATCCAGCCGCTGAAGGCGCAAACCACCAAAACTCCCGGTCCCCAAAAACGCAAACCGGCCCAAAACGTATGGAAGTCCAAGACGCTATATCCGCCGATAAGCACCGGAAAGTTAGCCGCCGACTCCGGAACGGGCCAGAGAACCCCCTGCCCGCCGGGAAGATACGCCAGAAAACCCGGTTCGATCGGAACCAGCCTCATTACTGAAAACATTAACGCCAAAGCTAACGCTCCCACCAGGCCGAATAAGGCCGAAGCGCGCCAACCGGACCGGTAATAGCGATACATTAACAACAATGGCAATAAGAAAAGCAATTCAATTTTGAAAAAAGCGAGCATCCCCCATAAAATCGCCGCACTGTAATAGCGTTTGGATCGCAGCGCCCACAAAATTATCAATAAGGCCAGCGCATAAAGGGCTTCGCTAAAACCGGCACTTTGCGACTGGTAGATAGCCGGGGGCAGGAACATCGCAATGCTTGCAACCGCCAGGCCGACCAGCGGATTTTTCCGGCGGATCAGCGCCAGACATACCCCGGCGATGCTCAATTGGCAAACCAAACCGAGCAGTTGCGGCAGCCAGGCGAGACCAGCCATTCCCGGAACGCTCCAGACGGGATTCAGCTTTGCGAATGCCGCCAGCGATTCCAGCGTTAAATAAGGAATTCGATACATGCCCGCCAGCACCGCGATCGCCCCAAAGCAACGCCAAGGGTGCTTCTCTATCAGGAAACAATCGACCTTAGGCCGCCAAAATCGGAGATCCCGCTTATCGATGAGCAAACCCGCCCACAGCGCCACAAAGAAAATGAACGCGAACCAGGGCCATAATAGCGTACTCTCGACCGCTTTCGGCAAAGGAGATCCCGTCGAAATCCGGGCCAAGGCCGGGACAGCCGAAACCAGCATCGTCAAAATGCCTATAACTGCGAATCGCCATCTCTTGTTTCGCATGCTCCAGTATTCCTTCTTACCGGAAAAATTTTTGCCTGCAATACATCCTCGGCGGTGCTCAGCAAGCTCTCTCAGTCACTCAACAAGCTCTTTCAGTCACTCAACAAGCTTGCTCAGTCACTCAACAACTCTTTCAGTCACTCAACAAGCTTGCTCAGTCACTCAGCAAGCTCTTTCAGTCACTCAACAAGCTTGCTCAGTCACTCAGTAAGCTTGCTCAGTCGCTCAGCAAGCTCTTTCAGTCACTCAGCAAGCTCTCTCAGTCACTCAACAAGCTTGCTCAGTCACTCAGCAAGCTCTTTAAGCCGCTCAACAAGCTCTTTCATCCACTGCGGATAATCACATGGTTATTAAGGAAGTTATTTTCTTATATCCGAATACTCAATCGATTTATTTTGTCATTTTTTATTTCGGATCATCTAACTTTTTCGCCATATTCTGTTAAATGCCTTCCAGGATATTATTGAAGCCAAAATTGTTAGCTTGTATTCGAGGTTATGAAGTAAATGTTTTACATCGGAAAGCTGTCCCACATACTGAACCGTTGGAAAGCATTTATCCCAACGCCGTTAAGAACCGGCAACCAACCGGGCGACGGCCTGCCCCATTTCGATGGCGTAATTTTGGCCGCGATCCTCGGGGTAGATCTGGGCCATCGTCGCCAGGTAAACTCCGGAGAGCGGCGTTTCAAGCCCGGGCCGGATCTGGGAGTAATGGGTCGATACCACCGGCTGGCTGTAGCGGGCCCGCATCACATGGCAGCGCCGGACGGTGGCCGGATTCCAGCGGGGAAAGATGGACTGCAACCCTTGGCAAAACTCCGCCGCGATCTGGGCGTCACTCGCCCGGAACAACCGGGCGTTGCCGTCCAGGTAGCGCGAGAGGTAAACGAGGTGCGCGCCGTAAGCGGCCGGTCCGACCAAATTGGTGTGCTCGATGACCGCCACGAATGGCAATTCCGGTTGGGCCACTGAAATCCAGTAATAATCCGAGAGCGGCTGGGTCATCTCCAATATCAGACAAAGGTTGGCCTGATAGCGGATCTTCGCCAACTGATTGCGGTAGGCGGCTGGCAGCTGCGGAGCGAACCGCAGCAATTCGGCGGGCGCTGTCGTCACCACGACGCGATCGAAGTCAGCCTCAAAATTCTCCCCGCTCAGCCCGATGGAAGCATCGTCATTCACCGCCAGGCGCCGCACCGGGGTTGACAAGCGAATCACTCCGCCCCGTTCACGGATCGCGCGCTCTAGCGCCCGGTACAATGGCTGAAAACCGCCTTCGAAATACCCCAGCACCTCACGGCGCAAACCCTTCCGCCGGGTCGAACCGCGCAATTTCAATTTGTTCCAGAGCCAGGCGGCGGAGACCTGCGCGGCGTCACTGCCGAATTTGAAATCCAATAACGGTCCCCATACCTTGGCGTAAACCGCCTCGCCGGCGGTGCGGATCAGCCATTCTTTGGCGGTCTGTTCCTCCAACATCCGCCAATCCTTGATGAAGCGCGCCCGATAAACCAGGCTTCCGAGGGCAATGCGTTCCCTGAGCCGCAGTTCGCCGAAGCGCAACAAATCGACGGGAGTCGTAAAGGGGTACAAGCGGTCGTTGATATAAAAACCATTTTTCGGCGTCAGCCATTGCCACCGCGCAGCCAGGCCGAGCTCCGCGCTGAGGGCGATCAACGCGGCGTCGCTCGTGAAAATATGGTGATAAAACCGTTCCACGCATTGGGAACCCACCCGGAATGAACTGGCCAGCCCGCCGCTGAACGGCTCCTGCTCCAGGACGACCACCGCGTGCCCGTTTTTGGAGAGCTCATAGGCCGCGCTAAGCCCGGTCGCTCCGGCGCCGATGATGCCGATCTTCAAATGAAACGCCTCCCGCGGTCGGTAGGATCAGTTTTTCGAAAGGCCGGTCCGGTCGCCGACCGAACCAACGTGCTGTTGAAACAGCCAATAAACCGAATAGCCAAAGAGCGCGCAGGTGATTGCCGCAATCAGATGCGCGAGCGGATCGCCGGGACGGACCCAGATCGAAACCGGAACCGGATCGATCGCCCGCAGCCATTGCCCCGCCGTAGCCAGCCACCGGGCGGCGGGATCCCGCTCCAGCCATCCCCGCAGATAAACGTAGCCGGTATTCGCGAAATGGACTCCGCTCAACCCGATCAGCGGCCAGGCCAAGCGGCGCTCCCAGATCAGGCATACTGTTAAAAAAATGAGCGCCGGGAAGAGATATCGTTCATGCATCCGGGTGCCGACCAGAAAGACCCCGAAACACAAGAGATAAGCGGCGTAAAAAAGCCAGAAGGGCTGATTCCGCCGGACCCAGGCAACTCCCCCGGCCAGCAGCACCACCGCCGCAAGCAGCACAACCCCCCAACCGGCATAAGAAAGCTGCCAGAAAGGCGTCGCATCGGGAAGGGTCTGTCCGCCCAGCAGCGTCCAGAGATTAAAGGCATTGGCTGTGGCGTAGGGATAATCGCCGCCGCTCTTGATGAAATGCGGGATGAGCCAGAAAAAGGAGCGGTCGGCCGAGAACGGCATCACCACCGCGGTATAGACCGCCAGCGAACCGACAGCGGCCAGCCCGAGTTCCCGCCAGGATAGATCGAGGACAAAGAGGAAGAAGACCAGCGGCGCTAACTCCGCGGCTTGCGGTTTGGTCAACACGGCCAAGGTAAACAGGAGTGCAGCCACTGCTTTCCTCCGCGCTATCAGGCAATCCAACGCGGCCAGCATCAGCGTAGTCACGACCGACTCGAACTGCCCCCATACCGCCGAATTAAAAAAGACGGCGGGATTCAGGCTGTAGCCAATCGCCAGCCAAAACCCCAGCCGCTGCCGGTTTTGTTTCCGAGCGATGCGGTAGATTAGGACGCCGCCGATGCAATCAAAGAGGACCGGCCATAATTTAATCAGGATTTCATGGGCCTTGGTTCCCAACACGCCGAATGCGGCGGCGATTTCACCGGAGATCCAGAGCAGGTACAGATAAGCCGGGCCATAAACCACATGCCAGGTCCGGTAGAAATCCGCCCAATCCTTCAGCGCCAAGTGCTGACTCCAGGCGAGATAGCCCGCCATATCGATGGCATCGCTCGGCAACCAGCAGAGCAGGATCTTCAGCAGGATCAAAGCGGCGAGAATAACTCCCAGCCAAGCTCTACCCCGCTTGCTGGTCAGCAACGGTTCGTTTTGGCAATTGCGGCTCGTGTCCACTACCGTATCCTCCCGGATATTGCTCGCAACGCTAGCGCGCATATATACCGACTATCGCCCGTGAAAACAGCTGCAAATGAAGATTAAACCCTGCTGCCAATGCTTTAATGTCTAGTGAAGCGCGCGCCGGAAGGAGCTTTCCCCTTCACTGGCGTTTCCTTTGGCCAAAGTCAAGAGCGCTCCGGTTCGATGTCTTCAAAATGATAACGGTGATGCCAGTGATTGTTGGCGATTACCAACACGCTGGCGAACATTTTGAGCGAATCCCGCAGCACCGATACGGTGGAAAGGGCGGAATGGTTCAGATGGACCGGAACCAGCAGGAATCGGTAATGCTTTTGTTTGGCCAGAAACAGCACTTCGACATCGAAACTGAAATCATCCCGGGTGACCTGGTCAAAAATGTCCAGGGCCACCGCGCGCTTGAAACCCTTCAGGCCGCACTGCGTATCTTTGATTCCCAGATTCAGCAGTGAATTGACAATGATATTAAAACCCCGCTTGGCGATTTTGCGTTTCAGGTCATAGGACGAGATGTCGCTGGACTCGGCCAGATCCCGTGAACCGAGCACCATATCGATGGGCTGGCTGCGCAATAATTCCAACCCCTGCCAGATCGGCTCCATACCGTACGGCAAGTCCACATCCGTAAAGAACACATAAGCGCCCCGGGCCGCCTGGACTCCCTGCTTGACGGCATACCCCTTGCCCCGGTTCGGGGAATAGCTGATCATCCGCAGCTCGGAATAGCTGTCGGCGAGTTCTGCGCCGATTTTAGCGGTTTCGTCCGTACTGCCGTCATTCACTACAATGAGTTCGAACGATAAAGACTGCTTTCGTAGAGCGGTGATAACCACAGTGATATTGGCTTGCAAACCCGCTCCGTAGTTGTAGGCGGGGATTACCAGCGAAAGCACCGGCCTGGCAAGCACGAATGAATTCATTTATAAATCACCTTTTTATACAGGATGAAATTCCAGGAAACGATCAAGGCAACCGCAAAAACCTTGGCGATCATGACCTCGATTTTTAAAAAACCGTGCAAAGCGAACATCATCAGATTGGATATTCCCAAATTCACCAGGCAAAGTATCCCATACAACAAGATTTGGCGGCCGAAACGCTCTTGCGATTGAAATGACCAAAAACGGTTCAATAGAAAATTCAACCAAAAAACGATAATAAAGGCCGCCGAGTTGGCATAGAGATACCATAAGCCAAAAACTTTATGAAAGCAGAAAAGCAAGGACCATTCCATGACGAAAGAAAGCGAACCGACCAAAAGATAGCGGACCAGTTGCTGGGCGGTTCTTCTCTCGAAAAAATCGGCGAAC
Source organism: Bacillota bacterium (assembly GCA_023400055.1). GTDB lineage: Bacteria > Bacillota > UBA4882 > UBA8346 > UBA8346 > Hydrogenispora. Next base: position 294,998 of record JAEXFN010000020.1, read on the forward strand.
CGGCGGTTCCCCTTGAGGCATTCAATGATGGCTGTCAACAACGCGTTCACTCATTTCGTGCATTGATGTAATTTCGTTCCCAATCGCTGGGTCCATTTTCTTCCCAACTCGTTTTTCCATCCGAAACTCGAGGACCAAAAAACCTTTAAAAAAAGGAATTTAAGCTTGCCCTGTCAAATATTGATCTTTCAATTTGATTCGTTATGAACTGGCGAGTTCCTCCAGTTCCGCTTCAAATCATCACGGGGGTAATCAATGTTTGTCAATACCAAGCTGCAATATCGCCTGTTAGCTCGCAACACCCGTTATTCCTTCATTGACGGCATTACCTTCGCTTTAATGCAGGGAGCCACAGTTCCCTACCTGGGATTGTATGTTTTGCGTTTCGGCGGATCCGCCGATCAGGTCAGCTTAATCGCGGCCATCCAACCGATCATCTTTTTCGGCGGTTCTTTGCTGACCGCCTCTTATGTCAACCGCTTTGAACGGAAAAAAGATATCGTCGTTCCTTTCAGCCTGGCCTCCCGCCTGGTACTGCTGTTGATAGCCGCCATCCCCTGGTTTCCCGAATCGTGGCATGGCTGGGCGCTCTTTGGCTTTTGGGGGCTGATGTGTGTGCCCTGGGCCTGTTCCGGCTTGGCCTGGTCCTTGATGATCAGCAACATCGTGCCCGATGCGCAACGCGGCAGTTTCTTCGGCACCCGCAACGCCTTCACCGGGTTCGCCACCCTCGCCGGAACCTTTTTCACCGGCGTAGTACTGGCCCAGCTGCCGTTTCAGCCCGCCTTTACCATGATCTTTGTGTTGTCGTTCATCGCCACGATGATCTCACAGTACTTCCTGACCCTCCACATGGAGCCGGTGGTGGCCAGCCCGGATGAACGGAAGAAGTCCCCCCGTTCCAGCGAAACCGGTCTCAATCTGCGGGCCAATCTCTTGACCTTCAGCCATCCGCAATATGGCCGGATATTCGCTTTGAGCTGTTTGGCGCTGTTCATCTTCCATATCGGCTATTCGATGGCCATCCCCCTCTATATGCTCCGGCAAGTCCAGCAATTGGGCTTCGACAATTCGGTAATCGCCTTGATCACCACCGTGCAAAGCCTTACCGCCCTCTTCGGTTCGTACATCGGCGGGCGGAGTTCCGACCGCTGGGGTTATCGTTATGTCTTTCTTTTCAGCACGCTGGTCTCGATCATTCCCCCGCTGATCTGGGCCACTACCGGCAATCTGACTTGGCTGATTCTGGCCGCGCTCATTAACGGACTGGCCGGGAACGCCTACATGATCTGTTTCCTCTACATGGTGCTGGCGCATTCTCCTTACGAGAACCGTTCCCGTTTTGTGGCGGTCAATACCGCCGCCGGCAACCTGGCCGGGGCCATCGGTCCGCTGCTCGGGATGATTTTAATCAAGTTCCCCGCCATTAATATTCAAGGGGCTTTAATCACCGCGGCTGTTTTTATGATCAGCGGCGCCCTATTCGCGTTCCGCGTAGCCAAGGACGGCGATTTTTAAAAGCATCCGGTTTAACGAATGATCTTAGTGACTCGCTCAATCATTCCGCGTAAAGCTTCCGGGTCGTTGCGCGAGATCGGTATAACGTCACCCTGGATATTTTGAATCCGATCCGGCATTCCGCCGTACTCGATGCTGACAACCTCCGGATTGGTCTTGCGCAACAGATCGCGGAAGAGTTGATAATCGGCTTCCTCGAGTGCGGTATGCGTATCGATGATTCCTTCCTTCCGTTGCCAAGTCCCGGCCAGATGAATCTCGCGCACCCGTTCGAGCGGCAACGCCGCCAATAAGTCCGCCAAGGCGATCCCCATGCTCCAGGCGGTACAACGGGCATGGGCGATGTCCAGTAAAAATCCGCACTGCTCGCTGGCACAGAGTTCCGCGATAAACCACGGTTCCGAAGCCAACCGGTAATGCCAGCCCCATTTATAATACGGATAGTTTTCGATCACTAACGGCACCGGCAGCCGCTGGCGCACCTCCCGGATCGCTTGCCGGTAATGCTCCCGAAGCCGCATTTCGACGGCGGGTTCCAGTTGATGTTGGTATGCGGCCAGATCGGGGAAGTAATCCACTTTGGCTTCCAGGTGGGTTGAGAGATAGTCGGTACTGCTTTCCCTGAGCGCACGCAAGACCGATGGCTCGTGAAAGCGCAGCGCCGGATCAGGATGACCGAGCGTGATAATGCCCGCCTGCGCCAAATGCGGCAGGAGCGGGCGGAACCGTTTGCCGCGCTCAAACTGGCGCCAGGAACCGGGAAACGGTTCGGTGGGCACTTTAATGCAATCGACCGGAAGCGACGGATCGGCCTGAATCAACGAGAGGAGGGCTTCCGAATAATTGACCGCCAATTTCATGACTTTACCTCGGTATCCATTTTAACGCACTTTCTGATCTTAACTCAAAACACCGTAAAATAAAAGCCATGCCGAAAAATTTATTCTCACGGACTGTCCCGAAATATTGGACCGGCGATCATGAAAGGACTCAACCACCAAAAGAACGCTCTGAAATGATCACCGATCGATCTTTATTAACAAAAGGAAGATCTTTATCCACAAAAGATCGATCTGGAATCATTGCAGACAGATCTTTATTCACAAAAGATCGATCTGGAATCATCGCAGACAGATCTTTATCCACAAAAGATCGATCTGGAATCA
>JAEXFN010000023.1 GCA_023400055.1 Bacillota bacterium
CTCAACAAGCTCTTTCAGTCACTCAACAAGCTCTTTCAGTCGCTCAGCAAGCTCTCTCAGTCACTCAACAAGCTCGCTCAGTCACTCAACAAGCTCGCTCAGTCACTCAACAAGCTCGCTCAGTCACTCAACAAGCTCGCTCAGTCACTCAACAAGCTTGCTTAGTCACTCAACAAGCTTGCTCAGTCGCTCAACAAGCTTGCTCAGTCACTCAGCAAACTCTTTTTGTAAGTAAATGGTCTATTTTTGTGAGCAAATGATCGCTTTCTATCGCTAAACAAGATGGTTAAACGGCTCAACCATCCCCGGCTGTGGATACGTTGTCGTCCTGACCTTCGGCCAGGATTTATCAGAACGCTTTTCGACCGAGTTTATCGCAAAGCTCAGAAAAAAACACGACCCCAGCGGAGGGATCGTGTTTTGAACGTTTTAGAGGACTCAATCCATTAATAAAACAAGTTACGCCAATTCCATTCCCTTGTCCAAAGCGGCCCGGTTAATCGTCACCAAATCCTTTTTCTTGCCCGTCAATACCTTGGCGGTCAACACATTCATCACCGTATCCGCATGGACGATGCCGGTATGTTTCAGGATGGCGCCCATCATCACCATGTTGGCCACCCGGCTGTTGCCGAGCTCGCTGGCGATGGCATTGGCCGGGACCGCCACCACTTGGATATCGGTCCGTTTCGGCTGCACCTCGATGAGGGTCGAATTGTAAAAGAGCGTTCCTCCGGGGATCAGGGTGGCCTCGAACCTCTCCATTGACGGCCGGTTCATCGCCACCAGCACCGAAGGTTCGGAGAGTACCGGCGAACCGACCTCGCCGTCGGTGACCACCACCGAACAGTTGGCCGTGCCGCCGCGCATCTCCGGGCCGTAGGACGGAAACCAGCTGACGTTTTTCCCCTCATACATGCCCGAATAAGCCAGCAATTGCCCCATCAGCATTACGCCTTGGCCGCCGAAACCGGCGAAAATCGCTTCCAAATTCATTTCGCCACCTCCTCCGGAGTCCGGAAGATTCCCAACGGATATTGGGGAATCATGTTGGCCTCCAGCCATTTTAACGCTTCGGTCGGCGCCATGCCCCAGTTGGTCGGGCAGGTCGACAGCACCTCGACCATGGAGAAGCCTTGCCCCTTGACTTGCGTCTCAAAGGATTTGCGGATCGCTTCCTTGGCTTTCAGGACATGCTTCGGATCGTGGACGCTGACCCGCGCCAGAAACGCCGGACCTTGCAAAGTATTGATCATCTCGGTGACCCGAATCGGGTTGCCCATGGTCTTGATATCCCGGCCGGACGGCGAGGTGGTAGTCTTCTGCCCCGGCAGGGTGGTCGGAGCCATCTGGCCGCCGGTCATGCCGTAAATGGCGTTGTTGATGAAGATCACCGTGATATTCTCGCCGCGGTTGGCGGCGTGGACGATCTCCGCCATGCCGATCGACGCCAGGTCGCCGTCGCCCTGATAAGTGAAGACGATCCGGTCCGGCAAGACCCGCTTGACGCCAGTGGCCACCGCCGGGGCCCGGCCGTGCGCCGCCTGCTGGCTGTCGCAATTGAAGTAATTATAGGCCAGCACCGCGCAGCCCACCGGGGCGATGGCGATGGTCTTCTCGCGCACTCCCAGCTCATCGACGGCCTCGGCCACCAGCCGGTGAATCACGCCATGAGTACAGCCGGGACAATAATGGTTGACCCGGTCCTGCAACGCCGGGGTCCTTCCGAATATCCGCTCCATCTCCAATTAGGCCACCCCCTTGTCCGACAGGCATTTCATAATGGCTTGATACGCTTCGGTCACCGTCGGTATCGCGCCGTTCAAGCGGCCGTAGAAATGAACCGGTGCCCCGCTGCTGGCCAACTGGACATCCTCGATCATCTGGCCGGCGCTCATCTCGATCACCAGGAACTCCTTGCCGGCCTTGGCCAGCTCGGCGATTTTCTGTTTCGGGAACGGCCAGAGGGTGATCAGCCGCAACAGGCCGACCTTCTTCCCCGCCGCCTTGGCCTTGGCAATCGCTGACTTGGCGATCCGAGCCGAGGTGCCGTAGGCCACCACCACCAAGTCGGCATCGGCGGTGCCGTCATCCTCGAAGCGAATCTCATTGGCTTCGATCTCATGATACTTCTGCTGCAAGCGTTTGTTGATCTGCTCCAGGTCCTCGCCCACCAGTCCCAGGCTGTTGATGACGTTCTGGGCCCGGTCGGCCATGCCGGTGGTCGCCCAAGGTTTGGGCGGCATCTTCAGATCGGTCAGTTCCTTCATGACCACCGGTTCCATCATCTGCCCCAGCAAGCCGTCGGCCAGTATCATGGCGGGATTGCGGTATTTGTCGGCGGCGACGAAAGCCTCGAACATCAGGTCCATGATCTCCTGAACCGAACCCGGCGCGAAAACGATCAGCCGGTAATCGCCGTGGCCGCCGCCCTTGGTCGCCTGGAAATAATCGGCCTGCGACGGGGTCAAGCCGCCCAGGCCCGGGCCGCCGCGCGCTACATTCACGATGACGCAGGGCAATTCGGCGCCGGCGATATAGGAAATGCCTTCCTGCTTCAGACTGACTCCCGGGCTAGACGAGGAGGTCATGGCCCGCACTCCGGCGCCGGCCGCCCCGTAAACCATGTTAATGGCGCTGACTTCGCTCTCCGCCTGGATAAAAACTCCGCCGACCTCCGGCATCCGGCGCGACATGTATTCGGGAACCTCGTTCTGCGGAGTGATCGGGTAACCGAAAAAACAGCGGCAACCCGCCCGAATCGCGCCTTCGGCGATGGCTTCGTTTCCTTTCATCATTACACGTTCTGCCACCTCAAGTAGCCTCCTTACCTTGTTACCTTATTTGAAAACCTCGATGACGACATCAGGACACATCCGCGCGCAAAACATACAGCCGATGCATTGGGAAGGATCGCCGATTTCCGCCGGACGGTACCCCTTGGAGTTGAAACGATCCGCCATCCGCAAGATCTTTTTCGGGCAAACGCTGACGCATAACTCGCAACCTTTACACCGTTCCTCATTGAATGTAACCTGGGCCAAGATCTTTGCCTCCTTATCGATAAATTTCCCAAACAAACCAGGTTATAAAACGCAAACAGACACGCAATATTGCGATATCCTATATCATAAAACTTTTTCCATGGCTTTGCAATCGGAAGCCATCATTTGTCACACATTATTATAAACGCAACTTCCGGTGGGTCGTTTCCGCTTCCCGCCGGCAGCCTTCACTCCTCCCGCAGCCACGGGGGAAGCATCCGCAAGCGCACCGGGAAGACGGGATGAGCCGCCAAAGCTTCCCGGTTGGCCGCCAGAAACCCTTCTTCGACCATCTGATAACGCACCGGCAACGCGCGGCGCTCAGCCAGTTCCTCGATGAGCGGCAGGCCGTTCCGCCAGATCGCCAGCGTGGTCTCCCGGCCGAGGTTGATATTGCCGATGAGCCCGGTGGCCCGTAGCCGGCTGGCGCTTTCCAAACCGGCGATCAGCCGCTCCGCCTCGGCGGCATCCCGGGTATCGGGACGGTAGGGGTTGACCACCACCCAAAAATCGTAATCCTCTTGACTGAAATAGGGATGAAAACGGCCCAGGGCCCGCGCGCCCACCGGGTCACCGCCCACGTCGAAGACCGTGGTCACCCGTTTGTCCTGCAGCAGCCCATAAATCTGCGGCGAAAGCGCCGGCAAGTCGGCGTACTCCAGCCCGGGGGCGGTGGAGATCACTTCCAGGCCCAGCTCGGCCAGTTCCTTGGCCACGTCCCGCGACCGGAAATAGGGATTGACGATGTCCAGATCGATCAGCCCCACTGGCTGGACTCCCTCGGCCACCAGGTTCCGGGCATAGGCGATGGCAAACTCGGTTTTGCCGCTGCCGAAAGCTCCGCCGATCACCGTTAACCGTTTCGTCTTAATCAATGGCATCACCCGTATTCAATAGAATCGACCGCAGCAGGCCGGTAAGATATAACGAACCGCTGGCCACGGCAATTTCCGCCCCGGAATTCAGAACCTGTCGCAAAGCGCGCCGGGGGTCGGGTTCGGCGACGCTGTCGACGCCCAGGTCGCGAAAGAGCGCCGCCAATTGCTGCGGGTCGGAGCTTTTCGGATCGGGGACGGTCGTGGTAACGACCCGCTCAGCCACTGGGGCGAAGAGCGCCGCCAGTTCCGGCAAGGGACGGTTATTCAGGATCCCCATCAGCAAGGTCGCCTTTTGGCCGGGATACAGCGTTTGTAAAGCCTCGACCAGCGCCTTCGCGCCATCCGGATTGTGCGCGCCGTCCAAATAAAACTTTTGCGGGGCAATCGAAGGGATCCGTTCCAAGCGGCTCGGCCAACGGACATTTGCCAGGCTCGTCCGGAGTTGTTCCGGGCTGATCCGGATCCCGGCCGCCGCCAAAAGATCCAGCCCCGCTAGCAGATTCAGACTGTTATCCACCTGGTGCCGGCCGATCAACCCCAATTGCAGCCGGATATCCCCCAGCTCAGGATGAGTATATTCTACCGCCGTTCCCGCTTCGGTAACCCGATAACTGCGGACCCGCACCTCCGAAGCCAGCCGGAAGGGGCTCCGCCGCGACTCGGCGATCCCGCTCAAATAGCGCTCGATGGCCGGTTCCTGCAATCCGATGACCACCGGAATGCCCGGTTTAATGATTCCGGCTTTCTCGAAAGCGATCTGTTCCAGGGTATCGCCCAGGTACTGCTGATGATCCAGCGCGATATGGGCAATCACGCTAAAAATCGGTTCGATGACGTTGGTGGCGTCAAAACGTCCGCCCATTCCGACTTCGATCACAGCCAAATCGACCTTGCGGCGGGCGAAAAATTGCATACCCAGCGCCGTGCCGACCTCGAACTCGGTGGGATCGCCGAAGCCGTCGGCCGCCACCGCTTGCAGCACCGGTCGCAATTCGGCAACGAGCGCCGCCAGCTCAGCCTCGCCGATCATCTCGCCGTCGACCACGAACCGTTCCCGGTAAGTACTGAGATGCGGTGAGGTAAAGCGGCCCACCTTGAGGCCGGCCGCGCGCAACGCCGCCTCGTACATTGCGGCGGTCGATCCTTTGCCGTTGGTGCCGGCAATGTGGACGGAGCGGAATTGCCGCTCCGGGTGTCCCATGCGCCGTAGAATCTCGCCGATTCGCTCCAGGCCCAGTTTGATCCCGAATTTGGTGCACTCCTTGATGAATTTCAAAGCTTCCTGATAATCCATAAGCGATTTTGCCTCTCCATGAAAAGAAAACGGCTTCAGCCGCCTTCCAACTCCAACAGATTATGCTATAATATTACCCATATTGTATCACACTTTGAACGGGCCACCAATGAAAAATCGACCACCGGCGAAGCGCGGTCGTCCTTTTTAACGTTCCGGCTCGCAGCACGGCACGGAGGTTGCATCATGCATATTGTGCTTTACCAACCGGAGATCCCGCAAAACACGGGAAACATCGCCCGATTGTGCGCAGCCGCGGGCGTGAATCTGCATCTGATCGAACCCTTGGGGTTCTTCTGGGACGATCAACGCCTGAAGCGCGCCGGACTGGACTATTGGGAACTGGTCGAGATTCAACGCCATCTTAATCTGCAAAGTTATCTTGAAAAGTTCCCCAATCAACGGCTTTTTTACGCCACCACCAAGGGCGGCCGCCATTATCAGCAAATCCAATTCGCGAAGGACGACGCCTTGATGTTTGGCCCGGAAACGCGCGGCTTACCGCCGGAGATCCTCGCCCGGGAGCCCGAACACAATATCCGGATTCCGATGATCCCCGGAGCCCGCTCCTTGAATTTGGCCAATTCGGTGGCGATTATCCTGTTTGAAGCCTTGCGTCAATTGGATTTCCCGGGTCTGGTGTGATTAACGCAGATCGATGATCATCTTCAGGCGGTTTTGGTTGCCGCTTCTTTCAAATACGGCGAAAGCCCCCGAGAGCAATCCCTGTTTCAGGGTAGCCTCACATAAAATGACCCAGCCGTCCGCCAGTTGCACCGTCGTCGGGACAAAGCTGGGGCTGGCCTGACTGACCCGTTCCATCATGCGGTAGGCGAAATTGCGAATCGCCGCAATCGAGTGATCCGACAGCGCGTTGCCGGAGAGCGAATCGCTGAGGGATATCAAAGTTTTGCTCCGGATGGTCCAGCCGAACAAATACGGCAAATCGAAAGGAAAATCATTGGAGACTGGAACCTGGAAAGTGGCGGGTATCCGGGAAACCCGCAGCAGAATGTCGGCGCCGCGGCCCAAGTCGTTCGGGTTATAACTGCGGACCAGAAGCAGACCGTCGGACGCCACTAAACCGTTAAACCCACGAACGTCCCGATTCTTCAAGGCCGTCCGAAAGCTATCAGCGACGGTCGGTGATTCCGCAAGCAGCAGACCGTTCCCCAAGACAAGGCTAATCATGAACAGCAAAATCAAAAACCAAAGGCGATTTGGATTTCTTCTCATCGGATTCTCATTCACCCCGGTATTTTGCTAAAGGCCATTAATTAACTTGATCTTTTCGCGATCGCTGCCCAAATCCCTGCTGAAATTATAGCTTATCCCGAATAAGCAAAATCCCCAACTCAGGTTGGGGATTTTTTGGTCTCAGACCGATTCGACTCCTTGCACTTCGGGGACGGTTTGTTTTAAATACCGTTCAATTCCGTTTTTCAAGGTCATCTGGGACATGGGACAACCGGCGCACGCGCCTTTCAAACGGACCTTGACGATACCATCTTGTTGTACGTCGATGAGCTCGACATCTCCTCCGTCAGCCTGCAACGAGGGCCGGATCTTATCCAAAGCCTCGGTTACCTTCTCTTTCATGTTCTTCACCGCTTTCCGCTTAGTATACCGTTATTTAAAGATTTTTCTTTAAATAGCTTGGGCCTTTTTTAACAGGAACTTACCTGTCAAGTGATTCCAACCCGTTTAGATCATTATATAACATTCGCTAAATTATATGAAATTCCTTTTCGCGCGCATCCCGTTTTGCGCCCAATCGTCAAGTGTAATCAAAATTTAACAATGGAAACATTCAATATAAGACTACTTGTTCGGCGGCGCCTCGGGTTCTTCGGCGGCGCTATCCTGCCGCAATAAGACGATTTCCACCCGGCGGTTCTTAGTCTTTCCCTCGGGCGTCTGATTGCTGGCGATCGGCCGGAACTCGCCGTATCCTCCCGCCGATAACCGCGGACCGACGTCCGGGTGTTTGGAGATCCAATACATGATGACATTGGTGGCCCGGTCGGTCGAAAGCTGCCAATTCGAACGGTAACGGGCCGTATTGATGGGGACATTGTCGGTATGGCCTTCGACCCGGATCATCCGGCCGGTCGAGAACAGAATCGCCGCCAAGTGATCCAGGATCGCCTGGGCACGGGGCGAGAGATCCGCCTTGCCCGATTCAAACAACACCGTATCCGCCAGGTTGAGCACCAGACCGCGTTCCTGGATCGAAGCCTGGACCGATTTGGAAATTCCCGCCTTGCTCGTATACTGCTGAATCAACTTCATGACGTCGTTGAACTGGTTGTTTTCCGTCATAATCGAGATGCTGGGCGGTTTGACTCCCGTACCCTGGAAATTGGTCAGCATGTTGGAACCGCCGCTCGCCCCCTTGGCCCCGAAGGCCATCGAGAGCGATTGGGACAATGTCTTAAATTTGGCGGCATCCACTTGCGCCATGGCGAACAAGATGGTGAAAAAGGCCATCATCAGTGTAATCAGATCCGAATAGGTCAACAGCCATCGTTCGATATTATCATGTTCTTCTTCTTGCTTCTTTTTCATGTCTATTCGACTCCGATAGTTTGAACTGATGAGCCAGCCGATGAGAGATTCCGCCGGGACGGCGAGAGAAACGCCACCAATTTGTCATTGATAACCCGCGGGTGATCGCCGGCTTGAATCGAAGAAACCCCTTCAATAATGATCTGACAAACTTCAACCTCGGCTTTGTTGAGCGCCTTTAATTTGTTGGCCAAAGGAAGCCATAGAATGTTAGCGGTAAAAACCCCATAGAACGTAGCGATAAACGCAGTGGAGATCGCCGGGCCCAGGCTGGCGGTGTCCGAAAGGTTGGCCAAGACGTTAACCAGGCCCATGACCGTTCCGATCATGCCCATGGTCGGCGCAAAGCCGCCGGCCTGCTGGAAAAGCTGCACGCCGACCTTGTGGCGTTCCTCCATGCAATTCATTTCATTTTCCAAGATCTCGCGGGTGATTTCAGGATCGGTCCCGTCCACGATCAATTGAATCCCTTTACGCAAAAACGAATTCTCCACAGTGGCAACGATCTCTTCTAACTTCAGTAACCCTTCCTTGCGGGCAACCTCGGCAAATTGAACCATCTGTACGATAAGCCCGGGTGCCTCGGTTTTGCTTTCCTTGAAAGCCACGCCCAAAAATTGACCGACTTTAAGAAAGTCTTTTAAGCTAAAACAAGTCATGGTGGCACCGATCGTCCCCCCGAAAACAATCAGCGCTCCCGGCAAATTGAGCAATCGCAACATTGCCGCCGGCCCTCCGTGACCAGCTTCGATAAGGGCCGATGAAAAAATACACAGTATCGCGATGGCAAGTCCGGCAATCGTTCCTAGATTCAAGTGTCTCACTCCATTGATCGTTTATTATCCAACCCCATCCGTTAGAGCCCTAATATTTCATCGGCTTTTTCGCGGTAAAAGTTTAGTCTTAGCATGGAAAAAAGCCCTTTCAGGCTTTAGATTTTAAGTAGGCTTAATAACTCCGGCGGAGATAATCAGTTTAAAACCGTCTTCAACGCTCATATCCAGATAAATGACCTCCTCTTCCGGTACAAAAATTAAAAAGCCGGTCGTCGGATTGGGAACCGTCGGAACGAATACGTTAACCAGCCGCTTTCCGGCCATTTCTTCCGCCTCCGCCAGCGATTCCCCGGTCAAAAAACCGGGGCTGTAGATCCCCTTGCGCGGATACTCTACCAAGACCACTTTGCGGAAGATATTTTTCTCCGTCTGACTGAAGCCTTGGGTGATCTGCTTGGTGGTCCCATAAATCGAATTGAGGATCGGAATTCTCTCCAAGATTTGCTCGGCGAATCCGATCAAACGCTTGCCGAGGTAGTTCCGGGCCAGCAATCCGGTTGCCAAGGCCAAAAAGAGCAGAGCGATCAGTCCGATCCCCGTTTTATAAGACTGTTTGAAAATGGTCCGGAAGATCACTCCGAGAATGGAATCCAGTTGAAAAAAACCCCAGATCAACAGTTCGACGGTGACGATCACCGGCAGCAGAACCAAGATTCCCGTAATCAGTAAGTTTCGTAGACGCTTCCACACTGGTATCACCAATCCGCTGTTTTTACTGTTTTGCCGCTTTATCGCCTTGAATGCGGCAACGATTATCGTCTAATCCAGGGCAATCCCGGTTAAAGCGCTCAGCTCATTGAGCGATTCCTTAAAAACATCCAGCGCCGCACGCACGGGGGCCGGAGACTCCATATCCACGCCAGCCTTACGCAATAGGTTCAATGGAAAATCAGAATCACCGCTCTTTAAAAACTGCAAATAGCGCTCCCGGGCGGCCGGACCCTCTTTCAGAATCATTTCAGCCAATGCGGTGGCGGCCGAGAAACCGGTCGCATACTTGTAGACATAGTACGCGGTGTAAAAATGGGGAATCCGGGCCCATTCCATTCCCACCGGAGAATCAACCGTGATTTCCGGCGCGTAATAACGCTGGTTCAGTTGCAGATACTGATCGGTGAACCATTCCGCGGTCAGCGCGCCGCCGTTTTCCACCTCCTGATGGATGATCCTTTCAAACTCGGCAAACATGGTCTGCCGGAACACCGTGGTCCGGAACTGTTCCAGGCGCTGGTTGATCAGATATTGCTTCTCCTTGGGATCCGTGCTCCGCTGGATCAAATGCTCCATCAATAACGCTTCGTTAACGGTGGATGCCACTTCCGCCACAAAGATTTTATAGCCGGAATAGATATACGGCTGATTGTGGTTGGAAAAATAACTGTGGAGCGCGTGCCCCATCTCGTGGGCAATCGTGAATACATCATGAATCTTGCCTTGGAAATTAAGGAGAATGTAAGGGTGCGTGTCATAAGCGCCCCAGGCGTAAGCGCCGCTGGTTTTACCTTCATTCTCGCAGACATCGATCCAACCGCTCTCCAGTCCTTGCTTCACCAGCGCTATGTATTCGTCCCCCATGGGCCGCAGTCCCTCGAGGACCAATTCCTTGGCTTGTTCATATTCGAAAGTCCGCTGGTATTCCGGGATCAACGGCGTGTATAGATCGTACATATGCAGCTCCGGCAGGTTCAACATTTTCTGACGCAGCCGGAGATAACGCCGGAGTTCCGGCAGATACTCGTGAACCGTTTCGATGAGCCGGTCGTACACGGCGATCGGGATGTTGTCATCATCCAACGACGCCTGGAGCGCCGAATCGAACCGACGCACCTTCGAATAGAAGACGTCGCTCTTGACCGAAGCATTTAAAGTGGCGCCGAAAGTATTCCGGAATTTGGTATAGGTTTCGTACAGCGCCATGAAAGCTTCCTGGCGGACCCGCCGCTCTTTGCTCTCTAAAAAATGGGAGTAGCGCCCTTTGGTCAGTTCCATCACTTCGCCGTTTTCATCGGTAATGTTCGGAAACTTCAGATCGGCGTTGTCCAGCATCCCGAAGATGGCTCCGGCGGCATCCGCCACCTCACCGCTCTCCGCCAGCAGTTTTTCTTCGGCCGCCGACAGGACGTGGCTTTTTTGGCGCTCGATCTCAGCGAAGAAGCGGTCGTAAAGCCCGAGCTCCGGTTGTGCGGCCCGATACGCTCCAAGCTTATCCGCCGGGAAGCCGACCAAAGCCGGGACCAAAAACGACAGCGCACTCCCCGCTTCGGTGGCCAATGTCTGAATCCGGCTGCTCAAAGCCTGATAAACCGGGTCCGCATTATTCTCGTCCTTATGCATCCGGGCATATACAAACAGCTTATCGATTAACCGTCCCAAACTATCCTTGGCTTGCAAGAATTCTAATAGGTTCGCCGCCGAAGCTAAGAATTGCCCTTCCTTCTGACGGATGTCGGCGACCAACCCTTTCAATTTCTGAAAATCAGCCTCCCAAGCCTCATTGGATGGATAAACCTCAGCCAGTTTCCATTGATACTGCGCTGGAATCTCCGACCGTTTCGGCAACTGTTTGGTCTTGGTTCCTGTATCGCTCAACGTTATACCCTCCTCTTCATATTCACATAATATTCTCCCCGTTTTTCCTCCAATCCTCCTTAGAATTATTAAGATTCACTTACGGATCGGATTCGACTTAATTTATTACCCGAAAATGATTGCCAGTCGCTCTTTATTGGGTAACAAATCATTTGTCAAATTGACCGGAAGACTATTTACCGATATATTATAGATAGGATTAAAAAAATTGAGGATTCTTTCCGTCCGATCCGCGAATCCGAAGCGGCTTTCGTCGTATAAATCATGATCAGGGGCAACTTGATGAATTATTGGTCACTCGCATCTTCCTGGGCGGTTCTGATCTATCTCGGACTCGGTTTTTATGTCTTTCAAATTTCCCCCAAAACGCGTTTGAACCGCTTATTTATGGTATGGGCGATCGGCATGGCCGAGTACTCGCTCTGTTTTAGTTTCTTATATGTAAGCGCTGACCCGCAGGATTATAATTTTTGGTATAAACTGTCGGTACTGGGTTGGGCGATGCATATGGGACTGGTTCTGCACATCGTCTTGCTGCTGACCCGCCGCCGCAGTCCGCTGAAAAAACGCTGGTTGGGTGCGTTATACGGACCGGGACTGGTGGTCTTATTGTTTCGGCTGTTCCTCATCGACGCTTTGACGCTTTCTTTCCCCTCCGTCTTCCGTTGGTATTTTGGTTTCGAGGAGTTTTATACTTATATTTTTGCGATTTATGCACTCTTTGTGCTTTGGAAATGGGGCCAAAATTCGACGGTATTCCACGAGCGCCGCCAAGTCCAGGTTTTGAGCGCCGCGGGCTGGCTTACCAGCATCCTGTCGTTTCTGAACGATGTTTTACTGCCCGGGCTGAATATTAAAGGCATCCCTCCGATGGGCCACCTGACCATCCTGGTGCTGGCCGGAGGGCTCTGGTACGCCTGTATCGAATATCAATTCCCCGGGCTGGTCTCCTTGGTCAAAATCAAGGAAGTCGTCGACCAAGTGTCCGATCTGATCTTTCTGGTCGATAAAAGCGGCGCGATAGTGGATTATAATCAACGGGTCGTCGCCAAACTGGGCTATTCGTCCCAGGAACTGCTGGGCCGTTCGATCGAGCAGATCATCCCGGGAAGCGGCCGCGATCTTTGGGCGATCGCCAAACAGCAGGACGATAGCCAGTGCGACACCCTAACCGATTGCCGCATGAAGTCCGGCGGGTGGTTGCCCATTAACCTGCGCGCGGCGGTTATTCGCCAAAAAAACGGTTTTCAGGCGGGCGTCATCCTCTTCGGCCAGGACCGGACGGCGATCGAAGAGTTACAAACGGAGATCCGCATCCGAGTCCTCAAGGAAGAGCAACTGCATTATTTGAACTTGCACGATCCGATCACCGGCCTGTTTAACCGCAACTGCTTTGAGGAACAATTGAAGGCCCTGGAAAACCGGGCCTGCATGACCACCGGCATCATCGTCTGCGATATCGACGGGTTGAAGTTAGTCAACGATACCTTGGGCCACAATGCCGGGGACCAGTTGCTGATCGCATCGGCTCAAGCCATTTCCCAGGCTTTTCACGGCGCTGAAATCGTGGCGCGGATCGGCGGCGACGAATTTGCCGTCTTGATCCCCGATGGCACCAAGCTGGTACTTAAAAACGCGGTGCGCCAGATCGAAGCGGCGGTTCAAGCGTTCAATCAAGGCCATTCCGGGTTGCATCTGAGCCTCTCCATGGGTTATGCGGTGGCCGATGGCGAGACGCCGCAAAAAATTATCGACCTTTTTAAGGAGGCCGATAATTATATGTACAAAGAAAAACTGAACCATGTCCAAAGCGTCCGGAATGCGATGATCCAAGCGTTGATGAGCACCTTGGAAGCGCGCGACCTGATCACCGAGCAGCATACCCAAAGGATACAAGAAACCCTGGTCAAACTCGGTGAATACCTGCACCTCGCCGAATCGTCCGTCACCAATCTGCGGCTGCTGGGCCAGTTTCACGATATCGGGAAGGTCGGCATCCCGGACCATATTCTGTTAAAACCCGGTCCGCTCAACCCCGCCGAAATGACGGCCATGCGCCAGCACAGCGATATCGGCTACCGGATCGCCAAATCCATCCCCGATCTGGAACCCATCGCCGAACTCATCCTCAGCCATCACGAACGCTGGGATGGCGGCGGTTATCCCCGGGGGCTGAGCGGAACCGCGATCCCCCTGGAATGCAGAATCTTAGCGGTAGTGGACGCGTTCGACGCCATGACCAACCAGCGCCCCTACCGCGATGCGCTGCCCTTGGCGGCGGCGATCGCCGAATTAAAGCATTTTGCCGACAGTCAGTTCGACCCCTGGGTGGTTCGCGCCTTTTTGGAACTGCTGGACGCCGCGGCCCCGGGTGCGACCCACGACATCGGCGCCGCACTGTGAGACCCCGCAGCCATAACCGATCCGGCCTTCTAAGAGCAAACTGTGTAATGCCGGGAAGGTTCAAAACGACCGAAAGAAGCGAGTGATTGGCAGCGGGAAGAGCTTTATCCACCAAAGTTAGATCTGGAATCACAAAAGATCGATCTGGAATCATCCCAGACAGATCTTTATTAACAAAAGATCGATCTTTATTAACAAAAGGAAGATCTTTATCCACAAAAGATCGATCTGGAATCATCCCAGACAGATCTTTATTAACAAAAGATCGATCTTTATTAACAAAAGGAAGATCTTCATCCACAAAAGATCGATCTTTTGTGGATAAGTAGGTTACGCAAAATGATCCGGGATGAAACCGGATGCGAACAAAAGAGGCGGCCTGACGGCCGCCTCTGGCGCAATGATAAGCAAAACCCTGGGTGTTCACCCATTCAATACTTGCCAAATTCCCCGGCATCCAGGGTGCGCTGTTTTTCGGAGCCGGCCGCCGCCTGTTTCAATCCGGCGCGGGCCTCTTGAGGCAGCGGTTTGGTCTTGGGAGTATGATTTGGCGCCGGCGCAACGGCCGCTTTCCCTTGGCCCTGAAGTCGGAATTTCTTGACGATCTGCCGCAACAGCTCGGCTTGGCTGGCCATCTCTTCGCTGGCGGAAGCGCTCGCCTCGGCGGTGGCCGTATTGGTCTGGGTAACTTTGGCGACCTGGGCGATGCCTTGGTTGACTTGGGTGATGGCGGTCGCTTGATCGTTGGAGGATTCGGCGATGCCGCCGACCAGGGTCGTCGCCTTGGTCACGCCCTCCACGATCCGGTTCAGCGCCGTGGCCGTTTCGTTGGCAATCTTGGTGCCGGTCGTCACTTTCTTCAGCGAGCCTTCGATCAGGCCGGTGGTCTCCCTGGCCGCATTAGCGCTGCGGCTGGCCAAGTTGCGGACCTCTTCGGCGACGACCGCGAACCCTTTGCCGTGTTGTCCGGCCCGGGCCGCCTCCACCGCGGCGTTCAAGGCCAGAATATTGGTTTGGAAGGCGATCTCGTCGATGACCTTGATGATTTTGGAGATGTTCCGGGATTCCTCGCTGATCCCGGTCATCGCGTCGAGCATCTGCCGCATCTGCGCATCGCCCTGAATGGCCTGCTCCTTGGCGGTGAGCGCCAACTGATTGGCCTGGCCGGCGTAGGTCGCGTTCTGGCGGGTCTGATCGGCGATCTCCGTCATCGAGGCGGTGATCTCCTCCACCGTGCTGGCTTGCTCGGTGGCGGCTTGCGATAGGACCTGGCTGGAGTCGGAGACGTGTTGGGCGCCGGAGGCCACTTGCTCCGCGGCCTTGCCGAACTCGCCCAGCACCTCGTTTAAGGTGGCGATGGTCCGATTGAGGGCATCGGCGATCTGGCGATGGTCGCCCCGGTATTCGCCGTTCACCCGCACATCCAGATTGCCCTGGCCCATCTCCTCCAGAACTGCGGCCGCTTCGTTGACCGGCTCGATCGCCGCATCCAGGGTCTGGTTGAATCCGGCGATGATCTGTTGGTAACCGCCGGTAAACTTATGGACGTCACCCCGGACTTTCAGATCGCCGTTGACCGCCGAATCGCTCAAGCGGGTGACCTCCGCGATGAGATCGCCGATGGTCCGCATCATCGTGATCACCGCCGGCAGCAGCTGATCGTTTTCGGAGAGTTGGCCGAGCCGCTCGATTTCCTCCAGCCGGCTGGTGTCGCCCTTGGATACCGCCACCACCACCTCCTGGACCCCCAGGAAGCTGTCGCGGACCTGATTGATCTCCTCCGCAAACTGCCGCAGCATTCCCTGGTACTTGGGAGCATCCATCGCCACGGTGAAATCGTTCAGGCCCATCTGCCGCAACACCTGGTTGGCGTCATTCAGCGGGACCACGATGGCGTCGAGGGTCCGGTTGATGCCGGCGACGATCTTTTGGAAATCGCCGCCGTGCCGCGCCGCGTCGGCCCGGATATCCAGCCGGCCTTCGCTGGCCGCCTGGACCAACTGGTCGGTGTCCACGATCAGCTGGCGAATCGCCCCGACGCTTTGGCGCAGGGCCTCATGAATCTGCAGGAAATTCTGTTTGACTTCCAGCGTATCGGCGTCGCCCGGGGCCACTTCAATGGCAAAATCCAGGTCGCCCGCCGCCAGTCTGTCCAATCCTTCGATCAGCTTTTCGACCTCGGCCTTCTGGAATTGGCTGACCTTCTCCGCCACCTGCATGGCCTGGACGATGGCGGTCTGATCGGTAATGAACTCAAAGGAGCCGATGACCTGGCCCTGATCGTCCCGCAAGGGGGCGGCGGCGCAGAAAATATTCAGCTGCTGATCGCCGATGAGCGCATCGTTGGTACAGGTATAGGTCGTATCCTGTTCCATCGCCACCCGGCAGGGGCACTGCTCGGTCGAACATTTGCTCGAATTCCACAGTTCCGAACATTTCTTGCCGATCAGCTCTTCCTTGCTCTTGCCAACCAGCTTGGCGCCGGTCTGATTGATGTATTGGATGCGCAACTCGCGGTCCATGAATTGGATCGGCGCCGGGATGGCTTCAAAGTCGCCGACGATGGCGTCCAGGATCTTATTGACGCCTGCGATGATCTTCCGGAAATCGCCGCCGAGCCTGCTGCCGTCGGCCCTGGTATCCAGCTGCCCTTCCATGGCCGCCCCGGTCAACTGGGAAACGGCGCCATTCAACTCATGCAGCGCCTCCACGACCTGCTTCATGCTGATCGCCAGGATATCCCGGTCGGACTTCTGGGCGACCTCCACCGTCAGATCGCCGGCCGCGATGCGCTGGGCCACCGCCGCCTGGCCGCGGATGTTCTCCACCATCTTGCCGAAGGAATGGATCAACCGCCCGATCTCGTCGGTCGAGTCGGCGACCACCTGGACCTCGGTATCGCCCAGCGCCAGTTTCTCGGCGGCATCGGTCAGCCGTTTGACCGGGCGTCCGATCATCAGCGCGAAGAGGATTCCCAGGACTATCGCGATCAACATGCCGATGATGGCGATGATGTTCATGAGATAACCGGCGTTGCGGGCGTTGGCGGTGTCGCGCAGCGCATTTTGGCTGGCCTGGTTGATATTCATGTCGTAGATGTTTTTGATGATGCTCTCCACCAGTTGGGCCTGGGACTTGAGTTCGCTGTCGTTCAGCTCCAGCGCCTGCTTCACCTGATTGGCCTTGATCAGCTTGATAAACTTCTCTTTATCGACGTTGAACTTTTGCAGCGCGAAGTTGAGGCTGTCCGTCTGGGTGGAAAATCCGTCCTTCTGGAACTTGGTGACCTCGTCGTTGAAGGATTGGGTCAGAGCGTCCATCTCCATCAGATGATCCTCGCGTTCCTGAGGCGAGGTGTCGATCAGCAGCCCGTTCATGTTCCGCAACAGCTTCTCGAAATCGATGACCGCCAGGCCCATGAAATACAGGGGAATGGTATTTTTCTGGCACATCCGCTGTTCATTCTCGCCCATGGTGCGCAGTTGAACCGCGCCCATCAGCCCGATGCTTCCGGCGATCAGCGCCACAAAGATGAATCCGACCAATAACTTGACGCCGATCTTCAGGTTTCGCAACCATCGGGTATATTTCGCCAGTTGCTGAATTGCCGGCCGCAGTTTTTGCCAAGGAATCTTGGCGAAGCTGCGGGAGATCCACGCCAGCTGCGGCAGTTCAATTTTCTTTCCCGCGCCACGCTTGAATAATTGCTTCATCGTCATCCTCCATGATCTTTCCTGATAGTTGATATTCCTGCCAAACCGAAATCCCATTCATCCCGGGACCCTTCATCGCGGTCGGTTCCCGATTAACCCGAGCCGATCATCGCCGCCATTTATCGCCCTTCTTTCCCATGGGTCCGGACTATCCCGCCCAACTCGAATAATTTCCAAAACTTACCCTAAATTTTTACTGATCCGATCGGACCGGCCGCCAACCGTTCCAACGCCGCCGGCCGGCCCGTCCTTCGCATCGATCTTCGATTACCAATATTTTATCGGTATTTACTAAAATATTCTTACGGGTTTTTTAAGTTTAAAATCCAGCGCTCCCCACCAGATTCACGGCAGAAAACTGCCGCGCCGCGATCGGGTGACGTTTCCCCATTTCATCCCGATCCGCCATCGGTTTTGTTTACGATCGCATGACCAATTTGTCATTTGAATTTAATATCGGCACAAACCCCAATTGCAACAATATTTATTTCTTGCTGCAGGATCAAATTGGTAAAGCCCATCCTTCCTTCGGCCGCGAAATGAGCATATTCAGTTACGAAACCAGTTCGTTCAGTTACGGAGTATTCTTATTTTGTTACGAAATCAGTTCATTCAGTTACTGAATGAGCATATTTAGTTACTGAATCAGTTCATTTAGTTACCGAATATGCTTATTCAGTTACTGAATCAGTTCGTTCAATTACCGAACGAGCATATTCAGTTGCTGAATCAGTTCATTTAGTTACCGAATATGCTTATGCAGTTACGAAATGAGCATGTTCAGTTATTAAATATGCTTATGCAGTCATCATCCGGACCGGATTGGCGACGGATGATCCGTCGGCCGGCGGCGCATCGGAATCAAAAAGACCTTGGCGCAGCTGCGGCAAAGGTCTTCCCGACCGGGCGGTCCAAAAAAAAGCCGCCCCGAACGGACGGCTTTCATCGATCGTAAATTTGGGTTGCGGCTGAAACCGCCGGCGGAACATGAATCCTCCGGCCGCTGGCGGCGTTCGGCGGCAAGCGGAAGCTCCGGCAGCAATAACGCCGCCGGCGAATTTCGGTACGGTTCGATTCAGGGGCGCAAAAACTCCCGCAGCTTGGCGGATTCATAGGCCCGGTATGTCGCCGACGTCTTGATCCACTCGATCAGCTCCTGCTCTTCGTCGTCCAGGCTGAGATCGGCCAATATCTGCAACGAACTCAACAGATGGGCCGTTTTGCCGGTTCCCAGAATGACGTTGGTCACCGGCTCCTGGGTCAGCAGCCACTTCAATGCGGCGTTGGCCAGCCGGCTTTTATCCTCGATCCCGGCTTCGGCGGCCATCTGAAACAACTCGCCCTTCATGAACGCCTCCCGGGCAATGACGCCCAGGCCCCGCTCCCGGGCCAGCGGCAACACCTTCCGCTGCGGCGCGTGATCGGCGAAGTTATAATTGATGTAGATCGCGTCGAAGCACCCGGTGTCGATCTGGCGCAAATAGGTCGCTTCGCCGGAGAAGGTATCGGCGCAGGCGAACTGGATCAAGCCTTCTTTTTTGAGATTGGCCACGTTGTCTCGGATCTTGGCCAAATAATCGGGGTCGTGGTCGAGCGCCTCCTGCATGAAGGCCAGGTTCAGAAATTCCAGCCGCTCCCGCCGCAACAGCTTCAGGATCCGCTGCACCTCGGCCCGCAGCAGATCATAGCGGGCCATTTTAGTGTTGCTGGGATCGTAGTGGTACACCATGCCTTCCGGCCGGGTCTGAACATAAATCGGGTAAGGCGGCTTGATCTCCTGCAGATTGCGGCCCAGCGCCTCTTTCTCCGAATCGTGGGTCACATCGAAGAAGTTGATGCCGTTTTCAAAAGCGGTCTGCAGCACCTGCTTCCGGGCGTCCTGGCCGAATCCTTCGAAAATATAGCCCGGCTGGATGGCCAGTTCAAAGTTCTCGTTAAAACCGCGCGATTTGCCGTTCGGCAAATATTCGTGACCGCCCATGCCGATGACCGAGAGCATGACGCCGGTCTTTCCCAATGTACGATAGATCATGTTTCTGCCTCCGTATGTATCAAAAATCGGTTCGCGGAGCGCTGCCCCGGCGCCGGGGCAACGTCGGCCGGATCATTCCGGCGCCGCGTCGTCGGCGCACTCTTGGCCCTTGAAATAGGACTTCAACAGCTCCTCATCCGCGCGCAACACCGCGGAATCCCCCTGGGAAACGATCTTCCCCACCGAGAGGATGTAGGCGTAATCGGTGACTTGCAACGCCATGTTGGTATTCTGTTCGACCAGCAGGATGGTCAGCCCGGTTTGGTTGATCCGGCTGATCGCCTCGTAGACCTGTTCGACGATGATCGGCGCCAGGCCCATCGACGGCTCATCCAGCATCAACAGTTTGGGCTGGGCCATCAGCCCGCGCATGATCGCCAGCATCTGCTGCTCGCCGCCGGAAAGGGTCCCCGCCGGCTGCGAGAGCCGCTCCTTCAGCTTGGGGAAGAGCTCCAGCACCCGCTCGATTTCTTGCTTGATCGCCCGTTTCGAGCGGTTCAGATAGGCGCCCATGATCAGATTCTCGCGGATGGTCAATCCGGGGAAAACGCCCCGCCCTTGCGGGACATGAATCACGCCTCGGCTCACGATGGTCTCCGGCCTGAGCCGCTCCAGCGGCTGGCCCTGAAACTCGATCCGGGTGGCCGCACCGGTCTTCACCAGGCCCGAAATGGCCATCATGGTCGTGGTCTTGCCGGCGCCGTTGGGGCCCAGCAAGGCCACGAACTGCCCCTCTTTCACCTCAAGATTGACAGCGGCGAGCGCCTGGGCTTCGCCGTAAAAAGCATCCAAATGAGTGATCTTTAGCACTGCCGCACCGCTCCTTTTCCCAAATAAGCTTCGATGACCAGCGGATCCCGTTCGATAGCGTCGAACGAACCGGCGGCGATCTTCTCGCCGTAGCTCAGCACCACGACCCGGTCGGTCACTTCGCGGACCAGATCCATGATGTGTTCGATCAGGATGATCGTCAGGCCGGACTCACGCATGGCGCGGATCAAGCGGTCGAGATGACTGATCTCGGCGCTGTTCATTCCGGCCGCCGGCTCATCCAACAGCAGGATCTGGGGGCGGGTCGCCAGCGCCCGGGCGATCTCCAGCAACCGCTGCTGGGCGTAGGGAAGGCTGTGGGCGGTCATGTTCTCCTTGCCGGCGAGCCCGACGTAGTCCAGCCAGTGGAGCGCCTCCGCGCGAAACGCTTCTTCTTCCTGGCTGTGTTGCTTGCTCTTGCGGATAATATGCGCCAAGCCGAACCGGAAACGGTGATGCCCGCCGATCAGCACGTTCTCCAGCACTGTCAGTTGTTTGAAGAGCCGGACGTTCTGGAAGGTCCGGGCGATGCCGGCCACGCAGATCGCATCGGGGTTCAGGCCGCTGATCTGGCGGCCGTCGAGCAGAATCGCGCCGTCGTCCGGCTGGTAGACGCCGGTGATCATATTTAACAGCGTGGTCTTGCCTGAACCGTTCGGGCCGATCACCGCCAGGATCTCCCGTTCCGCCACGGCCATGGTGACGCCCTTCAGCGCCTTGATGCCGCCGAACGACTTGGTCATGTTCTGGATTTCGAGAATCGTTTTCATGGATTACGCTCCTTTTTGGAAGGTCTTCAGCCGGACCAGCAGTTTTTCCCCAATGGACTTCCAAGGGAGTAGCACCACGAGCAGCACGATCAAACTGAACAGCATCATGTAATATTCCTGCAGGAACCGCATCAGCTCCGGCATGAGCGTCAGCCCCAGCCCGGACCAGACCGAGCCGATCACCGATTCCTGCCCGCCGATGATCGCCATGCTGAACAGGTTGAAGGACTGCTCCCCGGTGATCAGCTCCGGCGACAGGAAACCGGCGAAATGGGCATAGAGCGCCCCGGCCACGCCGGCGTAGAAAGCGGCGGCTACGAAGGCCAAGGCTTTCAGGCGGCGGATATTGACCCCCATCAGTTCGGCGGCGGTTTCATCCTCGCGGATCGCCGCCAGGGCCCGGCCCAGATAAGATTTTTTCAGCCGGATGGCCGCCACTACCGAAAGCAACGTAAAGGACAGCAGGATATAATACCAATGGATGTCCTTCATCACTTTAAAACCGCCGATCGCCAGCGGCGGTATGTTATACATGCCATAAGGGCCGTTGGTCAGGGACTGCAAGTTGATGACTAGGAGCCGGACGACCTCGCCGAAGGCCACCGTACAGATGGAGAGGAACGGCCCGCTCAATTTGAACGCCGGCACGCTGAGCAGCCCGCCCCAGAGTGAGGCGAACAACACGCCCAGCAGAATGGTGGCCAAAACCGGCCAGCCTAAGCTGCTCGAGAGGATCGCCGAGCAATAGGCGGCCAAAGCGAAGAAGGCGACGTGCCCGAGGCTGATCTGGCCGCCGATGCCGAACAGGATCACCAGCCCGATGGCGGCGATGGCATTGGCCAGGCCGCGGTTGAAAATGTAAATATAATAGCGGTTCGGCAGGACTAACGGCACCAGTGCCAGGACTATCAACAAGAACCAGAGCGTAACGTTTTTGATCTTATGCATCGCATCCACCTAAACCTTTTCCGTGATCTCGAGCTTAAAGAGTCCCTTGGGCTTGAATAGCAGGAAGAACAGCAATAACGAGAAGGTAATCGCGTCCTTGTACTGCGAAGAGATGAAACTGGCCCAAAAGGTCTCGCTGATTCCTAAAATCAGTCCGCCCACGATGGCGCCGACGGGGCTGCCGAAACCGCCGATAATATTGGCGGTAAATGCCTTGGTTCCGAACATGACCCCCATGTCCAGCGTGATGAAAAAGACCGCGCCGGACAAGGCGCCGGCGATCCCCGCCACCAGCGAGGACAATCCGAACACCGCACTCAGCATGCGGTTGGTATTCACGCCCATCAGCGACGCGACGGTCCGGTTCTGGGTAGTGGCCCGCATGGCGATGCCCAATTTGGTCCCCTTGAACAGATAGAGCAGGACCAACATGACCACCAGGCAGATGCCGACGATCCACAACGTGTGGGGCATGATAAAAACGCTATGGAACAGCTCGATCGGTTTGTTGCCGAACGGATTCTGAATGGTGCGCGGCGCCGTCCCCCAGACGAAGCGGGCGGCATTGCGCATGAAGATCGACAAGGCGATGAACGAAACCAGGGCCTTGATGGAAGGAGCGTTTTGTTTCCGCAAGGTATAGACGATGGTCTTTTCGATGAAGATGCCAAAGCAGAACATGACCGCCATCGTAATCAGCAAAGCGATGATAAACGGCAGCTTTAATGTAAAAAGCAAGGTGTAAATCAGGAAACAACTCACCATGACGAACTCGCCGTTGGCAAAGTTAAAGATGCCCGCCGCGTTCCAGATCAAGGTGATGCCCAGCGCCGGCAGGGCGTACAAGGCGCCAATCGATATTCCGCCGATAAGCAACTGCAGGAATGTTGAGAATTCCATTCGGCAGCCTCCTTAAGAAATTACTGATATTCCGGTGTGGTGCTGCGTTAAAAACTGAAGGGAGCTTGGGGTGTGGCCGATCAGGATTCGAGCGTTTGACCGGTTACCGGACCAAACGCTCGAATCAATCGCCAGAGACTGCCGTTATTGCTCGGTATTGCGGCCGATGATTACGTCGGTGACCACCCATTTGCCGTTCTTAAACTCGCCGATGACCTGTTTGGTCACGAGATCACCGGTGGGGCTGCCCTTGAACTGGCTTTGAATCCCTTTGTATCTGATCTTCTTCAAGCCGTTGTTGATCGCTTCCGGAGCGGTGCCGTATTTTTTCATCACTTCGGCGACCATCTTTACCATATCGTAGTAGGCGGCCACGTGCGTCTCGGGTTCTTGGCCGTTGTACAGCTTCTTATATTGGGCCACCCATTTTTGAACCTTGGGGTCGGGATCGGAAGGTAAAAAGTGCGTGACAATCTTGACGCCTTCCATGGCACCGCCGGGACCGCCCGCCAGATCCACCACGTAGTCCAGGCCCAGCGGCGATCCACCGAACATCGCGGTTTTTAATCCCAATTCGCGGCTCTGCCGCAGGAACTTGGCGGTCTCGATCTCCTTGCCCAGCGCCATGACGGCGTCGACGCCCTTGTTTTTGAAGCTCAGGATCTGCGCCGTAAAATCGGTATCGCCGATGTTGCAGACTTCGACGGCCTTGGCCGGATTCTTCAAGCGGGTCAGGTTTTGCTGGATGGCTTCCATGAAACCCTTGCCGTAATCTTCGTTGGTGTAGATAATGCCGATCTTCTTAAAGCCTTTTTTGTGGACGTATTCGGCCAGGATCTGCGCGGCCACCACGTCATTGGCGCGCGCCCGGTAGATGGTCGGCACGCCCTGGTTGGTGATGCGGATGTTGGTGGCGGTGGTAATCTGGGGGATGCCTTCCTTGGCACTGAACGACATGCTGGCCAGCACCAAGCCGCTGGAATCCGAGCCCAGGATCACCGGGACCTTCAGATCGTAAATCGCTTTCTTGACCGCGTTGATCGCTTCGCTGGATTTGACCTGATCGTCGAGGAAGACCACTTCCAGCTTCTCGCCCTTGATGCCGCCCTTGGCATTGACTTCGTCGACCGCCATCTTGACCCCGTTGGTGATGTACTCCCCGTTCTTGGTGAGGGCGCCGGTTAAAGACGTGACAATGCAGGCGATCTTCACCGTCTTTTCGGCCGCGAAAACAACGATTCCCGCCGCCAGAGATACGAGCAACGCCAGGACCAGACCGATTTTCAAACCTTTGTGCATTCGTAACTGCCTCCCTTAATTTTAATCTGTTTTCTATCTCCAGCTTTACCGGATGCGGCAAAGTCGGGGAAACGCTGGATGGGCAAAGCCGGTTCCATATTGCAAAACGAAATTCCGTAAAAAGGTTACGATCATGTAAAAAGAACGGCCTTTTCGCTCGACTTATCTCGCGATGTGGAACGTCATTTCACGATTTAGTTATTTTTCAAGCCTCCCGCTCCAGGCATGACGAACCCGCCGGCCCTCATTCATTGCCGGGCGCGGCATCGGGCGGCCGCCGGCCGGCCCCTAAAACCCCTTGGGCCGTTCCGGTCCGCCCAATTTCAACGAGAGTTCCCTGGCCCCTTCGACCAGGGAAGCGGCGATCGTGGCGATTCCCTTGTTGCGGATCCGGTTGGCCGGACCGGGAATGGTCAGCGCCGCGAAGACATTCCCCTCAAAGTTCCAAACCGGGGCGGAGATGCAGATCTGATCGTCCTGGATCTCTTCGTCATCGATCGCATAACCGCGTTCGCGGATCGCCGCCAGATCGACTTTCAGATTGTCGGCGTCGGTAATGGTTTTGGCCGTGAAACGTTGCAACGGCAGCAACGCGATGATCCGGGCCCGCGTCTCGGGCGTCTGGAAAGCCAGCATCACCTTGCCGCCGGCCGAGCAATGCAACGGATTGCGCTTGCCGATCTGCGAAGTGACCCGCATCGCCAGGTTGCTTTCCATCTTCTCGACGATCACCGTCTCGATGCCGTCGAGCATCGAAAGGCTCACCGTTTCGCCGTACAGATTCAATAAGCGCCGCATGATCGGCCCGCCTTCCGAGGTCAACGACCGGGCCAGCACCACGTGGGCGCCCAGCGAATGGACTTTCAGGCCCAACCGGTAACAGCCGGTCTCGCTGACCTGATCGATGAAACCCCGCTGCGCCAGGGCGCTGAGCAAGCGATGGACGGTACTTTTGGGCAAGCCGAGATTTTGACTGATCTGATTGATGCTCTGTTGCTCACAGCCGCCGGCTTCAAAGGAGAGTAAAATTTGCAACGCCCGGTCCACCGACTGAACCAGCGGTGCCTCGTTTGCGGTTTTTAAAACGGCCAATCTGGTCAAACCCTGGAAACCTCCTAACGATGATGCCAATCTTGTTTGGCGTTCCATATTATAGAATGATATTCCAATAATAATAAGATACTACCATCCGCGATTCAAGTCAAGCCATCCGCATCAAAGTCGTCAGAATATTTTCAGTCTATCCCATCAACGAATGAACCGCTTCGGTAACCAACCGGATATCCACTGAGATCGAATGGGCCTCTTTAGCTGCTGAAGATACCTGCGCTGTAACGGAGCGAACCGATTCAGCAACTGAATGAATATGTTTAGTAACCGAATGAACTCATTCAGTTACTAAACGAAAACATTCAGTTACCAAATGAACAGTTTTAGTAACTGAATGAACATGTTCAGTAACCGAACGAGCATATTCAGTGACAAAATGAAAACATTCAGTTACTGAAGGAACAGCTTCAGCAACTGAATAAGCAGCTTGGATAGTTGGGAATGGATCTCCGGGAACAAAACGGGAACCCGGCCCGGAAAAAGCGCGGGCTGTCCCTCGTTGTGAAAGACAGCCCCGTCGTAATCCGGATATTTTTATTGAATGGTATACCCGCCGTCGATCACCAGATTGGCGCCGGTGATCATATCCGCCGCGTCACTGGCCAGGAAGACGACCCCGGCGGCGACCTCCTCCGGATAGCCGAAGCGGCCGGCCGGAATCTTCTTTTTCATCGTTTCCCCGACCTCGCCGGCCCAGGCCTTCTTGCCGAGCTCGGTCAGGATGACCGTGGGCGACACCGCGTTGACCTGAATGTTGAATTCGGCCCACTCGATGGCCAGCACCTTGGTCATGCCGATGATCGCCGCCTTGCTGGCGCAATAGGCGACGTGCTTGTCGAGGGCGATCACCCCGGCCTGCGAGGCGATGTTGATGATCTTGCCGCCGTTGCGCTGAATCATCGTCTTGCCCACCGCCTGGGCGATCATGAACGGCGCCTTCAGGTTGATGGCCATGGTCTTATCCCAGTCCTGCTCGGTCAGGTTCTCGGCATCATCCAGATACACCACGCCGGCGCAGTTGACCAGGATGTCGATCCGGCCGAAGCTGGCGATGCTCTCGTCCACCAGCCGGCGGATGCTTTCATGGCTGGAGACATCCGCCACCAACGGCAGGGTCTTCGCGCCCAGCTTGCTTAGGGAGGCGGCGACTCCCTTCACTTCATCCAGCCGATCCACCAGAATCAGATCGGCCCGCTTCTCCGCGAACAGGGTGGCGATGGCCAGGCCGATCCCGCTGGCCGCTCCGGTGACCAAAGCCACCTTTTGATCCAGACTGAAGTCCTTGTTAAAACCGCTAAACTCTTTCATGACGGCAGCCCCTTTCTCGCCGCGAAGCGCGGCCCGGAGCAACGTTGGCTGCGGGCCGCCCCTGCGCGGGAAACCTTTCGTTTTTGAAATTTACCGGCTGGTGTCCACTTTCCGCTGGGCCAGCAGTTTATCGGCGTTGGCCTGGGTCACCGGGACCCAAGGCACGTTGTAGACTTTCTGCAGCGTTTTGCCCCAAGTCATGGCTTTCCAGCAATCGGCCAACGGTTTGTAGCTCTCGCCGATCAAGGCCCGCAGCGCCAGATCCAGCGCGCCCTGCGACTGGCCGGTGGCGTCCTGCAGGGTGCAGCTGGCCAGTTCGCCGCTTTTAATCCCGGTAATCGCATCGGTGACTCCGTCGATGCCCGCCGTCGGAATGGTCTTCGGGTCGATGCCGGCCTGTTTCATGGCTTGAATCGCTCCCAGGGCCATCTCGTCGTTCTGGCCGATCACGCCGTTGATCTTGCCCGGATAGGCGTTCAGCCAGTTCTCCATCAGGCTCAGGGCCTCGGCGCGCGACCAGTTGGCGGTCTTCATCTCCAGCACCTTGACGGCCGGATATTTCTGGATCACGTTCAGGTTGCCTTTTCTGCGCTCGATCTGAGCCGATTGGCCGATTGGCCCCTCGATGATGACCACGTTGCCTTTGTAGCCGATCTTGCTTAAAACCGCTTCGGCCTCGATCTCACCGGCCTTGACGTCGTCGGAGCCGATGTAGGAGGTCAGGTGATCGCTGTTCACTCGAGTATTGGAGCCGATCACCGGAATGTGCGCCTGATAAGCGGTCTCCACCGCCGCCGCTCCCGCCTGAATATCGATGGGCACGAACAGGATCGCGTCGAAGCCTTGGGTAACCATCGTTTCGAACTGGCTCTGCTGCACCGAGGCATCGTACTTCCCGTCGAACACGGTGATCTTCGCCAGACCCCGTTTGACCGCCGGGTGTCGCTCCAGCGCGGTGGTCCACAGGCGCATGTATTCGGCCTTCAAACCATAGACCGCCGCGCCGATCTTATAGACTTTCTTGGCGGCCAGAATCTGGGCACTGGCCAAAATGCTGACCAATAAGGTCAATACCACTACCAACACGATCATGCTTCGAGTCTTTTTCATACTTCCTCCTGCCTCTCCTTCAATTAATTTTGGTTGCCGGGAAAATCCAAATCATTTATAATATAATTGAAGTAGTTTCACCTCCTTCTCAAAATCGCTTGACACGGCCCGGAAACCCCGACTGGGTTCGGAACGGATTGCCCGGGCTTTACCGGTTACTCTTTATGGCCGCCTTTTTGGAATGAATCCAACAGTACCGCCAGGACAATGATCGCGCCTTTGATCAGCTGTTGGAAATAGGATGAGACGCCCAAGAGATCCAGGCCGTTGTTGATGACTCCCATGATCAATGCGCCGAACAGTGTCCCGGTCAGTGTCCCCTGGCCGCCGTTTAAGCTGGTGCCGCCGATGACCACCGCGGCGATGGCGTCCAACTCGTAACTGACGCCGGCTTGCGGCAGGCCGGCAGTGGTCCGGGCTGTCAGGATGAGACCTCCCAAGGCCGCCAGCAAGCCGCAGATCCCGTAAACGCTGAGGAAGATCAGCCGGGTATTCACCCCGGAAAGCTTGGCGCTCTTTTCGTTGCCGCCCACCGCGTAGACATAGCGCCCGAAGCGGGTCCGGTAAAGGATCAGCCAGGCGATGACGAAGGCCACGGCGAAGATGATCACCGGAACCGGTATCGCGAAAAACATGCCCTGCCCGATCGGCAAAAAGGATTGGGAAATATTCGGGATGGGCATTCCGTCGTTATAAATGTAGGTCAAACCCCGCGCCATGCTGAGCATGCCCAGCGTCACCACGAAGGGCGCGATCTTCCATTTGGCGATGAAGAAGCCATTAATCAAACCCAGGACCAAACCGGCCGCCAAACTGACCGAATAAGCCACCAGTGGCGAGTAGATATGCCCGCCGAGCGCCGCAAAGGTCGCGCTGGAGAAGGAAGCCGCCACCATCGCCGAGAAGGCCAGAATGGATCCGACCGACAGATCGATGCCGCCGGTGAGGATCACAAAGGTCATCCCGATGGAGAGCAATCCGTTGATCGAAGTCTGGCGCAAGACGTTGACGATATTTTTTTCCTTCAAGAAATACGGGCTCGCCAACGATAGGATCAGGCACAATAAGGCAAATACAAAGATGATGCCGTAATTGGCCAAAAGATTTTTGAACTTCGCCTTATCCCAAGCGAAAGGCAGCGGCTTAACGGCGATCTGTTTATCCATCTGGGACACACTCCTTTTTCATCCGGTTGGAACAGTTGACTGAAGATGTCTTCCTCGACATCCTTGCTTTTTGTTTCAGGAAGCGAGATGCAGCAGGTTCTCCTGATTGGCTTGCTCCCGGGTTAATTCGCCGGCGATCCGCCCCTTTTTGAAGATGAGGATCCGGTCGCTCAGGCTGAGGATCTCGGGAATTTCCGACGAGACCATGATCACCGCCTTGCCTTCCTGGACATATTCGGAGATAAACTTATAGATCTCCCGTTTCGCGCCGACGTCGATGCCGCGGGTCGGCTCGTCGAGCAGCAGGATGCGCGGTGCCGTCAACAGGCAGCGGCCGAGCAGCACCTTTTGCTGATTGCCGCCGCTCAGGTTTTTGACCAGGTGGTCCATTCCCGGTGTCTTGATGCCGAACTTGGCGATCATCGCCGCGACATCGCGCCGCTCACTCTGTCTGTCGATGAACAGGCGCCGGGTGAGCCGCTTCAATGAGGCCAGCGCGATATTCTCCTTGACGGACTGCGCCAGAACCAGGCCCATTTTTTTGCGGTCTTCGGTCACCAACGCCAAACCGTGCCGGATGGCGTCCCGGGTCGCGCCGATCGGGACCCGCGCTCCGTCGATGAATATTTCGCCCGCATCGGCCGGATCGTAGCCGAACAGCGATTGCAGAAACTCGGAACGGCCGGAACCCATTAATCCGAAGATCCCGAGCACCTCGCCTTTTTTGAGGTCGAAGCTGATCTGCTCGAATTTATCGGCCCGCGCCAGATTCTGGACGGACAAGAGGGCTTCCGTTCCGGGCCGCGCGTCTTTGACATACTCCTCGCCGAGCTTCCGCCCGATCATCAGGCTGACCAACCGGCCGGGATCGATCGCGCTGATCGGCTCGGTCGCCACATATTTCCCATCCCGCAGCACCGTCACTTCATCGGCGATGGCAAACACCTCTTTGAGCCGGTGCGAGACATAGAGGATCCCTTTGCCTTTGGCCTTCATCAGCCGGATGATCTTGAAAAGATTGTCGACCTCTTTTTCGCCGATCGCCGAAGTCGGCTCGTCCATGATGATGACCTCGGAATCGTAGGAGATGGCCTTGGCGATCTCGACCAGCTGGATCTCGGCCAGGCTCAGATACTTCATTTTTCGGGCCGGGTCGATCGGCACCTCCAGCTCCGCCAGCAGTTCGGCCGCCATCCGGTTCAGTCGGGGATAGTCGATGAACCCCGCTTGGACCGGTTCGCGCCCCAAAAAGATGTTTTCAGCCACAGTCATATCATAGATGGGGGTCAATTCCTGCTCGATGATGGCGATCCCCGCCTCCAGCGCCTGTTTGGGAAGGGTAAAATCGACTTTCCGGCCGTTGAAAATGATCTCCCCGCTATCCTTGCCGTACATCCCGATCAGGATGTGCATAAAGGTCGATTTCCCGGCACCGTTTTCGCCGCAAAGCGCATGGACGGTGCCTCTTTTTAAGGTCAGCGAGACGCCGTCCAAGGCCTTCACGCCGGGAAATGTCTTCGAAATGCTGTTAACCTGGAGCAAAACCGTTTCGTCCATTGTGTTGACTCCTTTGCAAACGGCTTGAATGGATTAAAATAAAAACGCTAGGAAAGGAACTTCTGTCTCAAATTTGAGTCGACCCGTGTTGCGCCAAATATTCGCCGATCGAGTCGGCCATACTTGCCAGCAACAGATAACAGGAAGTAGCGCCGGCGTCCAAGACGCCCCGCGAGCGTTCGCCCAGCCGGCTGGCACGGCCGATCTTGGCCACCAAGTCGCGCGTGGATTCCTTGCCGCGTTCCGCGGCCTCCCGCATTTGTGCCAGCGCCGCGCCGAAACTTTCTCCCGCTGCCAGCGCCGCCTGATAAGCATTAACCGCCGGGACCAGCGTATCGACCAGCGTTTTATCGCCGACCTGGGCATTGCCCAGAGTTTGCACGCCGGCCAGCGCCGCGGTCAACATGGCGCCGAAGACGGTTTTATCGATGATTTCCTGGTTTTCGGAAGCCTTGGCCATCTCCCGGAAGAACGTGCCGTACAACGGCCCCATCGAACCACCGATCTCGGTGAGCAGCACTTTGCCGAGGACTTTCAGCCCGGCCGTCAAACTGCTTGGGGCGTCTCCCAACCGCTCTCTACAAAGCGTAAATCCTTTATTCATATTGATCCCGTGGTCCCCATCGCCGATCGCGCCGTCGATCTCGCTCAAATACTCCTTATTCCGTTGGATCGTATCGATCAACCCCTGCACCACGAACAATCCTTCCTGATTTAAGAAATGTTCCATCATCCTCATCCCCATCCTGTACGCTTATCGTCTGAACTGTTTCAGGCTCATGGAATCGGCTTCTTCGTCGATGAGCAGCTTCAGCTCTTCATCGAGTTTCATCAGGGTGAGGGTCGCTCC
Source organism: Bacillota bacterium (assembly GCA_023400055.1). Taxonomy (GTDB): domain Bacteria; phylum Bacillota; class UBA4882; order UBA8346; family UBA8346; genus Hydrogenispora. Next base: position 31,186 of record JAEXFN010000023.1, read on the forward strand.
CATCATTTCCAAAGAGGTAAAATAGTTGCCGACATAAGGCCGGTAAACCGCGATGCCGTTTTGATCGAGCAGCTCCGCCACTTTGTTGTATAAAATGTACAGTTCCATGACCGGCGTGGCGCCCAAGCCGGATATCAAGGCGACTACCTGATCGCCTTTGGCGAAGGGGAGATCGGGCAGAATCACGCCGAGCATCATCTCAGCCATCTCGTCGGCGGTCTTTAATTCACAGACTTGAATTCCCGGTTCGCCGTGGTGGCCGATTCCCACTTCCATGGTGCCAGCGGCGATCGTGAAGTTGGGTTTGCCGACCGCCGGAATGGTGCACGGCGTCAATCCGATCCCGATGCTGCGGGTATTGTCGATCGCTTTCTGGGCCACCCGGATCACCTCGTCCAGGCTGCCACCCCGGGCGGCCATGGCCCCGCCGATCTTCCACATCAATACTTCGCCGGCGACGCCGCGCCGTTTGGCGCGTTCCGTCGGCGGAGCCGAAGGAACGTCATCGTTGGCGACCACGGTCCTGACTTCGATTCCGTCATCGTTGGCGAGTTCGATAGCCATCTTGACATTCATGTTATCCCCGGCGTAGTTGCCATACAGGCAGGCCACGCCCCGGCCCGAATCGGCCGCCCGGAAAGCGTCGTAGAAAGCCTGGGCCGTCGGCGAAGAAAAAATCTCGCCCACCGCCACCGCATCCACCATATTCCGGCCGATGTAGCCGATGAAGGCCGGCTTGTGTCCCGAACCGCCGCCGGTCACCACGCCGACTTTTCCGGCCACCGGCGCCCCGGCATACTTGAGCACCCTGGGATTAGCGGTCGCCACGACCAGATCGGAATGAGTCCTTATAAAACCGCCTAGCATATCCTCGACCACTCGGTCCGGGTCATTGATGATCCGTTGCATGTTGCAATTCCTCCCGTCTTTTATTTCAAATTTTCGTGCCAAACCGCTATTTCACAGATTCTGTCCGTTAGAAAACATCCTTTCATACTCGGCGATCTTGGCCACTTTCTGGGCCGACCCTCCGCCCTGAAATTCCGAGTGCAACCAGATCGCGACCAGCGACTTAGCGAGTTCCTCGCCGATGACCCGGGCGCCCAGGGCCATGATCTGCGCGTCATTGCTTTTGCGGGCCCGTTCGGCCGAATACGGGTCATGGCAGACCGCGGCTCTTACGCCCGGAACTTTGTTGGCCGCGATGGCCATGCCGATCCCGGTGCCGCAGACCAGGATGCCCCGCTCATGCGTTCCGTCGGCGATCGCCCGGGCGACTCGCACGGCGATGTCCGGATATAGCACCGGACGGGTATCGTATACCCCGTAATCCGTCACCTCCATGCCTATGGCTTTTAGGAATGCCCCGATCTTCTCTTTCAGATCAAATCCCGCTTCATCCGCGCCAATTGCGATTGAACTCATGAAAAACAGCTCCTTTATCGGCTTAAAGTAGTATTTTTAGGCCGGCCGCCCCTGCCGGGTTGCGCCAACCCCGCTCTATTTCCGTCGGGCGAAATACTTCTCGACATTGGCGGCGGTCACCAGTTCAAACGGGATCCAGTAGTTCTTGGCCACCTTCTCCCCTTTCAGAAACTTCACGGCCACCTCCACCGACATCGAGCCCTGGCCTTGCGCATCCTGGAAGCAGGTAGCAGTCAGCCGTTTCTCCTTGATGGCCGCCAAGCCGTCATAAATGCCGTCGACGCCGACCACGGGAATTTTCAGGCCGCGTCTTTCCAACGCTTTGATGGCGCCCAGCGCCATCTCGTCATTCTGGCTGCAAACGCCGTTAATCTTGTCCGGAAAAGCCTTGAGCCAGTTCTCCATCAAGGTGAATCCCTCGGAGCGCGACCAGTTGGCGGTTTTCTCCGACAGCACCTTAATCTGCGAATAACGCGCCAGGATATTGTGAATGCCCTTTCTGCGCTGTATCTGGGCCGAACTGCCGATCGGCCCCTCCACGATCACGATATTGCCGCGCCCACCCATTTTCTGGGCCAGATAGCTCATTTCCATCTCACCGGCGGAGATATCGTTGGAACCCACATACGAAGTCAGCTTATTGCTGTTGACTTGGGTATTGACCCCGATGACCGGGATGCCGTGGTGAAAGGCTTTCTCCACCGCGTCGGCCATAGCGTCCACATCGACCGGAGTGAAGATGATCGCGTCATAGCCGTGGCCGATCATGTAATCGAAATTGTCATATTGAGTTTTCACATCGTAATTTCCGTCAAAAATATCCAGATCCACGTTGTATTGAGTTGCCGCCTCCCGTTGCGCCTTGCTCAACAGGATGGTGTACTCGTTCTTTAATCCGTAGTGGGTGACGCCGATCTTGAATTTCCGCTCCGCCAACGAAGCGCCGTCGGAGCCGATCAGGACCAGGGCCAAGAGGCATCCGGCCCAAAGGATGGTAGCGATCTTTTTCATCAAAACACTCCCTTTATCGCGGGCTACCCTTTTCGTTGGAATGGCGTCTCTTACAACCCGGTGAACTTTCTGTTACAAGTTCATTATAGTTCCGCGCATTCGCCAAAAAGGTCTCGCTTTTTTAGATTTGGTTTGCATTTTTTAGGCAACGCTTTTTAAGACGCTGCGATTCGGCGGGACAAAAGCCGTTGTCCAGCCGCGGATATTGCTTTCGCGAGCAGACGTGTGGAAAGCGAAACAGATTGCTTGAATCGGAAAAAATGAAAAAAGATTCGGTTACGGTCATGGGGATGATGGATTGATGGAAACGAAAAACCGCCTGAGCGGGTTCAGGCGGTTCAATTCAAGGAAGGCTCTCCTCGCGGTACTGCGTCGGTGAAACGCCGACCATCTTCTTGAACACCATACAGAAATGTTTCGCGTTGGAATAGCCGACCTGGCTGGCAACCGCTTGAATCTTATAACGGTTCTGCGCCAACAGCTCCTTGGCCTTTTCCATGCGGATCACTGTCAGATAGTCCAAGAAATTCTGCCCGGTCTCCTTTTTGAACAAAACGCTCAAATAACTGTTGTTCTTGCCGAAATGGTCAGCGACAATATTCAGGTTAATCTCTTTATCGAAGTTTTCCCGCATATAGCGGATGATCTGTTCGATGATCTTCCGATCCGGGCTATTGCTTTTGTAACTGGATATGGCATCGGCGATCTTGACCAAATACCCTTTTAGGTAGGCTTTCAATTGTTCGAGCGACCAAAAAGCGTCTAAATCACGGAAATCATCCTCCCCCGGTTCGAAAATGGCACCGAAATCGATCCCTTTTTCGGTAAAGTAGTCGTACATATACTTGTTGAACTCATCGTAGAAACTCACCAGCCTGGCGATGGGGCCCTTATGGAAAGCCAGTTGGTTAAAATACTCATCCAGCATCAACCCGACATTTTTCTCCATGCCCAGCTCGAGCTCGCTGAGGAGTTTCAAGAAGTTGACCGGAAGGCAAGCCTTGCCTTCCTCGGCTTCCGCGTCTTTGGTATAAACGATCCCGCCCGGCTCCCGGAAGATCTTATAAAGCGCCAGTTCCAACGCTTCCTGGTACGATTTCTGGACATTGGACAGACCCCGGACGCTGCCGCCGACTCCGAAGAAGGTGGCCACCGGCAGATGCGCGTTTAAAATGCGGTTGATCTGATCGGCGACCTTTTTGAGGTGCGCCTCGATCAAAAAGCTTTCCGAATTGACCAGCAGGATGACCAGACGAAAGTCCGAGTCGTAAAAGCTCCAAAAGCCGTTGATGATCGCGGCGACGCCGGCGTCGACAGCTTCTTTGAGGGCCACCCGGTCCAGTTCGTCCAGGCCCTTCCACGAGTCCTGATCGACGATGCGGTACTCCGCCACCAGCACTTTGAAGCGGTCCGGCGAAAGATCGACTCCCAACTGAAGCAATTGCCTGGCCAGCACGTTCTCATCGTAATAGGTGCCGTGGACCAGCGAATTGAAATATTTTTCCTTGAGCAGCTCCACCCCCACCTTGCTTTGCATGTTCTTCACCAGTTCCGCCTCGTGGCGCTGGACATTGTCATCCAATTCTTCGGTGATGTGCCGCAACAGCTGGAGGAACTCCTCTTTGACGATGGGTTTCAGCAAATACTCTTTGACGCCGTATTTGATCGCCCGTTTCGCATAGCTGAAATCATCATAGCCGCTGATAATGATGAAAGCCGGCCGTTTGGGGCCGTCCCGGTGAACCTGGGCGATCAGTTCCAAGCCATCCAGATAGGGCATGCGGATATCGGTGATCACGATATCGGGCTGAAAAGCGCGGAGCTCCTCCAGGCCATCCCGGCCGTTCGACGCCGCGCGGATCTCCGCGTAACGGATATTCCCCCGCTCGATCATGGCCTTAATACCCCGGGTAATGCTCTCCTCATCGTCGATGATCAGAATTTTATACATAAGCGCCCCCCTTTCTCCCTTCGGGATTCAATGCACCACGGGCAGCCGAATCACGATCGTGGTCCCGCGATCGACAGCGCTCTGCAAGATAATGCCGTATTCGACCCCGAATTGCATTTTGATCCGTTTATCCACATTCCACAGCCCGATGAAACCCTCGGTCTTTTTGTCGATCTCCGAATCATTCCCGGAGATCAGTCCGCGGTTGATCCGTTCCAGCCGCTCCGATTCGATTCCGGCGCCATTGTCGGCGATCTCGATCACCAGCTCCTCTCCGGCGATCCGGCCGCGAAGGTCGATCCGCCAAGCCCCGTCCAAATTTTTGAAGGCGTGATAAAAACAGTTTTCCACCAAGGGTTGCAACATCATCTTGATCACCAGGCAGTCCAGCAGCGCCTCGGGAATCTGCTCATGAAACTGGAACTTCTCCCGGTGCCGGACTTTCATTACCGTGACGTAATTGCGGATGTGCTCGATCTCCTGCCGGAAGGGAACGAGGCGGTTGGTCCATTTGATGTTGTAACGGAAGAGTTTTCCCAACGAAGTCAGGACATTGGCCAGGTCATACTCTTCCCGCAGTTCGCACTCCATGCGCAGGCTTTCCAGGGTGTTGAAGAGAAAATGGGGGTTAATCTGCGATTGCAAGGCCCGTATCTCTGCGTCGCGGTGGGCGGTTTCCTGTTCGATCAGATTCAGCAGCACTTCTTCGAGCCTCTCCGCCATCTGGTTGAAGCTGCGGGCCAGGGCCCCGATCTCATCGTTGCCCTTCTCCTCGACCCTGACCCCGAATTCGCCATCCTGAATCCGTTTCATCATTTTCACCAGCACTTTTAAGCGGGCGAACAGGAAATTGGTGGTCAGGAAGGTGACCAAAAAGACGGCGCTCGTCCCGGCCAAAATGATATAGATCAACATATTTTTCTGCTTGGTCACTTCTTGCAATATTTCCTGCTCCGGAACCACCGCCAGAATCTTATAACCGGTCTCCTGGATGGTTTCATATTCCGCCCGGTAGCGCTGATGCGCAAACTTGATCTCCTTGACGCCGCTGGCGCCCGGGAACAGCGGCAACTGGAGCCGCTTCGCCAGGCGGCTGTCGCCGGCCGGACTGATCAATTGGCCGTTCCGGTCCAGCACATAAATGAAGCCCCGCTCGCCCAGGCGCAAATCGCTCCGATCGCCGAACATCTTCTCGATCAGGATATCGATCTCCAGTATGCCGATTAACTGGTTGGAGATCACTGGCGTGATCCGGTCATAGAGGGGAATCACGATGCTCTTGTTCTGCTTGGGATTGATATTGGTATTGATGTCATAAAACTCTTCCGCCTTCTTCATGTTTCCCCAGACGATTTTTTCGGAAGAGTTCAACAACGCGCGGTAGTAATCTTTCCCGGTGATCCGGCGCAGCGAATAGAGGATGTCGTAAGCCTCCCGGGTGGATTGGTTGCTGGTGAAGACCCTGATCTTATAGAACTTGTTGGGGTACAGGTGCTTGATATTGAGCAATTTGTTTTGAAAATTGTAGATGAAATTGTCGATCTCCGCCGGGCTGAACGAAAAATCATTGTCCAGAAAAGCTTGCAATTCGTTGCTGAAAGCGATCTCCTCGGCGATGTTCTCGGCATTTTTGATGGTATATAAGACATTCTGTTTCAACTGGGTGATCCGCTCGCTGATATTCTGATCCGACTGCTGCTTGGCCGACTGCACCATGTTCTGATACTCGCTGATCCCGATGAAGACGGTCGGCACCATCAGCAAGACAAAATAGATCAAGGTAAACTTCCAGGAGATGCTCAGGCTCTTCAGCCGATTGGCGACCATGGCATGGACCTCGTTATCAATGGATTTACGGACGACGGCCGTCTTTTCAGGAACAAAATGTAAATGGATCATTACGAATTTGTTACGAGTTATTTCTCCGCGATTTCAAATATTCCTCCATTGGAGCTCGGATGTCAGGGCTGCGTAATGCCGGGCGCGCTGAAACATAACCTTTTGCCGGCAAAACTTCCCTTAGGCTTCGGCCGAAAATGCCGATAAATAAATTTAGACATTATAAATTTAAAATAAAATGAGGAGGTTGGCGACATGGCGATTCAGTGGACGCCGAATCTGGCGGTGGGCGTCGAGCAGATCGATAACCAGCATAAAGAGTTATACCGCCGGATCGATCAGTTATTGGAAGCCTGTAATCAGGGAAAAGGCAGACAGGTCATTGGCGAGGCATTATCATTCCTGGAGGAGTATGTGATCACTCATTTCCGGGACGAAGAAGCGCTGATGCAACGGTACGCCTATCCCAAATACGATGAACAAAAGACCCAACATACCTTCTTCATTAAAAAAATCGCTGAGTTAAAGGCGACCTTTGAGAAGGAAGGCCCCGGTCTGAATATCGTCATTCTGACCAATCGGACCGTGGTGGAATGGCTGAACGGCCACATCCGGAACATCGACACCCAACTGGGGACCTTTCTGAAAGACAAATTATGAGAGCCGGCCCGCTCTTGTCCCCGGGCGATGGCTGGATCGTTGTCCCGGACAAAAAAAGAACCGCTGCGCAGCGGTTCTTTTTGATCGATCCGTTATGAAAAGACGGTCGTTAATGGAGCCCGCAGCGCCGTTCCTCGACCAGACCGACGCCGAACATCAGGACTCCGGCGGCGCAGGCCAAAAAGAAAGTCAGCGGCCAGACCGCGTCCACGCCGTGGCCGGTGATGAAGCCGCCCATCACCACCGGACCCAGGCAACTCCCCAGACCCTGGCTGAAAGTCTGCAGCGCGGTGAAGCGGGCCCGGTGGCTGACCGGCGCGTGGCAGGCGATGTACACGCCGTTGCTGGTGGCCGACAATATTTCCCCGACGCTCCAGATGACGGTGGCCAGGATGAAGCCGGCCAGCGTCCGGGTGAACAGATACATGCCGAAGCCGCAGCCATATAGGATCCCGGCCAGCGCCACGCATTGCAGCGGCGGCATGCGGCGGGTCAGCCAGACCATGAAGGTGGTGCAAAAGACCACCACCAGCGCGTTGACCATCGCCAGGATGCCGAAATAGGCCGGGCCGGCCGCGCCGAACTTTTGGTTCAGATCCAGCGGCAAGGCGAAGGCATGGTGATTGTAGACGAAACTGTACACCGCCAGCAGCAGGATCATCGCCGTCAGGAAGGGGCGGCGGCCCATCACCCGCCAGAACGGGCCGCTCTCCGCCCGCTCGTCGGGATGGATCAGCTCGTCCTGGGCCGCGGCCACCGCCGCTCGCTGTGGCTGGAACCGTTCCTGGACCAAAAACTGGACCAGGCCGGCCGCCAGCAGGGTGGTCAGCGCATCGCCGATAAAAAGCCAGGTCATATGCTCCCGGAATAGAAACCCGGCCACCATCGGCCCGATGGCGCTGCCGATATTGATGCCCAAATAGATGAAGGAAAAAGCGGTGCGGCGGTTGGAGACATCGCTCAGATCGGCGGCCAGGGCGCTATTGGCCGGCTGGACCGCCCCGTTGAAGGCGCTGGAGGCGATCAACAGCCAGGGCAGCCAATGCAGGTTCGGGGCGAACGCGCAGGCCAGCATGAGCAAGGCCGAAAGGAACTGCGACCCGGCCAGAATCGCTTTCCGACCCAGGTGGTCGGCGAGTTTCCCGCCGATGATCACCCCGGGGGCCTGAGCGACCAGCGAGAGCATCACGTACCAGCCGGCCCGGTCCGGCGCCATGCCCAGCTTGTCGGTTAACAAAAGGGTCAGAAAAGGGTTGACGAAATTCCCGGCGGCATTGATCACCCGCGCCATGAACAGCACATAAATGGCGCGCGGCAGCTCGCCGTATTGCGTCAGAAAACCCGGTAACCATCGCTTCCGTTCCACTCCGGCGGGGCCCATCGCCATGCTCCTTTGCGCGGCAAAACTAAATTGCCGGTCATCCGCCATCAGCGTCGGGATACAGTATACAACGAACCTTCCAAGGAATCCGCTCCGACCGGAATGATGCCGGCGTCCGAACCCGATTGGAAAGAAGATCTCTTTGCTGAATGGTATTGGTATATTTTAGGCGTTCGGACCGGGCCTGTCAAGGATTTTAATGGAATTGTCATAATCCGATCTTCTTTCGTGCCAGCCGCTGCCCGGCCGATAACTTTCCTCCTCTCGTTCAGGATGTCCGCGCAACAACCGGGCGAACTCACTCAGCGACTGAAAATGCTCGCACAGTGACTGAGAGAGCTCATTCAGTCACTCAGTAAGCTCTTTCAGTCACTCAGTAAGCTCTTTCAGTCGCTCAACAAGCTCTTTCAGTCACTCAACAAGCTCTTTCAGTCACTCAACAAGCTTGCTCAGTCACTCAACAAGCTTGCTCAGTCACTCAACAAGCTTGCTCAGTCGCTCAACAAGCTCATTCAGTCACTCAGCAAGCTTGCTCAGTCGCTCAACAAGCTCATTCAGTCACTCAACAAGCTTGCTCAGTCGCTCAGTAAGCTCATTCAGTCACTCAACAAGCTTGCTCAGTCGCTCAGTAAGCTCGCTGAACGATTGAATGAGCTTGCTTATTAACAAAACGATCTCTTTTACTAACTCAACTTTCGCAGAGAAAAAGGAAAGAACTTTTGGATGTTTATTATTCGGGCCCACGGTTCCGTCGGCGGGTTACTTTTTTGACGGCAAAAAAGTAACCAAAAAACCGTTGGAACCTACGGATTCCAAACCTCCCTTATGCATCCGGTAATCGTCTTCGCCATCCCTGGCCTCCTGTCTGGCTACCAGGTCATGGCTTTCGATGTCCCCTTCGTAGGGCGACCGCCATTTTTCATCCTTGAAAAGAGGCGTCGCCCGCCTTCATCCTTGAAGGCGGCGGGTATCTGAAAATAAAGTGGCATACATAGCCATCGGATAAGGCATTAAGGTTTGAACGAGCATCCGTCTCCAGGGAGGGAGACGGCGCCGCTTCTTTTCCTGGATGAAAAACAGCGGTCGGGGTCGGAAGTCATAACCTGGTTGCCAGTCAGATTGCCATGGATGGCGGCGACATTCTAAAACCCCGGATGAATCAGGAGGCGTTGGAACCTCGGTTCCAACTGGGCGGATTCCAAAGGGTGTCCCACTACACCCTTTGGTCCGGGGGGGCGGGGGTAGGAATAGCCCCCGTCGACCCTCAGCTTTCTCCTAAACAATACATCCATCTTTCAGTTAGTTACTTAACAAGCTCGCTCACTCACGGAGAGCTTGAAAGATAAGTCATGACGTCTATGGACCTAACCCTCGGCCCTTTGCGGCTGATGTCCATCCATGGACGCCGCAAGCTTAAGCCATCCTGGCTCTGGCTTCCCGAATCGGGAAGGGAAACCACCGGCCTCCGAGATCAAAAAAACTTTTAGGCTTCGAAGCATGGTGGTTACTCTCCCCGATTCGGGGAGAGCAAGAGAGAGGTTACGATTGAGATCTAAACCCCTACATGCCTGCACATTTTCTTGCCCGCCCCGGCTCCATCGCGAGGACTCAAGTTATTTTTCGCGAATCCAAACGAGCATTTCTCCGGGTTGGCGATTGCTCCAGAGAAAATAAGGAATCGCCTTGATGGCCACATTTTCTTCCCGCTCCTCTCCGGCCGGCCGGTATAAGGCTGACTGCCAATCGACGTCGCTGAGGCGTAGGCCCTTCCCGTAAATTACGGGAATGCCGGAAGGAAGGAATTCATTTTCCATGGCGACCGTCCATTCGGTATCGCGCGCTAAAGCAATGGCCGGCAGATTGGGACCGTTATCGGCTTCTTCCAAACAATAGACGATGGGTCCGCGTTGCAAGGCAACCTTACCCATGGCATCCCGCACCCGGGGATGCGCCTTGATTCTTTCGACCGGCATCGGCAGGATCAACTGGAGCCGATCGCCCTTTTGCCAGATCCTGTCGAGCTTCACATAGCCATCGCTGCAATTTGCAGCGGCGGCGATTTTTTGTCCGTTGAGGGCCAATTGCGGATTGCGACACCAGCCGGGGATGCGTAAGCCCAAAGTAAACCGGGCGGAATCCTCTTCCGGAAAGACGCGCAAAGTGATTTCCTCGCGCCAGGGATAGGCCGAGTCTACGGCGAGACTTATGTTTTGGCCGGCGACGGAGAAATCAATTTCACTGCCCATATACAGATTGACATATAGCGAATCGTCCCCTTGCGAGTAGGCATAATACCCCAGCGAAGCCAATAGGCGGGCCACATTGGGCGGGCAGCAGGCGCAGGCGAACCATTTTTGGCGAGCCGGCTTGACATGCTTGGTGTCCTGCCGTTTGGCCGATGCTTCCGGCCATACCTCCAAGGGATTTACATAGAAGAAGCTTCTGCCGTCCAGGGATATCCCGCTTAATACCCCATTATAGAGGGCTTTCTCTAACACGTCCATGTATTGGCCCTTCATCTCGGCGTTGAACATGCGCTGGGCCCAGAATACCAGACCAATCGCGGCGCACGTTTCCGCATAAGCCCGGTCGCTGGGCAAATCATAATCAAACGTAAAAGCCTCGCCATAATCGCTCGAGCCAATGCCGCCCGTAATATACATCTGCCGTTGCACCAGGCTCTGCCATAAGCGACGGCAGGCTTCCAACAGGGTCGGATCGGCGGTCTCCTGCGCCACATCCACCATCGCCGCATACAGATACATTGCGCGTACAGCATGGCCTTCGACGGTGTCTTGCTCCCGAACGGGCAGATGGGCCTGATTGTAACGATAATCCCACATGCCGCGGTGAAGCAGCGATGCTCCCCGCGCTAGGGCTTCCGCCTCAAAAAAATACGGTTTCCGCCCGCGCTCGTCGATAAAAAACTTGCTCAATTCCAAGTATCGCGCTTGACCGGTAACCCGGTACAGCTTGACCAAGGCCAGCTCGATTTCCTCATGCCCCGGATAGCCGGGTTTTTGATCGGGATTGGGGCCGAATTGGCGCCGGATATGATCGGCCAGGCGCTGCGCCACGCCCAAAACTTTGTCTTTTCCCGTACTCCGATAATAGGCTACCGCGCCTTCGATGAAATGACCGGCGCAGTAAAGTTCGTGATCTTCGCGCAGGTTGGTCCATTTTTTATCGGGCGCGTTCAGGATGTAATACGTATCCAAATAGCCATCTGCGGTTTGCGCCTTGGCAATGATGTCGATGACCGCATCGGCTTTGGCCTCCAGCTCCCGATCGGGATGAGTGGCCAACAGATGGCCGACCGCCTCCAACCATTTCCAGACATCGCTGTCCTGGAAGACCATACCCTTAAACTCGCCTTGGCTCAAGCCGGCCGCGATCCGCAAGTTTTCCAGGGCATGGCTGGGTTCCAGGCCGGGTACCCGATCGTTTAAAACCTCATATTGATAAGGAATGATCGTATCGCGCAATCGATCGATCCTTGAAGTCCAAAAGGAGTCCTTGATTTTCACCTGATTCAATTGTAACGGTTTGAGCATCGGTAATCCGCCTTTCTATGATCGTGGTTTGAGCGATGATCGAAAAAACAGTCCGGGAAAACCGGCTTCTTTTGCAAAATTACTCTTTCAGTCCGGACAGCGTCACCCCCCGGACAAAATACTCCTGCGCAAATAGGAAAGCGATTAAGACCGGCAATAAACTGATCACGGTCCCGGCCATTAATACCGGCCAATCGGTGGAGTACATCCCCTGCATCGAAGCCAAGCCGATCGGGATCGTCATCTTCGGAATCGAATTGATAAAGACCAGCGGCCGAATAAAATCGTTCCAGATGCCCATGAAGGTGAATACTCCCAAGGTGGCCAGGGCCGGTTGGGAGAGGGGCAGAAATATCCGCCAATAGATTCCGAAGGGTGTGCAGCCATCGATCTTGGCGGCGTCTTCCAAAGCGGCCGGTATGTTCAGAAAAAACTGCCGCATCAGGAAAGTGCCGAAGGCGGAGACCAGATTGGGAATGATTAAGGAATAATGGGTATCCACCCACCCCAAGTAGCGCATCAGAATAAAGGTGGGGATCAGCGTCACGTGGAACGGCACGATCAGGGTCGCCAAATATAAGGCAAACAGATAATCCCGGCCGGGAAATCTCAGCCTGGCAAAGGCGAAGCCAGCCATCGAACTGGTAAGGATCTGCGCGGCGACCACGATGGCGGATATTTTGATACTGTTGACGAAGAACAGGGCGAAAGGATAGCGGTCCGATACTTTCAGATAATTCTGCCAGACAATTTTTTCTCCCAAGAGCGTCGGGGGGAAAGTGAATACTTCACTCAGCGATTTTACGGAGGTGCTGAGCATCCAGATAAACGGGGCGACCATCAGCAAAGCGCCGAAGGTCAGGATAATATAGGAGATGACTTTGCCGTATATCACTCGTTTCACAATATTGTTCCTCCTCGAAATGGAGATCGCGGCGTTCGCAAGCCCATCGTGCCTCTGCCGTGCCGCTTCCCGAAGGATGATTCGATCCTGGGCCGCCGGATGAATCAATCCCCGGAACGCCTGTCAATGCGCCAGTGATTTTAATAAACCACCCAATTTTGCGACTGTTTCAATTGAATGACGGTGATGATGAAAACCAGGAAGAAAAGAATATAAGCGATGGCGCTGGCATAACCCATCTTAAAATATTGAAAGGCGTTTTGGTACAGATAATGGACCAGTACCGACGTGGAACGGGCCGGCCCGCCTTGGGTCATGATGTAAACCTGGTCAAAGACCTGGAAAGAGTTGATAATGGACATCACGACTACAAAAAAAGTCGTTGGCGAGAGCAATGGCAAGGTCACATGATAAAACTTGGTCCACCCGTTGGCGCCGTCAATTTCGGCGGCTTCGTAGTAATTGTCGGGTATCCCTTGCAATCCGGCCAGGAAAAGCAGCATATTAAAGCCTAAACCCTTCCAGATGCTGGCGATCATCACCGCCGGCATCGCCCAGACGGTGCTCGACAGCCAATTCGGGCCGCGGATGCCCACCAGGCTCAATAGGAAATTCAACAGGCCGAATTCCGGATTATAAAGCCATTGCCAAACCATGGCGGCGGCGACTGTCGAGGAGATCACCGGCAGAAAGTAAGTCGCCCGAAACAACTTCACCAATTTTAGCTTCTGATTCAAAGCGAAGGCCAGTAACAGGGCGATGATGATCCCGGCGGGGACCGTTCCGATGGTGTAGTAAATCGTATTCCAAAGGACCTTCCAGAAGATTTGATCCGTCAGCAACTGCTGATAATTTCCGGGGCCGATCCATTGCGGAGCGCTTAACAGATCCCAGCGGACGAAACTCAATCCGAAAGAAGCCAACACCGGCAGAAAGATGAATGCCAGAAAGCCCAACAGGTTAGGGGCCAAAAAGATCCCCGCCCAAAAAGTATCGCTGTATGTAAGGCGCCGCAGAATCGGTCCGAGCACTTTCTTTTCCTTCATGATATCGCCCCCTCATAAAATATGGGCATTCCCCGGGAACAGCCCGGGAAATGCCGTCAAACGTCCGCCGATCGCCGCTTGGCGCTTTATTGGGCAACATTGGCCGCCAGGATGGCGTCGACTCTTTTGCGCAGGGAGGGAACCACTTTACTCAACGGCTGATTGTCATCGAAGAAACGGTCGAATTCTTCCTCGCAGACATCCCAGGCTTCCCTCGGAATGAACAGCGAAGGAGTGGGCAACAAATCCTTCGTAAAATAGGGAACCAGTTTTTCAAAGCCTTTCGGGTGCACGCCGGAGTTTAGCCACTTCTTGATTCCGGCTGCGGTGTATAACGAGGTGCGATTGGGCATCCATAACCCTTCGCGAACCAAATTGACTTGATAATCTTCGGAAGAAAGGAACTGCAACAGCTTCCATGCTTCTTTCGGATATTTGGTCTCTTTCCAGATGCAATGCAGGTGCGCGGTACCGGCGGTGGCCGGCTTTTTCAGTTTCGGCAATGCGCCGACGCCGACCGGGAAGTTCATCTTGGCCAATTGCTGTAAAGCCCAGGAACCGTCGGCGACCATGGCCACTTTCCCGGTCTGCAGCATTTGGGCCGCGCTCATCCCCGATTGTTGCAAAAAATTGGCCGAAGGAGATACTTTGTCCTTCACTTTCAGATCGCGGATCTTTTGCAGGGCTTCCTGGGTTGCTTTATCGAAAACCGCCTTGGTGTAGGAAGGATTGAAAATTTTGCCTTCATTGGAATAAATGACGGCCTCACGCGAAGGCGTGATCTCAAACCCATAACATCCCCATTGCTCCGTTTTCGCGCCGTCCGTAATCGTCAGCTTCTTCGAAATATTTACGAATTGATCCCAGGTCCAGGCTTCCTCGGGATCGGCCGGCGGATAAGGCAAACCCGCTTTGTCGAAAACCGTTTTATTGTAATATAACACCGGAGCCACCACGCAGCTGCTGACGCCATAAATATGGCCGCGGATCAGCATCTTCTGGCGGTCCATCGGGATGAAATCGTTCAGTTTCATCGATTCGTTGAAAAGGCCGGTCAAATCGAGCAAAACGCCCCTCTTCTGAAAATCCCGGTAATAGCCTTCCGCATAGAGGAAAAAGACATCGGGAGCCGCCTTCCCGGCCATCATGGTCAATAACTTCGACGCATACTGGTCCCCCGGCACCGGGGTATATTCCACCTTAATATCCGGGTTTTCCTTCATGAACCTGGCGAGTCCCTCTTGAACGCTCTTGGTCTCCAGGGGACTGGCTTCCCACCCCATAAACTTTAAGGTAACCGTCTTTGCCAGCACTGAATTGAAACCGAAACTGCCGATCAACAAGACCAGTAAAGAAATCGCCAACAGTTTTTTCATCGTTTTCCCTCCCTTTTTTATAATCCGAAGCATTGCAAATGCCAGTTTGAAATGCTCTCGTTCTCGAACCACCTCTCAACTACTCAGCCCGGGCATAGTCCGCGCATCCTATCACCTCTCTTTTCATGATTTTGGCGCCATCGTGGAATGGCGTTTCGTCAAAGTGACCGGCACGATGATTCTCAGGCCGGGATCGACCGTCAAAGGATCGGCCGCTTGGTCCATTCGCGCCAATAATGTTTTCAAGGCGACCCGGCCCATGAACTCCTTGTAAACGGTAACCGTGGTCAGCGCCGGGCTGGTCTGGGCCGAAGTCTCCAGATCGTCGTAGCCCACCACACTGAGGTCATCGGGAATGCAAAGACCGGCCGTTTTCAGTTCTTGGATCGCCGCCATGGCCAGGATGTCCGAGGCGGCAAAGATGGCTGTAAACTGGCCGGTTTTCAATAATTCCCGGGTTGCGTGGCCGGCGTTGCCAAAATCCCAACCGCAAATCTTGATCAAATCCTCATGAACCGGCAGATTGTGCTCTTTCAGCGCCTTGCGGTAACCTTCCAACCGGCGCAGCGCCGGAAGGCTGTGGCTGGAACCGCCGAGATAGGCTATTTTTTTATGGCCGATGGCCGCCAAATGCCGGATCGCCTGCAGGCTGCCTTCTTCATTGGCGATTTCCAGGACATCGATTTTAGCGCTGGCCAGCGACGGGCTGATCAAAACCGCGGGAATGCTCAGGGCCTCGACTTGTTGCAGGAACTTCTCGGAATGGAGTTCGCCGATGATCAAGCCGTCGACCTTTTGACAGATGGATTCCAGCGCCGCATCATCGCTGCTCAGTTCGTCCACAGTCGCCACGATGCAATGGTAGCCCTGCTCCCGGGCCTGCTGTTCGACGCCGCGCAGGATCTGCGCGTAAAACAGGTTCGTGGTCACCGTATAATGGGGTTTGCCGCGGGTGCATACCAGGAAAGCGATGGTTTTTTGCTGCGGCCTGTGGCTGGTGCGCCCTTCCGAGACAAAAGTGCCGCTGCCGGGGAGCGTTTCCAAAAAGCCCTCTTTGGTCAGTTCGGCGATGGCCTGGCGCACCGTGGTCCGACTGACCTGATAGTGCACAGCGAGATCCCGTTCGGACGGAATTTTTTGTCCCGCCGTCCAGTTTCGGGCTTCGATTTCTTTCAAGAACAGTTTTTTTAATTGGAAATAGGAATAACCAGCCGTTTTCAATCGTAACCTCCGTCAATGTTCATCTTAATTTATTAAACTAAGCATTAAGGACACTCGAAAGCATCCCGCCGCGCATTATTAAAATCGTAGCCAGAAAGGGACCCACGATCGAAGCAATTCAATCGAACCGGTATAAACCGGTATATTATTATTTCAATAATATCCTTAAAATTCCTTTTAAAATAGATTGATGTCATCCAAAAACACAACCGGTACATACCGGTATGGATGAAGAGAGTCATCGGGTTCATTACCGTACCAAGCGGAAGTCTGTACGGAAACGAAAATAAAAGGACTGTTCCCAAAGTAACTGCTGGAACAGCCCCAAACTTTATGATAGGTTATGGATTCAAAGACCGGAAGACTGCCTCTCGATCAGCGTATCTTTGGGAGCGCCGGCGCTATTCCCTGGCCTAAGGCCGCGACCTCGCCATGCAAGTCATCGAGCATCCGATAGGCTTCCTCGGGCCTCCCAGCGGCAAATCGCTGATAGGCGGCGTTGACCCTGGCCTCCAGATCGGCCGGTTGCCGGATGAAACGGCTGATCCGTGGCAAGGCTCCTTTTTCGTTCATCAAATAAAGGTCATTCAATGCATATAAAACCTCGAGCCAGGCGCAAACCGCCCGGAACATCGAGCCCATCGCGTAATTAAGATCGCCTTGGTAGGCCGCCTTGCGTCCGCAGGCCAGCGAGAACTCGGCCTCCCATAAGAATTTGGCGACGACGGCTTGCCGCATTTGGGGCGGGTATTCGCCTTCCGAATGAAGCAGGGCCTTCAGGTTGTCCAGCGGCGCGGCGGCATCCTGCCATAAGGGCTGGCAGTAATGGATTTCGGCGGCATAGATTGTGTTCACGAAGGCAAACGGATGTCCGCATTGATAAGCGATGCTAATCTTCCCGGCCATGCAGTCTTGCACAACCCGGGCAACGGTTGCGATATCCCGCAGCAAAATATCCACGGGAACGCCGGCCACGTTCAGCCAGGCGCCGCCGTTAATCCAGGGTCCCCACGCCCCCGGCGGGTTGAGCAGGCGCTCCCGCCGCCCGTCGTCCAGCGCCGTCAGAGTCTCTTCCAGCGCAACCAGGTCCAGCCTATCCGGGTTATAATACAAACCCAGATCGAAATCCGAATGCGCATCGGCCTCATTGCGGCTCCGGGAACCGCCCAGGGCAATCGCTCCGACGCCCGGTACTTTGGAAAGGGATTCGACGATCTTCGGCAATTCCATGGCAAGCGCTCCTCCTGGGGCGGGTACAAAAGCTCCGCGCGACTCTGGTCAAATTATACCATATCTTACCGGCACGGCCGAACAAAGATCCCATTCGGGGAAACAATGTCAGCGGTGTTTGTCCGTTCGATCCGAAACGGGATAGGTGTTCGTCAATCATTGGCCTTTGATTACTCCCAAACATCCAATTCCTTATTCTTAAAATAGTATTTCCGATCTTTTTCCCCGATTTCACGGACGACACGGCACGGAGCGCCTAAGGCGACCACATTCGCGGGAATATCATTCGTCACTACACTCCCGGCGCCAATGACCGAATTATCTCCTATCGTGACTCCCGGAAGTATCTGAACGCCGGAACCGATCCAAACATTTTTGCCGATATGGACCGGAAAATTATATACATAATTGCGTTCCCTCAATATGGGCAGTATCGGATGACCCGACGTAGCGATCACTACGTTTGGCGCAATCATACAATCGTTCCCGATATAAATATCGATATCATCGACCAGCGTCAAATTGAAATTGCAATAGATGCCGCTTCCAAAATGCACGTGATGGCAGCCCCAGTTCGCATGCAATGGCGGTTCTATATGGCAATTGTCGCCGATTTCCGCAAACATCGCCTTGAGAAGCCGCTGCCGCTTGTCCTGCTCCAATGGCCTGGTAGTATTGTAATCGTAAAGTTTCTCCATATCCTTAAGCTGCTCCCCCATGATCGCGGGGTCATCGTAATGGTATATCAAGCCATTCTCTTTTCGCTCTTTGTTGGTCATGACAAATTACCTCCGATTCATTTATTAACAAAATAGTATTTGATTTTATCGGTATTTTCTACCAAAATTGATTATATCCATATCAATATCGTATATTTTGGGGGAGGTGCGCCGATGAGCTCGCCACTCGAAGTGTTTTCCGATTTATCAGAAAGATTACACTATAATCTACCGGATTTTCCTTTGTATGTTCGCGAGGACACGCTGCATCGCTACGGATATGCCGCCGCATGTCATTGGCACCCGGATTTGGAGTTTATCCTGATCCGCGACGGAGCCATGGATTATTTCGTGAACGGCAAAACCGTGCATATCGCTGCCCATCACGGCATTTTTGTCAACAGCAGGCGCCTGCATTACGGCTTTTCCACCGCTAAAGCCGACTGTTCTTTCGTTGCTGTCGTTATCCACCCGGCATTGCTTTCGGAGAGTTCACACGCTGTCAAAGCCTATCTGGATCAGAAATTCGGATCGGATAGCGACGATTTTCTATTGCTGGACCCGGAAATTGCTTGGCAGCGGGAAGCCTTGCTTTTAGTCAGCCGGATATACGATGAGATGCATCGCGCTACGCTCAATCCCCTCCGTTTGCTGGCGCAAGCCGTGTTCCTCTGCGCCGATATGGGGGATCACGTCCAACAGGTCCCGGGGTATCTTCCGGATGATCAATTACGGACGATTGTTTTAAAAATGACCGGATTCATTCAGCGGCATTACGACACCAAGATAACGCTCGATGATATTGCGGCTTCCGGCGCCGTGTGCAGGAGCAGATGCTGCGAATTGTTCAATAAGTATGTGGGACAAACGCCTAACACCTATCTGATGAGGTACCGTATCACCAAAAGTTGTGAGATGTTGCGGGAAACGAATCGATCGATCTGTGAGATCGCGATCGGGTGCGGTTTTCAAAGCGCGAGCTATTTTTCGTATGTCTTTCGCAAGGAGACGGGCTCCGTGCCGCAGGATTACCGCAAGTAAACCTCCGTTTCAATTCAGTGTAATCACTGAACCTATCACTAAATAGCCTCCATAGGAGGCTTTCTCAGTCACTCAACAAGCTCTCTCAGTCACTCAGCAAGCTCTTTCAATCACTCAGCAAGCTCTTTCAATCACTCAGCAAGCTCTTTCAGTCGCTCAGCAAGCTTGCTCAGTCGCTCAGCAAGCTCTTTCAGTCGCTCAACAAGCTCGCTCAGTCACTCAACAAGCTCTTTTACCAACTCAACTTTCGCAGAGAAAAAGGAAAGAACTTTTGGATGCTTGTTTCTTTGGCCCACGGTTCCGGCGGCGGATTACTTTTGGACCGCCCCAAAAGTAACCAAAAAGGCGCTGGAACCTACGGATTCCCGTCCTCCCTTTATGCATCCGGTAACCGTCTTCGCCATCCCTGGCCTTCTGTCTGGCTACTAGGCCATGGCTTTCGATGTCCCCTTCGCTGGGCGACCGCCATTTTTCATCCGTGAAAAGAGGCGTCGCTCGCCTTCATCCTTGAAGGCGGCGGGTATTGAAAATTAAGTGGTCCGTGCTATCAGATAAGACATTAAGGTTTGAACGAGCAACCGTCTCCAGGGAGGGAGACGGCGCCGCTTCTTTTCCTGGATGAAAAACAGCGGTCGGGGTCGGAAGCCATAACCCTATTGCCAGTCAGATTGCCATGGATGGCGGCGACATTCTAAAACCCCGGATGAATCAGGAGGCGCCGGAACCTCGGTTCCGGCTGGGCGGATTCCAAAGGGTGTCCCACTACACCCTTTGGTCCGGGGGCGTGGGGGCAGGAATAGCCCCCATTGACCCTCAGCTTTCTCCTAAACAATACATCAATAATACATCCATCTTTCAGTTAGTTACTTAACAAACTTGCTCAGCCACTCAGCAAGCTCGCTTTCTTTCCTTTTTGGTTACGAGAGGGACTACGGATCCGAAGCGGCTCTTTGCCCTGCGGAATAAATCTTGCGGGCGCTCGGACGGGGACGGAATCGGGACGAATATCCAAAGAGACTGCCCCATATTTATTGGGCAGTCTCTTCGGATGCTGCATCCGGCGCTCAGACTTTTCGAAGCGAGGATCTTGAGCGATGAGTTCTTATTAAAATCCGCTCATCGACAGAAATCGAATCGGATCTTTCGCGCGGATGATTCTTTCTAAAACTGCTGCAGCTTTTATATCTTTTACAGCAAATGTTGTGTTAAGCAGAAGTTTCGGAACGAATTCATTTTCTCAGGAATATAATTGGGAACATCAATCGTTATTTCATGTTCAGTAGGAGGTTGGATCGTGCCGCCTTATTTGGGATGGAAACAGCAATGCACGGAAGTACCCATCATATTTCCTCCACAGCACCAGAACCGGCGGCCGGGGTATGAGTATTTGATGAACCCTCGGCCGATCGCGGATGATCCTTCTTATATCGGGAGTGGGAGGCTGCAAAACAAGGTCGCCATCGTCACCGGAGGCGATAGCGGCATCGGCCGGGCGGTTGTGATCGCTTTTGCCAAGCAAGGCGCCGATTTGGTCATTCCCTATTTGGATGAGCACCAGGATGCAGCCGAGACTAGGCAGCTGATCCAGCGACTGGGCCGCAGCTGCGAAACTCTTGCGGTGGATTTAAGGGCCGAAGGAGCTTGCGCTTATGTTGTGGAAACTACGCTGAAAACCTTTGGCAAGCTCGACATCCTGGTTAATAACCACGGCGTTCAATATCATCAGGACAGCATTTTGGACATAAGCCGGGAGCAGTTGCTGGACACGTTTCATACCAACATCCTTTCTTTCTTTGAGATGATCAAAGCGGCCTTGCCGCAACTTCCTCCCGGAGGCTCCATCATCAACACGACCTCCGATACCGCTTTCTGGGGGATGGCGAATATGATCGACTATACCGCCACCAAGGGGGCGATCGTCTCTTTAACCCGTTCTCTGGCTCTCTCCCTGGCCAAGCGGAGAATTCGAGTGAACGCTGTAGCCCCCGGACCTACTTGGACGCCCCTGATTCCGACGGCGTTTACTGCCGAGGAAACGACTACGTTTGGCACTGATGTACCGTTGGGAAGGCCGGCACAGCCGTATGAACTAGCGCCGACCTATGTCCTGTTAGCCTCCGACGATGCTTCGGCCATCTCGGGTCAGATCGTGTTCGTTAATATGGGATCGGTTGTAACTTGACCGTTGCCTAAGCCGGGGAACGAGACGGATCGGATTCCGCTAGCGCCGTCGATAGATTGGATTACAACCACGGTTTCCGGCATTGATGCGGGCAAAGAGCCGGGCAGCCGCCGGCGGCTCGCTCAGTCCGCCGGAGATTCCCGGCCATTGCCGGATGGCATTGAAAAGGCCCCGCCCGGCGCGGCGGCATAATGAGCGATAAAATCGGCGATCTGCGCTTCCGTCGGCATCGCTTCCGAACAACTGTGGCTCGAGACCACGATCGCCGCAGCGGCGCTGGCGTAAGTCAGGCACTGGTCGATCGCCCAGTCTTGCAACAACCCGTAAATCAAGGCTCCGGCATAAGAATCGCCCGCTCCGAAAGTTTTCAGGACCTTCACTCGAAACGACGGGGCCTGGAAGGTCGCGCCGTTTTTCAGAAACGCCGTCGAACCTTCCTTGCCGTGTTTGATGACTACGATTTGGGCGTTCGCTTGCAAGAAATGCTCGGCGATCCGCGCGTCCCGCCATTCGGCTAACCGGAGCAACCCTTCCATGAATTGATATTCTTCCAGCGTACCCAGGATGACGTCGCATTTTTGGGCCGCCAGGTAATAGTAGAGCGCGGTTTCTGCGGCGGACCCCCACGAATAAGGCCGGTAATCCAGATCGAAGATCAAGCGGACGTCACCTTGCCGGGCATACTCTATCGCCAGGAGGGCGGCTTCCCGGGACGGGCTTTTCGCCAAGGCGGTCCCGGAGATCAACAGGCATTTGGAGCTTTGAATATACTCCCGATCGATGTCGCCGCATTCCAGTTTCAAATCGGCGACGTTATCGCGATACATCAAGATGCTGCAATCCGTCGGCGATTTGATTTCCGTAAAAGCCAGCCCGGTGACGCTCCCGCTTTTATCGACGACCACCCCGCCGGCATCGATGGCGTTCCGCCGCAGATAATCGGCTATAAAACGGCCGAATGGGTCAGCAGCGACTCGGCCGATGAAACCGGTTTTCAAACCGAGCCGAGCCAGGGCCACGGTAATGTTGGCCGGCGAGCCGCCCAGATACCGGGTAAAGGTGCTGGTCCGCTCCATGGGCTGGTTGATCTCGTTGGAATTCAAATCGATGCACAGCCGGCCCAAGCCGATAAAATCCAACGGTTTCGCGGAATTGAAATCCAATAAACTCATCGGGAGTTTCCTCCTCCCGCGGCGGGTTGGCCGGTCCAGAATTCGGCATCCGGTCGCTGAACCCAGCGATATTGCGGCAGGAAAAACGGTTGGATGTAGGGATCGCGATCGAGATGCCGGATGACCCAATAATAATACATGGCGTAGCCCGGCGCCGTCACCTGGGGATGAGTGGCCTGATCCAGCAATAGCACCGTGTCATTCTGGCGCACTTTATAAACCGTTTCCCCCGCTTCCGAGAAGCCGTAGCCATTTTCGGGTGAAAATTGATAAAAGTAAATCTCCGGCTGGGGATGGGTATGCGGCGGATAGCTCGACCACCGGCCGGGAAAATTAATGACCTCCCCGGCGACGAAGTTCGAGTCCGGGGCGATGGCGTAATCGATAACCGTCTTGACCAGCCTGGTGCCGCATTCCAGCATGCTGCCCTTGCCCCGTTCTTCAACCCGGCAATCCCGGTCGCGGAAGAAGCGCGGCGCGAAGTCCCTGGCGTTATCCGTTTTCGATACTAACAATTCGGCCGCCGCGCTCTGGCAGGTAATTCGCACCGGCATTCCGGGCGGGAGATCGAGACACCAGGGATTCTCATCCAGAAAGGAGGCCCGGCGCGCTGTTTCGGCCCGGCCGTCCCACTCAAAGCGCACTTCGCCCCGGAGCAACAGGAAAAACCGCTCCTGCGGCTCGTCGTTGGTTTCGGCCTGACCGGCGCCCAACCGCAGCACTCCGAAGTCCATCAGCGTCCGTGGATCGCTGCGAACCACCGGATTGTAACCATACTGAAAAGCTTCTTTCTGTCGAATGTGCATCTTCGAACCTACCTTTCCTCGTTCCAATATTTTTCGATTATGCCCGCTGAAAACCCCGATCCGCGCCGGGCCAAACCGGCCGGCCCGCCCGGAACAGTTCTCGCCAAATCGCAACCGCAATGATTAAATCACCGCTCAGCGACTCTCGCTCTTCAGGGGAGAGACTCTAAAATCCGGCGCGCCGCGGTGAATCCGGTCCGTGCGCTATTATACACCGGCACGCGGCTGTTCTGTAGCGAGGCTTCGAGCACCGACATGGAGACTTGGGCCATGACAATGGCGTCCACTTCTTCGGACAGGCGGTCAATGGCCTCGAGTAACATTTGATTATGCTTCTCGGGATTGCCGGCCCGCAAGATTTTAAAAGCCTCGCTGCACAATACCGTTTGGATGCGAATCTCCTTCCCGGCCTCAGCGGCCGCCTGCCGCAGCAGTCGTTCCGATGACGGAACGGTGCTCGGCAAGGTAGCCAACAGGCCGATCCGCCTGCCTTGTTGCACCGCCAGATCCATCATCGGCCGATCGATCTGCAACAGCGGCGTCTGGATCATCGGTCTGGCCACTTCCACGGCATAATTGAAAGTAGAACAGGCCAGCATGATCAGATCGACTCCGGCCTCTTCCAAAAAATGCGCATAGGTGACGAATTTAAAATAATTCGCCTTGGGAATGGTTCCGGGCGGCGCCGCCAGGTTATCCCGCTGCACCGTGTCGTCGCCAAAATGCATGACGCTGACTTCGGGGATGATTTCGGCGATGTACTTCTGAACCGTTTGTGAGGTAAAAACCGCCGCATGAATGATTCCCAACGTTTTTGAACTCAGATCCTTGGGCATGATGATTCTCCTCTCACCGGATGGTATGGTTCCTGCTCGTCATTACAAGCGCCATTCAAACGGACATCATTCTCCAAAGCTTCATTGATGCCGGACAGGCGTTCGTAAACCCTTTTATAAACTTGGAACAAGCGCTCATAACGCTGCTTCACCTCGGGACGCGGCTCAAATCGTTTACGGACCCGATAGGTTTGCCGGTTGGCGTCCAGCCCGTCCTGATAAATCCCGACCCCGAGCCCGGCCAATAAAGCCGCGCCCAGAGCGGTCGCCTCGGCGATGTCCGGAACTTCAATGGGCAATCCGGTGATATCCGCTTTGGTTTGGAGCCAAAATTCATTTCGGGAGCCTCCGCCGATGGCGGTGATTTGGCGCAGCGGGTAACCGGCGCTTTCCTTTAAACCGTCGATCATGCCTTTGATCTCAAAGCACAGCCCCTCGATCACCGCTCGCATCATCTCCGGGGCATTATGGTTTAGGCGCAAACCGAGCCACGCCCCGCGCGAAGTGGGATCCCAGTGCGGGTAACTGCCTCCCCGCAAATGCGGCAGGAATAACAGGCCGTTCGCGCCGGCCGCTGTCCGCCCGACCCGCTCAAATACCGCCTCATAAGACAACGATGGCCGTCCCTCTCCCCAATCGCTCAAGCCAGCGATATGCCGGAGCGCCCAATCGACCGTCGCGCCCGATCCCGTTAAACCGCCGCCGATATACAGATGTTCGGCGTCAACGTAGCGGCCGATCGAAAAGCCTTTAAATTCGGCGGTCGGCGGAAGCTGCTCCTTCAGCAAGGTGTGGATGCTTTCCGCCGTGCCCGAAGAGTTGATCAGCCGCTCTCCCCATAACAATCCGGCTGCCAGGGAACCGCAGAAATGATCGTGCCCGCCCGTTACCACCGGAGTTCCCTCGGCCAAACCGGTCAAGGCGGCCGCCGCCCGGGTGATCCGGCCGATGATCGTCCCGCTGGGATAAAGCGGCGCAAAGAAAGAAGCCTCGATTCCCAAAGCATACAGTATCGTCTCCGACCAGGCGCGAGAGGAAATGTCCATGGCCAGCGTACGGCAGCCGATCGAATAATCGGTAGCGTACTGGCCGGTCAGTTGATAGTACAGATAATCCGGGATACAAAGCCATTTCGCGGCGCGGCGAAAAAGTTCCGGCTGATTTTGCTTCAGCCAAAGGAGCTTGGTGAGCGAATTTAATGGACTGATGAACATGCCGGTTATTCGATAGACCCGATCCGCGCCGAGCCGAGCTTTGATCATTTGGGACTGGGGCAAAGAACGCTGGTCGAAATAGGGGATGATGGGCCCGGCCGGCTCGCCGTGAGCGTCCACCAACAGGCCGGACTCGGCCATACTGGCGATGGCGATTGCGGCAATGTCCCGTCCGGCCGCTCCCTCGTTCAATACCTGGCGAATCATGGCCGCGACGTTTCCCCAGAGTTCGCCGGGATTATAGACGACCCCGTATCC
This sequence comes from Bacillota bacterium, assembly GCA_023400055.1. GTDB lineage: Bacteria > Bacillota > UBA4882 > UBA8346 > UBA8346 > Hydrogenispora. Next base: position 57,012 of record JAEXFN010000023.1, read on the forward strand.
GTCGGAATGATTAATGGTTTCGACCTTTGCGGTCGCGATCGCCTTGCCGCGCTGGTCAAAGAGGATCGTTTTCCAATGCGTGGTGCCGATATCGATTCCAAGCAATAAGGCCAATTGAGTCTCCTCCTGCCCGCAACTCTTTGACGCCTGTTTTGACCAATCATAAAGCTGGACGCAAAAATCTCACCCCATACGATTTGCAGATATGGGTCGAGCGGCAGATAATACGCTGCCACATCGTCGCGCCGACTTTCAGCTTTCTTCTCCGACCAGCGGTAACATATCGCCGGCTTGCCGCAGGATGGCGATCTCCTTCCGGCTGGGTCCTAATATCCGCAAGGCCTGATCGAAAGCCTGTTGCGGCGTTGCCGCATAATGGAAACCCAGGCGCTCGATATCCACCCGGCTGATACCGCGAGCGACCAGAAATCCTGTGGCCTTTTCGGCGATGACCCGGCCGGCCTGGACCATGTGACAGGCCACCGATTTATTGATCCAACCCCGATCGACCATTTTTAAGGTATCCGCCACCGTGGTATAACCGTATTGCAAAACCTCGGGATGACTCTTGGAAACCCCTTCGGGACATTCAGCGACCTGAATGACCACTCCGCCCGGCTTGACCACGAAGTCGACCGGAGTCATTGCCTTAATCGCCTGCCAGTATTCGATATCCGTTCCATACGAATCCACGATGACCAGATCGGCTGGCCGCGGAATGCTGACCCCATGAACTCTTTTGCAGATTTCGGTGCCGGCGCGATGGGCGCGGACCGGATCGCCGCTGACCACTCCGACGATTTGATTTTGATTGTTCAAAATTACATTAATGATCGCCTTCAGTCCGGCCGTGAGCGCGATCTGATCGATCGCCCGCCGCACCCGGTTTTCGGCGACCCCGAAGATCCTGGCGGTAGGTTCGGTTACCATTTGCCAATGCATCGCGCCGGCGGTCTTCTCACCGCAGACACCGGGAACGATGATTTTTCCGCCGCCAGAAAAACCGGCCACCGCATGGGGAATAATCATGCCGATCCCGATGATGAAATCCGCCTGTTGCAGCTGACGGTTGACCCAGACCGGGATTCCCGATTCCGTGCTGCCGGCATAATAGAGATTTTGTTCTTCGGCCCAATGATGACACGCAACGCGGAACCGGCGCAACGTTTCCCGGCCCAACTTGCTGCCGAGCTCTTCCTCGCTCAATTTCCGATGAGTCCCGGTGGCGATTAAAAATTCGATCTGCCCATCGGTTATGCCGGCATTATAAAGCTCACGCAGCAAATGCGGAATGATCTTGGCCGCCGGGGTGGCCCGGGTATTATCATCGCATAAAATCAAAACCTTTTCCGTCCCAACCAGCTGGCGGGAGAGCCTGGGCATCCCGATCGGATTTTGGAGACTGTCCTGAATCAATCGCGCTTCATCAGCGACGGGAACCTCGCTACCCCCTTCAAAGATGCCCATCAAGTCCTGCTCCGGAATGGTTAACGTTCCCGTCCAGGTATACGGAAATTGATAACGCAAGCTCATTCCTCCTCCGAATCCGTTATGCTTTCCCGACTCCGCCGAATATGGCGATGCGTTTTTTCACCGTTTCATTAACTCCAAGCGGGGGATCAGCTCCAGCCAGCTTAGACTGTGGGAAGTGTTTTGGCGGCGTGGACAAAAGCATCGCTCATGAGCGACGGCCGGCTCACTTGATCGCTCCCATCGTCATCCCTTTTACCACGTATTTCTGTAAGAAGATGAAGATAATCATGATCGGAAGGCTGGCCAACATCGAAAAGGCCATCATCGCGGCCCAATCGGTCACAAACTCCGACAGCAGGCTATAAATGGCCATCGTAATGACCCGGTTGCTCCAGGATTCCACCAGGATCATGGCGAACAGAAATTCATTCCAGGCCAGCAAGAACGTATACAAACCGGTTCCGACCATTGCCGGGAAGCTCAACCGCACCGTGACCCGCCACACCGCTTGCAACCGGGTGCATCCGTCGACCATCGCCGCTTCTTCCAGTTCTTCGGGGAGATCGGCAAAGTAGTTGCGAAGCATCAAGATGCAAAAAGGCAGGCAAAACGAGAGATAAACCAGGATCAAAGCGAGCAGAGTATCATAGAGGCCCAACGCCACCATCACTTTGAAATAGGGTATGGTCAACAACACCAACGGAAAGGTCTGGGTAATCAGCAAAAATGTAATCAACCAGTGTTTCCCCGGGAATTTAAACCGGGCGATGCCGTAGCCCGCCAGCGTGCCGAAGAATAAAGCCAGCAATGTAACGACAATCGAGATAAAATAACTATTCCAAAAGCATTGCAAGTAACGCGGTTCCGAAAAGACTTTCAGATAAGAGGCGGCCGTGAATATCTTCGGCAGCCAAGCCGGCGGAATCCGCATCACTTCCACGTTAGTCCGGAAGGATACGCTCAACATCCAGAATATGGGCAGGGCGAGCACCAGTGTCGTAAGTATCAAACCCACATACAATAAAGTCTTAGTCAGCCAGGAAAGCGATCTTGCGGAAACGGCCACGTTCATCCCTCCTCTTTTCTTACCCGCTGGATATAGATCAGGCTGAAGACCAATAAAATCAGGAACATCATTACGGCTTCAGCCGATGCATAGCCCCAGCGGAGTGAACGGAATGCCAGATTGTAAATGTGGGTCGTCAATACTTCCGATGAGTTGATGGGTCCGCCGCCCGTCATGGCGAAAATGATGTCAAAGTGTCTGAAGGTCCAGATCGTATCCAGTAATCCCACCGTCATCACTGTCCCTTTCAAGCAGGGCAGGGTGATATGAAAGAACGATCGCAGCGGCGTCGCGCCGTCGATCATTCCCGCCTCATACAATTCCTCGGGGATCGCCTGCAGGGCCGCGAGGAGCATGACCATGGTGAAAGGAAAGCCGCGCCAAATGTTGACCAGCGTTACTGACAGCAACGAAAAGGAGGGGTTCCCCAACCAGTTCAGATTCACTCCCTGATGCATCAGGCCCAATGAGATCAGCAAGCCGTTTAACATTCCGAAGGGATTATAAATCAATACCCAGATCATCGCCGCGACAGTGGGAGCGATCAACCACGGTATAATCAAAATGCCACGAAAGATATTCCGGACGCCATGGCTCAACGGTTGATGCAGCATGAGCGCCAAGCCCAAGCCGATCACGAAATGAAAAAGCACACTGCCGAGGGTGAAACAACAAGTCTGGAGCAATGCTTTGAAAAAAATCGGGTCGCCCATCAGCTGGCTATAATTGGTATACCCGATAAAGGTTTCGCGGGTGGCCTCGACCTCGAAAAAGCTCAAGCGGATCACCTGAAACAAGGGATAAACCAGCAATATCAGCAGAATCAGCAACGCCGGCGCGACGAAAAAGTAGGCTTGGGCCTCTTTGGGCAAGGGTTTCTTCAGCAGCAAGCTGTTCCTAGTCATTGAAAACTCCTCCCGCCTGCAAAATCCATCCTGGTTCGCAAATCAGGCAAATTCAGTAGAAATAGGGGGAGAGGACGATGCCCCTCCCCATACCAAAACCGGTTACTTTTTGGAAATGAGTTCGTTCCATTGGGTCGCGGCGTCATCCAGCGCTTGTTTGGCGCTTTTTTTGCCGAGGATTACGTTTTGGACTTCAACGGTCAAAATCTTGTTCAATTCGACCTGATGCGGCAGATGGGGCAGGGCCACGGCATTGGGTTGATCCATCTGCTTGAGAAATGCTTGCATATATTTGTTCTCTTTAACGAAGGGTCTGGCCCCCGCGATCTTGTTGGCCGGCAGATCGCCGCTGACTGTGCAGTAAATTTCGCTGCCAACCGGCCCGCTCGCGAATTTGATGAAACGCCAAGCGGCATCCAGCTTCTTTCGATCTTTGGCGGTGGTAACCGGAATGCCGTACAATGAGCCGCGGACGATCGTTCCGCTGGTAACTCCGGTGGGAAGGGTAGTGATGCCAAAATCCTTATTGGGATTTAAGCCTTTTTGAATGTTGATTCCCCACGGTCCCTCGAACATCAGCGCGACATTGCCGGCGGCGAAATTGCCCCGTTTCTCCTTTTCCCCGTTGGAAAGGACACCGGGGACGGCTACCTTCTGTTTGTTCACTAGATCAGCGTAAAACTCCACTGCTTTGATCCCCGCCGGGCTGTTGAAGGCGGCCTTGTTCTTATCGACAATCTTGGTACCGGATTGAAGCATCAACGGGTAAATGTCATAGGTCAGATTGGTCGGCGGTTCGGTCTGCAAGGTGCAGGTGAGCGCATACTGATTCTTCTCGGGCTTGGTCACCTTTTTAGCGACCTCCACCAGTTCGTCCCAAGTTTTGGGAGGGGCCGCGATCCCTTCCGCTTTTAAAATTTCCGGGTTGTAATACAGGGCGACGCAACCGCCATGGACCGGCAGATAATAGAACTTTCCGCCGACTTTCTGTTTGAAGGCGTCATAGTACTGATCCATGAAGTTCGCCGGTTCTTTCTTGATCAGCGGATCGATCGGCGTAATCATTTTGGCCTGAGCGAATTCGCCAACCCAATCCACCTGCATCAAGATGACCTCCGGGAGCCGCTGGGCCTGGGCCAGCGTGACCAGCTTGTCGTAGAAACCGTTGAACGGGGCATCGACGATTTCCACGCTGACATCGGGATTCGCTTTTTCAAACTCCGCCTTGAGCTTGTTCAACACCGCTATCCCGATCTCCGGCCCTTTCCATTCCATCCAACGGATGACCGTTTTCGACGCCGCATACGAGGTGGGCAGGATCCCGATCGACAACACCATAACCAAAATCAACAGGCCTAGCAACGTCTTTCTTTTCATTCAACTTTCCTCCTCTGTATTTCTTAATTTACCATCGGCAACGCCCTGTACCGCCCCTTTCACCTCCACCTGCCAGATTTACGATTCTCCAGCTGTAGTTGGCACGCCAATAAAGCAATGGTTCAACGGGTCAACTCGGCCAATGCCTGCCGCAGTTGTTCATCAGTGGGCGTCTTGCCGTGCCATTCCGCTTTGCCCTCCATGAAAGACACCCCTTTGCCCTTGACGGTGTTGGCGATGACCGCCAACGGCCGATCGGCGGCACCCGGCGCCGTCAATGCGGCGATCAGTTCCTCCAGGTTATGGCCGTCGACGGTCCGGACTTCCCAGCCGAAAGCCGCCCATTTGGCCGGGAGATTGCCCAGATCCATGACCTTCGCTGTCGTCCCGTCCAGTTGAACCCGGTTCCAGTCGACGATGGCAGTGAGATTGCTCAGGTGATAATGCGCCGCGCTCAGAGCCGCCTCCCAAACCTGGCCCTCATCGCACTCCCCGTCTCCCAGCACCACAAAGGTCCGATTGGAGTGATGCTCCAGCTTTTCGTAAAGAGCCATGCCCACGCCGACCGATAGGCCTTGGCCGAGCGAACCGGTGGCTACCTCGAGCCCCGGCAGCCGTTTGCTGTCGGGATGGCCCTGCAACCGCGAACCTTTTTGGCGCAGCGTCTTCAATTCCGCGGCGGGGAAGTACCCCAGCCTGGCCATGATCGCGTACAACGGCGGACAGGCATGCCCCTTGGAAAGGATGAAATGATCGCGCCCGGCCCAGCGCGGGTTCGCCGGATCGTGTTTCAGTACCGCGCCAAATAATGCCACCAGAATATCAGCCACTGAGCAGGAACCGCCCGGGTGCCCGCTACCGGCCTGATGAATCATTTCCAGCGCGTCCCGCCGGATCTGCCGGGCCAGCTCTTCCAGTTCTCGGGGTTCCTTTTTCATCGGTTTCGACGCTCCTTCCGTTCCAATGCCTGGCGGACCGCTCCGGCAATAGCCTCACTGGTCAGGCCATACTCTTGCAACAGTTCCGCGGCTGACGCCGATTGTCCGAAACAGTCCTGCGCTCCGACCCGGATGACCGGCACCGGCTGCCTCGCGCTCAGGACCTCGGCCACCGCGCCGCCCAAGCCGCCATGGATGCTATGCTCTTCGGCGGTGACGATACATCCGGCCGCTTCGGCCAGTTCAACCAGGCCTTCCTCGTCCAACGGCTTGATGGTATGAACATTGGCCACCGCGCAAGCGATCCCCTCGGCCGCTAAACTTTCCGCCGCTTGCAAGGCGACCGGGACCAGCGCGCCGCAGGCGACAATCGCGCCATCCCGGCCCGGGCGGACGATCTCCAGCCCCGGCCGATGGGGATGGCTGGCATCGAAAAGGACCGGCGTTTCGCTGCGCGACAGCCGGATATAGGCCGGTCCGGGGGTCATTACCGCTTCTCTGACGATCAGCTTCGTCTCATAGGCATCGGCCGGAGCGTAGACCCGCAAATTGGGTATCACCCTGGCCAGAGCGATATCTTCCAATGCCTGGTGTGAACCGCCGTCCGCTCCCCCGGAAAATCCGGCGTGCGTCGCGATGATCTTGACATTGGCTTTGGAATAACAAACGGTATTCCGGATCTGATCATAGGTGCGGCCCGGCGCAAAGACCGCAAACGTCGAGGCCACCGCGATTTTGCCCAGCAAAGCCAACCCGGCGGCGACTCCGATCAGGTTGGCCTCGGCGATTCCCATGTCGAAAAAACGTTCCGGATAGGCTTCGCCGAAGCCCGCAGTCTTGGTGGCTTTGGCAAGATCGGCATCCAAGACCACCAGTTCCGGCAGTTCTTTCCCCAACTCGATTAACACTTCGCCGTACGCGTCGCGCATGGCTTTCATTCTCTCACCCCAGATCTGTTTGATTGTCAAGTCTTTTGCGTATCGTTTTGATAAACTGCGAGTTAAATATAGGTTACGATTACATCTTCATTATAGGCTCCGCCCGACGCCGCTCCCAGTGCATAAACTCATATTTTAGTCATATTTCGCAGTATGACTGCAGTCATAAAAAAAGCCACAAATCTGTGGCTTTCAACATTCGCGACTCTTCCTCCGGCTCATTGGCCGGGTTTATCCGCGCACTTTCCCGAAGTTGAGACCGTTCCGCCGTGGCGTTCGGACTCGGGCACAATGCTTCTAAACCAATCCCTGCAGGATCGCGAAACGGATCGCCTGGCCGCGGTCCCGGACCTCGAGTTTTTCATAGATACTGCTCACGTAGTTCTTGACTGTCCCTTCCGCGATGCACAGGCTGGCGGCGATCTCCTGGTTGTCCTCGCCCAGCGCGATGTGGCGCAGCACCTCCACCTCGCGCTGGGTCAGCCGCGCCAAGTAGCCCTTCTTGATCGTGTCGCGCTCGGCGGAACGGCGCCGGGTCACCTCATCGACCAGCTTCGCCGTGACCTGCGGCGAAACCAGCTTCCCGCCCTGGCGTACCCGGCGGATGGCATCGGTAAGCTCTTCCGGTTCGATATTCTTGAGCAAGTACCCGACCGCGCCGAGCCGCAGGGCCTCGAAGACGTACTCGTCGTCGTCAAAGGTGGTCAGCACGATCACCTGGACATTATCGTCGCTGGCCCGCAGTTGGCGGATGCATTCCAGACCGTCGCTGCCCGGCATGCGCATGTCCAGCAGGACCAGATCGGGCCGGGTCTGGCGGATCACCGCCAGCGCCTCGCGGCCGTCCCCGGCCACCCCCACCACCTTGGCCTCGGGCATCCGCAATTCGATGACGGTCTTCAGATTTTGGCGGAATAGTTTCTGATCATCCACGATCACCAATCGTAGTTGCTCCATGGACTGTATCATCCTCCGTCCGTAAAGGTAACCATACCCTCAAGGTAAAACCATTCCCGACTTGCGAGGCGATGGCGACCGACCCGCCCAGCGCTTCCACGCGCTCCTTGATTCCCAGCAGGCCGAAGCCGCCCGTGAAAGTCTCCGTCCCCCGGCCATTGTCGCGAATGGTCAGGCCGATCCCGTCGCGCAAGCGATAAAAATAGACGAAAACCTCCGTGGCCTGGCCGTGCCGGAAGGCGTTGGTCAGACCCTCCTGGACCACCCGGTAGAACACCTCCGCCTCGTTCTTGCCGGGATACTGCGGCGCGTCGCCGTATTCCAATTGCACCGCGATCCCGGTCGCCTGACTGAACACCTTCACCAGCCGCCAGATCATTCCCAGGCCGTTGGTCCCCGCCTCCTCCCGGGGCCGCAAGCCGCGCAACACCAGGCGGACATCGCCGAGTCCGTCCCGGACCAGTGCCCGCGCCTGAATCAATTCCTCCGGGATCGGCTGGGAAGCGGATTGCAGCCTCTCGCGGTAGGCATCGAGCAGCGAAAGCAGGTTAGTCATGGTATAAGCGACCGTGTCGTGAATCTCGCGGGCGATCCGGTTCCGTTCCTTCAGGACCGTGGCCGACTCGACCTGGGCGGCGATGTCTTGCAGTTTGATGTTGGTGTCGGCCAGGTATTGGTTGAAAACCCGCAACTCCCGCTGTTTGGCCAGATCGCGCCGGTGCAGCCGTTGCTCGCGGGTCAGGTAAAGGCTGATCATCAGCGCCAGCAGGCATTCGACCCAGGTCGATATCAGGGCGCCCAAATCGATCGGCTCCGCCGGCCGGAACCAGACCGAGACGCGCGAATACGCCAGTACGGTGAGGTAAGCCAGGCAGGAGAGGCCGGTGAGATAGGCGATAAAACCGGGGCAGTGGACGAATCCGTCGAAGATCAGGATGATGTAGAGCAGGCCGAAGCTGCCCGGATGGGAAGCGGAGGGCACGGCCGAGACCGCGGTCAACAGCACCCGGACCAGGAATAACGCCTGACGGAGCGCGACCGATTTCAGGAAGAGCATGAAACACGCAATGAGCATCAGCAGCAGGATCGAGATTAGGTATTGCCGATTCCAGATTTGGGGATACTCCCGCCAGCGCCCCTCCCACCAAAAGCTGAGGATAACCGCGGCATGAACCGACCCATAGACCCCGACCAGGGTCCATCGCTCTCGGGCGCTATTCCACATGGCTTGGCTCCTCCGCAATCAGTTTTGAAATGTTATTAATATTTAACGGATTCTTTACGCAACCCCAATTTCCTGCTGAATTGGAACGATCAAATGATACAAATCCGATGATTTGCGAAAAAAAACGATTTAAAATGCTCATTTTTTACAAATTATAGCCATCCAAACCAACCTTGTGCACCCAGTCAACCGATAATGACGGTTCCGCGCCGGAATACCCCGTCCACCGCAACTGCTCGTGCAGTAACTGCGCGAGCCCATTCCGTAACCAAACATGTTCGTTTACTTACCGAAGATGTTCATTCAGTTACTGAAATTTTTCATTTTGTTACTAAAGATGTTCGTTCAGTTACTGAACATGCTCATTTAGTAACTGAACATACTCATTCAGTAACTGAAGATGCTCGTTCTGTTACAGAACATGTTCATTCAGTTACTGAAAATCTTCATTCAGTAACTGAAAATATCCATTTACCTACTGAGGCAACTCGTCCGGTTCCTGAAGATGCATTCTCACGAACGACGGTCTTTCATTGGCTTGCCGCAATAAGATGTTGAAGGACTCTGAAGCGGCTTATTGCGGCATCCAAATTAAAAAAGGCCGCCCGCTGTTTTGCAACTTGGCGGACGGCCTCTGTGGCGATTATATCTCGGGTGTTAATCCCGAGCGATGGAAAACTCTATTTATTCAAAACTAAATGGTGGTCGCTTTCCTGGAGCGCCTCTGCCCGAAATGGAGCATCAAATTGCGCAGCTTCTCGACGCGGGTATAGACGACCGGCACCACGACCAGGGTCATCAGCATCGAACAGGTCAAGCCGCCGATTAGCACCCAGCCCAGGCCGTTCTTGAACTCGGAACCGCTGGCCGACGAGGTAGCCAGCGGCACCATCCCCAGGATCATCGTCATCGAGGTCATCAGGATCGGCCGCAAGCGTTCCCGGCCGGCCGCCACCAGGGCTTCCTCGATGCTGAGTCCCTCCGCCCGGGCCCGGTTGGTGAAGTCCACCAGCAGGATGGCGTTCTTGCTGACCAGGCCGACCAGCATGATGACGCCCATGATCGAGAAGATCGCCAGCGTCTTTCCGGTCAGGGCCAGGGCCAGCAACGCGCCGATGACCGCCAGCGGCACCGCGAACAGGACCGAGAACGGATAGATAAAGGAGTTATAAAGCGCCGCCATGATCAGGTACACGAAGATGATCGCCGCCAACAGGGCGACGCCCAAACTGTTGAAGGAATCGGCCTGACTCTTCAGGTTGCCGACGAACTGGGTGCTCACTCCCTGCGGCAGTTGCTCGCGGTTCAGTACCGCGGTGATATCCTGGCCGATATCGCCGCTGGCCCGGCCGATGGCCTGGGAGGTCACTGAGATGGAGAAGGCCCGGTTGCGCCGCTGGATCACGGTGGGGCCGGTGGACGGAACGACCGTCGCGAACTGATTCACCGGGATCAAGTGCCCGGCACTGTTGGCCACCGTCAGGTTGCCGATCTCGCTGGTATGGACCCGGCTCGCTTTGTCCAGCCGGACGTCGATGTCATAATCGACGCCGTTGTCGGTGAATTTGGAAGTGGTATTCCCGGTGAGGCCCAACTGCAAGGTCTGGCCGACCGTGTCGATGTCCAGGCCCAGATCGGCCATTTTATCGCGATCCACGTTCAGGCTGATCTCGGGGTTGGCGTCATTGGAGGAGAGCCGCACGTCGGAGGTGCCGGGAATCTGCGCCACCAGCTTCTGCACGCGCAAGGCCGTCGCCATCACCGTGTCCCAGCTGGGTCCCATCACCGCCACCTGAACCGGAGCGGATCCGCCGCCCATGGTATTCGACTGCGAGATAAATACTTTCGCGCCGAGCAGCCCGCGGAACTGGCGCCGCAGCATCTTGCTGAACTGGTCGGTGCTGAAATTCCGCTCCTCCTTCGGCACCAGGGCTACGTTCACATAACCGTAATTGTCGCCGGAGTTGTATCCGCCGCCGCCGCTGGAAGCGCCGGCCGCGGCGAAGACCGTGTCCACGCCCGGCATCCGCGAGACCTGCTTCTCGATGAACTGCGTCGCCGCATTGGTCTGGCTGATCGGGGTCCCCGGCGGATACTGGACATCGATGGCCACCTCACCCTGGTCGGCCTGGGGCACGAATTCGGAACCGATAAACCCGAAGGGCACCAGGGACAGCGTCAAGGCGAACAGGATCGCGGCCACCAATAAGAGCTTCCCCGGGTGGCGCAGACAGATCCGCAATACTTTCAAATAATCCTCGGTGAACACGCTGTATACCCGCTCGAACCAGGCGCCGAAGCGGCCCATCAGCGTGCCGTCGGTCAACAGCTGCAGTTTGCTGAAGCGGGAAGCCAGCATCGGCGTTACCGTGAAGGACACAAACAAACTGGTCAGGGTGGAAACCACGATCACCAGCGCAAACTGTTTCAACATGCCGCCGATCTGGCCGGAGATCATCGACAACGGCAGGTAAACCACCACGTCGACCAGGGTAATCGAGAGCGCGGTGAACCCGATCTCGTTCCGGCCGTTCAACGCCGCGGTCCGGTTGTCCTCGCCCGATTCCAGGTGGCGGTAAATATTCTCCAATACCACGATGGCGTCGTCCACCAGAATGCCGATGATCAGCGACAGCGCCAGCAGGGTGATGATATTCAACGTACAGCCCAGCGCCCACATGCCGATGAAGGTCGTCACCAGCGAAGTGGGGATGGCGATCATGACGATTACCGAGTTGCGGAGACTGTGTAAAAAGAGCAGCATGACACAGGCCACCAATAGAATGGCCAACCCCAGGTCTTCCTTGACGGCGTTCGCCGAGTTGACGATGAAGGTCGAACCGTCGGAAGCCACTTTGGTGTGGAGATCATATTTCCGGTATTGATGCTCCAATTTCTGCAGCTGTTTGCGCACCGACTGGCAGACATCGACGGTATTGGCATCCGATTGCTTCCGGACCACCAGCGCAATCGTGCTTTGACCGTTGACCCGGGAGATGGTGTCGATATCCTTCTTGCCGTCCTGAATCTCGGCCACGTCGCGCAGGCGGACTACGCCGCTGGCGGTTTTGGCCACCGCCGCCAGGCGCAGATCGTCCAGGCTCTTGAATTTTCCGGCCAACCGCACCGTGAATTGGGAATCGGTGTCGTCGACGACGCCGGTGGGATACTCCTCATTGCCCTTCTTGATCGCGTTCAGGATCTGCAGCGGCGAAAGGCCGCGGGCTTGCAGCCGCTGGGGATCGAGATTCACTTGAATCTCCCGTTGCCGCCCGCCATTGATCGAAACTTGGCCGACCCCGCCCACCTGCGAGACCGACTGGGAGATCGAGTCGTTCATCAGCTGATAAAACTGGGTGTCCGGCAGGTTGCTGGTGAAGCCGATGGTCATGATCGGCCGTTCATCCAGGGACACTTTGTTGAGGGTCGGGGTTTCCACCCCGTCGGGGAGGTTTTTGAGGATCTGATACACCTTGCGCTGGGCTTCCTGCAAGGCAATATCGATATTGGCCTCCTGGGTGAACTGGATGCTCACCCGGGAATTCCCTTCCCGCGAGTTCGAGGTGATCGAATCGATCTTATCCAGTCCGGAAACCGCGTTTTCAATCTTCTCGGTGACCGACGACTCCACGACGCTGGCGGAAGCTCCGTCATAATCGGTGCTGATGCTGATCACCGGAATGTTGATATCCGGAAAAAGCTCGTACTTCAACTGATAATAACCGAAGCCGCCCAACAGCGTAAGGGCGATGAAAATTACAATAATCAAGATGGGACGCTTAATCGATAGTTCTGTAATTGTCATTCCTATACCACCTTTAGGGTCTGTCGAATTGGTCTCGGCTGGAACGATAGCTCATTGCCCGGAGGCCAGGACCGGCGGCACCGAGGACCGGGTCTGGAGTCTTTTCTGCCGGGCATTTCCGCAATTACAGCTTAATTTTGCGCCATTTTCCCCCGGACCCGGTATAAAACCCGCTCCGGCCGGGATGAGTGCCAGCATCATCAAGGTGCGTTTTTCTCACGCCTAGGCCCCCTCCGTATGATTTCGAGTTCGACATGGGATTTCCTAAGATGACGTAAGTAAAGGAGGATACTCGCGATGCTCCTGTCCAGCTCCGGCCGTTGACCTTTGGAGCCCGACCGGATCTAGCTGGGGTCTCCTCCGCGCTGCTATTCCCATAACAAAAATTTACCACGCAAATATCCGTAAAGTATGTTGCATTTGTTAAATTTTAATGAATATGGCCGCTCATCCGTTAGCCGCCGCGCTGAAACGGTTGGCGTTTCAAGTCAGTTTGCATCAGCAGCGCCCCGCACCGAAGCATGGTCAGACATTGCATTAAAAACGCCTGCTTCTTCCCCTCGATCAATTCCAATACAAAGGATTCCCCGGCCAAATCGCATTATCCTGCTGTTTCGACGAAAAATTACACTTATTTCGCGCGATAGCGCCGCAAAGCGCCGCCTCGTCCGTCGGCTCGTTAGGAAAAGGCCGTTAGCAGCCACCGGTTTTCGCGGCGGCAATTTGAGTCCAAAGTCCTAGCGCGAATGATTCCTTCGACGGATACTCGGTTGACTGAAATCATATTATGATTGGATCACAGGATTTTCAGACTGTCCAAGCCAACCATGGGGTGATCCCGATGAAAAGTGTAACGCTGAGCATCTTGGTTTTGCTAGCTTTTCCAGCAGTTTCCGAGGATCAATTGTTAATCAGAGCCTGGCCGGTGGCCGGGCCCCTGGTCGATGGCGGAATGGAGCAATCCATCCCGGCCATTTTCACCTGGGATGGCACCGGCCACGGCGAGGTGACGGTGAACCTGCAGAATGGCGAATCCTGTCACGGCGATTATACCTGTATCGCCAAACGATCTCATCCCCCGTTATTCGTCTTCGCGGATTATCAACGTTATTACGGCACCCATTTCAACTTTCGTAATTTGCAATATGGCCAGGCCCTGATCCATGGCGACCGGGGGACGATCATCCAAGCCGAGTACTATATGAATCTCCGGCTCAATCGAAGGTACGGTTTGGCGCGAGATAACCGGAACAATATCTTCAAATTTTTTTAATCGCGATCAAGAAATTTTATCTATAAAATAAGAAAAACCGGTTTCGAATCAAACCGGTTTCATCGTATTCAAAATAGCTATCAAACCAAACAAAAAACTTCAATCAACTAGCAATTGGCCATCCACCATGGCTTCATTCCGATTCGGCCAGGAAATGGAACAAAGTGGCCAATCCCGCGGCCAGGTCTTCGTTGCGCACCACTGCGTCGGCCGGAACTTCCAGGGAGACCGGGGCGAAATTCCAGATGGCCCGGATTCCCGCCCGGATCATGATCCCGGCAATGGCTTGCGCCCAATCGGCCGGAACCGTGATGATTCCGACCTTGATCCGCAGGCGTTTCACAATGTGTTCGAGCTCCCCGACGGGAAAGACTTCGCGGCCGCTGACCCGGGTCCCGATCAATTCCGGGTCGGCGTCAAACAAGGCCACAATATTCAGACCATAATGCTCAAAACCGGAATAATCCACGATCGCCCTGCCCAGCCGGCCGACGCCGACCAGCACCGCCTCATTGGTATTCTTGAGCCCGAGAATCTCCTCCAACTTGACTTTGAGCAGAGTCACCTGATAGCCCAAACCGGCCTGGCCCATGGCCCCGAAGAGCGCCAGGTCCCGGCGGACCTGAACCGCATGGACCTGTGCCGCCCTGGCGATCTCCTCGGAGGACACATAAGCCTGGCCTTGCTCTTCCTGGCTGCAGACGCAGCGGTAATAATACGGCAGACGTTTTAAGGTGAATTTCGGAACGATCATGGCTAACCGCCTCGTGCTTTATTGATAATTTATCGCAATGCCGCCGGGATTCAGGATTGGACGGGTAATTTCGGCAATACATGTTCTTTGAGAACAGATTCGACCCGATCGGCGGTAACTCCTCCGATCACTTCGTCGTTAATCCGGATCGACGGACCCTGGCTGCAACCTTCCAGGCAGAATGTGGCGTGGAGGTTGAGTCGGTCGCGCACGCCGGCCTGCTCCGCTTTTTTGATAAACTCCTGCAAGGTATTGTAGGAGCCTTTCAAATAGCAACAAGTGCCGACGCAGACCGCCAGATCCACTTTATGCTTCCGCTCGCTGGTAAAGAGCTGAATATCCTCGTCGGTAATCCGGCCCCGGGTCGCGTAACTGGTATGCAGGGTTTCATGGGCTTCATGGCTGTTGGGATGCTCCAGCCACTTCTCGTAAAACTTGGCCACGACCGGATTATCCTGGGCCTTGCGCAATTGCGACAGCTTATCGGCGCGATAGATACTGCGGGCGCGGGCTTTTTTGATCTCCTGATCGGTGGCGATCGGTTGTCCGGCGCCGCCGATACAACCGCCCGGGCAAGCCATGACCTCGATTAAATGATAGTCGGCCTCGCCGTCCTTGATCCGGCGCAGCAATTCCTTGGCGTTGGCCAGGCCATGAACCACCGCCACTTTGATTTCGGTGCCGTTCAGATCGACCGTAAACTCCTTTAATCCTTTAAAGCCCCGGACCTCTTCGAAGTTTACCTGCTCCAAAATGGTCCCCGTAACGATTTCGTAAGCTGCCCGCAAGGCGGCCTCGGCCACTCCGCCGGTGGCTCCGAAGATCACTCCGGCGCCGGTGGTAAAGCCGAATGGCATATCGAACGATTCCACCTCAACCTTGTCGAAGGCCAGACCGGCCTCACGGATCATCCGCGCCAGCTCCTGAGTAGTCAGCACCAGATCGACATCGGGCACGCCGTCGATGCTGAATTCGGGCCGGGTGATCTCAAACTTCTTCGCCGTGCAAGGCATGATCGAGATCACGTAAATATCTTCCGGCTTCTTGCCAAGCTCCCGGGCCCAATATCGCTTGACCAGCGAGCCGAACATCTGCTGCGGCGAGCGGCAGGAAGACAGATTCGGCAGGAAGTCCACCTCATTGTGTTCGGCGTATTTCACCCAAGCCGGGCAACAGGAGGTAAATTGTGGCAGTCGCTCACCTTTCTCGACCCGTTCCAGAAACTCGGTGGTCTCCTCCATTACTGTCAGATCGGCGGCCATCGAGGTATCAAAGACTTTTCCAAAACCCAGCCGTTTCAACGCGGCGACGACTTTGCCGGTGACAATCTCCCCGGCCGGCAGGCCGAACTCTTCGCCCAAGGCCACCCGGACCGCCGGAGCCACTTGGGCGACGACCAGTTTGCTTGAGTCATTCAAAGCGGCCCAGGCCTTGCCGATCTCCGATTTGACCACGATGGCGCCGGTCGGGCAGATGGCCGCGCATTGGCCGCAATTGACGCAATCGACATCGGTCAGATTCTTATGAAAAGCCGGCGTCACTTGGACTTTGGACCCGCGGTTGGCGAAGTTCAACACGCCGATTCCCTGCACTTCGCTGCACATCCGGACGCAATCGCCGCAAAGAATGCATTTGTTGGGGTCGCGCACCAGCGACGTCCCCGAATCGTCTAAAGGCAGTTTGACATCGCGTTCGCCAAAACGGATCTTGCGCACGCCGAAACGTTCCGCCAAATCCTGCAGTTTGCAATGGCCGCTCTTCTCGCAAGTGGTGCATTCCCGGTCATGGTTGGCCAGCAGCAACTCGAGTACGGTTTTGCGGGCGCGCTGCACCCGGGGGCTATTGGTGGCGATCTTCATTCCCGGCGCTGGGGGGGTGGAGCAAGAAGCCACGATTCCCCGGCCTTCGAGCTCGACCACGCACATCCGGCAAGCGCCATAGATGCTCAACTCGGAGTTATAACAGAATGTCGGGATATCAATGCCGATCTTGCGGATCAGCTCCAGCAGGCTCTGTTCGCCATCGATTGCGACGACTTGATTGTCGATGATTACAGTCTGATTGGTGCTCATCGGGCTCCCTCCTCAATGGCCTTGAATGGGCAAGTGCTCACACAAGCGCCGCATTTGATACACTTTTCCGAATCAATGGTGAACGGTTTCCGGATTTCGCCGGAGATGGCCTGGACCGGACAGACTTTGCTGCATTTGCTGCAGCCCTTGCACAACGCAGGATTGATGCTGTATCCCAGCAACGCCTTACAAACTCCGGCCGGACAACGCTTATCCACCACATGAGCCAGGTATTCGTCCTTAAAATATTTCAGCATGGTCAGGACCGGGTTCGGAGCGGTCTTGCCCAGGCCGCAAAGAGAAGCGTCCTTGACGGCGTTCGCCAGGTCCTCCAAAATCTCGACATCCTCCGGCCGGCCTTCGCCGTCCACCGCCCGCTGCAGCATTTCGAGCAGCCGTTTGGTGCCCTCGCGACACGGTACGCATTTGCCGCAGGATTCGTTTTGAGTGAAATTCATGAAATAGCGGGCGAATTCCACCATACAAGTATCTTTGGCCGTCACCACCAAACCGCCGGAACCGATCATGGCGCCTACGGAGAGCAATGAGTCAAAGTCCAGTTTCATATCCAGATGTTCTTCAGTCAAGCAACCGCCCGACGGCCCGCCGATCTGCACCGCCTTGAATTCCTTGCCGTTGCGGAGTCCGCCGCCGATATCAAAGACGATTTCCCGCAGGGTGATTCCCATCGGCACTTCAATGAGACCGGTATTGGCAACCTGACCGGTTAAAGCGAAGGTCTTGGTGCCCGGGCTCTTCTCCGTGCCCCGGCTGCGGTACCAGGCGGCGCCCCGATTGATGATCTGGGGCACATTGGCAAAGGTCTCCACGTTATTGATCAGGGTCGGTTTGCCCCATAACCCCGACTGAGCCGGAAATGGCGGTTTAGGACAGGGCATGCCGCGTTTTCCTTCGATCGAGGCCATCAACGCCGTTTCCTCGCCGCAGACGAAAGCGCCGGCGCCCTCTTTAATCTTCAGGTCAAACGCGAAACCGCTTCCCAAAATATTGGCTCCTAATAGCCCAAGCTCTCGGGCGGCCTGGACTGCCACTTTCAGCCGGTGCACCGCCAGCGGATACTCGGCCCGCACGTAAATATAACCTTCCGAAGCGCCCACGGCATAACCGGCGACGGCCATCCCCTCGATGATCTTATGGGGATCGCCCTCCATCACGCTGCGGTCCATGAATGCGCCGGGATCGCCTTCGTCACCGTTACAGACCACATACTTCTGACTGCCCGGCGAAATACGGGTGGCGTCCCACTTGCGTCCGGTCGGGAAACCGCCGCCGCCCCGGCCGCGCAGGCCCGATTCGATCACTTGCTGGCAGACCGCTTCCGGAGTGGATTCGCTGAGCACCTTGGCCAAGGCCTGATACCCGCCGCCCGCGATGTATTCGCGGATCTCCTCGGGATCGATGACGCCGCAGTGGCCAAGCACATTCCGGTTCTGATTCCTATAGAAAGGAATCTTGTTCTCCTCGGCATAAACCTCACCGGTAAGCGGATGGTGATATAATAAATGCTTCACCGGCGCTTCGTTATTTACCAACGCGGTGACGATGGCCGGCGCATCCTCCACTTTCACTTTAGTATACAAGACACCGGACGGCTCAAGCCGGACCAGCGGACCCATCTCGCAGAAACCGTGGCAACCGCTTTTGACGACCGCAGTTCCGGCACAGCCATCCTCCAACATCATTTCGACGGTCACATAGGTGCCTCGTTTGGCGACCTCTTCCTTCAACGCCTCAAATATCTGGAGGGAACCATTGGCGACACAGCCGGTTCCGGCACAGATCAAAATGCGCGCCGTTTCATGCTTGTAGCCCTGGTGCCATTTTTCCTGAAGTTCGTTGAGTTGCTGGCGGGAATCGATCATTGCGCCTCACCCTCCTCCGCTAAAATCCGATCGATAATCACAGTGATGGCTTCGGGAGTCATCTGGCCGTAAATCTTATCGTTAATCATCACCACCGGCGCCAAACCGCAGGCACCCAAGCAAGAAACGGTTTCGACCGTGAAACGCAGATCGTCGGTGGTCAATTTCTTCTCCTGCAGGCCAATCTTTTTACGGATGGCGGCCTTCACCGGATCGGAACCCCGGACGTGACAGGCTGTCCCATCACAGATCCGGACCACGTATTTTCCCTTGGGCTCCAGGGAAAATTGCGCGTAGAAAGTGGCCACGCCAAACACAGTGGCCGGGGAGAGTCCCATGACTGTCGCGATGTAGGTCAGAATCTCTTCCGGAAGATAACGGTATTCCTCCTGGACCTCTTGGAGGATCGGGATCAAAGCCGATTGTTCTTTGCCATGGGCCTGGATAATCTCGTTCACCCGCTCAAAGCGGCGGCGTGGCAATACAGAGCTATCCGTGCGGAGCTTTTTCTCTTGCAAAATTGATTCTTCTCCCATCATATCTAGTCCTTTCGTTGATTTTCATATATTTAAGTAAGCAATAAGCCTGAACACCTGTGGCGACGGATAATCCGCGCTACAGATATTCCACGGCCACTTGTTTGCCCAAATTCCGCAAAATCTCGGTAATCTCCGCAACCACTTGCATTTTGAGACCAAAATGAATTGGAAGACTAGGATTTTGATGGGCCGGATTAATTGCTCTGCCTACTAGAAAACGGATCTGATCGCTTTCCAACAAAACTTTGGCCAGATCGACCGCGCCATTGCAAACCTTGGGGAGATCCTTGGCGGTACGGCTGATCTTCAGATACTCCGCGACCTTACTCAGCGTAATAATCCCCTCGGTTACCAAGTCGACCCCATCCAAATGTCCGGTCGGCGGCAGTGCCGGCGTGAAATGCTCCAGATCGGCCTCGATCTCCCGCCCCAACGCCTTGGCCACAATGGTACCCGTGGTGCCGCCGCAGACTACCTTTTTGCCGGACGCTTCGAGCAACTCTTGGACCAAGACGGCGTCATCGGCCCGGTTTTGGGGCGGACCCACCGCCACAGTCGCCAGACGCGGCGTCCGGATGACGAGCGACAAGACGGTGGCGTCATCGCCGGGTTTGCCGGCGTATAGCTGATCGCAAGCGTCCAGCAGCCAGCGGCTGAGGCCCGGCGCATTGTCGCCCTCTTTCACCAGGGCGATCTGCTGCAGATATTCGGCGACGTTATCCCATTGCCACCCCAGATTGAGCACTTCGCCGACACCGGCGTGGATAATGCCATCGGAGACCACTATCAGGGTATCACCGGGTCGAACCCAGAGATGGGTCTCCTTGATCCGCTTGCCGCAGACCTCCGCCTCCCGCGAATCAGTGTTGGCCAACTCGCCCTCGCGGAAATAGAAGACCCGGGGATTGTCGAATTCGACGATATAGGTCTCCCCCGTATCCTTCACCTGAACAATGGTAAACGTCGAATAAGCGATATTGCGTTTCTGGCAGACCGGCAAAGTCTTACTGACGGTATCGACCACCTCTTCCAGGCTGGCACCTTTTTCAAGCATGGTGGCGATGATCTTGGCGGTCATCTTGGAGAGAATATTGGCCTTGACGCCGCTGCCCAAGCCATCCGCCAGGACTGCCATCACCGAATCGGTGGTCCGCACCAGTTCGACATTGTCGCCGCACAGCTCTTCGCCGTTTTTATTTAAACTCGCCCAACCGGTATCGATATAAATGCTCATCGTGCTTTCTCTTCCTCATTGGTGATCAGCTTCATCAGCTTGGTCAACTGCACTTTGGTTTCGGCGGTGGTCTCGCCGAGCAAACCGGCGATCTCCTGCGCCACCCGCATCTGTTTGTCGATGACTTCCTGGGCTTTGGCCAGGGTTTCGCCGGTGACCCGGTCCAGCTTCTCTTTTTGCTGTTTTTCCTTGGTGATGTCGGCGAAGATGCCGATCAACACGCCTTCCTTCTCCGCATAAAAGATCGCCTGCCAGGCGACGATGCCGTAGTTCGGAAAGCCGACCTCGCCGGTGACCAGTTCCTTGGTCGCGAGCACCCTCTCAAAATGCTGCGGATCGATGATCGCCGACAGCTTCTTGCCGACCACCAGCTCCTGGCGGCAGAGGAACTTCTGCTCGGCGGCCGGGTTCACTTCCACGATGCGCAGCTCCTGATCGACCACGAAGATGGCGTTGGGCGTCATCTGACAGATCAGATGGGCCTTGGATTCGGCCTTGGCCCGCATATAAGGAATGCACATATCCACTTCGGCCATGCCGTTGGCAATAGCCACCGCTTTCTCGCGGCAGGAATTATAACCGCAGGCGCCGCAGTTCAACTCGTCCTGCGGAGTAAACTTGCCGGTCCGGGCGAGGATCTTGCGGATCTCCGCCTCCGGGACCTGGCTGAACGCAGCCGATTTTTGAGTATTGTAATTCCGGGCCAATAACGGACTGGCAGGATGAGGCGCGGCAGTCGACTCATCAGCGGACCACCGTTGCTCGGCGTATTTTAAAAGCCGTTCGCGCCGGGAAAACAGGCTCTCCTTCCCGGTCATGCCGGGACCGGCCAGGCAACCGCCGCGACAGGCCAATAATTCGATCAATTTCAAACCGTTTTTGGCCTCTTGAAACCGTTCCAAAAAAGCGATCGATTCATCCAGCCCATCGATGCTCAGGATCTCCTGCGACATCAGGTCGGTGCTCAGCGCGACCGTTTTGGCCAACCCGCCCGGACTGGGGAAGGCGTGCGCCTTGGCGGTGTGAACTTCGTCAAACCGGTCCGCCTTCAACGCGGCGGGCCGAATCGAACCCAATTCAAACAATGTCGCCAGTTCCGCGAAGGTCAGCACGGCATCGATAGCGCCGGTCCGCGGTTCCTCGCCCTTCTTGGCGATGCACGGACCGATGAAAACCACCTTGGTGTCCGCTCCATAACGGGACTTCAAAATCCGGCCATGAGCGATCATCGGCGAGACCACCGGGGCCAGATACGGCAGCAAATCCGGATAATAGATCTCCAACAGGTTGACGATGGCCGGGCAGCAGCTGGTAATGACGGGAGCATGCCCCTCGTTAATCAATCGCAAATGTTCTTTGGCCACCCATTCGGCGCCTTCGGCGGTCTCCTCAATATATTGAAAACCCAGGCGACGCAGGCCATTGAGGAGTTGGCCCACCTCCGGCAGATCGAAAGCGACGATTGCCGACGGCGCCAGGCTGACCGCCACCGGCGCGCCGGAATCCAAAAACTGCTGTACCCGCTCGATATGACTCTCGATCTTCTTGGCATTCTGGGGACAGATGGTAACGCAACGGCCATCGGCGATACATCGGCTATCGATGACTTCGGCGTGGCCGTCGGTGACCCGGATGGCTTTCACCGGGCAGGATCGCACACACTTATAGCAATCGCGACAGCTGGTGCGTATGGTTGAGATCAGACCCATCGTGATTCCCCCTTCTTCCATCGTTCATATCCCGCGTCTGATTTACGAACGCTGCTCCAAGAAATATTCCGTGAAAAATTGCACAATGTTGTCTTTGGATAAAGAACTAATAATTTTGCCGTCAACCTGGGCGTTGACGCCGTCGCGGCACTCCCCGAGGCAAAAACAGGCTTTCAGCTCAATCTGCTGCTCCAGAGCATGCTCGGCGATTAACCGTTTTAACTCAGTAATGACATCGTAGGCCCCTTTGAGATGACACGAGCTTCCCACACAGACGGCTATCTGGTGCATTGTGCAATCCCCCTTGTGAACAATTTCACAATTCCGAACAAAAGTTTGTGAAAATCGTTACAATTACTGGCATTAAAAAAAGCGTCTTTGCCAGGAAGCGCCACCACTTGTAACTTTTTTCACAATCTAAGTTCAGTATATTATGGATGCACTGATTTTGCAATATTATTAACTCAAAATTAATAAATTGGTCTTCTCCGGCCGGTTAAAACCCGATCCGGCCATTACTTCATCCGACCTCGACCAAGCGCGGCGACCTTTCCGGTTCATCCGCCGGGAAAGCCGCCGCTCTTTTTAAACATGTTGAAACAACCAGGCGCGTAAAAATTGCAAATCCTCATTGTCCGGATAATCGTTCTGGCACTGAATGCTTTCCAACTCCCGGATTCGGTTGGGATCCGCCTCGAAATAGATGATCAGATTCCTGATGAAACGCATCGTCGCCGGGGTAACATAATGTTCGATCCCCTCGACTTGTTCTTCCACCCGGGTATTCTCTTTGGACAAACGGAAAAACTCCTTCAGTTTCTCATCGCGCCAAATCAGAAACCGGCCATAGGCCATCCCTTTTCCGGTCAGTGAGATATTGCGGTATTTTTCGTAAGTGATAAATCCGGCTTCGTCCAGTTTCTGAATCATGCGCGTCACCGATGAAGGTTTCACCTTAATGGCGTTGGACAGGTCGACCGGGCGGATATAGCCTTGATTGGAGACGATCCGGAAAAACATCTCCAGATAATCCTCCATGCTTTCGGTTAATGCAGTCTCTTTGATCATCCGCCATCCTCCGCTTCTGCTGTCGCCAAGTTCCAGTGGCCCTGCGCCCATTCGTCGGGCGACTTCCGGCCGCTAACCGGCATTCATCATCGAGCGCCGGACTTCATTTGGAAAAACAGGGGGAATGCTCCCACTGCGTTCCGGATACATTTTTAGCCTATGCTAAAGATCTTTCCTTCAGAACTCAGACCGGGCCAAAAACCTGCGCAATCGCGAAACAGCTATTGACTCATGATGATTCGCCTCCGCCAGTCCGGCAGCAATAGGAACTGTTCCGGACGGCTGTGTCCTGCAGGTACTGCGTTAGCTGATGGATAATGGTCGGATCGCCATCCAAAAGGCGCAAGGCCACCCAGCGGCTATCCAGTCTGCCGCGGAGCAGCCGTTCCACCTCGCCTTGGATCTCGACCAGGGCGGCTTCGATCCGGTCGCTATACCGCAACTGGCGCGGCGCGCCGGCGGGTCGACCGAAGACCATCTGGTGCAGGGCTTCTTTCAATTCGGTCAGCCCGACCCGGTTGCGGGCGGCGGCCGGAACGACGGGAATGCCCAGCAACGTCTGGAGCTTGGCGCAATCGATCTCCAGCCGTTTACGGCGCGCCTCGTCCATCAGATTCACGCAGAGAATGGTCTTGGGGGTGATCTCCATCACCTGCAAGGCCAGGTTCAAGTTGCGTTCCAGGCAGGTGGCGTCGGCGACGACGATGGTGGCGTCGGGGTTGCCGAAGCAAATGAAATCCCGGGCTACCTGCTCATCGGCGGAATTGGCCAGCAGCGAATAAGTGCCGGGCAGATCGACCAGGGTGATCCGTTTATCGCGGTGCAGATAAGCCCCTTGCGCCAGCAACACCGTCTTCCCCGGCCAATTGCCGGTATGCTGGTTGAGTCCGGTCAAACTGTTAAATACTGTGCTTTTCCCGGTATTCGGATTGCCGGCCAGCGCCACGACCGCATCCGTCTGCGCCGCGTTTTGCCGCAACTCTTCTAAAAAAGCGTAAATGCCCGTGGATTGGGCGGTTAATCCCATTCGGCTATCTCCTTTTCGGCGACGGTTTTGCAACGGCCGGCAAGCATAACCCTTACCGGCCGCAAACTTGGCAATTTAATCGATCAGCCGCACCGTTATTTGGCGGCTTTCCTCGGAGCGCAACGCGATAATCGCTCCGCGAATTTTATAGGCGACCGGATCGCCGGCCGGACTCCGGCGGATCGCCTGCACCATGGCTTGCGGTACCAATCCCAGATCCAACAGGCGATTGCGGATTAGCCCTTCGGCCTTAATCCCGATGACCTCGGCCAATCTGCCCATGGGCAGACGGGTCAGTTCAAATTCTGCGACACTCACTCCAGACACTCCTTTCCCGCGGCTTCAGGCCCCTTCCCGCTGCATCCGAATGCTGATCCGCCGGGAACAATGCCCGCTTGAAACGAAACGCGTCCATCCCCCGCGGCTACAACCCGCGGTACGCTCGTCATGGCCGCAATCGTTGAAAATGCCGTAATTTCGGCATGGGCGCAAGGCTTTGTTCAAGCGGCGCAGGAACGGGGCAACCCCATTGATGTGATTTTCGCCAATTTCCTCACTATGCATATGACAATATCCGTTAGCAATCTCGAAACATATCCGAATACGCCAATAATTTTGCCCCAGGCTAACCGTTAATTTTAATATATGGAAGTGGACAGGAAATGGTTCCGCTTTTGGGCGGGAGGATGGCGGGAAAAGGCGTAAAAGAAAAGACCGCCTTCGGGGACAGCCTCATCCGCCGGAACAGTCAGGGCGGGCTTGCTATTTTGGCGGTTCATGCCGGGCCGGCTGCGGTTCCTCCGGCCCGCTCAGATCCTGCTGAATCAGCGGCGATCTTGTCGTTGCAACTGCCGCTCATGGATCTTGACGAGTACCCCCAGCACCAGGCCCAACAGCAGATGGAGGCCCAAATAGTAAATCGTCTGGCCGGGAACGACCTCCCGCAACGTGACGATGGGCAGGGCGCGCAGGGTCCCGAAAGAGAACAGCCAAAGGAACGCCCCGAAGATGAGCCCCTTCAGCATGAAATAGCGTTTCCCGGTGGCCTCAATGAAGTAAACGAAGACGATGCCCCATAACGCGCCATAAATGTAATCCGTCAGGATTCCGATGGCCGTTCCGCCCAGCGTGTGGTGGACCATTTCCGGGGTCATAAACAAGCTGGCCGCGTAATGGGAAAGCGGATGCTTGAGCAGCCGCAGCTTCCATAGGGGAACCTGGAAGATATCCATCGCCGCGTGCGCCAAAATCCCGGCGATCCCGCCGAAGATCACTTTATCGCGAATCAGCATTCGACATCCCCCTTTCAAAACCGGGCCTTCCATTGCAATGGCCGAACCAGCCGCCATTAAAATGAAACGCCGTCCTCGAGCCGAGCTCATCCCATGCGGACTTAGTATGCTTCCGTTTTTTTCAGCAATACGGAATGTCTTTAGCATCCGGCGCGAAAGGGGCTCCCGCTTCGCCGCGCCAAACTCCGATCTGGCTGTTTTGCAGACTGTGACCGGCGTCCCCGTCGGCAAAATTGGAACGTTATTTCCGGTAACGATTTATTGATTAAAATAAGCGCAAGAGACAAAAAATAAACGCCGCCGTTTCTCATTCGTCAAAACGCGTCCGGCGCGGATCCGAACCGATCCGCCATTATAACCTTTGGTCGGTGACGCCAAATTCGCGCCAGGTCGATTGGGGGAAGCTGCGTTTCACTTGGGCGCGGGCATCCGAGTAAGCGGGTTGAATCTGGCTGAGTTTCGCCCGGATCTCCTCAGTCTTCTCCATCATCCGGGCTCGATAAGCCAACCGCGCGTTGCGGGCGTCGACCAGCGCCTGATAATCGGCGCTGAACCTGGTAGCGAACGCCGTATCGATGCCCCGCTGCACCAACGGCTCGGCATGGGCCTCTATCCCGGCGATCAATTCGGCGATCCGGGCCAGTTTGGCGTCGAGTGAGCGGGACGGGCCGGATTTCGGGGGCGGAACCCTAGCGGAATCGCTTATCGAGTTCGGGGCATGACCGGTTTCATTTACTTCTTGTGGCATGTTCATTTCCTCCTGTTAATAGAATGAGTAAAGCAGACCCTTCCGGAAGGTCGCATCGTGACTATATTATATCGGAAATATTATTCTCAGTCAATAGAATTCGTTGATTGTTTGGAATAATTTTTCGATAAACCAACTAACGTATCAATGAATCGTCCCTCGCTGGAATATGGTATATCCGCCAATCGTGATTTTATGAAGCTGAGCTCATGGTCTATCCACCGCCAAAATCATTAACACGTTTAAGGGAATCGTTTATCCACCAAAACAGAACGTTTATTCATTAAACAAGCTCTTTCAGTCGCTCAACAAGCTCACTCAATCACTCAGCAAACTCTTTCAGTCGCTCAACAAGCTCGCTCAATCACTCAGCAAGCTTGCTCAGTCACTCAACAAGCTCGCTCAGTCACTCAACAAGCTCGCTCAGTCACTCAACAAGCTCACTCAGTCACTCAACAAGCTTGCTCGGTCACTCAACAAGCTTGCTCAGTCACTCAACAAGCTCGCTGAACGATTGAATGAGCTCGCTTATTAACAAAACGCTCTCTTTTACTAACTTAACTTTCGCAGGGAAAAAGGAAAGAACTTTTGGATGCTTGTTTCTTTGGCCCACGGTTCCGTCGGCGGGTTACTTTTTTGGCGGCAAAAAAGTAACCAAAAAACCGCCGGCACCTACGGATTCCGGACCTCCCTTATGCATCCGGTAATCGTCTTCGCCATCCCTGGCCTTCTGTCTGGCTACCGAGCCATGGCTTTCGATGTCCCCTTCGCAGGGCGACCGCCATTTTTCATCCGCGAAAAGAGGCGTCGCCCGCCTTCATCCCTGAAGGCGGCGGGTATCTGAAAATTAAGTGCCCGTATATATCCACCGGATAAAGCATTAAGATTGGAACAGCACCCGTCTCCAGGGAGGGAGACGGCGCCGCTTCTTTTCAGGAGGAAAAACAGCGGTCGGGAACGGAAGCCATGACTTGGTTGCCAGACAGATGGCCATGGATGGCGGCGACATTCTAAAACCCCGGATGAATGAGGAGGTCTAGGAACCTCGGTTCCTAGTCGGGGGATTCCAAAGGGTTTCCGACCAAACCCTTTGGTCCTGGGGGCGTGGGGGCAGGAATAGCCCCATCGACCCTCAATCGCTTTCAGTTGCTTACTTAAGTCGAATCGTCCCCGTCCCTATCGGCTTTCATTCGCTTACCCTTATCGAGACATTACGAAATTTTAAAAAGCGGAGAAGCTTTAAAACAACTTTAATTGACTTTCCACGCTCTTCCCGGCGGCGGCGCCGGCGATGATATCTGCCATCCGGTAGCGCAGGTTATATTTTTGACATTCGCGGATGAAAACCGCTTGCAAATTGCGGTGATCGGGGGACAGACATTCGTAAGTATCGCCGTAGGTCGCTTGATAGCGGCGCTTCAAGCCGGGGTAGAGCCGGTCGAGGGCCTGATAAAAATATTCGCGTTGGCCCGGCCGCAAGGTCAGCCCAAACCAGGGATAAATGTATTGGGCGCCGCAGTCGGCGGCGGTCCGGACCAGCGCGAGAATGTTCTCCCGGCTGTCGGAGATGAACGGCAGGATCGGCATCATCAGAATGCCGCTGTAAATGCCGTTCTCGGCCAGTTGACGGAGGGCGGCGAAACGCCGCGTAGACGAGGGCGCCGCCGGTTCGATCGCCTGAGCCAGCCCATCCGAGCAAGCGGTGATGGTGAGCCCCACGCTGACCGGGGAATGCCCGGCGATGGCGCGCAGCAGCGCGATGTCCCGCACGATCAGATCGCTTTTGGTGGGAATATGGACGCCGAAACCGTATCGGTCCATCAGTGCCAGCGATTGCTCGGTGAGGCGCAGCTGCCGCTCCAGCGGATTATAGGGATCGCTCATCGCGCCGATGCCGATGATCCCTTTCCGGCGTTTGCCGCGCATTTCCCGCTCCAGCAGCGGCAGCGCCTCCGCCTTGACGGCGATGGTGTCAAAATCGGCGATCCGGTAGCAATCGCTGCGCGAGTCGCAATAAATGCAGCCGTGGACGCAGCCGCGGTAAAGATTCATGTTGTAGCGTTTGCCGAACCAGGACTCCGGACGTTGGACCGGCGTCAGGATGGTTTTGGCGGGGATCGTCTCGACCATGGCGGTTTCCTCATGCGATATTTCCGGGAGTCCCAGGCCGAAGTCAAGCCCATGACTTTACCCTCTGAACTTCGGTGATTATAACATAATAAACTTGACAACGGATTGTCAAGTTTATCGCGATGATCGATTCGATTCCCGGATCGCGCCCGACCACGATTCCCGCTACTCGTGGCGCAAAGCCTCGATCGGATTCAGCCCCGCCGCCTTATAGGCCGGATAACCGCCGAAGAACAGCCCCACCAGGATCGAAAAGCCGAAAGAAACGGCGATCGATACCGGCGAAACCAGCGTCGGCCAGCCGGAAAATTTCGAGATGAGCGCCGCCAGGAGCCACCCCAGGCTGATGCCGATCAGTCCGCCGATCAGGCTGAGCCCCACCGCCTCGATGAGGAACAAGCCCAGAATCTCCGCTTTTTGAGCGCCGATCGCCTTGCGGATGCCGATCTCCTTGATCCGCTCGGTCACCGAGACCAGCATGATATTCATGATCCCGATGCCGCCCACCAGCAACGAGACGGCGGCGATCCCCGCCAGCAGCAGGGTAAAGGTCTGGGTGGTCTGCTGGACGGTGGAAAGGACTTCCGCCTGGTTGCGGACATTGAATTTGCTCTCGTCCTTGAACTTCTGCAACAGCACGGCGTTAACCTGATTGTAAACCGCATCCACCTGGTCGGGGCTGTCCGCCTGAATGTAAATAGTATCGACGTTCTGATTGCCGAAGACCCGCTGCTGCGCGGTAGACAGCGGGATCAGCACCAGATCGTCGCTGTTGTTGAAGCCGCTCTGCCCCTTCTCTTTTAACACGCCGATGATTTGGAAACGGGAAACCCCCACCTTGATGTCCTGTCCCAGCGGATCGCTCCCGGCGAACAATTCCGAGGCCACGTATGAACCGATCACCGCGACCCGCCGGCGGCCGTTCACCTCGCTGTCGCTGAAGATCCGGCCCTCGGCCAATTGGTAGTTGCGCAGCGAGAAATAGGGGATGGTGCAGCCAATGACCGAACTGGTCATGCTCTCGACGCCGGTGCCCACCGTCATGCTGCTGCGGGCCTCGGGAGCGACCGCCGCGATCGCCGGCGAAGCCTTCTCAATGACGGGCAGCAGCCCGTTGGTCAAGGGGTGGCCGCCGCCGAAGGAGCCGCCGCGCCGGCTGCCCATTCCCGGGAAGACCATCACCAGGTTGGAACCCATGGCGGTGATGTTCTTGGTGACCTGTTGTTTGGCGCCTTCCCCCAGCGCCACCATGTCGATGACCGCGGCCACCCCGATGATCACGCCCAGCATGGTCAAGAGGGAACGGATTTTATTGGCCGTCAGATTTTTGGCGGCCATGGCGATGTTTTCGCTGAATCTCATGCCGGCAGTCCCTCCGGGTCGATCACGACTTGCGGGTTGGGTTCGTCAACCACGATCCGGCCGTCGCGAAAACGCAGAATCCGCTGGGTATAGCCGGCGATCTCCGGCTCGTGGGTCACCATCACGATGGTCATGCCGCGGCGGTGCAATTGCTGAAAGATGGCCAGAATCTCCACGCTGGCCCGGGAATCCAGGTTCCCGGTGGGTTCGTCGGCCAGCAGCAGCCGGGGCTGGTTGACCAGCGCCCGGGCGATGGCCACCCGTTGCTGCTGGCCGCCGGACAATTCCCGCGGCTGGTGGTGGAAACGATCGGCCAAGCCCATTTGGCGCAAAACCGCGCCGGCCTGCCGATGCCGTTCCGCCGGAGCCGCGCCGGCATAAACCAACGGCAACTCCACATTTTGGAGGGCCGTCAAGTTGGGCAGGAGATTGAAGGATTGAAAGACGAAACCGATCTCCCGGTTCCGGAGCCCGGCCAATTCCGCTTCGCTCAGGTTGGCGACCTCCCGTCCGGCCAGCCGGTACGATCCGGAACTCGGCTGGTCCAAACAGCCGATCATATTCATCACGGTCGATTTGCCGGAGCCGGAGGGACCCATGATCGCCACCATCTCCCCTGCCCCGACCGCCAGGGAAATTCCGTCCAAGGCCCGGACCTCGCTTTCACCCATGCGGTAAACTTTATAGATCTGCGCCATCGTAATCATGTTTCTTATGTTCTCCCGTTTCACATCGGCGGCGGACCGCCCATGGCACCACCCATCATCCCGTTCCGCTGCGTCTTCGAACTTGAGCCGGTGCTTTGACTCGGCAGCGCCAGTTTGGCCACGGCAACCTTGTCGCCTTCGCTTAATCCCGATAAGACTTCCACGTAGTCCGCACCCTTATATCCCAATTGCACCGTTCGCGGGACATAGCGGCCCCGGTTCAAAAGCTTGACGACGGCCCGGCCATTTTCCTCCCGCACCGCCCGGGCCGGAATGGCCAACACATGGGGATGGGGCTCGACCATGATCGTCACATCGACCGTCATGCCCGACTTCAAGAGATTGGCAATATGATTCGCCGTTAATTTGGGGGGACTCGGCAGTTTCACCCCCGGCCGATCGGACGGGTGGTTGTTCGGCGTCATTACCGGGGACTGATCGCTATTCCCCGAAGGTTGGATGACTACCGGGAAAGTAACCACATTGGAGCTGGTGGTCCCGGTACTCCCGAACGAAGTAACGATTCCCGGTATGATGGTACGATTTTGATCATTAGCAGTGATGGATGCTTGCAACCCAACCCGAATCTGATTGATATCGCCCTGATCGACTTCGGCCTCGACCCGGATGGCGCTGGCGCCGCCCAGCGTCAAAAGCTCGTCGGTGGTTGCCACCGACTCGGCTAATTTCACATTAATCCAGGACACCTCGGCATCGAACGGGGCGCGGACGATAATATCGTTGTCATTGTTGACGCCGTTTTTGGTTAACGAACCTATCTTAAGCTGGTATTCTTCCACTTGGGCCTGGTACGTAGCGACATCTTTTTGAGCACTTTCCAAATCATCAATGGTGGTGCCCTGAATTTTGTAGAGGATCTGCTGCCGTTCCAATGCTTTCCGGGCAACTTGCAAGTTCTTCTGCGCCTGATCCAGCGAGGATTTCCAACCCGCCGAATAATTGATTAAGTCCGCATCCTTTAATTGTAAGATTAATAGGACGTCTCCCTTGTGAACCGCATCACCCGGTTTCGCCACAATCTGTTTAACGGTCGCGCTATAAGGCGAATAAAGTGCGGCATTTTTCTCAGTCACCACATCGCCGGTGGCGTCCACCTTCTCGCTGAGATCCATCCGTCGCACTTCGACGGCGTCAGACTGGGCCGCGTTTTCGGCCAGCGCCGCCCGCTGCCGTTGCTGAACGGCCCACCAGCCAACCATCACCCCCGCCAGGATGACGATGCTCGCGATGAGCCACGGTTTTTTGAGATTTTTCATGGCTGCTTCCCTTCCATATAAGTTGAATTAAATTTCCAATCATCATCATGTCCCTAAAGCCGGCCATGATAAAACATTAAGGAATTTAATTCAACTTATTACCGCTGTAATAGGATGAAATAAATTCCGCTTTGATCCATTTACATTCGGCTTTACTGTGCAAACGACTTTAAAAGTCGTTGCATTAGGAATGCAAATTTTAGTTAAGATATTTATTTCATCCTATATAGTGTGGAAATTTGGTCGCGATCGAACGGATACAGATCGCCGACGACCTTTTTCAGCTTTTGCAACGTCAACACCTGATCGTAAACGGATTTAACTGCCGCTATCCGCGCCTCCAAAGCATCCTGTCTGGCGTCGGACAGGTCGGTGAAAGTGACCATTCCCAGTTTCTGCTGGACTTCTTTGACCTCCAGATCTTTTTCGTAATAAGGCAAGGCCTTTTGGTTCAACTGGTGTTGTTTCACGGCCAACTGAAAATCGGCGGACGCCTGGGCCACATCCAGCACGATATCTTGACGTTCCTTCTCCAGAGCCAGCCGGGCGTTGTCCACCGTGTACCGGGCCTGTTTGGTTTGGTTGGCCGCCGTGCCGAAATCCGGGCTCCAGCTCATTTTCAGCGTGAAGTAACGCTTTTTGGCGCCGTAATAATCCGAGTCGGTGCTGCCGGAGAGGACGTCCGCCTGGGTCTGATAGGATTCATCTTTATGCGCCGCCAGCCAGTTGACATCGCCGCTCAAGAAGTTATAACTCAACCCGAAACTCTGGGTCTCGTTTTGGCTGCTGTAACTCACGGACAGCGCCGGCAACTCGTCATTCTTGGCTTGGGCCCAGGTCCGGTCGGCCTGCTTGACAGTGATCTCCTTTTGTTGCAACTCCAACCGTCTCTGTAACGCTTTTTGTTGCAACGCGGCCAGCTGCTCGGGGGCGACCGCATCCTGCCCCAGCTCGACCTCGACCAATTGATAACCGGCGAGATCCTTCAGACCGATCTGATTGGCCAGCTTTTGCAGGGCGATCTCTAGGTCAGAACGGTCTTTCTCCAGGTCGTACTGGGCCTGGTTCAGGCTGTTGACGGTCTTCAGTTGTTCCGGTTTGGTAATCTTGCCGATGCTCAATTGTTTCAGGGCGAGCTCGCTGTCTTCCTTATACTTGATCAGGGCCGCCTCTTGTAATTTCAAAACTTGGCCGGCTTTTAAAACATTTAAATAATCCTCATAAGTGTTATAAATGACTTCAGCCTGATCGATCTGCAGGGTCGCCTCGGCCGTGATCTGATCCCACATGGCCGCTGCGATATCCGAGACAATCTTCTGGCCATAAAGGTTATACGCAGTGGGAATCGTCTGTTGCACGACGATCTGGTAGGCACTGGGATAGCTGCTGTCCGTCGTCTGATACTGGTATTGCCCTTCCACCGTGGCCTTAGGCAAAATGTCCAAGGCCGCTTTCTTCACGGCCAGCTTGGCCTTTTCCAAACTGTTGCGATCGGTTTTAATCTGGTAATCGGTGTTACAAGCCATTTCCAGCGCTTGGGCCAACGTTAAGCTTTGCGTTTCGGCGAAAACCGTTACACCGGGCCATACGATGGCAACCAGAAGCAAGGCCAGCCACAATAATTTCTGCCATTGCCATTTCATTTAAAGATTAATCTCCTAAATCATTTCAGTTTTATTTTTAATTCCTGGTTGGTCTTCTTCAAAGGAGCAACGACGGCGAATTGTTTTAATAATCTGTTGTTTAATTATAAAGCAGCTATGTGTACGTTTGGTGACCAGTCAATATTTTTACTGTGTTCATTGGCGAGCGTTTCAGCCTTATGCCGTGTCCAGTAAAGTAACATATAAAAAGCAGCCGCTCGGCTGCCTTGAATATAACTCTTGTTATTTAGTTATCCGATTCGATACTGTTGCAATTCGAACCAGAATTCCACTCCGCCGGGCCGGTTTTCGGCTCCGAATCGGCCGTGGTGCCGTTCCAAAATCGCCCGGACGATCGACAAACCCAGGCCGGTGCCACCGTAATCCCGGGTCCGCGCCTGATCCACTTTGTAAAAACTGAACCAGATCTTCTCCAGCGCCACCGCGGGAATGGCTTTCCCGGAGTTGAAGACCGTCACCCGCACCCGTTCATTTCGGGTCAAAACGCTGAGCTCCAGCCGACGCTCCTCGTCGATATGCTCCAGGGCGTTGTTGATGTAATTCACCAGCACCTGTTCGATCCGGCCGAGATCCGCTTCTACCAAGGCCATCCCGTTGCCATCATCGTGGAACGTGAGATGGATGTCACGGTCCTTCAAGATCAGCTGGTATTTCTCGATGACGCGCTCCGTAAGCTGGCCCAGATCGAAAACTTCCCTTTCCAACTGCAGGTAACCGGAATCAATTTCCGACAGATCCAGCAGGTTGCGGACCAGCTTGTTCATTTTATTCGCTTCATCCATGATGACGCCGCAATAAAAGTTCTTATCTTCCTCATTTTCGGCCACGTTCAGCTGCAGCCCCTCGGAATAACCTTGAATCAGGGCGATGGGCGTCTTTAATTCATGAGATACATTGGAGATGAATTCCTTGCGGTTTTCGTCGATCTGCCGCTGCCGTTCATTGTCCAGTTCCAGCTGGTAGTTTGCCTGCCGCAGCTCGGCGATGGAGCGGCCCAGTTGCTCCGAGAGCGAATTGATGCTCCGGCCCAACTCGCCGATTTCATCGTCGGTTTGGACCGGATACATCTTAGTAAAATCGAGTTTGGCCATGCTTTGGGCGATGATGTTAAGCTCTAGAATCGGCCGGGTAAATTTTCGCGAATACAACCGGACCGCGATGCCCCCGATGAGGATGGTCAGGATCCCGGTCAGCAGAAAAAATTGGTTCGAAATGGCCACACTCTGCTGAATCTCCGGCAAAGGCGTCCCCAGCCACAGATAATCGCCGTTATGCAGCTTGGCGGTGAAATTCAGGAATTCGTTCTGCGGGCCATCGCGATGGGCGTCCACATGCAAGGCCGGTTTCGACCAGTCCGCCGTCTGGGTAAGAAACGGCGGCAGTGGCTGCGCCGGTCGCGGCCGGTTGGGCTTGGGCAATCCGGGCGGCCGGGGATGCCACTCGTACTTTACAACCAGCTTTTGATCGAGGATCACGATATTGGTGCTCCGGCTCTGCACCAGCTTCTCCACTTGGGGACGGATATTTTCGAAATCCCCCTGATATATCCGGTCGATGTACAGAAACTCCTGGTGCAATGCAGCGCCTTTTTGACTAATATAGTATTTATCCAAAAAATTGAAGTTAAGAAACCATGACAACAGCACAAACAATCCGATTAAGGAAGTGACGCCCCAGAACAGCTGGTTCCTAATCGAGCTTTGCATCGTTTTTCCCCTCAAAACGGTAGCCGAAGCCCCGCACCGTTTGGATATAATCGCCGTTGGCTCCCAATTTCAGACGCAGTTTTTTGATATGGGTATCCACGGTCCGGGCATCCCCGAAATAATCGTAGTTCCACACCGCGTTCAGGATCTGGTCCCGGCTGAGCGCCACGCCTTCGTTTTCTACGATATACAACAAGAGTTCATATTCTTTGGGGCTGAGATCAATATTCGCTCCGTCAATGGTGACGAAATGACCGTCTTTGTGGATCCGCAACCCATTGTATTCCAACACGGTTTTGGCCTTGACCGGATCCTCGACCAACCGCAGCAAGGCCTGGACCCGGGCCACCAGGATGCTGGGGCTGAAAGGTTTAGTTACATATTCGTCCGCGCCCAGATTGAACCCAAACAGCTGGTCGGATTCCTCGCCGCGGGCGGTGAGCATGATCACCGGCAGCCGGGGTGACGACTTGCGAATCTCCCGGCAAACCGTCCAACCGTCCAGAATCGGCATCATTACATCCAAAATTACCAAATCGATCTGTTCTTCCTGATACCGTTGCAACGCCTGTTTGCCGTTCTCCGCCTCAATGATCCGATAACCCGCTTTTTTGAGGAAATCTCCCACCAATTTGCGCATCCGCTCTTCATCGTCGGCAATTAACACGGTTTTGTTATTTAACATTCGCGTATTTACCTTTATAATTTCATAATTTCTTTGAGGGTTATCTGCGGTCTCTGCTCGCTCACAACCAGCTTAAGTGACTTGGATTCATTTTAATAAAAAAATGTGTTCATTTTGTGAACAACCGTCAGAATGTCAAGACTTTTTTGTCATTGTCTTGAGCGTTTAAGCTACCGACAGGTTAATACAACGCTTTTAAAACATTCGCTTTGCATAAAAAAATACCCTTCCCTTGGGAAGAGTGTAATTTTGGCAATAAAGTCGGGTCTTCTACCCGATCCGCTCCCATCATATATTTTACAGTGAAAGCTAGCCTGCGAAGGAGGCTTCCTCATGACCGAACACTCGGATCCGTACCTACGGAACCGGCGTTGTATTTTACCAGAATCCTATCCCCCACCCCAGGCCTCAGCCCCCAATCCTTATTATGCGAGCCTGCTCTTAGAAGATTATACTGGGACGATCAGCGAGATGACCGCCATCAATCAGTATATCTATCATCAGTTTATGTTTCGCGATCATTACCCGGATTTGGCAGAGCTGATCGAATGTGTTTCGATTATTGAAATGAAACATCTGGGATTACTGGCCGAGGCCATCCTATCGCTGGGCCTTACCCCGGAATTCCGTACCCTGACAACTTATAGTCCGACCTATTGGAATGCCACCGCCGTTTATTACGGGATAGGCATTGCCGACCGTCTTGGCGCGGATATCGATGCCGAAATCCAAGCCATCCAGCTCTATAGTTACCATCAGTGCTTGATCAACGATGAGCCGATCCGCGAACTATTGGGTCGGATCATCCGCGATGAACAGCATCATCTAGTCCTATTCCGCCAGGCTTATGCTCAATATTGCCCCTAGTTGCCGTCGGCCAATCGCCGCCAGAGGCGCGCCATTCCAGCAACAATCCTATTAGCGACGCACCAGTTCTGTGAAGAGCAGGAAAGCCAATCCCTGTCCATACGAGGTGGGGCAAATTTTGATCTTCCGGTAATGCTCTTTGTCCATGCCCATGGCGGTGCCATACGAAACGCCTTGCACGGTTCCGTCGGCGGTGATCTGCGCCAGCACTCCCTCGGCGGCCTTGTTGCCGACTGCCGCGTATCGAGGATCCAAATAACCCAGACGGACCGCCTTCAAGATCCCGTAAGCAAACCCGGCGCTTGCCGAGGTCTCCAGGTAAGAATCGGCATCATCCAGCAGGGTGTGCCAGAGCCCGCTCTCATCCTGCAATTCAGCCAATTTTTTTACTTGGGCCGCTAATGTTTCCAAAAGGAAGCGCCGTTCCGCCCCTTCCAGATTCAAAATCTCGATGAACTCGACGACTCCGGCGGTAAACCAGCAGTTGCCCCGCGCCCACAGCGCGTCCGCGAAATGATTTCGTTCCCGGAACGTCCAACCATGGAACCACAGTCCGGTGGCCGGATCGTACAAATATTTGATATGGATCAGAAACTGATAAACTGCTTCCTGAATATATTGCTCGGATTGCAAAATCCGGCCGATCTTGGCCAGGAAGAGCACAGTCATAAATAACGTGTCATCCCAAAGTTGCGCTTCATTCCGGTCTTGACTGGTGATATGTTGCAATCCGCCTTCGGCGGTGCGGGGCATCTCATTCATCACCCACTCGGCCCACTCGGTACAAATTTTCAGATCATTGGGATCGCCGGTCAACTCGTATAAATGAGCCAAAGTCAGCAGCGGAGCCACAGTATTAACATTCTTGGGCGGCATTCCCTCAGCCAGGCGTTTCTTAAACCAGTCTTTAATAAAATCCAAATAACTGGCGTCTCCGGTATGCTGATAATACTTATACAGACTATATAGGGCAACACCCTGCGGCCATTCCCAGGTCTCAATGACCAGATGATCGTTGGAGCCGTCGCCTTTCGTGGTCCGGATCAATCGATTAATTACTTTCTCGGCGATTTCTCGGATATTTGCGGTGTTTTCCATCGCTTGCGCTCCCTCATTCTTATTTTACCTTCAACTACTGCTACTGTGTAGTCAAGCCAATCACGCCGGTCAATCATGACCGGCGTGACAAAATAATGCATGTCAATGGATTAGTGGGTACCGCCGACATTTAATACGCGGTCTGGGACAGTCTGCTTCTTAAACGTGGAACTGGCAATCTTAGTTTGAAGTTTCTGATGAAACAACTCTTCATCGATGGGCAAGTTAACCCAGCCATCCGTCCAAGCCGACAGATGCATCGCGTTGGATATTTCCAAACCGCGAATTCCCTCCACGCCCGGTGCCAAGAGCGGAGCGCCGTTGCGGATCGCATCGACCCAGTTGGCGGTGATTCCGGCATGCTCGGTCACCTTGCCGGTGATCGGGATCTGGCATTCCCAACATTCAGGCTGGCCGAATCCGCCCTTGTATTCCCGGTTGAACTGCCGCTCCGGAACCCGTAACCGCCAGAAGGTAAGCTTGCCGTCCTCGACCACTACTTTGCCGCGGTCGGCGCTGATCTCGAAACGGTTGGTGCCGGGAGCCTCTCCCGTAGAGGTGACGAACAGGCCGGTGGCGCCGTTCTCATACTCGACATAGGCGGTGACGTCGTCCTCCACCTCGATATCATGATACTTGCCGAACTGGCAGAAAGCGCGGACCCGGACCGGCATACCGCAGATCCATTGCCAGAGATCCAATTGATGCGGATCTTGATTCAAAAGCACGCCGCCGCCCTCTCCGGACCAGGTAGCGCGCCATCCGCCGGAATCGTAATAGCTTTGTGAACGGTACCAGGAAGTGATGATCCAATTGGTCCGTTTAATCGCGCCCAATTCTCCCGATTGCACCAAATCGCGCAACTTCTGGTACAAGGGATTGGTCCGCTGATTGTACATCATACTGAAAACCTTGCCGCTCTTGGCGGCGACTTCGTTCATCTCCCGGACCTGCTTGGTGTAGACGCCGGCCGGTTTCTCGCAGAGCACATGGTAACCGCGGTTGAAAGCCTCGATGGCCAACGACGAATGATCGTAATGCGGGACGGCGATCATCACCGCATCGATCACTCCGGCTGCAAACAGCTCCGCAGCGCTGCCAAAGGTGAGAACCTTTTCGCCGAAAGTCTCCCTGGCCCATTGCAGGCGGGCCGGGTTGATATCGCAAACTGCGCTGAGCTCCGCTCCGGGAACCTCGCCCTGGAAAAGATAGCGGGCGTGGGAACTGCCCATATTGCCGATCCCGATGATACCGATACGTACCTTATCCATATTCTCCTCCATATTTAATGATGATTCGATGCATCTTTGAAATTTAATTCAACTATATCGCTTCAATTTCAGCCAGGATCTTCTTCAAGGCTTCGACGGCAATAGCGAACTGTTTCGGCCCACCCTCCGGCAGCTGGTTGCTGGGAGAATTGGGTTCCAAGTCCGCAAAACCTTTAAAACTTCCCAGATGCGGTTCGATGGAGAGGAACCCTTGATAACCCCGGCGCCGGAGCGCGGTCAGGATCGCCTGGACCTTACCATCCCCGTAACCGGCGGGCACCACGTGATGATCGCTATAAACCGCGTCTTTAATATGCATGTAGACCACATGGTCCGCAAGCAGGCGATAGGTTTTGGGGTAAGTTTCGACATCGCACTGGACGAAGTTGGCCGGGTCAAAAACCGCCTTGAAATGCTCATTGTTAAATGCAGTCAAGAGATCGGCGCAACGTTCCGGCGTATCGCCATAGATCTCTTTCTCGTTCTCGTGCAGCAGCACTACGCCACGACCCTCAGCCGCCTGGAGCAGAGCTTCCCACCGGCGTAAAACCTCGGAACGATATTGCCGCGGATCTTCACCCGGCGGCATGAAGAAACTGAACATCCGAATATAACAGGTCTCCAGGATATCCGCGATCTCCAGCGTATGCTTGAATAATTCCAGATGGGGCTGGAAAGGCTCGTTAATCTTAATCTTACCGATCGGTGAGCCGATGGCGGAGATTCCGAAGCTCCGGTCATTCAACTGTTTCTTGATGGCGCGAACCTCCGCCAAGTTATGCTGGACCAGCGGCCTGCCATTAACGCCGCGCATTTCGATGAAATAAATGCCATGTTCTTCAAGGACATCCATTTGGGTCTGCAGGTCATCGGCGATCTCATCGGCGAAAGCACTTAGGATAAATTGACTCATTTCCTTAACCTCTTCACTATTTTTAAGCCGTGATCGCTTTCATAAATTCCAGATTGCTCCGGAGTTTGCTCTCCGTTGTTTCTGCGTTGGAGAAATCCTCCAGTGACAAATAACCCTGGTATCCGGTGGTTTTCAGGACTTGGGCCAATTTGCGCAAGTCGGCGAAACCGTCTTTCACCGGCGACCAGGTGGGCTGCCAGACCTTAACTCCGTCGGCCGTGGTCTCGGTCAACTCCCAGATGGCGTTCTTTACATGAACGTGCGCCAGATACGGGCCGAGCAATTCGATGCCGAGCCGGTAATTCTCGAACCCTTCATGAACCATATTGCCGGGATCAAAGATGATCCCGATATGGCTAGGATCAAAATGCGACACCAGCCGGTATGCCGCGCTAGCGCTGGGGATAATATTGCCCATGTGGATCTCAAAATTGATCCGTACGCCATAACGGGCAGCCAATGGCTCCAGTTGACGGATCTGTTCCACCGTCCGCTCGAATAATACCCGGTAGTTTTCGGTCTCTTTATACTGGGGTACATTCACCCGGATATTCCGGCAATTCAGGCGTTGGGCCGCTTGTAAAACCTGCTCCACCTGGGCGACCTGCTCGGGAACCAAGTACGAGGTGAGCGAGCAAACCTCCAGACCGGCGGCGGCGCAAACCGGACCGATTTCGGCCGCTGTTTCCAAAATGGTATCGAGTGCCAACGTGCTTTGATTATACGACCAATAACGCCGTTCGTGGGTGTAGTCGGCCGGTTTGGCTGACGGCGGCGCGGCGGAAACCCGCCATTCCACTCCGTCATAACCAATTTCCCGCAGTATAGCGACGGTCTCCCGCGGATTGTATTCCGGGGTACTGACCGTAAATACCGCAAATTTCATGATAATTCCTCCTCAAGGGTCATTTGTTTATAGTATAATATTGAATAAAGCCATAATCTTGGCGATTTTTGCGGTTTGTATTGCTTTTCTTGACAAGTTTTACAGGGGGAGTATCCAATGCTTGAACGTTACTACCGGAATCACGAAGGCTTTATCAGCTATAGTCATAAAAAAGATCTCTATCCCGAAATCGTCGATTTTCACCTGCATAACCAGTTTGAGATCTATTTCTTCATCTCCGGGGATGTCCGCTATTTTATTGAAAAACAAATTTATCAGTTAAAACCGGGGGATTTATTGCTAATGAACAACCACGAAGTGCATCGGCCCACTTTCGTCACTCTGGCCCCGTATGAACGGATCACTGTTCATTTCAACCCCGATCTGCTCCGCCTCTTCAGTACTCCTGGTTTTGACCTGCTGCGTTGCTTCACGGATCGCTCCAAAGGGGCGGGAAACAAACTGAATCTCGGGCCCGAACAGCTCGGAACGATCCGCCGCCTGTTCGCGCGGATCGAAAAAAACGAACCGCAAACCGGCGACAGCGCAGCGCTCTTGCGTTTGACCCATCTCATCGAATTGTTGGTCTTTCTTGGGCAGATATTCGATCACCGCGAGACTGCGGTGGAACAGTTCAATCCACCCGAGCAATTGATGCCCGTACTCAACTATATCGAGGAAAATCTGGGCGAAGACTTATCACTGCAAGCATTGGAAAACAAACTCTACATCAACCGCTTTCATCTGAGCCGTTTGTTTCGGCAATACACCGGCAGCACCCTGCATGAATATATCATTTATAAGCGCATCTCTCAAGCTAAAAAACTGCTCGCCGAAGGCTATAATGTAACCGAAGTCTGTCAACTGTCGGGGTTTAAAGACTATTCCAACTTCATCCGGATGTTCAAGAAGACTACCGGTATTGCGCCGGGACAATATAAAAAACAACTTTAAATTAAATCGCTGCGAATCAGTCGGTTGAACACGCACCCCTGAAGAAGCCCCGCCGATCATTTCTGAAGCAGCTCCAACGGGACATAATATTTGGCATAACGGCGTCCCGCTTCGTCGGCATACTCGCCGTTTTTATCCCGGACCATCACCGTGGCCCGCTTGTTCATCTGATACACTCTTCCTTGGAGGAGTCGATCCTCGAAACGGAAAGCCACAGCGTCGCCGATCCGGATGCCGTATTTCTGCCGGGCGATGGCTTGAGCGGTCGGGAGCTTGTGGTAGCTCTCGGTATGACCGAACAGCCGACGGGCAATGGTCTTAAAACGGGAACCGCTGCATTTCGAGTGATGAAAATGGAGAAATTCAAGCACATGGCAGAGTTCGTGCTCGAAGACCAGCTGCAGCGCTTCCAGGCTGTTGGCCGTGGCAATGCCGCACACCATCTTGATATTCTTGATCGCATTATATTGAAAGAAAAAATCCGTGCCGATACGGATTTCGATGGCCACTTCACGCGGGTCCCGTTTGGCGATATCCCGCGGGCAGAGCGTCTTGCCCGCGCTTTTGGTCAGGCGGGATGAGAGTGAGAAGCGCATCGTGCCGGGAAAGCTCGCCTGAAACCAATTCCCCAGAAATATTTGGTCATAAAGCTCGAACAGCAGCCGCAAATCAGCGGGCGCGAGCTTCGTGATGGTGCTATTTTTCACATTCGGCGAAACTGAAGTAAATCTCCGGGCGACCTCGGCCCGTTTTCGTTGAATATCCGCTGCTGAATAACTCGTGGCTAGCAAATCCGGCATCTTGTATCTCAACCCCATGGCGGCTTCCGCTTACCCTGGACTTTTTCCAGTGCGTCCGGGCTTCTATTGACTGATGAACCAATAATGATAATCGGAGAGCATTTGATAATTGGCGCTATCTTGAGCTGCTGGTTCCAGATCGCTTAATGGGACCCGGCGTTTCTCCCGGCCGTACTTTACCACTGCAACAATCCCATCCGCCTCGTCAAAGCCATCCAGGGCGACAACTTCCACCAATTCCTCCCGTTGCGGCGGTTCGGCCTCATTGCAAAATGCCGCTTCAAAAGGGAATTTAAGCTTGGCATTTAACTGCTCCTCCCAAGCGCTGAGGATTTGGTCCTCCGCTTCGGTGCCGAGCGACTGGATAAAGGCGTCCACTCTCTGTTCCTGCTCTTGATATCTTTTCTCTAGTCGTTTGACATTGATATCGGTAATCTTATCTTGAGCCAAGTTTACCTCAGCGATGACCATCTCCGGACAGATTTTCCGGAGAACTTGCAGGAATTGGTGCCGGTCCGCGGCCCCGCTATTCTGCAGTTCGATGCAGCCGTCAGGATATGCCACACTCACCCGCCAATGTTTGCCGTTGGAAATTTGAATCCCGCCGATCTGCGGCCATTCCACAAAAATGTGATCCTCGCTCAGACCGGAAGAGATCCACAAACCATTCTCATACAAGGCCACCTTGGCATTGAGCAGCACCGCGTCGATGCCGGGATGTCCGCCCAAATAATCCAGGGTAAAACTCTTTATTTTATTGCCAAGATCATTTTTAACTAAGTACAACGTTTTAACCTCCACGCTATGGGCATAACGAATATGCTGAACATTTGCGATGCTTCCCAACCGGTATTTCCTAAGCATTCAGCGCTACCGAGTTTAAGAAATTCCACGGTTTGTTGAAATGCGGTTGGAAGAAGAAATCCACGAAAGCCAGTTCGTCCAGGGTCATTTTATTTTGAATGCAGACTGACAAAGTGTTGATGGATTGGGTCAGATCCGCTTTGGATAACAGCTGAGCCCCCAATATCCGGCGCGACACCCTGTCAAAGATCACTTTCACGTGGACCGCCTCATATTCCGGCATGAATTCCGGGCGATAGTTATCCACCAGCAGCGAAGCTTGAACATCCATGCCCAAGGCCCGCGCTCCCGTTTCGGTCAGTCCGGTCGCCGCGATATTATGGCCGTAGATTTTGATGCCGGATGTCCCCTGGGTACCCAAGTACTTGGTGGCCGGGGTCATCAGGTTGCGCGCCACCAGCGTTCCCATGC
The DNA here is from genome assembly GCA_023400055.1 of Bacillota bacterium. Classification (GTDB taxonomy): domain Bacteria; phylum Bacillota; class UBA4882; order UBA8346; family UBA8346; genus Hydrogenispora. The sequence goes on from JAEXFN010000023.1 coordinate 100,890, forward strand.
GCACGGCATTGGTGGCGAGCGGTATGTATTCGTGTTGGCCGGTAGGATTGAAGATCACCGCGCAGCAGTCGCCCGCCGCGAAAACATCCGGCTGACTGGTACGCATGTATTCATCGACCGTAATGGCGCCGTTGTCCAGCATCGCCAGCTTGCCGCGGAATAAGCCGGTGTTCGGCTGAAAACCGATGCACAAGATGACCCGATCGGTTTCATATTCACCCCGTTCGGTTTGGACCGCCGCCACCTTGCCGTCCTGTCCTGTAAAACCAGTGATGGTCTCGCCCAATATCAGCCGGACGCCCTTCTCCCGTAGCGTTTGCTCCGCGATATCGGTGAAATAGGGATCCAGATATTTGCTGAGGATCCGTTCCGCGCTGTCGAGCAAGGTTACCTCCTTGCCCTGAGAACGGAAGGCTTCCACCAGTTCGACCCCGATATATCCCGCGCCGACCACCGTGATTCGCCGGGCCGCTCGGACCTTGGCGACAATGGTCTGGGAATGGCCATAATTCTTGGCGAGCAGAATGTTCTCCAGGTCGATCCCGGGCAGGTCCGGCACGATCGGCCATGAGCCGGTGGTGATAACCAGCTTATCGTACCGGTCCTCAAACTCTCGCCCCGATTCCAGATCGCGCACCCTGAGCTGCTTGGCGGCCAAATCGAGGTCGAAAACATCATGTTTCATCTTGGTCACCACGCCCAATTCGGCCATCTGCTCCGGCGAGCTGTAGAACAAGCCTTGCGGATCCCGGATCACTCCGCCCACATACAAAGCGATGCCGCAAGAGAGAAAGGAAATGGTATCATTCCTTTCGTAGACCGTCACCTCGACATCGGGATAGGCCTTTTTCAAATTTAAAATCGCTGCGGTACCGGCGTGGGTGCAGCCCACCACAATGACTTTCATCTTATCAGCTACCTCCATATTCTCGCGACTAAATTCATCTCAAAGTATATCCAGCCCGGCCAATATCGAATTGGACTCGTGCGATTCTCAATGCTGAACTAAAATCTGCCGGGCCGGGGTGGTTGAGCCGAATCTGTAACTTGCATCGCCTTCTCTATTAATGGCCGACCGTCGTCTGCTCCTTGGTTCGAAACCGCAGCAGCGGACCGAGCAGAATGAAACCCAATAACAAGACAATGACACTGTTTTTAAACCATTCGTGGCCACGGTAGGTTTTTGCCCATACCACCCGGCCCGCGGGATCATATTTAAGCAGATAAAATCCCCGTTCATCCGAACCCGCCCAATAAATGGCTTCATTCTGATCGACTGTAGAGCATCCCTGGGCGTTCGGAATCCCGACCGGGAACCGCTCGGGCGGAGCCGTTCCATCTGTAGCCAATTTAAACAAAAATCCGCTGGAACCGGCCGACGCTGATGGCTCCGCCCGATCCTCCGCCGCCTCTGCCGCCTCTGCCGCGATAAAGATGTGGTTTTGCGCTGTCACCTGGATGGCATCGACCATTTGGGCATCCGCCGCATTGAAACGGCGCAGCATCAGCCGCCCGTCGTTCGCCGGGGAATAAACTCCCCACAGGATGGCGGCGCCGCTTTGATTGCCAGCCGTCATTCCGGCGGAAACGGCCACTAGGTATAAATTATCCTTGCCGTCCAGCGCCATATCTTTGGCTACCCAACGCCCGCGGGGCGAGCCGATCGGCCTTTGCCAGCTGGTTTTGGCCTGGGAATCCCATTGATACAGTATTGTTTGAGGAGTTCCGGTCCCGGCCTCGATTCGATAGCCGAACCCATAAAACCGGCCCTTGCCATCCAATGTTTGGGCGCTCAAAGAGAGCTTCCAATCGTCGCCGTTCAGCCGGATCTTAGCGACGGGAACCCGGCTTTGGAGTGTTCCCGCCGGATCATACCGGGAAAGATAGTAGGATAGGTAACGGCTGGGTTTACCGGTACGTCCGCTTTTTGCCGCTCCGGCGCCCGGGCTGAACGGCGCGTCATTATGTTTGGAAAGTATGGTATAACCATCCGCGACTTGTACCCCCGCGACAAGCTGCGCCCGGGGGAGCGCCAGTTCCCGGCCGGCGAACGGCACGCCGTTCCGGTCATACCGTTTCAAGAATAGCCGCTCCCCTTTCCGTTCCACCGTCAGCACCCGGCCCTGGCGGTCCCGGCCCAGATAAAGATCGCTCGATCGCAAAGTCCAGCCGCGCTTGCCATCCTGCTTGAACATAGTAATAAATTGATAAGCGCTAAAACCCGTTTGCGCCTTGCCCAAGACATAACTGTTGCCATAAGGGTCGACCACCAATTGTTCGATCTCCTGATGGACCTCCAGGTTGGCGTAAATAGCGACAAACGCCACCAGCAGGACGATCAGAACCGTTTCTCTTTTCAACAATGATTTTGCCCCCACCCGCATCCATTCGCGATCGGGCATCAGGAAATTGGCCCATTGCCGAAAACAACCGTTGTCGCATGGGGCATCGGCCCCCTGGTTACGGTTGCATCAGAGCTTAGCAATTCCCGATATGCCGCGAATGTTTCCGAAGCGATTCCACTGGTTAATTTCGCTATCGCTGACTCTCCTCCTGCTACATGCAGCGACATTATTAATTCGGATGATTGGGGAAAAATCATTAAAACGCGATCGTTTTCCCTAATCATATTCACCAAAGTACGGCCTTGCCATAGCTTCGGCGAAAAAGCTAGCAAAGGTGCAGAGCGCCGATCGGAAGCATTGGCATCAAGCACAACTCATTCGGGCTTTGAGGGCGGATAGCCCTTGACCGCCTTGAAGGAGCGGTTAAAAGTCCGGACGCTGTTGAAGCCGCATTCGAAGGCCACCTCGATCATGGATTTCGGGTTGGTTTGGATCATCCGCTCCGCCTGAGCCACCCGGATCCGGGTCAGATATTCCTTGAAGGGGATGCCGGTGAATTTGGCGAACAGCCGCGAAAAATAGTACGGGCTGAGCCGCGCCTCCCGGGCGATATCGGCCAGCGAAAGTTCCTCCGTATAATGGTTCTCCAGATATTGAATGGCGTTTTGGATTCGCCGGATATCCGGCATTTTGCCGTTTTGAGCGGCGGGCGCCGGCACGGTGGGAAAGTGGCGCAAGATCAGGGCGCACAACTCGGCGAGCTTTCCGCCGACGTAAAGACGGTAAAACGGCTGACCGGCCTGTAATTCGTGAAAAATCTCGTAAAACAGCCCGCGGATCGCCTCCCGGGACGGCGCCGTCAGCTCGGCGAGGGACGTCCGATCCAAAAAGGGCGAAACGAATTGGCGGGGTTCCGGCCAACCGCCGGGGCTTCCCACCAAATCGGGGCGGAAGATCAGGACGATGACGGTGGAACGCAGATCCCGGCTGTCATAATAATGAATGTCGGTGCTGCGGAATACCGCCATTTCTCCCTGATTCAGAATGCGCGCTTCCTTGTTGATCCCGATCCGGATGCTGCCCTGGCAGACCAAAACCATTTCCACGTCGATATGCCAGTGGGCCAGAAAATTATTGTTCTCGGCATAGAAGGCGCTGACCGGAAAATCCGAGCCATAGTCGCGCGTCTCCAGAAAAGCACTCATCGGTTCGTCCCATTCCTCCCGGGTTTGGTATGAAAAAACAATTTTGGCCATTCCCATTTCATCGTCCGCGACGGGTTCCAAGTTCCGCAACCGCTCATCATCCTAAAGACGCAGTCGTTTTTAAAAAAGGAGACGCCGGTTCGTCCATCGGAACTACCTTATCATTATATTGCAGAGAGCAAAAACTGTCTATTCTCCGGTAAATTTTGGCCGGAATTGCCCGGCCGGATGCGCTATAATTGCAATATAAGTCGCAATAAACCGCGAATCACTTTCCAACCACGCCTTTAAGGTTGGCGAGGCTGGACGCGGCGTTTATCCCGACTTATGGCGCAAGGAAATACGTTGCAAGCCATAAATCGCTTGCAACGCAGCCAAAGAATTGTTTGATAAATCCATTCTAAAGACTGAGGTGTTGACATGGAACTGCAAGCGCTCATCGCTCAATTGAGTCCGGATGAAAAATTCGCCCTGCTTACCGGCAAGGACAACTGGCGGACCGTCGCCGTGGAACGGCTGGGGATCCCGGCGATCGTCATGTCCGATGGACCGCACGGACTCCGCAAAGTCGTCAAGAATGAGCAAGGCGTGGAAAACACGTTGCCGGCGGTCTGTTTCCCCACGTCCGCGGCGATGGCCGCGACCTGGAATCCCGCACTGGTGCGCCGGGTCGGCCAAGCGCTGGCCGAAGAGTGCGGCGCCATGGAAGTGGACATTCTGCTGGGACCGGGCACCAATATCAAGCGCACCCCGCTCTGCGGCCGCAATTTCGAATACTATTCCGAAGATCCCTTGCTCGCCGGGGAACTGGCCGCCGCTTATATCGACGGCGTCCAGAGCGGCGGCGTCGGGACCTCCCTTAAACATTTCACTACCAACAACCAGGAGTTCGACCGCTTCCAGATCAGCAGCGAAGTGGACCAGCGGACGCTGCGCGAGCTTTATCTGAAGCCCTTCGAGATCGCGGTCAAGAAGTCGCAGCCCTGGACCGTAATGTGCGCCTATAACCGTTTGAACGGCGTCTACTGCAGCGAAAACCGCTTCCTGCTCAACAATGTGCTTCGCGAGGAATGGGGTTTCGAAGGAATGGTGGTCTCGGACTGGTGGGCGGTGCATAACCGGGCCATTGCCCTCAAAGCCAGTCTGGAACTGGAGATGCCCTTCGCGCCGGGCAGCGCCGCCAATCTGCGCGAAGCCTACGAATACGGTTTCATCAGCGACGCCGAGATCGACAGCGCCCTGGAACGGTTGCTGAAGATCATCTTCCGGGCCGCGGCCAGCCGGGAACAGCGGGCCAAAAGCTACGATCTGGACCGGCATCACGCGCTCGCCAAGGAAGCGGCCGCCGAAGCGATCACGCTGCTGAAGAACGAGGACGGCTTGCTGCCGATCCGGCCCGAACGCGTCAAGAAGGTGGTCATCGTCGGCGGTTTGGCGGAGAAACCGGCCTTCGAGGGCGGCGGCAGCTCCTACGTGAATCCGCTGCGGGTCGACAGCCCGTTGGAAAAGATCAAGGAACTGGCCGGCGGCGCGGTGGAGATCCGTTACTTCCCGGTGTTATCCGCCACCAACCTGCAGGTCAATCAGTTAAACGTGGCGATGGCCGCGGCGCACGACGCCGATCTGGCGATCGTCTTCGCCGGCAACCGCAATGGCATCGAATTCCGGGGCCGGGACGGCATCGAGTCCGAGGAGTACGACCGGAATTATCTGACCCTCTCCCCGGAGACCGAAAATGTGATTCAGCGCATCGCCGGCCAAAACCCGAATACGGCGGTGGTGGTGCAGGCGGGATCGGCGGTGGATATGTCGGCCTGGATCCAGCGGGTGAAAGCGGTGGTGTTCGCGTGGTACACCGGGCAGGCCTGCGGCAGCGCGCTGGCGGAGATCCTGTTCGGCGTGACCAATCCCAGCGGCAAGATCGCCGAGACTTTCCCGCTGCGTCTGGAGGATACGCCGGCCTACCCCACCTATCCGGGGAACGGATCCGCTTCCTGGTACGCCGAGGGGCTGATGGTCGGCTACCGTTATTACGATACTTACCAGAAAGAGGTCCTCTTCCCCTTCGGGCACGGCCTCTCCTATACCCGCTTCGACTATTCGGATCTGCAGGTCTCCCCGATCAACGCTTCCGAGCACGGTCCGGTGACCGTCCGCTGCAAGATCAGGAACAGCGGCGCGCTGAAAGGCAAGGAAACCGTTCAGCTCTACCTGCGGGACGTGGCCAGCAAGGTGTTGCGGCCGGACAAAGAACTGAAAGGTTTTGTAAAGGTCGAACTGGAACCCGGCGCGGAACGGGAGGTCCGCTTCGAACTGCGGCGCGACGCCTTCGCCTACTTCAACACCTCGCTGGGCGACTGGCACGTCGAAAGCGGCATATTCGAAATCCTGATCGGCGCCTCCTCCCGGGATATCCGCTTGACCGACGAGGTCGCCATCCAGGCGGAACGGGATTTCTCGTGACCCAAAAGGCTGCCGTTCGGGCAACCCGCCGGCCATTAAGTTGTTCAACCAACGGGAGTCCAATCGGCTCCCGTTGATTTTTTTCAAGCTATCGCTATATAAGAAGCCGGGGCATAGCAATGGCAGCTTGGACCCATGACCGAAAGTCCGTCGGTATTACCGACGGACTCTTGAAAGACGCTTCCATGCTGATATTATACCGCGAAAAACCGGCCCTGAAGTATCGTTTTTGTACCCGAAAAATATCATCCCCAAAACCGACCTCCGAAAGCAGCGGCCGGCCTTGGACAGATAACCGCGGAGCTTCCCGCTGTTTTTAAAACGTGGCCACCGCCACCCGCCGCTCCGCTTTGGCTTCCTTCTTGGCCTTGGCCATTTCCACGCCGATCTCTTCCAGGTTGAAATGGCGTTCGCCGCGCAGGATCTCCAGAATCGCCACGCTGACCGACAACAGATTGGTGCGGTGGCTGCGGCCGTCGCGGCCTTTGGCGAGGTAGTAGCCGCGCTTGGCGACCATGGCGTCGTATAACGAGGCGGTCTCCTTGATAAACCGCTGGCTGACCCGTTGCGCCCGGCGGCTCTCTTCCGCCAGCGACGGCGGATCGGCCTGGATACCCACGAAGAAGTCGTCGCCTCCGATATGGCCGATAAACTCCCGCTCAGCGTCATATTCGTCCTTGAGGATCTCGGCGAAGCGCTGAATGGCCCGGTCCCCCTGGCTGAAGCCGAAGAAGTCGTTGAACGGCTTAAAATCGTTGAAATCGTAGTAAAGGTAATAAAAACTGCGGTCGGTTTGCTGATAGGTATCGTAAATATACTGATTGATCAGGATATTGCCGGGCAGTCCGGTCAAGGGATTGATCTCCCTGGCGTAAGCCAGGTTCTTCTCATTGATCAGCTTCAGCAGCGACTTGGCGGTCAGGAAACCGTAATACTTCTGGGACTTGGTGATGATGACCCCTTCGGTGTCCGAATTGCTGCTGTAAATCTCGAGGATCTTTTCCTGCGGCGCGCCGATGTCGATGGTCGGGCACTTGGTCACCAAGCCCGCCAGCGAGATGGCGATCGACTTGTTGTAGAGCAGATCCTTCCCGTAGGGGGAATAGACGTATTTCTTGATGGTCTTTTCATGGATGATGCCCAGCGGGTAACCGGATTTATCGACCACCGGGAAGAAGTTGTCCTGCAGGTTGTGGTGGAAAATATCGAACAGAACCTTGGTGTTCTGGTTGACGTTGATCGGCTCGATCCGGGTGATCTCCCGCACCAGCAGCTCGGTATCCCGCGACAGGCTGACCGGGGCGTTTTTGGCGCCCTGCGGAACCTTGGCGTTGATCCAGGCGATCTCCGCCGGGTTTAGCGTCGGCCGCTGCAAAAAATAGCCCTGAATGAAATCGAAGCCGATATTCTTGCAGACCGCGAACTCGCTCTCGGTCTCCACCCCTTCGGCCACCACCAGCACCCCGAGGAGTTTGGCCATGTTGGCGATGTAGGTGCAGATGGTTTTTTTGCGGAGATCCTGATCGATGCCGCTGATCAGGAAGCGGTCGCATTTCAGAAAATTGGGCTCCGCATGATAGAACAGCTCATAACTGGAGAAACCGTCGCCGAAATCGTCCAGCGCCAGTTGGAAGCCGCGCTTTTTCACCGCCGCCAGAAAATTCTTGAAGGCCGGGCTCTGCTCCACCTTGATCCGCTCGTTCAATTCAAAACAGATCGCGTCGTTGGTCAGATGGTATTGGTTCAGCAACTCCTCGGTCTCGCCGAAACGGTAGGCCGGCATCTCCAGGATGCGCGGGTCGTAATTATAAAAGAGTTTGATCTTCTGGTAAAACTCGATCCGGGCGAATTTGGCGATCGCCTTGCGGCGCAACAGCCGGTCCAGTTCCAACAATACCCGCTCCGCGTAGGCGGTGTCGAAGAATTCCTCGATCGAGGCGAAGCCGGCCCGGTCCACCTTGCGAATCAGCGCCTCCACCGCGAAAGTGACCCCGGTCAAGGGATTCACCAGGGGCTGAAAGGCGTAGTCAATTTCACTGACGGCGTTAAGCCACTTTTTCGGCAGCATCGTTACCTCGCCGCATTGTGCCATCCTGAGTCCGGTCGCCGCAATTTAGGCAATGATTCCTATTCCAGCCGCGAATATTCATCGTAGACTCATTATAACCCGGTCAGGCTTCAGATGAATTAACCCCAGGTTATCCGCGCATTAAAATACGTAATGATTATAAAGTCAGCTCAGCAAGAAAATACGCAGGTATGATAGGGATCGGGTCTCGCCCGCAGACCTCACTCTTGGATAATCATTAGCTCTCAGTCGCTCAGCAAGCTCTTTCAGTCGCTCAGCAAGCTCTTTCAGTCGCTCAGCAAGCTTGCTCAGTCACTCAACAAGCTTGCTCAGTCGCTCAGCAAGCTCTTTCAGTCGCTCAGCAAGCTCTTTCAGTCACTCAGCAAGCTCTTTCAGTCACTCAGCAAGCTCTTTCAGTCACTCAGCAAGCTCTTTCAGTCACTCAGCAAGCTCTTTCAGTCGCTCAACAAGCTCGCTC
>JAEXFN010000059.1 GCA_023400055.1 Bacillota bacterium
GATTTTTAAAAATCTACAGTTAAAACGATGTTGAGTGACAGAAAGCCGTATTTGTTGTATCTTAGGAGAAAGTCTTGCCAATCCAGCTTAATCCTGTGCGAAATGTCCAGGGGTTGAACGGTCAACCACTAGGACCTACCCCACCGCAGGGCCTCATGCCGGCCCTTGACCCGGCATTTACCTTTACCAAACGTACCGATGCTATTAAGACACTATTCTGTCCATCGCAACTCTGCTTGAAAGTAATTCTGTTTGGCAACGGCATGCGCTCCATTCGCAATGCCGTGCCGGTCTACCTCCCTGTAGACCGTTTGGGCTGATACTCTAGCTGTAAAAAACAAAACCAAGAGAAATTTTTAGCATTCATACAGCCGCCAGGGATGGCGGCTGCGCGGCGTTGCTGCCCGGATGAAAGCACCGCTGTCGGCTTGGGACCATCATAGAGAAGACGCCGGCAAGGGAGACCGGCGGCCAATTCATTGTCCATTTACCTTGCCGGTTCAGGGATGAACCGGACATTGGAGGGGTTCTAAGGGGAAGCAGCGTCCCCTTAGCGGCGGGGTCGCAAGGGGTTTGCCGCCAAACCCTTTGCACTCTGTTACGCTAAGTTAGCGTAACAGTCCGCCTGCAGGCGGAATCCTTGTTTTAGGCCCAAAATCTTAAAACCATCATACCCCAAAAACTTTAGCTTACATTTCAAAGCGATTTCCTATCTTCAAATCGACCGATCTCCTACCTTCGAGTCCCTCGGAAGTTTTTTGTTGTTATCAGAGAAAGAGACTGGATTTTGGGTTGGCCTGTATGTCAATCAATTCTGCTTTCCGATGGCTTGGCGCAGCCTTCCCACGATTCCGGCCGGCTTCCCGGCGCCCCGGTACCGGTTCCCCGAGGATGGGTCCTGCATCCCCGAACTTTGAAACAGTTTCTCCAACGATCGAAGATGCTTCCCCAAACCTCGGGGAAGAAGGGACGGTTCTCATATAAACAGGGACGGTCTTCGAGGAAGCAGTGATGGTTCTTGAAGATGCAGGTACGCTTCTTGAGAATGTTTCCCCAAGGCTTGGGGAAGTAGGGATGGTCTTTGGGGAAGCAGGGATGGCTTCGTCCTATGAAAGGACCATGACGTACCTTACAAGGACGAAGACTATACCTAACAAGGATCGAGGCGTACCTGACAAGGACGCGAAGGTCCTTTGAGGGGCGAAGACCGTCCCTAACACGGACATGTCTCATCCCTAAAGGGATGACGATTGTCCCTAAAGGATCAAAGACCATACCTGACATGACAGCGCGGATCCCGGCAGGGGCGGGGTGGATCCGGGCCGGACCAAACCATCGGAAAGCAACGCGGCGAGCCGGGAAGGCCGGATTATGCCGCGATGGAGAATCGGAAATTGCCAATGAAAGATATTCAGTAACCGGGATTACTAGGACGATGGGGCGCGGTGCTGAAGATTGCCGCGTTTTTCCGTCGCGGCCGGCCGGTTCTCAATGCCGGCGGCGAGCCCCGGATTGTCAAGGGCGATGGGCTGCTGGATGCGGGGCAAAATCCGTGTTACAAGCTATTTATTGTAAAAACGATTACAATTCAATGATTATGGGGATGTTTAAGATGTTAACATATTGTTGCGGTAAATAATAATTCTAAAAATCCAGTGATTATTGGTATTGCAAAGATGTTTCATAAATGTTAAAATCAGATTGTGTAAAAACGTTTACATCGATGAAGCGAGGCCAAGATGAAAAGTTCCATCAAAGACGTTGCCGAGCAGGCCGGGGTGTCGATCGCCACGGTTTCCCGGGTCATCAACGGCAAAGACCGGGTCAATGATATTACCCGCCAAAAGGTGCTCCAAATCATTCAGGAGTTGAATTTCCGGCCGGACTACGCCGCCCGGACCCTGGTCAAGAAGGAGACCAAGACCATCGGGTTGTTCGTGCGGTCGTTGACCAATCAATACTGGGCGATGCTGACCGATTTAATCTCCGAGCAGCTTTGGGCCTACGGCTATACCGTCAACCTCTGCAATCAGTCCGCCCTGAGCCAGGACATTCCTTATATCCGCACCTTCCTCGAACGGCGCATGGATGGCATCATCTGGGCGCTGGTTACCGACGAAGGTCTGACCAAGGAAATCTTTCAAAACCAAATCCCGGTGGTGGCGATCCAGCAAAAGATTCCCGGCGCGCACCGGGTGGCCGGGGACCATATCCGCGGCGCCATGGAAGCGGTCAACCACCTGATCGGCCTCGGCTATCAACATATCGCCCATATCGGGATCGGCTGCCCCGAACGCGATCTGGGCTACAAGAATGCCCACATGTTGAGCGGGAGGCCCATCAATGACCGGCTGATCGTTCATGCCGATCAAAGCTTGCAGAACTCCCGGGCCGGTTACCAGGCCGCCCGGAAGCTGATTCAGTCCGGCGAACCGTTCGACGCGGTCTTCTGCGGCAACGACGCGACGGCGTTCGGAGCCATCAAAGCCATTGAGGAGACGGGCCGGCGGGTCCCCGAGGATGTCGGCGTCGTCGGCTACGACGATTTGGATCTGGCCGCGATGTACAAGCCGGCTCTGACCACGATCCGGCAGCCGATCCGGGAGATGGCGGTGGATACCGTCAAACTGCTGATGGATTCGATCGAAAAGCCGGAGAAGACGACCGCCCCCCAGAATCATCTTTTCCAGATGGAACTGATCATCCGTGACAGCTGCGGGGCCAAACTGCGTCAAAAATAGCGAGTCCGCCGGATGCGGAAGGGGGCCAATGCCGTGGAGATTCTGGTAGTCGGCAGCCTGAATATGGATCTGGTCTTCAACGTGACGAAACTGCCGCGGCTGGGAGAGACCGTCGCCGGTTCCGGGTTTCTGTCCATTCCCGGCGGCAAAGGGGCCAACCAGGCGGTCGCCGCCGCGCGGCTCGGGGCCGCGGTGGGCATCATCGGCCGGGTGGGCCAGGACGATTACGGAGCCACGCTGATCGCCAACTTGGCGGCCAACGGAGTGAATACCGGCCATCTGCAGCGGACGGCCGCCTCGCCCACCGGATTGGCCTGTATCACCGTAGCCGAAAACGGCGCCAACACGATCGTGGTTTATCCCGGCGCCAACCGGCAATGCGGCGCCGAGGATGTTGAGGCAATCGGCTCCGTCCGGCCGCGGGCGCTCATTGCCCAGCTGGAGATCCCGCTGACAACGGTTTGCCGGGCCTTTCACATCGCCAGGGAAGGAGCGGTGCTGACGGCGCTCAATCCTTCGCCAATCCGGCCACTCCCGCCGTCGCTGCTGCGCGAGACCGACCTTTTGATCGTCAACGAGGTGGAGGCGGAGGCGCTGGCGGAGAGCGCGGTCACCGATACGCAGAGCGCCTTGGCCGCCGCCCGAAAACTGCGGCGCTTAGGCCCGGAGCGGTGCGTGGTTACGCTCGGCGAGAAAGGCGCGGTTTACGACGGACCCGAAGGCGAGCTGTACCAACCGGCCTTCCCGGTCCAAGCCGTGGATACGACCGCCGCCGGGGACTCGTTTGCCGCGGCGCTGCTCACTTCCTTGCTCCATGACAATGATATCCGTTTGGCCATGCGGTTCGCCGCAGCGGTGGGCGCGTTGACCGCCACCCGGCTGGGAGCCCAATCGTCTTTGCCGCGCCGGACGGAGGTCGAATCATTCCTGGCCGCTCAACCTTGAACCCCTTCCCGGAAGATGCGTTTCAAAAAGGAGGATGCGCCTGTGGATACTTTCTATCCCTGGAAGGCCAAGAGTCTGAACTTTCTGAAATACGCCTTTGTAATCACTGTGACCCTGGTTACCCTGTTCCCGTTTTATTGGATGATCCTGACTTCGCTGCGCCGGCCGGATATGCTCTACTCCAACGAGCTGTTTTCCTTGAAAGGACTGACCTTCGGGCATTATATCGAGGTCTGGACCCGTTCCCAGTTCCCCAAGAATGTCGCCAACAGTGTTTTGGTATCCACGGTATCCACCCTGTTCTGTATCGCCCTCTCCTGTCTCAGCGGTTACGCGCTTTCGCGGTTTAAGTTCCGCTGGAAGAAGCTCTATGACCGGGGCTTGCTGCTGGTATACATGTTTCCCACCGTGGTGGTGGCCATTCCCCTGTTCATCGCCATGCGAACCTACGGCCTATTGGATACCTACTTTTCGTTAATTGTAGCCTACACCACTTTTTCCTTACCGTTTTGCATCTGGATGCTGCGTAGCTTCTTTGACGGAGTCCCGACCGACCTGGAGGAAGCGGCGATGATCGACGGCTGCAGCCGGTTGCAGATCCTGTGCCGGATCGTGCTGCCGGTGGCTTTGCCGGGCATCGCGGCGGTGGCCATCTTCACCTTTTTGAACGCCTGGAAAGAATTCTTATTTGCCCAAACCTTCATTCAATCCTCGGGCAAATTCACGATCCCGGTCGGGCTGCGCATGTTTCAGCAACAATATGACGCCAGGTTTGACCTGATCATGTCAGCGACTACGATCTCCACCATTCCCATCGTCGTTTTCTTCTTCTTTATGGAACGCTTTTTGGTTGAAGGCTTAACCGCCGGAGCCACCAAAGGATAAGCCGGTCGATAAGGAGGTGACTGTGGCCTGAGTTCCGGTTTCATGTGCAACGGCCTTTTTCGCAATCCAATATACTCCTCGGGGTCCCCGGCCGTTGCATACAAACTCCAAGCAAAATAAAAAAGGGAGGAAGTTTGAGAATGGGTAAGAGAGTGAAATGGCCGATTGCCTTGTTCGTGGTCGCGATGGTACTGGTTTCGTTGGCCAGTGTCTATGCCGCTCCCGTAAGCATCAAATTCTGGTACATGGCCTGGGGTCCCAATTATGAAGCGGTTTTGAAAGATATCATCGCTAACTTTGAAAAAGCCAATCCCGGCGTCAATGTCCAGGCCGAAGCCGTGCCTTGGACCGGTTATGTTCAGAAGTTCCGCACCGCCGTCGAGGGCAAAGCCGCGCCGGATATCAGTGAGGGCTCTTCCTATCAACCCAGTTTTTACGCTGCCAAGGACGAGATTTTGCCGGTTGACGATATCATCGCGCAGTGGAAAAAGGAAGGCCGCTTGAAGGATCTGGTCTCCGAAAACCATAAAAACTGGTACCTGAACGGACACTACTACGCCCTGCCGACGCAGGTCGATACCCGGATGGTGCTCTACCGCAAGGATATGTTCGAGAAGGCCAATGTCAAAGTTCCGGCCAATTGGGACGATTTTGAGGCGGCCGCCAAAAAACTGACCAGCGGGGATACTTACGGTTTCGTGGTCCGTTACAGCCGGACCCACGGCCCGCAACAGTTTTTCCTTTCGTTAATGCTGCAGAACAACACCTCGATCTTTGATAAAAAAGGGCGGATCGTTCTGAAAAATCCGCGCACCGTCCAGGCCCTGAAATTCATGAAGAGGCTCTGGGACGATAAAGTGGTTCCCGCCGGAGCCACCGGTTACCAATTGGATGACGCCCGCCGGGTCTTTCTCCAGGGCAAAGCGGCGATGATCTTCGATACGCCGCTCTTGATCGCCCAAATTGCCAAAGAGGCGCCGCAACTCATGGACAAAGTGGCCGTCGCCCCGGTGATGCAGGGACCGGCCGGTAAGAAAGGCATGTCCGCCTGGACCAATCCGATCATGATCTATAAGCAAAGCAAGCATCCGGCCGAGGCGAAAGCTTTCCTCAAATACTTCACCAGCCCCGAGAACATGCGCAAGATTTACAATACCGGCGAGTACGGCTACCCGGTCTGGAAGAGCATGTCGGACGTCCCGTACTATACCAAATCCGAATTGTCGAAGTATGTGGTGGAAAACCTCCTGCCCTATGGCCATGATTACTCCTATCCCGTGGGCGGCAGCCCGATCATTCCGGCCATCGAGGAGCAGTGGATCCTGACCGATATGGTCATTGAAACCTGCATCTCTAACGTTCCTCCGGAAACCGCCATTCAAAACGCGATCAATAAAATCAAACAGATTCGATAAGCCACGCCGGTAATTCAGTGCGGAACCGGCTAAGGCCGGTCCCGCACCCTTAAGGAGTGTGTGCCTTGAAAAAGGAAAGTACTTCGCAGTTGGCCTTTCAATTGATCTTGCCTTCGCTCCTTTGTTTGCTGGCGGTCAACATTTATCCCCCGTTGCATGGTTTATGGCTTAGCTTCCAAGCCCAGGGAATCTTCGACAAGAGCTATCATTTTGTGGGACTGGACAACTATCGTTTGATTCTCCAGGATCTGGTCTTCTGGGTGGCGCTCCGAAACACGATGGTCTTTACCATCGGGACTGTCGCCGGCAGTTATCTGGTGGGTCTGATCATGGCGATCCTGCTGAACCAGAAAATGCGCGGCCGGGGCGTCTTCAGGGCCCTGATCCTGTTGCCGTGGGTGATGCCGACGGTGGTCATCGCCTATACCTGGAGCTGGATGTTTCATGACCTATTCGGGATCATTAACGTGACCCTCCACCAGCTTGGCTTGATTCAGAAACCGATCTTGTGGTTGGCCGACCAACGGATGGTGATGGGATCGCTGGTGGCCGTGAATGTCTGGAAAGCTTATCCCTATATGATGGTCGTTTTATTGGCCGGCTTGCAGTCGATTCCGAAGGATGTTTACGAGGCCGCGGCGATCGACGGGGCTTCGGGCTGGAAACAGTTTACCGCGATTACTTTCCCGCTATTGCGGCCGCTGACCCAAGTCTGTACTTTATATATGTTTATTTGGACTTTCAACTACTTTGACCTGGTTTATCTGATGACCGGGGGCGGCCCGGGTTATGCCAGCCATGTTCTGGCTACCTATTCTTATGAGAAGGCGTTCGGCGCCTCCGATTACGGTCTGGCGACCAGTTCTTCCGTGATCATGCTGATCATGTTGGCGGTAATGATGGCGGTTTATCTCCGTATCGGCGATCGTTCCGCGGCGACTTCCAAATAAATGATATCCGGGGGAGGAATGGCGATGGAAAAAGTGGTGGTAATTAAACCCGAGCAAGTGATGGGCGACGGCTGGAAGATATTCTTTAACGGTGAGGGACTGGTCAAGATCTTCTTTAAAAGTGAACGGTTGACCATGGCCCAGTTTGAGTTGCTGCCGGGCAAGAGCCTGAATGAGGATGTCCACCCCGATGGGGATGAGGGTTATTATATCGCCGCCGGAATCTGCACGGTGATCTTGCCGGAGCTCAATGAAATTTATGAAGTCCATGAAGGCGAACTGTTCTATATCCCGGCCGGGGTCAGGCATATCGCGATGAATGCGCATGGTTTGCCCGCCAAAGTGATCGCGGCCATCGCGCCGCAGGCTTGACCGGACCAAAGGACGCTCGCGATTCAATATACTTATGGAGGAACTGCAATGATTAAGAGGCTGTTGGAAGGGATGGCTTTATCGGAAGAGGATTTTCGAAAGCCGGGGCGGGAATTCGGGATTATGCCGTTTTGGATGTTCAACTCCAAACAGGAGCGCGCCGAGATCAAGCGCCAGTTGCTGGAGTTTAAGGATAAATTCATTCCCGGGTTTTTTATTCACGGCCGTTACGGACTGCTCGATCCCTATCTTTCGCCGGCGTGGTTCGAACATGTCGAAGAGGTCTGCCGCCAAGCGGGGGAGATGGGGCTCTCGGTTTGGATCTATGACGAATACAACTGGCCCAGCGGTTCGGCCGGGCTGCAGGTGACTCAGGATTTTCCCGAGCTTTGTCAGCGTTTTATCCAACTGGTGGAGACCAAGGCGGTCGGCCCGACGTTTACCTTTTTAAAGTCCACCGACGCCCGCTATTTGGACACCGATAACGGAACCCTGCTGGCGGTGATGGCCGTTCCCATCGTCCGGGGCGAGAAAGACTGGAGCCGGATGATCAACCTGAACCGGTTGATCTCCTTCAACAACCAGATCGCCCCGTGGGAAGTCCCCGCTGGCGAATGGTCCGTGCTTCATTTCATCGAAAAAACCGCGCCGTGGTACATCGACGCGCTCAACCCCGCGGCCGTCGATAAGTTTATCGAATACACCCATGAGAAATATGCGGCGAAGGTTGGCAAGTATTTCGGGACGGTCATCCCCGGGTTTTATACCGACGAACCGGCCATGTATTATTATCAGGTTTTCCTGGATACCGCCACCGTCCCTTGGACCAAGGATCTGTTGCCACTTTTCCACCACCGGAACGGTTACGACCTTCGGGCAGAACTGCCGTCGCTCTTTTTTGACGTTAATGAGCGGACCAGCCAGGTCCGTTACGACTTCTGGTCCACTATGACCGACCGTTACGCCGCGACCTTTTATAAAAAGATTAGCGACTGGTGTCACCGCCATCAGCTGATCTTCACCGGGCACATCTTATTCGAGGAATGGCTCAGGTTGGCCACCCGCTGTGAGGGAAACATCTTTAAGCATCTGAAGCATCTGGACCTGGTAGGCGTGGACCATATTTTCCCGGCGCTCGGTTCCGAACAGCGCCCCGATCTGCATGTGGCTCTCAAAGCGGCCAGTTCGGTGGCTCACTTTACCGGCAGCAAACGGGTGCTCTGCGAATCGCTGGCCGGTTGCGGCTGGGGCGTTACCATGCGGGATATGAAGGCGGTGGCCGATTGGGAATACGTGCTGGGTGTCAACCTCTTTAACCCGCATGGCGGCCATTATTCGATCGAAGGGGACCGCAAACGGGATTTTCCGCCCTGCCAGTTTTATCAGGAATCGTGGTGGCGTTATTACGGCAATTTTTCCGAATATATTGCCAGAATGAGCTATCTGCTGACTGGGGATGAGCACCGGCCGGAGATCGGGATCGTTTATCCGGTGGCGAGCTTCTGGCAGAATTACACTCCCCAAACGCATAACAAGATCAGTGATACCATCGAGACGGACCTGGCCTACCTGACCGACCTCCTGCTCCGGTTGCACCTGGAGTTCGATTTCATCGACAGCGATACCTTGGCCGAGGCTGCGGTCGACGACGGCCGGCTGCGGATCGGCGCCGAAACCTATGCCGTGCTCGTCCTGCCCCCGGTTACCATGTTGCATAAAAGTTCGATCGCCAAGATTCAGGAGTTGCTGGACGAGAGCGGCAAGGTGGTAGCTTTTACGTTGCTCCCCACCGATTCCGAAACGGTTCCGCTGGATCCGGAAGTCCTGGAATTTGTACGCGGTAATTTTCAGGTCGATCCGCTCCAAATGATAGACCGTTTTAAGCAGGACCAACTGGCTACGGTAGTACAACGTTGCAAACTGCCGGGTGGCGGGATTACCTGTTATATCAGCAACAATGGTTTGGCCCAGACCCGGCCCAAGGAGCTGATTGGCCGGACGCTCCATTCTTTCCTTAAGCCGGGAATCGAGATCTCCGACGAAACTATCTTCTGCTATCACTACCGCAAGGACGGAAAGGAGATTTTCTTTCTGATCAATACCACCGATCAACCAAGGTCAGTGAATGTTACATTTCCATCCTCCGGTATCCCGGAGCTGTGGGACCCCGATACCGGTATAGTCGAAACCGCCGCGATATATCGCAATGAAGTTGGGAAGACCGAGTTCCCTTTGGAAATGTGGCCTTACCGCTCGCTCTTCGTTACTTTGCGGTCCTATCGGGAACAGACCCATCTCGAATCTTCGGAATTGCAAGTCGAATCGGTCAGTCCGTCCGAAGTCCGGCTTTATTCGCCGCACGGAGGAGGAACGGCATTAATCCATTGGGCCGGGGGAAACCGGGAATTTGTAGCGCCATCCCAGCCCCGGCTGGAAACGATCGATCTCTCGGAAGGCTGGGAATTCACTCCCGAGGGAGCGAATGTTCTTCTCAGCGATGAATGGCGTTTCATGATCGATCCGCTGGAAACCGGCCTTGGCGACGGTTATCAGCTTCAAGGCTTTGATGACCGGGGTTGGCCCATTGTCTCCGAAGGGGCCTGGACCCGGGTGGCTCCGGCGTCTCTATTACAGCCGGTCCAATACCCGTTGGCGGTTTGGTACCGTGCCACCGTGGACTTTGCGGCGCTGCCCGACGATTTCCGGCTCCTGATGGATGGCTTCCGGGGCGAGTATACGGTCTATTTGAATGGAAAAGAAGTCAACGAACTGCCCGAAGTTTCCAAGATAGACAGCCAGATGCGGGAGATCCGTTTGACTCCATCCGTTACCCTGGGTAAAAATACCGTGGCTATCCGGCTGGTGGTAGCGGATGAAGCGGGCGGCATCACCGATAAGGTCAAGTTTTTGGGGACATTTGCCCTGATCCGCGAGGCCGCAACGGGTGAATTCCGACTGGCCGCCCAACCGGGCAGGTTGGAGGAGGCGGATTGGACCGCCGGCGGATTCCCCTTTTACTCGGGAACCGGACAATTTAGCAAGGAGTTTGAGCTTAGCTCCGATTACTTGGAGAAAAAATTGCTGCTGGAAGTGGATTGTTATGACGGCGTCCTGGAAGTTGAATTCAATGGCCGGACGTTCCCGACCCGGCTCTGGGGCCCGTATCTCTTTGACCTTTCGCCGGCGGCCCGCGACGGAATGAACCAGCTGAAGCTGAAAGTGACCAATACTCCGGCCAACCTTTTTAAGGGCGAGATCAAACCGTCGGGGATACGCACCGCCCGGATTGTCCCCCATCACCGTTACATCATTCGAAAATAACGGCGCTGCGGACGATTCAGGAATTACCGGCGTTTGTTGCAATGATAGACGATAGACGATAGACGATGGGCTCCGGTCGCTGGTTGGCTAGGCGTGACGAGGCAGGCAGGCTGGTAAGGCCGCCTGCCTTTTTTGTCCTCTGGGGTTGAAACGATCGCCCGAGAATTGGAATGACAAGGGAAATCCGCTGCGAACGGATGATTATTTTAAAACATCTTTCAAGGGGTGTTATTTATTCACGATGGATGTAGTGAACGAGTTATTGGCAGACATCCCGATTCCGAGAATGGTTAAGATCGGGCATCCTTTCCAAGACCGAAATTGAAAGTACCCAAAATCACGGCAGGAAAAGCGACCCAGCTCCAGAATAGAATAACTGTCTGGCATGGACCGGCGCCTTGAAGAAGGCGGGATTTCGGGAGGAGGATTCGATTTGTTGCAAGGAATATTTACGCCGATGATTACCATCTTTGATGCCGAGGGCCGCTTGGATTTTCAAGGAAACGAACGGCTCATCGACCGGTTGATCGAGAACGGGGTGGACGGGATCCTCTTTCTGGGCAGCATCGGGGAGTTCTTCAACCTCAGCATGGCCGAGAAGCGGGCGATGGTGGATTTCGCCGTGCGGACGGTGGGGAAACGGGCGGCGGTGCTGATCGGGACCGGCGGGACGGTCGTCGCTGAAGTCGTCGAACTGACTCAGTATGCTCAAAAAGCCGGCGCCGATTACACGGTGGCGATCTCGCCTTACTATTTCAAGCTCGATGAGGAGAGCATTTACCGCTACTACGCCGAGATCGCCCGGTCAAGCGATCTGCCCTTGCTGCTTTATAACTTCCCGGACCGGACGGCGATGGACCTGAGTCCCCAGCTCGTGCTGAAGCTGGCCAAAGATTTTCCGAACATCGTGGGAATCAAGGATACCGTCGATAATATCAGCCATACCCGGAAACTGATCCGGACGGTCAAAAGCGAACGGCCCGATTTCGCGGTTTTCTCGGGGTTCGACGAATATTTCATCCCCAACCTGATGGCCGGCGGCGACGGTTTGATCGGCGGCCTCACCAACCTGGCTCCGCAGCTGTTTGTCCAGCTGTACGGGGCATACCGTGCCAAGGACCTGGCGACCGTGGCGGAATTGCAGGAGCGGATGAATGGACTGATGGCCCTTTATGACGTATCGCAACCCTTTGTAAGCGCCATCAAGGCGGCGGCCGCCTGTATCGTCGGAGGCATCTCACCGCTGGCCCGGAAACCGGCGGGAGCGTTGAACGATGAACAGCTGAGGCGGGTGCGGGATATCCTCGCCCGGGCCGGCCTGATCCAGGGATGATCGGGTTTGGATTGGGTATGGGACAATAGTTGACAGCATCGAGAAGTGGGGATCGGCCAGCCGGAGAGAAGACCGTTCTTGCAGCCAGGAATTAGTTCCCTGAAAAAATAAATGAATTGGACGTTTGGAGACTTCCGAGAGATCGGAAGTTTTTTATTTGGGATTCTTCCGACTGTTTTCTCCGAGAAGCAAAGGGAGAATTGTAACCGATTCATTAAAGAATCGTAAAAAATGAAAATTGTAGGTTCGCCCCAAAGTATATACAATGAAACCAGGATTTTGATGAAAATGAAATCCCACCGCTGCTCAGGCATTGAACTAACGGAAGAAAAGAGGGTGCGATGTGGCTTCGGAAATCGAGATGCTTACCGGGGAAAAAGGCCGTCCAAACTATCAAAACAGTAAACTAAAGAGCTATTGGCGGAACAATTATCAATACTACCTGATTCTGTTGCCTCCGCTCCTGTTTTATCTGATATTCAAGTACATTCCGATGCATGGCCTACTGATCGCTTTCAAGGATTACAATTTTATCACCGGGGTGTGGCAAAGTCCCTGGGTCGGCCTGGACGTCTTCAAGGAAGTATTTCACGATCACAGCTTTTGGGTAGCATTTTTTAACACGATCTGGCTGAACTTCCTGACGTTGATCCTCGGGTTCCCCATCCCGATCATCCTGGCGCTGTTTTTGAATGAAATTAACCACAGCGGGCTTAAACGGCTGGTGCAATCCATCTCCTACTTGCCGCACTTCATTTCTTGGGTGATTATTTACGGGTTAATCCTGGCTTTCTTGACTCCCCAAACCGGCCTGGTTAACGTGTTGCTGAAGCATTTGGGGTTCAAAGAAATCAATTTTTTATTTCATAAAGGCTGGTGGGTATGCATCTACCTGCTCTCGTTCATCTGGAAAGAGGTCGGGTGGTCGGCCATCATTTATCTGGCGGCGTTAACCGCCATCGACCCGCAATTGTATGAGGCCGCCGCGCTGGATGGCGCCGGCAGGATGAAATGCATGTGGCATGTGACGCTTCCCGGCATCAAGGGCACGATTATCATCATGTTGCTTTTGAATATCGGCAAAATGATGAGCATCGGCTTCGACCAGCCTTACAACTTGCAAAATGTGATGGTCAACGATGTTTCCAGCGTCCTCAGTACCTATATTTATGATATGGGATTAATCCGGGCCCGGTTCAGCTTTTCGGCCGCAGTCGGACTGTTCCAGTCGCTGATCAACTTCAGCTTGTTGCTGGGAGCCGACCGGTTCGCCAAGCTATTGGGAGAGGAAGGATTTTTCGGAGGTGGCCGACAATGAAACCGAACCTAACCGCGGGGAGCAGAACTTTTCAGATTATCAACTATACCGTGATGTTCATCTTATGTTTGACATTTATCTACCCGTTCATTTATACCTTGGCGGTTTCCCTGAGCGACGCTGAGCATATCCTGGAAGGCAGCGTGTTTCTATTTCCCAAAGGATTTACGTTCTCGGCTTACCGGGCGGTTTTGAGCGACCGCGGTCTGTTGCATTCGTTGTTTTTTACCTCAATGCTTACGGTATGCGGAGTGGCCGCCAGCATCATCATGACGACACTGGCGGCGTATCCGCTGTCCCGGACGGGATTGAGAGGGACTGGTATCGTTTTGCGGCTGATCGTCTTCACAATGTATTTTAATGGTGGAATCATCCCCACCTACTTGCTGGTCAAGAACTTGGGACTGCTCGATACCATGGGCGCTTTGATCTGGCCCGATGTGATCCAGACGTTTCTGTTGATCATTATGATCAGTTATTTCCGGGGCATCCCGGTGGAGCTGGAGGAAGCGGCCAAAGTCGAGGGCTGCAGCAACTTCGGAATTTTGGTCAAGATCATCGTACCACTGGCCAAACCGGTCATTGCGACCCTGGTGATTTATTACGCCGTATCCTATTGGAATATGTTTCAGCAAGCGTTGATGTATATTCAGAGTCCCGGCAAATATACGCTGCAGATCAAGTTATATCAGGTATTGAACGTCTTCCAGCAAGATCTGACCAATTCGTTGGATGCCGCGTCCGCCAAGGCGGTGCTGCCGGAGAACCTCAAAGGAGCGATGGTGCTGGTAACCGCCGTCCCGATCTTATTTGTTTATCCGTGGCTCCAAAAATATTTTATCAAGGGGGTGACCATCGGCTCATTAAAGGGTTAACCAATTATGCGGGGCGATACTTATTTTGACCTCGACCCGGCAAGTAAGTTCCAATGATCCTTTTTTACTCGCCGGTTCCAAGTTGAACTCGAAGCATGAGCGTCATGCATTTGCATTACCGGCTGAAACGAAACGAAGGAGGAGTTTATGGTGTCCAAACGATTACGAGTGGCGGCGGGGTTTATACTAGCGCTTTTATTGATGACCAGTGTATTTGCAAAAACCAAAGATCTCCAGGAGATCACCGTACTGGCCTGGGACCGGGGGATTATTCCGCCGGCTCAGGGCAATATCGAGGAGAACTGGTGGACCCAATATGTCAATGACCATGTAGCCAAACTGGGTATTAAAGTAAAGTTCATACCGGTGCCGCGCGCCCAGGAAATGCAAAAACTCCCGACCATGTTAGCGGCGGGCAATGCCCCGGATATCATCTTCAGTTACGATAAGGCTTTGTATAATTTGTATCTGAAAAACGGGGCGCTGCTCGATTATACCGATTCCATCAACAAATACGGCAGAAATCTTAAAAAGTATTTTTCCAAAGCCGATTTGGCTTTGGGGGCCAGCAAAGGCCGGATCTATTCCCTGGTGTACCGTTCCGTGCCGGTGGCGGACACTACTTTCATCCGGAAAGACTGGCTCAATAAGCTCGGCTTAAAGGAACCGACCACTCCCGCTGAGTTCTATAATGTCCTCAAAGCCTTCAGGGAGAAAGATCCGGGCAAGGTCGGCGACAAGCTGATTCCCTTTGCCTTGCCGAGCGCGCCGAACTATCCGTTCGGCTTGTGGTATGCGGTTTTAATGCCCGGCTTTCTCAAACAAGCCCCGTCGCCGGAAAAAATGCAAGAAGTGGCGCTGCCGCTGTGGCCGGAGACCAAGAATTGCATGCGGTTTATGAACAAACTCTATAATGAAAAATTGTTCAGTGACCAGTTTCTGCTGGATAAAGACGAGGTCCTTTTCAGGCAGAAGTTTGTGCGCGGCGAGATCGGCGCCTTCGTCCATTACCCGCATTGGCCCTATCATAGCGCCTATGGCAACATGTATGAAAATCTCAACAAAAATATCCCCGATGCCAAGTTAGTGGCCACTTTCCCCTGGGCCACCAACCCCAAAAACAATTTATATGAGATCATCCGCTGCTATCCCTTTGGATACATGTGGTACTCGCCGCGGAACGTCAAGCATCCCGATTTGGTCGTCAAGTATTTGGACTGGATGGCCAGCGCCGAAGCCACCAACGTGAACTGGTTTGGGTTGCCGGGGATCGACAATAAGCTGGTTGACGGCATCCCGATGCCGATTGACGACGTCAAGTATAAACAGCGGGTCCCTTGGATTGGTTCGCAATATAATATCCTGCGCAACCCCTTCGTGAATTCGCCCGAAAAATATATCAAGCGGTTAGCGATGGACTTTGCACCCCAATATCGTGATCAGTATGTGCAGGAGACTATTGCCGGCTCCAAAAAGTTGAAATATTATCAGCCCTGGATTACCGAGGCGACTCCGCTTTATGACAAATTGAACGGTTCCTTGATGAAAAAATGGGAGGAGCTCCAGGTGAAGATCATCACCGCCCCGTCGAATCAGTTTGATACGGTTTTTGATGACGCGATCAAGCAATATAAAGAAGTGGGCGGAGCGGAAGCAGCTCAGGAACTCGCTCAGGCTTACAAGGCCCAGTACGGAAAGTGACCGATGCAAAAACGTGTACGCTCAGACCGGTTTGACGCAAACAACCAGGCCGGTATGAACGTATCCATGGCAATGAATCATGTCATGAAGCGATAAACCGGCGCAATCGCGGAATAAAAGGGAAGAAAACGCTGAAACAAGCGGACGGAGCCATTTTTTGATCGGATTGGAGAAAAGCGATGTTCAAGTTCAAAAAGTTTTGGGCAGCATTGCACCAATGGATCGACTGGGAAAAAAACATCGGCCGGTTTTTTGCCTATTTTATTGTGGGAAACATGCTGGTGGCCGGGCTTTTTGGTGCGTTGCTTTATGTCCGTTCCGCCAGTTCGCTGGAGACGCAAACGATCGAGGCCAATCAAAACATGCTGCTTCAGTTGAATAAGTCGACCGATTTACTGCTGAACCAGGTCGATCAATATCTGAACCGGTTATCCCTGGATCCGTTTATCACCGAGTTCATTCAGCGTTACAAAGGCCGGGATTTGGTGGGGCAATTTGAGATCAATGCCGCGATGGATAACAATTTGTTGTTGAACCAGTATATTAATGCGATCAATATTTTTTACCGCAAAGAAAGCAAAGTGTATTCCATTAATTGCGGCGTGCGGGATCTGACGGACTTCCCCGACCGGCGGATCTTCGCCAAAATGAAGCACGGCGGTCCGAACTTTTATAACTGGCTGCCTACCCGCAAACTGCTGGACGAGAAGTCCGGGAACGTGATAGAGGTGATCACGATCATCAAGCCGGTCCCGCTGGGCAGCTTTGATCCGATCGCCGTCGCCGCGGTCAATATCGATGAGGGTTTTCTCCGCAACAGCATGAACTCGATCATCACCAAAGAGCAGAATGAGCTCCTGGTAGTGGATGAACAGGGCCGTTTCATTTCTAGTAACCGGAGAGCCTTGTCGGACAGGTACTTCCGGAATAAACCGTATTTACGCCACGTTTTTGAACAAAAATCCGGTAGCTATCCGGCGTGGCTTAACCACCAGAAAGTTTTGATTTCTTTTGTATCCTCGGAGAGATACGGCTGGAAATATATCAGCATCGTTCCCTATCGGGCGATCGATGCGAAGATCGTCTTTTTCAGGGATTACGCGCTGATCGTCTCCCTTTTGGCAATTGCCCTGGGGATCGCCGTTGCGCTGTTCTTCTCCAACAAAATCTCCCGGCCGATTCGGTTGATTGCCGGACTCTTTAAAAACGGCGAGCAGCAGCCGGGCGAGAATGATGTTCTGAAGTATATTGAAAAAAGCGTCAACCGGTTGGTTGAGCAGAATGAGCATATCGAAAAGGCCTTCCGGGAACATTTGCCGGTTTTACGAAATAACTTTCTCACCAGTTTGCTGACGGGTTGCATCGCCGACAGCCGGGAGATCGAGGCCAGATTTCAGTATTATGGGATTGACTTCGCGCAGCACGCCCAGTATATCGTATTCCTGATCTCGCTGGGCAATTATCGCGGCCTTTCCGGCAGATTTTCCGAACGCCAGTTGAACCTGTTCGTGATCTCCCTGATGGAAGTTTTAAATAACCTGCCGGGCGGCGATTATCAAAAGATCGTGGTCAATACCAAAGCGCCGGAGATTGCCATGCTCTTCGCCCTGCCGTCGCCGGACGACGAGCTCTCATTCGGGCGGCAAATCGAGCTGATCGGCGCCGCAATTCATCAGGCGGTGCAGTCCCATGTCCAGGGCGAGTTTGCCATTGCGGCGGGGACGCCGAAGCCGGAGATCGCCCGGATCGCCGACTCCTATCAGGAAGCCTTGGAAGCTCTTCATTACCGGGTCTTGAAAGGCAAGAGCCAGGTGATCTGGTTTGAAGAAATTCAGGATCTTAAAGCGGCCAATTACCCCTATCCCTATGCCAAGGAAAAAGCGTTGATTAACCACCTCAAGCAGGGCGATATTGAGTCGGCCCTCCGGCTCAACCATGATCTTTTCAAATTTTTCACCAGTTGCAGCGGCGCTTTGGGTGATGCCGCCGTTTACTTCCATATGCAACTACTAAGTTCCACCATTCAGTGCGCTTTGGAGATGGGGATCAATATTGAATCCTTGCTGGGAGGGGCCAATCCCTACCGAGAACTCTTAAAATGTACCGACATCGTCGAGGTTCAGGATTGGTTCGTTGGTTTATTCAAAGAACTCTCCGAACAGGTCCAAAACCGGAAAAACGCCAAGAACCAGGGCGTGATCGAATCCATGGTGAAGTATATCCGGGAGCATTACGATCAGGATCTGGGCCTGAAGGCCCTGTCCCAACGGGTCTTCTTGAGCGTCCCTTACTTAAGTGCGGTTTTCCGCGAGGAATACGGCAAACCGCTGAAACAATTCATTAATGAGGTCCGGATTGAGAAAGCCAAGCAGTTTCTGGCCGATCCGAACTATCAGATCGCCGAGGTGGCTGAGAAAGTCGGGTATGACAAGGTTCATGCCTTTCTGCGCCTTTTCAAGGAATACACCGGCATGACGCCGGGGCAATATCGTAAAACCATTATCTTTCACGAAGAGAACCATCATTCCGATTTGGCTCTTCATTAGCAGCGTTGTGAAAAACCTCGGCCGGATGAGAGGGCGTTAAAAGATCGCTCTTTTGTGAAGCAAGGAACGATGGCAAGCACTCCCGGAGTTACTTTTGTGGATAAAGATCTTCCTTTTGTGAATAAAGATCGATCTTTTGTGGATCAAGACAGATCTTTTGTGAATAAAGATCGATCTGCAACGATTCCAGATCGATCTTTTGTGAATAAAGATCTAAC
>JAEXFN010000002.1 GCA_023400055.1 Bacillota bacterium
GTTAGATCTTTATTCACAAAAGATCGATCTGGAATCGTTGCAGATCGATCTTTATTCACAAAAGATCTGTCTTGATCCACAAAAGATCGATCTTTATTCACAAAAGGAAGATCTTTATCCACAAAAGATCGATCTGGAATCGTTGCAGACAGATCTTTATTCACAAAAGATCGATCTTTTGTGAATATTTGTGAATAAAGGAGTTACTGGAATGATTCTGAAAGCCGATGGGGGATATTCCTGCCCCCACCCCCCAGGACCAAAGGGTGTAGTGGGACACCCTTTGGAATCCGCCCACTTGGAACCGAGGTTCCAAGCCCTCCTGATTCATCCGGGGTTTTAGCATGCCGCCGCCATCCATGGCCTTCTGTCTGGCAACAGGGTTCTGGCTTCCGGCCCCGACCGCTGTTTTTCATCCTGGAAAAGAAGCGGCGCCGTCTCCCTCCCTGGAGACGGGTGCCATTCGTTTTTTGCGATTTTAATTGGCTTTTTTCATTTTATTGAGAGGAGCGAAGCGGGATCCAAAAACTGCTTGGCGCGCTGAGGCGCGGGGGAGCGGGCCCGAACTCGTTTCTTAATCTATCCTTAATATTGAATTTAAACGGGCTTAATCCCGCTTCGGTAGGATGAAATAGGATAAGGAGCGGTCTGTTTTGAAATGGTTATGCAACGGATTTTCATTATCGCGATTTGATGCGGCCCGGCCGGCCGGTTGCGGAGCCGGTTGCCGTTCCTTGGGATAGACCCGTAAATAAGGGTCTGTTTTCGTTTGGGGGAGGACAGAGTGGAAGCAGCGGAAAGGATTAAAACGAAAGAGCGGATCATCCGCGGGACCCTGTTTACCATCGCCAGCGTGGCTGTGGCCGGGGTGCTGTTGATCATCTTGTTTGTCTTTAAAGAAGGCTGGCCGGTGCTGGCCAAATTCGGGCCGCTGGCCCTGGCGACGGGCAGAGATTGGCAGCCGACCGGCGGAGTATACGGGATGTTGCCGTTGCTGGTCGGATCCTGCTTTGTAACGCTGGCCGCCTTGGTCTTGGGCGTGCCGCTGGGCGTGGGTTGCGCGGTGTTCATGGCGGAGATCGCTCCGGAGCGGATCGCCCGGTTGGTCCGGCCGGCCGTCAATCTGCTGGCGGGCATTCCCTCGGTGGTTTACGGCTTCTTCGGCCTGGTCATCTTGGTTCCGGCCTTGCGGGCGCTCTGCGGCGGCATCGGCTTCAGCTTACTGGCGGGCGGGGTGATCCTGGCCATCATGATCCTGCCGACCATCATCAGCGTCTCCGAAGACGCGCTGCGGGCGGTGCACCGCGATTATAAGGAAGCGTCGCTGGCGCTGGGCGCCACCCATTGGCAGACCATTTACAAGGTAGTGGTCCCGGCGGCCCGTTCCGGGATTATGGCCGCCATCATTCTGGGCATGGGCCGGGCAATCGGCGAAACCATGGCCGTGATCATGGTCACCGGCAATACCCCCCTGGTGGCGAAGTCGATCCTCGATCCCGGCCCCACGCTCACCGGAACCATCGGCCAGGAATGGTCCTACGCCTCCGGCGAACACGCCGAAGCCCTTTTCACGGTGGGTATCTTCTTATTCGTGCTGATCATCTTGATCAACTCCACCGCGTTAATCATCGCCCGAAAGAAGGTGCGCGCCTGATGCGGCCGACGGTTAAAATAGCTCAGATTACGGCATTCGGCTTATTGTGGCTGACCGCGGTATTGGTCCTTGGTTGCCTGTTACTGATTATCGGCTTTATCCTGGGGGAAGGACTGCCTTCCGTCAATTGGGAGTTTCTTTCCGGCTATCCGGAGGCCATGGGCCGGGCCGGCGGCATCTTTCCGACCATCGTCGCCTCCATCTATCTGACCGTTGTCTCGCTATTAATCGCGGCCCCGGTGGGGGTGGGATCAGCGATTTATCTGGTGGAATACACCCGCGAAAACTGGGCCACCAAGGTGATCCGTTTCGCCACCGAGACCCTGGCCGGGGTGCCGTCGATCATCTTCGGCCTATTCGGCTACGCCTTTTTGGTGATCTTTTTCCACCTGGGATTCTCGATCCTCTCCGGTGCGATTACCCTGGCGATCATGCTCTTGCCGACCATCATCCGGACCGCCGAGGAAGCGCTGAAGACCGTTCCCAACGCCTATCGCGAAGGCAGTCTGGCGCTGGGGGCCACCCAATGGGTCACCATCATCCGGGTGGTGGTTCCGGCGGCGCTGCCGGGGATTGTCACCGGAATCGTGCTGGGCGTGGGCCGGGCCATCGGCGAGACCGCCGCGGTCTGGCTGACGGTGGGCGGATCGTTGCGACTGCCCATTTCGGTGCTGGACTCGGCCCGTCCGATGACGCTTCATTTATACACCCTGGCCGCCGAGGGACTCTCCTTGCCGCGCGCCTATGCCACGGCCAGCGTGTTGATCATCGCCATCTGGATCATTAATACCATTGCCAGCTTTCTGATGAGCCGCTTTGCATTGCGCTTGAAGGCTTGAAAACCGTATCCCTTGTTTGGCTGAGCTTTTGGGTTCACCCGGCCTTCGGGCAGGGTTTCTCATAACGCTTCTAAAAGAAGACCCCGCTGCAAGGCGGGACTCGGATCGACCGGCCGGCTTGCCGAAAGAATGCTCGCCATCGGGTAAGCGACCGGGTATAAGGAGGAAATACCGGAATGGATGTCAAGATAGCGGCTGAAAATTTCGAGTTGTATTACGGCGATTTTCAAGCGCTCAAAACCATCAATATGAAGATTTACGCCAAAACCGTGACGGCCTTGATCGGCCCCTCCGGCTGCGGGAAGACGACTTTTTTGCGTTCCCTGAACCGGATGAACGATCTCTTGGACAACGTGCGGACCACCGGGAAAATTATCCTGGACGACACCGAGATCTATAACCCCAAGGTCGACGTGGTGGCGCTCCGCAAACGGGTGGGAATGGTCTTTCAACGGCCCAATCCTTTTCCGATGTCCGTCTACGACAACATCGCCTATGGGCCGCGGATTCATGGCATCAAAGACAAGCAGCGGCTGAACGAGATCGTGGAGCGCAGCCTGACCGGAGCGGCTTTGTGGGAAGAGGCCAAAGACCGGCTGCACACCCCGGCCTTGCGGCTCTCCGGCGGTCAGCAGCAGCGGCTCTGTATCGCCCGGCTGCTGGCGGTCGAACCGGAAGTGCTGCTGATGGATGAGCCGGCCTCGGCGCTGGACCCCATCTCCACCGGAAAGATCGAAGATCTCATCATGGAATTGAAGAAAGATTATACAATAGTAATTGTAACCCATAATATGCAGCAAGCCGCCCGCATCTCGGGCCAGCTCGGCTTCTTCCTGCTGGGGCGGCTGGTGGAGTACGGTGCCACCGAAACGGTGATGACCAATCCGGAGCAGCAAGAGACGGAAGATTATCTCACCGGACGGTTCGGCTGATCCGATTTTTTTGAAGCGGACTGGTTTTGGTTGGAATTTTTATGTATACTATGTGTAACGGCATGAACGCCTCGCCCTCGGCTGATGGATTTGGCTAAGTTGCCGAATGCAATGTTTTTCAATTCAACCATGCGTTTCAAAAATGGCGCTGCATGAGCGGGACCATCGCATCGGGTTGCATGATTTGGATGAAATGAAGAGGTGATCACAATGACACGGGAAGGTTTTGATAAAGCGCTCAGCGAGTTGCAGCAAGAGATGTTGCGCATGGGCAGCATGGTGGAGGAGGCGATCCACCTGGCCGTGGAGTCGCTGGCCAAACAGGACCTGGAATTGGCACAAAGGATTATCGATGGCGATGATCAGATCGATAATTTGTCTCAGAAGATTGAGGATGATTGTATTCGCCTGATCGCCTTGCAACAGCCGTTGGCACGGGATTTGCGTGTGGTCACCACGGTCTTGAAGACCGCTACCGATCTGGAGCGCGTCGCCGACCATGCCACCAATATCGCCGAGATTACGCAACGGATCGCCGGCGAGACGCTGATCAAGCCGTTGATCGATATTCCGCGCATGGCGGAGCTGGTTGAAGCGATGATCCAGGATAGTTTGAAGGCGTTCGTCGATCGCGACGTGGCCTTCGCCAAACAAACTTGCTTGCGCGACGACGAAGTCGACCGGGTCTACGAAAGCCTGTTTAACGAGCTGACCGGGTTCGTGCTGGCCGGCGGGGACAACAACCGGGTGGTGCAGGCGTTGAACCTGTTATTCGCCGCCCGCTATCTGGAGCGGGTGGGAGATCATGCGACCAATATCGGGGAACGCGTTATCTATCTGGTGACCGGCCGCAACGAACATTACTAGGCGACTCTGAAAGCCGATGTGGCGCGGATTGTGGCCTATCCGGGTTTCCGGGTCGGGGTTTCCTCCCGGCTCCGGTGGCCCGGGAAGCCGGGCAGGCGACGGGTTACCCTGTAACGATAACTTACAATGCGACATTTGAGGTGAAACAGCATGGCAAAACGGATCCTGATCATTGACGATGAACCCTTGATTGTGGAATCGGTCAGTTATAGCTTGAAGCAAGAGGGTTACGAGGTGGTCGCGGCCGCGGACGGAGTCGAGGGTTTGAAGTTGGCCGAAACCGAAGAGCCGGATCTCGTCCTGTTGGACTTGATGTTGCCGGGCATGAACGGTTTGGAGGTTTGCCGGACCATCCGGCGTTCCTCCGACCTTCCGATCATCATGTTGACCGCCAAAGAAGGCGAGATCGACCGGGTGCTCGGACTGGAACTCGGCGCCGACGACTATGTGACCAAGCCCTTTAGCATGCGCGAACTGCTGGCCCGGATCAAGTCGGTGCTGAAACGGACCGCTCCCGCCGGCGGGGCGCCCGAAGGACCCAAGGTGCTGGTCAGCAACGACCTGCAGATCGATCTGTTGGGCCACGAGGTGACCGTCAAAGGCGAGATCGTCAATCTCTCCAGCAAGGAATATGAATTGCTGCGGATTTTGGCCGGCCATCCCGGACAGGTCCTGACCCGCGAACAACTGCTCAATCTGGTCTGGGGCAACGACTTCTATGGCGATGACCGGACCGTGGACGTGCATATCCGCTGGCTGCGGGAGAAGATCGAGGAGGATCCCGGCAATCCGCAGTATATCCTGACCGTGCGCGGCGTCGGCTATAAATTCAGAAAGTGATGGGAGATGAGGGCTGGCATGAAGTTTCGGACGCGGCTCTTTCTTTTTTATATGATCGGCGTGGGCCTCATCATCATGATCCTGTCCAGCTATATCCTGAACTTTGAAGAAACCAGAGTCCGGCAGTCCTTGGATGACAGCTTGCTGGTGCAGGCGCGCTTGATCGCCGACCGTTTCAACGGTGCAAGCCATTTGCCAAGCGGGGCGCAGGTTCAGCGGATCGTGCGGCAGATTCACCAGGATACCCAGGACCGGATCACCGTGATCAATACCGCCGGGGTCGTCTTGGGCGATTCGGCTCAGAATCCGGCCACCATGGCCAATCACAAGACCCGGCCGGAGGTGCAGAGCGCCCTGGAGGGCCAGGAGAGCGCGGTGACCCGCTACAGCGCCACACTGAAGCGGACCCTGATCTATACCGCGGTTCCGGTGCGCATGCAAGGCCGGGTGGCGGGCGTGGTCCGGGTGGCCCAGACCGAGAGCGAGTTCCACCGGATGCTGGCCCGGATGCACTGGCTGCTCGGGGGGGCCATCGCCGGGACCGCGCTGTTGGCGCTGTTGGTCGGGTTTCTGTTGATGCATCAGATCAGCGCCCCCATTATGGAGCTGCAGCGCTTGGCCATCGGCATCTCCCAGGGCGATCTGTCGGGGCGGGTGTACCGTTTCGGCCGGGACGAGCTCGCCGACCTGGGCCTGGCGTTCAACAGCATGGCCCAGCAACTGGCCGATTCCTTCTTCACCATTAAGGAAGAGAAACGCAAGCTCGAAGTGATCCTGGAGAATCTGGCCGACGGGATCCTGGTCATCGACCACCGGCTGCGGATCCTGCTGGCCAATCCGGCGGCCCAGGAGATGCTGCAGATCGGGGGGAAGGACGTCACCGGCCGGCCGGTGATGGAGGTGGTGCTCAACCATCATCTGCTCGACCTGATCCAGGACGTCAACCGTTATAAGGAACCCCAGGAGAGCGAGCTGGCGCTGTATCATCCCCGCAACCGCGCGCTGCAGGCCTTTCTGGCGCCGCTCAAGGATGATAACGGCAAGGTGGCCGGCACCATCGCGGTGCTTCACGATCTGACCCAGATCCGCCGCCTGGAACGGGTCCGCCAGGATTTCGTGGCCAACGTCTCCCACGAATTGCGGACCCCGATCACTTCGGTGAAGGCGATGGCCGAGACGTTGCTCAACGGCGCCTGGAAAGACAGCGCTATTCTCCTGCGCTATCTGCGGGCCATCGATCAGGAGAGCGACCGGCTGAGCAACCTGATCAACGACCTTTTGGCCCTGGCCAAGTTGGACTCCAAGGTGGAAGTGGCTCGCGAGCCCTTTGATATCGGCGAATTGTTCCAGGAGATGAAGGAACGGTTCGAGCCGATCTCCGGCAAGACGCCCTTTTTCGAACTGAATCCGCCCGTGCCGGAGCTGCCGCTGGTCTACGGCAACCGCAACCAGATCAAGCAAGTGCTGATCAATCTCTTGGATAATGCCTTCAAGTATACCCCGGCCGAAGGGCAGGTGCGGCTGTCGGCCTGGCGGGAAGGGGAAATGCTGCGGGTGGCGGTGGCCGACACCGGGGTGGGCATTCCCCGTCAGGATCTGGACCGCATCTTCGAACGGTTCTACCGGGTGGATAAGGCCCGCTCGCGGGAGATGGGCGGTACCGGCCTGGGGCTTTCCATCGTCAAACACATTGTGGAATCCCACGGCGGCAAGGTCGCGGTGGAGAGCGATCTCAACCAGGGGTCGGTGTTCAGTTTCACGATCCCCATCAGCACCGGCGAGGAGAGCCCGGGTTAAGCGGCCCGCTTCGCGATTAGCGATTGGATTTTGACGGCGGCTCCGCCGGGCTGGCCGAAGGCCGGGAATGGCGTTGCGCCGGTTTGAGAAGGCTTTCCGAAAAGAAAAGCCGAACCGCCCGAGGCTGCGGCGGACCTTGCCAAGCCCCGGGAGGAGGGTCCGAAGCGCTCGGCGGTTCGGCTGAGGCGTCCGGCGGATCCGCCGGAGCTTCCGCCAGCCATGGCGAAGGGTGGAGCGGAACCGGTTGCCGCTTTGGCGGACCGGCGGAAGGGTTTAGCGGTTCTCCTCCAGGTACTGCCGGGTGCTTTTGCCGGTATATTTCTTGAAATTGTAGGAGAAGTACTTATAGTCGCTGTAGCCGACTCGCTCG
Source organism: Bacillota bacterium (assembly GCA_023400055.1). Classification (GTDB taxonomy): domain Bacteria; phylum Bacillota; class UBA4882; order UBA8346; family UBA8346; genus Hydrogenispora. Next base: position 7,300 of record JAEXFN010000002.1, read on the forward strand.
GCGATTTCATAGGTTTTGATACGGTAATCTTTCAGAAGTTCCTTGGCTTTCTCGATCCTGAACTTGTTCAGCCATTCCACGAAGTTCTCCCCGGTCTCTTCCTTAAATATCCGGCTCAAATAGTTCGGTGAAACATAAACAAGATCCGCCAGAGTCTTCAGGGTGATGCTCTCATGGTAGTGCTCCTGGATGTAATCAATGGCATTTTTGATGATCTGCTTATATTTTTGCACTTGGTAGGTGCTAAGGTTCTGGATCAGCTTTTGCAAGAACTCATTCAGCCACTGTTCGAGATCGGCCATGGTTTCGTATTTTTTAACCTGAATATATAAATTGATCTCGGCATCAAGCCGCTCTATTTGAATCCCCATGGCTTCCAGGGTGTAAATGGACAGATAGGCGAGCTTGATACAGTAATTTTTTACTTCTTCCAGCGGCGCCTGTTTCTGCTTGAACGCGGTAAAGGCGGCGGCCAGGAGCTCGGTGATCCGTTTTTCATCCGGAGTTTTTAAAGCCTTCAGCAGTTCTTTTTCTTCATGGGCGGGATTGGCGAACGTGATCAGGGGACTGGCCGGCGGCACATCCTTGATGTGGATGACCGTGTTTTTGCCTTGATAAACCTTCTGGCGCAGCGCCCGCAAGGCTCCCTGATAAGAGTCGGGAATCCGTTCGATGCCGCTGCAACAAGCGCCGATACCGATGGTAATCGTCAATTTTAAGTATTTGTATACGGTTCCCTTGATCTCCCGGCATACTTCCAAGAGCGGCAGGCCGGAGCCGTCATTCAGATTAACGAGGCCCACGAAGTAATCGGGCTCGCTGGTACAAAAAGTCCCGTTCCAGTACTGCTGTAAGACCTCGCTGGCGATATTCAGAAGGGAACTCTTGATAAAATCCGCTTCCTTATGGGGCAGATTTGCCAGGATGATCTCCTGATCGTCGATGTTAAAAACAAATACCTGATAAAAAGGTCCGCTTAGGTTTAGATCGATTAAGCGGGCTTTTTCAAAAATATGCGCGCGGTCGGCATAGGCTGCTTCGAGCAACGCTTGAATGAGTTCAGCCTGAAGGAAGGAACGGTTTTTCTGCACAATGTTCTGGGTATGGAGCGCCTGTTCCAGCTGTTGCTGCTCGGCACAGATCTTTTCCTTCAGCTGTAATATCAGATCAAGCAGTTCTTCGGCGCCGAAAGGCTTCAGCAAATAATCCGCGGCGCCGAGGCGCAACGCTTGCTGGGCATAGTCGAAATCGTCGTAGCCGCTCAAGATGATGATCTTGGCGGACGGCAGTTTTTCGTGAGCGGCTTTGGCAAAGGCCAGGCCGTCCATGATCGGCATCCGGATATCGGTCAAAATGATCTCCGGCTGAAGGGCCAGCGCCTTTTCCAGCGCTTCCTGGCCGTTCTTGGCTTCTCCGACGATGCGGATACCGTATAAATCCCAATCGATAGAAGTCTGGAGGCCTTTTCGGATTACGGCTTCATCGTCGACGATCAATAATTTTATCATTGGGCAACGATTCCTTTCTTGATCGGCTGGTTTACGGTGACGACGGTTCCCTGGCCCGGAACCGATTGAAAGATGATTCCATAGGCTTCGCCATAATATAATTTGATCCGGTCGTTAACATTTTTTAAAGCAAAACCGTAATTGGTCTTTTGGTCCAGGGGCGTATCGAGTACTGCTTGAATCTTGGCCGGATCGGTTCCGGCGCCGTTATCCTCGACTCGATAGATCAGCAGATCCCGTTCCAGGTAAACCCGGATCCGGATTTCGCCGCTCACGCCTTGGGGTTCGATCCCATGGTAAATGGCGTTTTCGACCAATGGTTGCAGAATGAGCTTGATGACCGATAATTTCAGGGTCTCCTCCGCTACATCCATCGTAAAGCGAATTAATCCCTCATAGCGTTTTTTTTGAATCAGAATGTAGTGATTGAGATGCATCAATTCATTCTCGACCGTGGTAAACTCTTTGCCTTGATTTAGACTCAAACGGAACAGTTTGGAAAAGGACTGGATCAGTGTCGCTGTTTCCATAGCCTTTTCCATGCGGCTCATCCAGTAAATCGTGTCCAGGGTATTATAGAGAAAATGCGGATTGATCTGCGCCTGTAGCGCATTGAGTTCGGCTTCTTTTTGCTTGATTCGGACCAGATAAACCTGGTTCATTAGATCACGCAGTTTTTCCGACATTTGATTGAAGCTCTCGCCCAATAAGACGATTTCATCATTGCCCCGCAGGTTCAACCGCACGTCAAAATTGCCGTTCTGCAGCTTTCGCATGACTTTTCGGACTTCTTTCAAAGGGCTAAGAAATTTTTCAATAAAGAAGATGGTCAACAACGAGAAAACTAGAAAACTCAGGAAAATACTGGTCAGCATCTGGGCGCGCATGGCTCGGATCTCTTTGAACAGGTCGGATAAGGGGACATAGTTGATCAAAAACCATTGGGTATTGTCTAACCGGTAATAGGTGACCAACACTTTGCCTTGACGTAATACACTGATGAAATCGCCAAACTTTTTGCTGTTGCCGGTGATTTTTTGAAAGACCGCGATGTCGATCGGCTTATAGAGCTTGTCATTGTCCAACGCTGAAATGATTCGGTTATCGCCGTTGACAATAAAGAACTCACCAGTAGAGTTTCCCAGATTATTCTTATAAATATTGGCCAGTTTCTTTTCACTGATATTGATTTCAAGCATTCCGAGTTCTTTAGTAATATCGTTGATGTCATTTAGGGAACGGGTAATGGATAGAACTGGTGTTTCGGAACCGTCAAAATTAGCTTGCTTTTTAGCCTGCCATATGTAGCCGCCCTTTAGCCGTCGAACCCGGGCGGCAAAGGCGGCAGGAATCTGATGACCGGTTCCTTTGGTGTCCAAAACGATCCCTAGACTGCTTTTGATATAAATAGAATCAATGTAGCTATTCGATTGGGACAGATAATAAAGCCAGCCTTCCAATGCGATGCGGGACTGGGTACTCAAAGCGAACGAGGGCTGGGTGGCGCTTTTTAGAAAGTTATAAATGGTGGGATCCTTGATAAGATCCAACGAAAGCCGGTGGGCGTCTTTGAGTATAAAATCAATGTTGTAACCGGTCTGCTTGATATTGATCAGGTTGGAAATGCTGAACTTCTCCTGAATGATCTGGGAAGACCGGAAATAATAAACGATGGACACAACGGATATCGGAACGAAAACAGCGCCCAGGAAAAAGAGGGCGATCTTGTAACGGATACTAAAAAACTGCGGCGCCTTCAATCGTTTAGCTCCTTAAGATATAAATAAAGAAAATTATCATTGCCGATGATTGTATCATAATAAGCTAATGAAAAATTTACAAGATAAACGGGAACTTTATCTGACTTCGTTGACAAGATCATAAAAATTCGGATATTAATTTGTAAACTGTATCGCTGGTTACCAATGTCATGATGCGGCCGGGTGATCATGTATCAATCCGTGGTATGTTTTAATAATTTTCTAGGATTCAGAGCAAACCGATGCTGTTTTATAATTAGGATGTTTCGAATTCAAAAAAGGAGGTATCGGGTGGTATGAAAAAAGTAGGATCTTTGGTGATGGCCCTCTTACTAATGGTTGGTGTCTTCAGCAGCCCGGGATTTGGGGAGAAGGCAGCCCCTAAGGTCACATTGAACTTCCTCAACGATCAAGTGGAAGCGGTGGAGGGTGGCGCGGCCATCGCATTCCGACAAGCATTGGACCGTGTACGAAAGCAAAATCCCAATATTACAATTGTGGAAGACTCATTGACCAGCCAATCCCTGTATACAAAGGTTAAAACTTTGGCGGCCGGCAATGAACTGCCCGAATTGTATGCTGCAAAAGCCGATCTCTTAGACATGTTAATTAGCAATAATTTGATCGGGGCTATTGATCGCGACATTAACGCCGATCCCAAATGGAAAAACCAGTTTCTCCCCGGCGTATTCACCAAAATCACCAAGAATGGCAAGATTTACGGCATCCCTTGTACCTCGAAAAGCACTTCTCTGATCTTCTATAATCAGGCGATTTTCAAAGAATGTGGCATCAACCAGTTCCCTAAGAGTTGGAATGAGTTTAAAGCAGCGGTCGCTAAGATTAAAGCCAAAGGTTACGTCCCGATTGCTTTGGGCAACAAGGAACAATGGGTGGCCCAATCCTGTATTTTAAGTACCTTGGCTGACCGTTACACCGGAACAGACTGGTTTTTTAAGGCCAAGGACAAAAAAGGCGCCAAATTTACCGATCCGGAGTTTGTAAAATCGTTGCAAGCTTTGGCGGATTTGGCAAACATGGGCGCGTTTAATTCCGACATGAACAGCCTGGATAATATGCAGCAACGGACGATCTATTATAACAAGAAAGCGGCGATGTTCATCGAAGGAGCTTGGGCTATCGGCGATTTGCAGAAGGATTGCCCAAAAGATGTCCTCGAATCCACCCAATTGGCCTTGATTCCTGCGGTGGAAGGCGGCAAAGGAAAACCGACTTCCATGTCCGGCGGTGCTAGCGTATTTTTCGTCATGAACAATTTGAAAGGGGCCAAACGGGCCGCCGCCATCAAAGTATTGAAAGAATTATCAGGTCCCGAATTTGGCTCGGCCATGACCGAGTTTAATAAATTCCCGGCTGTTAAACCCGGTAAATATGATACCAGTAAGATCACGCCGATCGCAAAACAATATAATGAGTTTGCGGCTAAAGGTTCTTATGTACCGGTATACGATATTCAGTTGACTTCTTCGTTGATTGATGTAATTAATAGCGGACTGCAGCAGATGTTAATCGGTGGAATTACCCCGAAGGATCTGGCCAAACGGATTCAGGCCGAGCATGAGAAGGAGACGCTATAACGCCGGTTAGTTGCATCATGGGCTATTGTCCGTGAAACGTGTGATTACCCGTATCCGTTTCCAAGGCTTCCTTTGGAAGCGGATACGGATATGAAAAGGTGAATGATGAACAGTAATTCAATGCATATAAAACGGAGTACATTATTTCTTTATTTGTTTCCCGGAGTTGCCTTATTCATAGGCTTTGTCATTTTGCCGCTGTTACTTTCCATGCGTTACAGCTTTTTCAACTGGAATGGCGGAGCGAATATGCGGTTTGTTGGTTTGGGTAATTATCTGGAACTGGTTCAGGATCCCGACTTTTGGAATGCATTCAAAAATAATATTATCGTAATCATTTCCTGCATCATCGGCCAATTAGGATTTGCGTTGTTATTATGCGGACTATTTACTTCAAAACTGCTGAAGTTGAAAGAGTTTCATCGCACAGTGATGTTTATCCCGGTCGTCCTCTCGGCGATTGTGGTAGGCTTCGTCTGGACGTTAATTTACAATAAGGATATTGGAATCTTAAATATCCTCCTAAAGGCATTACATTTGCAGGCTTTGATACAGCCGTGGCTGGACGATCCGAAGATTGTGATGTTTTCGGTGAGCGTGCCGCTTATCTGGCAATATATCGGGGAATATCTGATTATTTTCATGGCGGCGGTGCAGGGCATCGAGAAATCGATTTTGGAAGTGGCCGAGATCGATGGTTGTACCGGTTTGAGTCGATTGCGATACATTATTGCACCGTTGATTTCGGATACGATAAAGGTCGCGGTGATGTTATGCATCGCTGGTAACATGAAAGTATTTGACCATATCTATGTGATGACGGGCGGCGGTCCGGGGAACAGTTCCATGGTGATGGCGCAATATGCCTATAAAATCTCGTTTCAACAGTTCAAACTGGGCTATGGCAGCACCATCTCGGTCGGTATCTTGGTCTTGAGTCTGACTATTATCTTCGTCAGTCGAAAGCTGGGGGAAAGGAAGCAGGCATGAACAAACGGGGAATTCTGGAACGGGTTGTGACGGTTATTGTCAATTTGATCGTCATGCTAATGTCACTCTCATGCATCTTTCCGATTGTTTGGGTGATTTATTCATCTTTCAAAACCAACCAGGAGTTCAATTTGAGCATTCTGGCGCTTCCGTCCCATTTGGACTTTTCAAACTATGCGGCGGCGTTGCGGAACGGACATATCGATCAGTATTTTTTAAACAGCGTATTCACGACCAGTGTAACGGTGACCATGATCATTCTTATCAGTTTCGTTACGGGGTATTTCCTGTCACGGTTTCAATTCAAGGGGAGAAATCTGCTATATGTCATGTTTCTGTCGGGGATGCTCATTCCATCCCATAGCCTACTGATCCCGCTCTTTATCCAATTCAAAAATTTAGGGTTACTGAACACCAGAATTACATTGCTTTTTCCTTATATCGCACTGGGACTACCGATGGCGGTTTTCCTTTTTGAAAGCTTCATCAAGACCATTCCGTTTGAGATGGAGGAGGCGGCCACGATTGATGGTGTTCCGTATACCCGGATGCTTTTTCAGATTATTTTCCCGATTTGCCGGCCGATCGTGGCGACGATGATCATTTTGAGCTTTTTGCAATGGTGGAACGAGTTTCCATTTGCTTTGGTTTTAATCAGCAGCGATATGTATAAAACCATTCCGATCGGACTCTCCAATTTTATCGGCCCGATGTCCAGCGTGTATACGGAATTGATGGCAGCCATGGTAATTGCGATCCTGCCGGTAATCATCGTATATCTGGCTTTTTCAAAGAAAATCATCCAGGGGATGACGATGGGAGCGGTCAAGGGTTGAGCATATCGGCAAAGACTGCCGGATATTTTTAGAGGATTGGTTATTTTGCTAAGGGAGTGGTCGTACATGGGTGTTTATGAAAACTTGAAAAAACTTAATCTGGAACTGCCGGCTCCGCCGCCGCTCGGCGGAGTCTATGTTCCAGTGAAACAGGTTTGGAATTTGCTATTTACTGCCGGTCAAGGATCGACTCAAAACGGGGTTCCGGTTGTCTCCGGTAAGGCGGGAACCGATGTGTCCATCGAAACAGCCCAAAATGGGGCGATGGTCGCGGCTCTGAACATGTTGAGCATCTTACATCAATATACCGGGGATCTCAATCGTGTTAAAAACGTGGTAAAACTGTTGGGCTTTGTGGCCAGTACGCCGGGGTTCGGGAATCAACCCAAGGTCATGAACGCCGCCTCTCAGTTACTGGTCGATTTGTTCGGCGAAGCTGGGCGGCATGCGCGTTCGGCAATTGGGGTCAATGAATTGCCAGGCAACATCACGGTCGAGATTGAGGGAATTTTTGAATTGAAAGACTGAGGCTGAAAGAAGAAGGTGAATGCATTGAACCTGGAAACACCGTGTCTAATCGTTGATGAAGCGATCATGAAACGCAATATTGCCAAGATGGCCGACATTGCCGCTGCAAACGGCTGCAAGCTTCGTCCGCATACCAAGACTCATAAGATTCCGGCCATCGCTAAGCTGCAAGTAGCGGCGGGAGCCGATGGCATTACCGTGGCCAAAGTGGGAGAGGCCGAAGTAATGGCAGAGCATGGTCTGGCGGATATCTTTATTGCTTATCCGGTGATCGGGACGGGCAAGATCGCACGCGTATTGGCTCTCAATCGACAGATCCGCTTAATTGTCGGAGTGGACAGTATCGCCGGGGCTAAGGCGCTTTCCGAAGCGGCACTGGCTGATGATCAGACGATCGAAGTCCGGCTGGAAGTGGATACGGGGATGCATCGGACCGGGGTGGGGTATGAACAAGCCTTGGAATTCGCCAAGATGCTCACCGGGTTCCGGGGAATTCAGTTGACGGGGATCTTCACTTTCAAAGGTCTAATTTATGAAGGAAAGGCTACCCTGGATCGGGAAAAGGCCGGTCTCGAGGAGGGCTGTTTGATGGTGGATTTGGCCGAAAAGCTGCGCCAGGCGGGAATCGCTATCCGGGACGTCAGTGTCGGCTCGACGCCGACCGCGGCGTATGCGGCCAAAGTTCCCGGAGTTACCGAGATCCGGCCGGGCACTTATGTGTTCAATGATACGATGCTGGCGAATCTCGGCGTTTGTTCTCCGGAGGATTGTGCGCTTAGCGTGATGACCACGGTAGTGAGCCGGAGCGCCGATTATGTGGTGGTCGATGGCGGCAACAAAACGTTTTCCACTGATGCCGCGCAAGGTGCCTTCCCTTACTATCTGAAGGGTTATGGCCGGACGGTCGGGGATGACAAGTTAGTCCTGGAGCGTTTGTCGGAAGAGCACGGGATTGTCAGTGTTTTGCCGGGAGCAGGCGAAATTCAGGTGGGAGATGTTTTAGCGATTGTTCCTAATCACGTTTGTACTACAGTCAATCTCCATGATAGGCTTTTTTTCCGGAGTAATGGCCAAATTGTGGGTGAAGCCCTAATCGCCGGACGGGGCAAGGTGTATTAGGATGCTGGACATCCTGGTTCGTGACGGATTCATTGTGGATGGCAGCGGAAGGCGCACTTGGAAGGGCGATGTTGGGGTTCGGGACAGTAAGATTGTAATGTTGGGAGCGACGTGCGCAGCTCCGGCCCGGACCGTGATCGATGCAACCGGAAAGGTGGTTGCGCCGGGATTTATCGATCTGCATAGCCACACTGATTTAAAGGTTTTGAATGATCCAGAGGGTACCATCAAGCTTCAGCAAGGCGTGACCACTGAAATCTTTGGTAACTGTGGTTTTTCAGCCGCTCCCGTCGACTCGGAGCGGCTACAGTTATTGCAGACCTATAGCGAACCGATTATGGGCCGGCTGACCGGCCCATGGACATGGCGGACATATGAAGAATATTTGGCGGCGTTACGAAGCAAGCGCTTCGGGCACCATGTCGGTGGCTATGTGGGCAACGGCGCGTTGCGGATTGCGGTGAAAGGGTTTGCGGCGGGTTCACTAAGCCGCCCGGAGCTGGAAGAAGTAAAGAATCTGTTGGATGGGGCTTTGAACGCCGGCGCCCTTGGGCTTTCGCTCGGGCTGATGTATGTTCCAGAGAATTATTACAGCCTTTCCGAGTTAGTGGAGATCTGCGGTGTGCTTAAAAAGCACGGCGCTATATTGGTAGCGCATATGCGGGGCGAGGGCAACAGTCTGCTGCGATCCATCCGAGAAGTGTTGGACATCGCCGAGCGGGCGGAAGTGTCCTTGCATATCAGCCACTTGAAAGCCGCCGGCAAGAATAACTGGGGGGCAACCTGCTCAGCGGCCATCGATTTGGTGGAGGAGGCACGCGGCCGGGGCCTGGATGTTACCTGCGATGTTTATCCGTACACTGCCGGCTCCTCGACACTGACCAGTCTGTTGCCCCCTTGGGCGTTAGAAGGCGGGGTTCGCCGGGCCATTCAACGGGTGGCTGATCCAGCGCAACGTCGGCGGGTTCTGACCGAATTGAGCCATGAAGCGGACGATTGGGATAATTTGGTTTACCCCACGGGTTGGGATAAGGTGGTGGTAAGCTCGGTAGGAAGCACCATCAATCAGTCGCTGGTTGGGAAGAGTATGGCGGAGATCGCCTCGATTCGCGGGACAGAACCGGCCGCAGTCGCTCTGGATCTTCTGGCGGAGGAGGATGGCAACGTGGCGATCGTCTTTTTCCATATGGCAGAGGACGATATGATTCGCATCATGAAGCTGCCCTATTCCTTCATCATCTCCGATTCCCTGTATTCGACGAGCGGATTGCCACACCCGCGATTATACGGCACGTTTCCCAGAGTATTCGCCAGATACGTACGCGATCAAAAGGTGTTGACACTGGAAGAAGCGGTTCGTAAGGTAACCGCATTACCGGCGCAACGCCTGGAGCTACAGTCGATCGGCCGTCTGGAGTTGGGCTACGCCGCGGATATCACCATCTTTGATCCGGCGACCATTCAGGACCAGGCCACCTATACCCGGCCGGAACAATACCCGGCGGGCATCGATTGGGTGCTGGTCGGCGGGGTCGTCGCCAATCAGTTCGGGAAATTGACCGGAGTCCGCAACGGCCGTTTGCTGACGAGCCGGTAAAAAAACTGCCGATGGTAGAGGTTGGAGCGATGTTGGATGCGACAGTTAAAAATCGCCGTGATTGGCGCCGGCAGTACCTATACGCCGGAGCTAATCAACGGGTTTATCGTGCGGCACGCGGAACTTCAAGTAACCGCCTTTTACTTGATGGATATCGACCCGGGGAAGCTTAGCATCGTGGCGGGCCTGGTTCAAAGGATGCTGACCGCTGCGGATTACGGTGCGCGGGTGGTTCTTACCGAGAGTCTCGATGAAGCCATCGTCGATGCCGATTACGTCATTGCCCAGATCCGGGTCGGAAAGCTGGACGCCCGGATCCGTGACGAGAAGATTCCGTTGCAATTCGGACTGCTGGGCCAGGAAACGACCGGGGCCGGTGGCATGATGAAGGCCTTGCGGACCATTCCGGTAATCATGGACATCGCCGAGCGGATGAAACGTCTGGCGCCCCGGGCCTGGCTGATCAATTTCTCCAATCCGTCGGGATTGGTGGCCGAGGCGGTGCTCAACACTATCGGCGGCAAGCTGATCGGGCTCTGCAACGGGCCCATCAATATGGTGCGGGAAGTTAAGGCACTTTTGCCCGACGGAACCCGGTATTTTGACTACGATTTCGTCGGATTGAACCATTTGTGCTGGATCACCGCGGTCTACGCCGACGGCAAGGATGTTTTGCAGGAGCAGCTCCGAAGCGGCCTAAGTGTCAAGGGACTGCAAAATATCCCCCAGATGAAATACGATGCCGCCTTATTGCAGGCGACCGGGGGTATTCCCATCTCCTACCTGAACTATTACTATTTCCGGGATGAGCAGGTGAAAAAGTGCCAGCAGGCCGCCAAGACCCGTGGCGAGATCTGCAAGGATATCGAAGCAGAGTTGATCCAAAAGTACCAGTCCCCTGATCTGAAGGAATGCCCGCCGGAGTTGGCCAAAAGAGGGGGCGCCCTCTATTCGGAGGCCGCGGTCTCGATCATCAATGCCATCGAAAACGACAAAAACGAGGTTCATGTGGTGGATGTCCGAAATCAGGGCGCCTATGCGTTCATGGATCCCGACGATGTGGTCGAAGTAAAGTGCCGGATCAACAAAGAGGGCGCAACTCCAATCAAGTTCGAAGGGTTTGCCAATCCCTTCATCATCGGTCTGATGCGGGTCGTCAAAGCTTATGAGAAGCTGGCTGCCCGGGCAGCAGTGCATGGCGACTATCAGGCGGCATTGGCGGCGCTGCTGGTTCATCCGCTGATCGGCGATTATTTCAAGGCCAAGGGCGTGCTCGATGCGATGCTGGAGGCGAACCGGGAATTCCTGCCGCAATTCTTCCCGGAGAAGACCGAGTGATGGCCCGATTTGTGCTCGGCGTCGACGGCGGCACGACCAAAACCCATTGCGCTTTGTTTGACACCGACGGGAAGCGGGTCGATTTCCTGTCGTTCGGCCCCACCAACCATGAGCGTCTGGCCGGTTCATTTGACGAGCTGGAGGAGAAACTGCGCGAACTGGTCCGGGAGATCCTGGGTCGCAATCAACTGGTCAGCGCCGATCTGGCCGCCAGCGTCTTCGGGCTCTCGGGGGTCGACGCCCGCTTTCAGCGGGACAGGATCGCCCAAATCCTCCGGAATATCGGGTTCGGCCACTTTATCCTTTGCAACGACGCATATCTCGGGGTGAAGGCCGGCAGCCGGAGCGGCGTGGGAATCGGGGTGATCAACGGCACCGGCTGCTCGGTCTGCGGCATCGATCCGGCCGGGGGGATGCTGCAGCTGAATGGGCAAGGCGAGATCACCGGCGAACCGGGCGGCGGCGGCTACTTGGGCAGTCGCGCTACCCAGGCGGCTTACAATTTTCTTTTTCGGGGCGGTCCGGCTACCCGGATCACCGATCTTTTGTGGCAACGGTTGGCGGTCCGTTCTAAGTATGAACTCGTGGACTGCCTGCGGGAAAAGATGGAATATCAGGGATTGCGCCTGGCGGATCTGGCGCCGGTGGTGTTTCAGGCCGCCAATGACGGAGATGGGGTGGCCCTGGCGATCCTCGAAACCATGGGCACGGAGATCGCCGCCTCGGTCAACGGGGTCATCCGGGAACTGGCTTTCCCCCCGGACCAGCCGTTGGATATCATATTGGCCGGCTCGATCGCTGTCAAGGGAGAAAATCCGGCGGCTTTAACCCGGTTTCAGTGCGAAGTGCGCGCCGCCCAACCCGGCCGCGCGCTGAATTTTACCGTATTGAACCATTCTCCGGTCGCCGGGGCGGTGGTTTGGGCTTTGCAAGAGGTAAGGCGAGATAATGCCTTATATGACCAAGTGGTGGCGCAGTTATAACCGGAAGAAGGAGCGAAGGCGATGTTGTGGGAAGATTTGCGCGCGGATCAGTTTGAAATGGCCCGGCTGGCGACGGCGGGGACCTGTATCGTGCCGTTGGGGGTCATCGAAAAGCATGGCGGGCATCTGCCGCTGGGGACCGATCTCTTCATCGGGCGGGGAGTGGCGCTCGCGGCGGCCGCCCGGGAACCGGCGGTAGTCTTTCCCCCTTATTATTTCGGCCAAATCGCCGAAGCCCGGCATGTGCCGGGGACCATCTCCATCGACCACGCTCTGATGTTCCGGTTGCTGGAGAACGTGTTGGACGAGATCGCCCGGAACGGCTTTCATAAGATCATCCTATTGAACGCGCACGGCGGGAACAGCCATTTCCTCAATTATTTTATCCAGAGTACTTTGCAGCGAGATTCCGGCTATGCGGTCTACGGCATCAATCTGATGGCGGACGGCCCGGAATTGATCCGCCGGAAGCAGGCGATTCTGGGCTCCGATGACCTGGGTGATCACGCGGGCAACTATGAAACGGCGCTGGTGATGGCTTTGCGGCCGGAGCTGGTCGTCATGGACCAAGTCGAGCGGGACGAGATCGAGAGCCGGGGCCGGCTGGATCATTTCAAGGACCCGGCGACCGACCTGAAAAATATCTACACCGGCATCTGGTGGTATGCCGATCATCCGACGCACTTCGCGGGCGACCCTTCGGCGGCCTCGGCGGATAAGGGCAACGCATTGCTGGAGCTGCTGGCCGAAGAAACCGCCCAAAAAATCAGAATCATTAAGGAAGACGGCGTCACTCAGGAGCTTTTTAAAGAATTTTTCGAGCAGAGTCGCTGAGTTTCGTAGTAACGATAACAGCCGGCAAGGCTGCGGGAGGCTTTATAAATGATGAAGCTGGAATTGGATGGCACATGGCGGATGCGCCGCACCGATCAATCGGAATGGCTGGCCGCCACGGTGCCGGGATCGGTCTTCAACGATTTGCTTGCGGCGGGCCGGATCGCCGATCCGTTTTACCGCGACAATGAAGACCAGGCCAAGGAGATCGCGGCCTATGATTATGAATATGAACGCCAGTTTCAGGTGGACCGGGCCGTTTTGGACAGCGACAAGGTGCTGTTGGTTTGTGAGGGGCTGGACACCTTCACCGAAATCACAGTAAATAACCGTCATCTGGCGGCCACCGATAATATGTTCCGCCGCTACGAGCTGGATGTGAAGGGCCTCCTGGAGCCGGGGACCAATGTCATTCGCATCATCGTCCGTTCACCGCTTCGCTACATCGAGGCGAAAGACCGGGAGCAGCCGCTGTATCACGCTACCGGCTCGATGGCCGGTTATCCCTATCTCCGCAAAGCCCATTATATGTTCGGCTGGGACTGGGGTCCGCAGATTCCCGACGCCGGAATCTGGCGCTCGATGGCCATCTGCGCTTATCAGGACGCCCGCATCGAGGATATCTATATCACTCAGGAGCATCAGGCCGATCGTGTCGACCTCGATATCCGGGTCCGGTTGCGGAAATGGAGCGACGCCCCTTGCCGGATCGGCGTCCAGCTGATCGCGCCAACCGGCGAACGTACCAGCGTCGCGCTGGACGCGGCGGGGGAGGAGAATCACCTGCGGATGACTGTCGCCGATCCCCGGAAATGGTGGCCCAATGGCTACGGCGAGCAGCCGCTCTACCGAGTGGAGGTAGTGCTGCGGCAGGACGGCACGGTCCTGGAGGAACGGCATTGCCGGATCGGTCTGCGGACCTTGCGGCTGAAACGCGCCGCCGACCAGTGGGGCGAGACCTTTGAGTTCGAGGTGAACGGAGTCTCCATCTTCGCCATGGGCGCCAACTACATCCCCGAGGATAACCTGCTGGCGCGTTGTACGCCACAACGGACCGAGCAGCTGATCAAGGATTGCGTGGCGGCCAATTTCAACTGCATCCGGGTCTGGGGTGGCGGCGTCTATCCGGCCGACGAGTTCTTCGATTGCTGCGACCAGTACGGCCTCATCGTCTGGCACGATCTGATGTTCGCCTGTGCGATGTATCAAGTGACCCCGGAGTTTGCCGCGAGCATTCGCCGGGAAGTCACCGATAACATCCGGCGCATCCGGCAGCACGCCTGTTTGGGAATGTGGTGCGGTAACAACGAGCTGGAGTGGTTCTGGACTGGCAAATTCAAGGATAAACCGGCCAGGCAGCAACACGATTATGTAAAACAGTTCCAGGAGCTGCTGCCGGAAGTGGTCGCGGCCGAGGACCCGAACACCTCCTATTGGCCGTCCTCGCCCTCCTCGGGCGGCTGGTTCGACAATCCCAATGATGAGAACCGGGGTGACGTCCATTACTGGGATGTCTGGCACGGCCTGAAACCCTTCACCGCCTACCGCGACTTTTACTTCCGGTTCACGTCGGAGTTCGGGTTCCAGTCCTTTCCCTGCCTGAAGACGGTGGAATCTTTCACCCTGCCGCAGGATCGCAACATCTTCTCCTATGTCATGGAGAAGCATCAGAAGAATCCGGCGGCCAACGGCAAGATCCTCTACCATATCTCGGACAATTTCAAATATCCCAAGGATCTGGACTCCTTGCTCTATGCCTCTCAGGTCCTGCAGGGCGAGGCCATGAAATACGGCGTCGAGCACTGGCGGCGGAACCGGGGCCGCTGCATGGGGACGATCTACTGGCAGCTCAACGATTGCTGGCCGGTCGCCTCCTGGGCTAGCATCGATTATTACGGCCGTTGGAAGGCCTTGCATTACTTCGCGAAACGGTTCTATGCGCCGATCCTGGCGTCGGCCTGTGAAAACGGCGCCAAGGTCGACCTCTATGTCAACAACGATACCCTGGCCGCGATCCGGGGCCGTTTGGACTGGAAGCTGCTGCACAACGGCTCCGGCGCCGTGCTGGCGGAGGGTGGAGCCGACCTATCGGTCGGGCCGCTCCGGGCCGAATGCTGCCTGCAGCTGGATTTCGAACCGGCGCTGCCCGACCAGGCGGCCCGGATGAATGTCTATCTGGTCTACTCCCTCATTGTGGGCGGGACTCCGGTGGGGGCGGGGACGGTATTGTTCGTCAAGCCCAAACACTTCGAACTCCAAGATCCGCGGATCCAGTGGGAAGTCGAAGCGGCGGACGGCCAATATACCTGCCGGCTCCGGGCCGAGTCGCTCGCCAAGTATGTCGAGCTGGACAGCGCGGCGTTCGACTGCCGCTTCAGCGATAATTACTTCGACCTCTGGCCGGGCGAGACGCGGCGCATCGTCATCGATCGGGCCAGTCTGCCCTCGGGGACCGGCCTGGCCGAGTTGCGGGAGGGCCTGAAGGTCCGCAGTTTGTTTGATATCGCCTAAAAGCGTTGTGATAAATCCTAACCGAATCCGGATTGGGGAGCGACTCGACCCAGTGGTTTTAAACGTCTGGAATAACGTCCACAGTGCATATCGATTAGGGGAATCAGAAGGGGCGGGGTGATATGAACGGGAGGCTTCTTCCGCATCCGCAAAGCATGGCCGAGTTGCCCGGCACGTTTCGCTTCCGGCCGGAGATGTGGTTCCTTTTGGATGTCGCTTGCCCCGGCAACTTTTTGGAAACGGCGCTGTCGCTCCGGCAAGAAGTGGTCCAAACGACCGGAATCAGGCTGGCGCTCAGCCGAACCTTTGCCGACCGGAACCAGCCGTGCGGCGTCGTCCTGAGGTTGGACGGAGGAGCGCCGGAATCGTATACCCTGCGGATCGAACCGGCAGCAGTGGTGATTGCCGGAGCGGACGCGGCCGGACTCTTTTACGGCGTTCAAACCTTGCGGCAACTGCTGCGGCTCGAGGGCGGAGAGCTGGCCTGCCGGGAGATCGCGGATTATCCGGGCTTCCGCTATCGCGGCTTCCTGCACGATGTGACCCGCGGCAAGGTGCCGACCCTGGCCACCCTGAAAGAGCTGGCGGAGCGGATCGCCTTTTATAAATTGAACCAGCTCCAGTTATATATCGAGCATAGCTTCGCCTTTAAAAACCAGGCCGAGGTCTGGATGGGGCAGGACCCGATCACTGCCGAGGAGATCCTGTTGCTGGATGCCTATTGCCGGGAGCGCCATATCGAACTGGTGCCGTGCCTGTCGACTTTCGGCCATCTCTATCAGGTGTTGCGGACCCAATCCTTCGGAGAGCTCAATGAACTGCCCGCGGATACGCGGGACTATTCCTGGATCGACCGCCAGCACCATCATACGCTGGATGTCTCTAATCCGGGGAGCATCCGGTTGGTCAAGGCGATGATCGATGAGTTTATCCCGTTATTTACTTCCGACAAGTTCAACATCTGCTGCGACGAGACCTTCGACCTCGGCGCGGGCAAGAACAAGGACCTGGCCGGCAGAGTCGGCAAGGGCCGGCTGTACGTCGACTTTTTAAAACAGATTGTCGCCTATGTCCAGGGCTATGGCAAGCAGGTTTTATTTTGGGGCGATATGATTCTGAACCATGCCGAATTATTGCCGGAGCTCCCGCCGGACGTGGTCGCCCTGAACTGGAACTACAGCGCCGCGGCTACTCCCGAGGGGACTCGGCTCTTCGCCGCGCACGGCATCCCGCAGTATGTCTGTCCCGCGGTCGACGCCTGGGACCGGCTGATCGGCAATCTGGAAGGGTCGTTCCGCAACATCGCCAGGATGGCCGGCTACGGCCGGGAATATCAGGCCTTGGGCATGCTCAATACCGACTGGGGCGATCACGGCCATATCCAGCCGCTGGCGGCGTCGATCCCCGGCATGATCTATGGAGCGGCCTTCGCCTGGAATCCGGCCGAGCCGCGGACTCAGCCGGAATTGGGAGCGGCCATCGCCCGGATCGAATTCGGCGACTCCTCCGGGCAGTTGCTGGAGATCTTGAACGATATTTCCCGGAAAGCCCCGGTAACCTGGTGTGACATTGACATCTGGTATGAAAAGCGGCTCGGCCAAACTTGGGGCTGGGAGATATTGCGCAAGAACGTCTCCGGATGGTCCGGCCGGGCATTGGCCGACGGCTATGCGGCGGCCCAGAGAGGCGCCGAACAGATCGCCGCTTTGACGGGCCGGGTGCCGGAAGCGCGGCAGCTGGATCTGCGCGAGTTGCAGCTGGCCGCGCGCGGCACGGCGCTCTTTCAAGCGCTCGGGGTCTGGATCAAGAGCGCCGCGGAGGAGGAAATCCCCGCGCAGGTAATTCTCAGCCCCGGAGAACTGGCGGAGGCTTTCGAAAAATGGTTTGGCGAGTATGCCGAACTTTGGCGCGCTCGGAACAAGGAGAGCGAGCTGTACCGGATCCGGGAGTTTCTGGCCGGAATCTGCCGGGTGCTGCGGAGCAACTTTGGAAACGGATGATCGAATGAGGCGCTTCTAGAAATGGGGCAAACGGGATCCCGGTTTGATTTTCTAAAACCGACAAATAAATCCGTTTCGGATGAAACTAAAATTGCAACCCGACGTTATGATCCAATGTGAACTCAAACTTTTCACTTTCACCCCCTTTTTTACCCGGCGCTTGATTTTTCAATCAAATGCCGGGTTTTTTTATCGAAGGCCGCAATCATCGCAGAAGTCGTTCCGGGAGCGGTGCGGCTATTTTTGAAACAAATGATGGAATCGTATCGATTTAACGATCTCGAATCGATATTGATTTAAACTTTGGGATTTCTTTTGAAAACAATTAATTTGTAAATTTACATAAACGAATACCATATGGTAATATAAAAATTATTAAACAATGTATCACGTCACGCTCGATGCAACACCGTTTAGCCACTCAAATCTGCTGCTAGAATAACGGCCTTTTAGCGCTTTTTTATCGATAAACCATCATGATTAAAAATCGTTGCCGATTAAAAAAATCAGCGGGAACGTTCCGGCGATCCGGTGGGACGAGGATCGAATGAGCGGGGATGGCCGGCGGGAAAGCCGCCCCGCGGCCCGGTCTCGTTTCCCCGAGCCGCGGTACTGTTTCGCCGGGGGTTGGTCTTCCTTCCCCAAAGCTCGGGACAGTTGCCGCAATGGTCGAAGATGCTTCCCCAAGCCTTGGGGAAGTAGGGATGGCCTTTGGGGAAACAGGAACGGGACGATCCGCTGAAAGGATCCTAGGATCCCTAACAGGGATCAAGCCATCCCTAACACGGACGGTGACGTTCCTGACACGGATGCGGGGATCCGCTGCACGGATCGGACCATCCCTAACAAGGATAGCGGTCATCCTAACAAGGACGGGGACCATCCCTAAAAGACCAAGGATCATCCCTGACATGAGGAGCGATGGTAATCATCGAACCGTACCCATCCGGGCCGGAGCAAGGAGAGTCCGACCCCGAATCTGCCCCGGGCGTGACAGGATGAAATGAAAAATTGTTTCAATCCCAGGCAAATGGAATGGACCGCCATGAACCGATGCGCGATCGGCAGTCCCGAGTTGGTCTGGAAACTCTCGGTGAAGAATCAGGACCGTTTAAACGGCTGGTCACGATAACTACTTAGGGGGTAAGGCTGATGAATGCGGGTCAATGTGGGGAAGAGCTTCCCGATTATCGACGGATCGTCGCCAACATGCAGGATGGCTTCGCCTATCTGCGAGTGATCCTCCGCGACGGCCGACCCGGCGACTGCGTTTACCTGGAGGTCAACCGGGCCTTTGAAACCATCTTCGGCCTCGCCAGGGAACGGATCATCGGCCGGAGCGTCGCCGCGGTCCTGCCGGAGATCGCGATCGCCGATCCGGATTGGCGCACGGTTTACGGAGGAGTGGCCCGCACCGGAACGGCGGCGCGGCTGGAGGAGTTCTATCCGTCGCTGGAACGCTGGTTTCAAGTGTCGGTCTTTAGCTTCCAAGCCGATTATTGCGCCGTGTTTTATCAGGATATCACCACCATCAAACAAGGCGAGCTAAAACTGCAGAAGCTGACCGAGGAGTATGAAACGATCTTCAACGGCACGCAGGATGCGATTACCCTGTATGATGTGGGCGCCGACGGCTGGCTGTGTTATCGTCGTTTAAACCGGAGCCATGAAACGATGACCGGTTTATCGACCGCGGCGGTGGTGGGAAAGGTGCCCTCCGAAGTGCTGGGGGATCAGATGCGGGCGCTGGAGGCCCAGGGCCGGCGCTGCGTGGCTCAGCAAACCGCGGTGGTTTACGAGGAGACGCTGTCCCTGCCGAGCGGCGTCCGGACCTGGTCGACGGCGTTGTCGCCGGTGATCCAGGCCGGCCGGGTGGTTCAGATCATCGCCGCCCGCCGCGATATCACCGAGTTACGCCAGACCATTCAGGCGCTGTGGGAGAGCGAACACCGCTACAGCACCCTCTTTGAGAACAGCCATTCGGTGATGTTGCTCATCCGGCCCGGCGACGGCCAGATCATCACCGCCAATCCGGCGGCTTGCACCTATTACGGCTACAGCCTGGAGACTTTGAAGCGCATGAAAATCAGCGCCATCAACCTGCTCCCCGCGGAGCAGGTCTCCCAGGAAATGGGGCTAGCGTCCAACGAAGAGCAGCGGCAGTTCCTCTTCCGGCACCGGCTGGCCGACGGCAGCGTGCGGGATGTCGAGGTCTTCAGCGGGCCGGTCCAGATCAACGGCCAGACCCTGTTATTCTCGATCGTCCATGACATCACCGAGCGGAAACGGGCCGAGGCCGAACTGAACGAAGAGAAGGAACGGTTGCGGGTCACCCTGCATTCGATCGGCGACGCGGTGATCACCACCGACATTGCGGGCAATGTGACCTTGCTCAACGAAGTGGCCGAGCGTTTGACGGGTTGGAGTTATGCGGAGGCCATCGGACAACCGCTGGTCAAGATCTTCCGGATCATCAACGAAAATACCCGCCTGACTTGCGAGAATCCGGTGAAAAAGGTGTTGGAAACCGGCTTCACCGTGGAATTGGCCAATCATACCGCGCTGATAGCCCGGGACGGCACCGAACGGAGCATTGCCGACAGCGGCGCCCCGATCCGCAATGCGGAAGGCAAAGTCTTCGGCGTAGTCCTGGTCTTCCGGGACGTGACCGAACAGAAGCAGCGCGAGGAAGAGATCAAGTTTTTGAGCTTCCATGACAAACTGACCGGACTCTATAACCGGGCCTTCTTCGAAGAGGCCATCATCAATTTCGATAAACCGGAGCTGCTGCCGTTGTCGCTGATCATCGGCGATGTCAACGGCCTGAAGCTTTCCAATGATATTTTCGGGCACAGCGCCGGCGACAGGCTACTGGTCAAGATCGCCGCGATCATCAGGGAGAATTGCAGAAAAGAGGATTTTATCGCCCGCTGGGGCGGGGACGAGTTTGCGGTGATCCTGCCCCAGACCTCCCACCAGCAGGCCCTGGCCATCTGCGGCCAGATCAAGGAACACTGCAACCGGGAGCCCAACGAGCCGATTCAGCCCAGCATCGCCTTGGGCGCGTCGACCAAAAACGAAGCGGGGCAGGACATCAATCTGGTGCTGAAGCAGGCGGAAGACCTGATGTACCGGAATAAGCTGCTCGAAGGGAAAAGTGTCCGCAATTCGCTGATCGCTTCGTTGGAGAAGACCTTGTTCGAGCGGAGCTTCGAGACCGAGGAACACGCCCAGCGGATGCTGAACATCGCCACCAGAATCGGCCAGTCGGCGGGCCTGTCTGCCAGCGAGCAGGATGAACTGAATTTGCTGGCGATCCTGCACGACATCGGCAAGATCGCCATTCCCGACAATATTCTGAGCAAGCCGGACCAATTGACCCACGAGGAATGGCTGGAGATGGAGAAACACCCGGAGATCGGCTACCGGATCGCCCAGTCCTCTCCGGAGCTGGCCCATATCGCCGAACTGATCCTGGCCCACCATGAACGCTGGGACGGCAGCGGGTACCCGCGCGGCATCCAGCGGGATCAGATCCCCAGACTGGCCCGGATTATCGCGATCATCGACGCCTATGACGTCATGACCCACGCCCGGCCCTATAAGGCGGCCATCGGCCATGAGCAGGCCATGCGGGAGATCCGGCGCTGTTCCGGGAAACAATTCGATCCCGAACTGGTGGCCATCTTCGAGCGGACTGTGGCCGAGGATGAGGTCAGCACGATCTGAATCCGGCGCGGGACATATGGGATAGCGCCGAAAAACTTGACATTTGGGGAACGGTTGCGGAATAGGGCGCGGCCACAGTGGGTAGAGGAAGCAATTTACGAAAACCATCATGAAATATTTGACAATATTAATTAACAGCATTAAAATTAAATATAAGAAATGAAATCGGACCCGGATGGCGAAGATTCCGGGCATGACGAACGGATAGCCGTACATCAAGCGATGGCAGGATGTTGAGTCATTGAAAAGATAAAAGAGGAGCTGATAGGAATGACCGATTTAAAAGCGATCTTTGAGGCCAGGCGTTCGGTTAACTTTTTCGACCGGCACAAGGACTTGGAAGCCGGGGTATTGGAACGGATTATCGCTCTGGCCTCCTTGGTGCCGTCCGCTTTCAATCTCCAGCCGTGGGAGTTGATCGCGGTAAAGTCGGAGGCGGCCAAGCAGCGGTTGTATCCGCTCACCAACAATCAAGCGAAGATTCTGGAAGCGCCGGTCACCTTGATCGTCATCGGCGATCGGGCCGGATATGAGCCCAGCAATCCGGTCTGGAATGACCTGGAACAGCTGCTGGGAGGGAACAAGGAAGCCCTGACCGGCACCCAGCAGTATGCTTCGGCGCTTTATGGCGCCACTCCGGAACGGCAGATTAAGTTCGCGGAGAGCAATGCCGGGTTATTGGCGGCTTCGATCATGTATGCCGCCAAATATTACGGAGTGGATTCCCATGCGATGAGCGGGATCGATTTTGCCGGGATCAAACGGGAGTTCGCCATCGACGGCGCCAAGGAGCCGGTCATGCTGATTGCCCTCGGCCACTTCGATGAATCCCAGACGTTATATCCGCGCCGTTACCGGAAGAGTTACGCGGAGATCGTGCGCGAGGAATGACCGAAGTCCTGAATCTTGACGCTAAAAAGGCCTTTAACGTGAATTGTTAAAGGCCTTTTTATTTTTACGGTTGTAATGTGCAACAAGGAAGATGATGGAGATGAAGAATTCATTTCATCCAAGAAAAAAGCTAAAATTTAAAATTTTAAAGAACTTCTCGTAATTTTTTTATACAAATGGGCCGAAATAAGAAATATGGACGAGATGAATACTCGGGGTGATTTCGGTGACATGCAAGGGCAAAGTATTGATCGCGGACGATGATAACTTTAATCAACAATTAATTAAGACTTTTTTAGTTCCGGTGGCGGTCGAAATACTCACGGCCAACAATGGCACAGAGTGCATCCGGATAGCCGAGGAAAGCAGTCCGGATGTCATTTTGCTGGACATCATGATGCCCGATGTCGATGGCTATCAGGTGGTCAGCCATTTGAAAAAAGGCCGGCAGACGATGATGATCCCCATTGTGATGGTGACTTCCCTGACGGATACCCCGGCCCGGATTAAGGCCCTGGAAGCGGGGGCCGATGATTTCCTGAGCAAACCCGTGGACCAACTGGAATTGCAAGTGCGGGTCCGCTCTCTGTTAAAGGCCAAATCTTACCACGATGCCATGATCAATCACCAAAAGCTGTTGGAGACGGAGATTGCCCAGAAAACGGCGGAACTCCTCAAATCGTACCATGAGATTAAAACGGCCCATTTGGATACCATCTACCGCCTGGCCCGCGCCGCCGAGTACCGCGACGAGAACACCGGCGGCCACATTCAGCGCATCGGCAGTTTCACCGCGATCATCGCCCGCGCTTTGGGCCTGTCGGAAGCCGAAGTCGAATGCATTACCTATGCGGCGCCGCTCCATGACATCGGTAAAATCGGCATTCCCGACAGCATTTTGTTGAAAGCCGGCAAATTGAACGCCCAGGAATGGGAGATCATGAAGAAGCATACCTTGAACGGCGCCACCATCCTGGAAGGTTCTTCATCGCATTACATCCAGATGGCTCAGGTCATCGCGTTGTCCCATCACGAAAAATGGGACGGTAGCGGCTATCCGCTGGGGCTTAAAGGTGAAAATATTCCGCTGCCCGGCCGGATTACCATGATTGCCGATGTCTTCGACGCCCTCCGCTCGGCCCGTCCTTATAAGAAAGCCTATTCTTTCGAACACTCCTTAAAAATCATTCAGGAATGCCGCAAAAACTTCGATCCCGACGTCTTCAAGGCGTTTTTCGATAACATCGATTTGATACGGGCCAACGAATAGCGCAAGGTCATTTATCCATATTGTCCGACATTTTATCCTGAAACGGCAGGAAAGGTCCGGCCCGTGGCGAATAGATAAGTTGAAAAATAGGAGGTGCGTCAGATGAAAAGTCAGACGGTTCTTGAGGGTTATGAACGCGCTCCTCACCGGGCGCTTTTTAAAGCCATGGGATATACCGATGAGGAATTGGCGCGGCCGCTCATTGCCATCGCCAACTCGGCCAATGAGATTATTCCGGGCCATATTCATCTGGATACGATCGTGGAGGCGGTCAAGGCTGGGGTGCGGATGGCCGGCGGCACGCCGATCGAGTTTGGCGTGATCGGAATCTGCGACGGCATCACCATGGGCCATCAAGGGATGAAATATTCGCTGGCCAGCCGGGAACTGATTGCCGATTCCATTGAGAGCATGGTATTGGGGCACGCTTTCGACGGCATCGTTTTGGTGCCCAATTGCGACAAGATCATTCCGGGCATGCTGATGGCCGCCGGGCGGCTCGACATACCGGCGATCGTGGTGAGCGGCGGGCCGATGCTGGCCGGACAGTTCCGGGGCGAGCGGGCCGATCTGAACACCGTCTTCGAAGGAGTCGGCGCGGTTTCAGCCGGCCGGCTCAGCGAGGCGGAGCTGCATGAACTGGAGGAGACCGCCTGCCCCGGCTGCGGTTCTTGCGCGGGAATGTTTACCGCCAATACGATGAACTGTATGACCGAGGTCCTGGGGCTGGCCTTGCCCGGCAACGGCACCGTGCCGGCGGTGGATGCCCGCCGGATCCGCCTGGCCAAGCAGACCGGAATGCGCATCATGGAGCTGGTCCGGGCCGATCTGCGGCCGAGCCGGATCTTGACCGAAGCGGCTTTCGCCAATGCTTTCACCGTGGATATGGCGATCGGCGGCTCGACTAACACCGTGCTGCACTTGCCGGCCATTGCCCATGAGGTCGGCATCGCCATCGATCTGCAGTGGGTCAATGAGATCGGCCGCCGGACTCCGCACTTGGCTTACTTGCGGCCGGGCGGCATCCACCATATCCAGGACTTGGACGAGGCCGGCGGAATCAGCGCGGTTCTGGCAATGCTGCATTCCAAGGGCTTGATCGCGGCGGGAGAGATGACGGTGACCGGCCGGACCGTGGCCGAAAATATTGCTGGCGCGACGGTCAAACGGCCGGAAGTCATTCATTCTCCGGACCAGCCGTACCACGCCGAGGGTGGTCTGGCGGTGCTCTGGGGCAACCTGGCGCCCGATGGCGCCGTCGTCAAACAGGCGGCGGTGGCTCCGGAGATGATGCAACACCAAGGACCGGCCCGGGTCTTTGACGGCGAGGAGGAGGCCTTCGCCGCGATTTTGGGCGGCAAAATCCAGGCCGGCGATATTATCGTCATCCGCTACGAAGGTCCCAAGGGCGGGCCCGGCATGCGGGAAATGCTCAGCCCGACTTCGGCCATTGCCGGAATGGGCTTGGATAAGGAAGTGGCTCTGATCACGGACGGCCGTTTCTCCGGCGCCTCGCGGGGCGCTTCCATCGGCCATGTTTCGCCCGAAGCGATGGAGGGCGGACCGATCGCCCTGATCCGGGAAGGGGATCCGATTCGGATCGACATCCCCGGCAAACGGCTGGACCTGCTCATCAGCGAGGCGGAGTTTGCCGAGCGCCGCGCCGCGTGGACGGCTCCCGAACCCAAGATTAAAACCGGTTATCTCGGCCGGTACAGCCGGTTGGTCACCTCGGCCAACACCGGAGCGGTTCTGAAATAATACCGATGTGGGCCGTTCCCCGGGTAATCCGGCATCGAAGCTGCCGTAAAATATCCGCAACAATATACCCATGGAAGTTTCCAGGATGAACTCAACGATGGTCTATCATCGTGAAGGAGAGGCTATGGCATGTGTACCAGCCTCTCCGTTTTAATAGGGCTTGAAATCCTCGTTATTACTGGATAAATTCAATATAAAAATTTGATATGCTCGTCATTACTGGATTTATGGATATATAATAATGGAATATATAGTAATGACGGCATTTTTTATGATCATATAATCTTCTTGACAAACAAAATGTCATGCATTATATTGAAAACAATACCGATTTTCAGGAATTGGGGGATGAGCATGAAAAGCACAGGGGCGAAGATTTTACTGGAGTGTCTGGAACGGGAGGGGGTCGAGGTCATCTTCGGTTATCCGGGCGGGGCGGTGATCCCGATCTATGATGCGCTTTATGACTATCCTGGCATTCGTAATATATTGGTCCGGCATGAACAAGGCGCGGTGCATGCGGCCGACGGCTATGCCCGCACCACCGGCAAGATCGGCGTTTGTTTGGCCACTTCCGGACCGGGCGCCACCAATCTGGTCACCGGGATCGCCACCGCTTATATGGATTCGGTGCCGCTGGTGGCCATCACTGGCCAGGTGGCCACTTTTTTACTGGGGCGGGATTCGTTCCAGGAATCGGATATCACCGGAATTACGCTGCCCATCACCAAACATAATTACCTGGTCCGCGATATCCAGGAGTTGCCCCGGGTCATTAAAGAAGCGTTTCATATCGCCGCCACCGGCCGGCCCGGGCCGGTGCTGATCGACCTGGCCAAGGATGTGACCACGGCCGTAGCCAAGCTGGATTATCCCCAGACCGTCGATCTGCCCGGCTATAAACCCAATTATGTCGGCAACGCCCGTCAGGTCAAGGAAGCCGCCGAGGCGCTGGCGACCGCCCAAAAACCATTGTTTTATGTGGGCGGCGGCGTAGTCATCTCCGGAGCCCAGGCGGAGTTGTTGAAACTGGCCGAGCTGACCGACACCCCGGTGACCACCACCCTGATGGGAATGACCGCCTTCCCCAGCGGCCATCCGTTGTTCCTGGGCATGATCGGCATGCATGGCACGGCGGCCGCCAACTTCGCGGCGACCGAGACGGACCTGCTGATCGCGGTAGGCGCTCGTTTTGACGACCGGGTGACCGGGCGGATCGATTCCTTTGCTCCGCATGCCAAGGTGATCCATATCGATATCGATCCGGCGGAGATCGGCAAGAATGTCCAGGTGGATATCCCGATCGTTGGCGATTGCCGGATGGTCCTGGAAATGCTGGCGGAGCGGAGCGCGCCTCGGCAGAACCGTGCTTGGGTGCGACAGGTCGAGACTTGGCGGGAAGAATATCCGCTGCGCTACGAACCGACCGGCCTGAAGCCGCAAATGGTAATCGAGGAGATCAGCCGGTTGACCGACGGGGAAGCGATCATCTGTACCGAGGTGGGGCAGCACCAGATGTGGACCGCGCAATTCTACCAGTTCAAGCGGCCGCGGTCGTTCGTGACCTCCGGCGGCTCGGGAACCATGGGCTTCGGTTTTCCGGCCGCGCTAGGGGCGCAGATCGGCAACCCCGGCCGGCTGGTGATCGATATCGCCGGCGACGGCAGTTTTCAAATGAACATTCAGGAACTGGGCACGGCGGTGGCCAATCAGATTCCGGTGAAAGTGGTGATCATGAATAACTTCTTCCTGGGAATGGTCCGGCAATGGCAGGAGTTTTTCCAGGACCGGCGTTATTCGGCGACGGTGCTGGACTCCAACCCCGATTTCGTCAAGATCGCCGAAGCCTATGGGGCCAAGGGATTCCGGATCACTGAACCCGAACAATTGCGCGCCACGCTTGAGGAAGCGTTCCGGACTCCCGGTCCGGTGATCGTCGACTGCCAGGTGGAACGGGAAGAGAACGTCCTGCCGATGGTGCCCAGCAACGGGTCGATTAACCAGATGATTGGGGTGAATGAATAATGCGCCATATCATTTCCACGTTGGTCGTACATCATCCCGGAGTCCTGGTCCGAGTGGCCGGGTTATTCAGCCGGAGAGGCTACAATATTGAAAGCATCGCGGTGGGCCGTTCGGAAGAGCCGGCTCTGGCCCGGATCACCATTGTGGTCGAGGCCGAGGACGAACAGGTCCTGGAACAGATCGAAAAACAGCTTTATAAACTGATCGATGTGGTCAAGGTGACCGACTTACCGGCCCGGGAATCGGTCGAGCGGGAATTGGCCCTGATCAAGGTCAATGCCGGATCGCAGACTCGCGCTGAGATCATGCAGATCGTCGATATTTTCCGGGCCAAGATCGTCGACGTCTCCAGCCGGGCGGTAATCGTGGAGATAACCGGCGGCGCCGAAAAGATCGAGGCGATCATCGCCTTGCTGAAACCTTACGGCATCCGGGAGATCGTCCGGACCGGCCAGATCGCCATCCAACGGACCCCCAAGAAAAGCGATAAATAACCCCCTTCCCTTTGCCCGTGATGTAACGATGCCTCATTCATAATCATAAAAAGCCATGACAACCGACCGAGAAATTTGGCCCGCGGTTGCCATGGCTTTTTTGTTTGTTTTATTACGCCCGTAACAAGACTTTCCTGACGATTGTCCGATTTAACTTTTCGTGCATTGTTTTAACCGGACCGCAGGTTGGTTGGTCATAAAAGCCGGGGAAGAAGCGCTTTATCATTCGAAAGGCTTTATGGCGCGGCTTTAAGGAAGCTCGAAATCAAATTTTGTCGCTGTCGGATTGAAAAATTGTCTGGCTGTTTAAAAAAATTGTCGCTGGACCTTTTAAGGGATGCGCTATGGAATTGAGGTATATCCAATCAGAGCTAAATGGAATTTTGGTTCGATCAATTTTGGCGATCATTTGAAATGAAAATTTGTCATCGGCCGGTTGGAAACTGTCCGTTTACGTTGCGTTAATGTTTCATTTACAATTTTAAGTGTAATAAATTTACGCCATTTATAAAAAGCTTGAAAATTTAAGAAGAGGGAGGAATCGATGGCATAATTTTTTGAGCTGACTTTCCAAAGAAACATTAATAAAAAAGAGGGGGAAATGAGAGTGAAAAAGTTTTTAGTACTTGCTTTAGCCGCCGTATTGCTACTGTCGATCGTCTCGGTCGCTTCGGCTGGAACCATCAGCTGGACCGGCGACTTGCGGGAATGGTTTTACAGCGCCCACAGTGATGTTGGCGGTACATCGAAATCGCTGAATACTTTCGCATTCGACCGCGTTGAATTGCAATTTGTCGACGCCTTCAATGACAAGGAAGGTCTCAGCGCCTTATTCCAATGGAGAAACTATGGTTCCAATACTGCTAGTCTTGACGCCCGGTTGGATTCCGGTTTTTATTACAGAAAAGGCCTGTTCTCCAAATATGATGAGATCGATATCGGCGCTTTAGACAAAACGCCTTTCCGTCTGGGGCTCTCCAAAAACTGCAATTTTGTGGATACCGGCCTGGGCAGCAAGCTCAAAATCGGTAACAGCACTGGCGTCCGATACGAAATCGATGATCCCAAGTACACTGTCGGGGTTGGGCTTGTCAACGCCAATATGAAAGACATCAACGATACGGTTGATTCTGCTAAAGGATTTGCTTACAGCGTCCGGCTTGACGCCGGCAAGGATTTCTTCGGCATGGTTCCCGGCCTCCGGTTAGGTTTCGGTCATAACAGACTGCCGGATAAGCTAACTACTACATCTGATGATAATTACACAACCAATGAAGTGTTTGACGTCGCCTATGTTCAAAAATTGTATTGGGCAAGCTGGGAACATGCTCGTCAGGTCGCAACCGTGGCAGGTAACGATAACCCAACTGCGACCGCGGATTATGTTGAAGCCGGTATGAATATTGGCAAACATAAAGTATGGGTTGGCCGGCTACTCGCTGGCGATACGGTGTTAAGCGGTGTTGCTTACAAGGATACCCTTGCTGATAGTAAAGGCAGCACCGGCAGTGTCATTAGTGGTGTAAACCAAGGCACTATCATCGCCGGTATTTATGCGTTCCCGAACAAGATCTCTCTCCAAGGCCAATATATCCGGCCGGATAAGGTTAACGGCGAATCCGCTTCTGAATTTGACCTCCGGTTTAGATACGATTTCTAAGCCCTAAATCCATAATCGTTACGAAAATAGCCTCCGGAGCATTCCGGAGGCTATTTTTATATTCATCCGGCACAAAGCCGAGTCGTAAGGAATCTACAAGGCCAATGTCATCAAAAGGGATGATGGTATTGGACCTATAACGATATCCCAACACTTTTACGGGGAATGAAATAAAGTAGTAATAATGTAAGGTTATGTTATGCTTAATATTTTCCAAAAGGTTTTTTAATTTGGAAGTCGTAATATATTTATATCGTATTTTTTCCAACGTAGACAATGCTCGACGGAGAGCAACAACTTTTTGAATGTCATTCCAGGATCCAATATTGGTAAATGCTAACTTGATAAGAATTCTTTTTTCATATAAAATTAACACAAAAACCGGGGAAAACCTTTCCCTGATTTGGGTAAGTATCTGGTAACGTCGCCCGGCGACGGACAAAATCTAAAACGGTTGTGACAAATTCTTTCATTCGAAAGTCGGGTCACATCTTACATAACGAACCTTGCTGCAGAAATGTTTCTGGAACATTCCGGAAAGTTCGCCCGAGGACAACATGGACCCCTCGTATGAACTCCGGTTTGAAATATGTAAAGGGGGGATGTGGAGCTTTATACGAGGTTTCGTCGAGTAAAGTAAAATGTTCTAAAGACAAATTAAGGAGGAAAGTTTGAGAATGAAAAAGACATTAGCTTTAGTTTTGGCTTTAGCGATGGTATTGTCCTTCGCCGCCATGGCTTCCGCCGCGGTTACCGTCGGTGGTAATCTCCGGGTTTGGTATGGCGATTCGGACAATGGTACTTCTAAAGTGTCGTCGATAAAATTTGACCGGTTAGCCTTGGACGTTAATGCGGATCTGGGTGACAACAGCGGTCTTATTACTGAAGTTCAGTTCCGTAACATTTTAACCAATGCTTCTACTGGCACTGTTACTGGTACTGTTGGTTCTGATGGAACTTCTGTTACTGGTACTTCAACCAATTCTACTGATATCCGGGTGGATCTTGCTTATTGGTATAAAAAGAATTTATTTATGGACGGCGGCACCCTGATGGTTGGTGCTTTTGATGGTCAAGTGCCGTTCAAAAACGGTTATAGCAATGTCCTCATCAATGGCGGTTTGGGCGATGCTTTGAAGATCGGCAACTCCGTCGGCGTTGTTTATCAAATTAACCAACCGACCTATGCTTTCGGCGTTGGTGTTGTCAATGGTAAAACAAATGTCGATAGAGATAGCACCTATACTGCAGCTCAAGAAGATGAAGGCTTTGACTGGTCCGCTCGGTTCGATTATCTGCCGGCTGCTGGGTTGAAAATTGGTGTTGGTTATGCTAATGTGTTTGAAAAGTTTGCGAACGCTACTGCCCAGAGTGGAAAGATTATGGATAACCGGTGGATTGTTGATGCTTCTTACAAAAACCTGGATGTAACTCCTTTCAGTGGTATGGTGGAATATGCCAAAGTTAGCCCGGACAGTGGCTCTGTTTTGACAGACGATGCGGCCGCGATTTATGGCGAACTGGGTTATACTTTCGGTAGTGCTGTCGCCTATGTTGGTCGTGGTATTGGACTTGATGACAAAAATGTGTATGGTACTATTATTACCTCGACTCTCTTTGGTGGTAGCTCGGCTCCCCTTATCAACAACTATACCGTGGTTGGTTTGAATTATGGTTTGACCAAATCGACCTTCCTTCAAGGTGAGTATGTTGACGTAAGTGGTAGCGACAGCAGATCTTTCGGCTTGCGCTTACGCGTTAACTTCTAAGTTACTGATTGATACTGATAGGTATCGATCGAGCCCCCGGATTTCCGGGGGCTTTTTAAATTTTTAGACTTCTCAACTGTCCCAGGGGCAGACTCGATTGGAAAAGAACTTCGGGAACCAAGGATGAAGTCCGCGCCAGTTTTCCGAAAGTTCGCTCCGGTTCCTCGAACTCTTGTAGATGTCTCCTCAAGGCTTGGGAATGCAGGGACGACCTCTGGGTAAACTTGCCCGAGGCTTGGGACAGATTGCCCAACGTTTGAGAATGCATGCCCAAGGCTTGAGAAACCTTTCCCAAGGCCCGGGAATGCTTTCCTAAGCCTTGGGCATTCTCTCCCAACCTTTGAGACAGTTCTCCCAAGCCTTGGGACAGTTCGCTCAAAGGTTGGGCATGTCTTCCCAAGCCGTGGGCGGGAAAAAAACGGCGGATCCTGGCCAGGGATAAAGACCATCCCTGACACGAGAGTCGATAGAGAAAATGAGATCACGGATGAAACGGATTTAAGGATTCCACAGACAGGAACCACGAGAGAGGGTTATTTTTCCGTGCAATTCATAAATCAGCGCAATCCGTGATCCCGGTTTTATATAGCCGATTTTCCGCCCCCGATTGACAGCATCGGCGCAATCGGGTATCATTTTTTATATGATTTCATAAGGAACAAGCATTGGAGGAGTTCGGAGTTATGCATGACGACATCAAGGAGATTCTTTTTTCGGCGCCGGAGATCGCGGCCCGGATTCAGGAGTTGGGGCGGGAGATTACCCGGGATTATCAGGGGAAGCAGCCGTTGCTGATTGGGATTTTAAAGGGAGCGGTGCCGTTTATCGCCGATCTGATGCGGGCGATCGACTTGAAGGCTTCCTATGATCTGATGGCGGTGTCGAGTTACGGGGCTTCCACCAAGTCGAGCGGCACGGTCCGCATCCTGAAAGATCTGGACGCGGCACTCGAGGGACGCGATGCGATCATCATCGAGGACATCGTGGATACCGGTCTGACGCTGAAGTATCTGCTGGAGAACCTTCGTTCGCGTCAGGTGAGCTCCTTGAAAGTCTGCACGCTGCTGGATAAGCCGAGCCGCCGCAAGGTGGCGATCCAACCCGACTATAACGGGTTCGTGATCCCTGACAAATTCGTGGTGGGCTACGGCTTGGATTACGCTGAAAATTACCGCAACCTTCCTTACATCGGAGTGCTCAAGGAAACGGTTTATGAGAAATAGCGATAGTGTCCTTACCCATTGGGCGGATTCAGAGTATAAATGATCTCCCGCGGAGGCGCGAAGACGCAGAGGAACAACGGAAAGTGTAAACTGGGTATTACTTAATTTCAGCCGGAACTTAGGAAATCGGAAATAAGAAATAATCAGTCCGTTAATGTTTTGAATAATAACATGCTGCATCTCTGCGCGAGTGAATGTTTTAAATGCCGTCCCTGGCCGTTTGCCGAGGTTTAGAATGATTTTCAAGGCCTTAGCCCAGGACATCGGGCCCGGGCGGGCAGAATAAGCATTAATGATTTTAAACCCAGTCGCCAATTTATCTTCGGCTGGGTTTATTTATTGGGGCAAATTACGCAATAATAGCGAATGAGGAGGAATATCATGCTGGAAAGCTTTTTTAAATTGAAGCAGAATCGGACCACGGCCGCCCGGGAGGTCGGGGCCGGGATTGTGACCTTCATGACCATGGCCTATATCATCTTCGTCAATCCGGGGATCCTCTCCGATGCGTTGGGCAAAGCCTATTTTCCCGCCTTGACCGTGGCCACCTGTATCGCGGCGGGCGTGATGACCATCGGCATGGGGCTGTTCACCAATTATCCGCTGGCCCTGGCTTCGGGGATGGGGTTGAACGCGGTGGTCGCTTACGGGCTGGTGCTGGGGATGAAACTGCCCTGGCAGACGGCCATGGGGGTCATCTTCGTGGAAGGCGCGCTCATTACGCTCTTGGTGCTGACGAAGGTCCGCGAATGGGTGATGGAGGCCATCCCGATGGATCTCAAACGGGCGATCGGCGTCGGCATCGGGCTTTTCATCGCCTTTATCGGCTTGAAAAACGCCGGGTTGGTGGTGGCCGACAAGGTGACCTTTCTGACTTTCGGCAAGATTAACGCCGAGAACGGCGTGGCGCTGTTCGGGTTGTTGCTGACGGCCGTGCTGATGGTCCGCAAGGTGAAAGGGGCCATTCTGATCGGGATCGTTGCCTCGACATTGGTGGCGATGGTCGGCGGGCTGATTCAATGGCCGACCCGATATGTCTCGGGGCTAAGGCCGGAATATTTCAGTACCTTCTTCCGGCTGGACATCGGGTCGGCGCTGAATCTGAGCTTGATCACCACCATCTTCGCCCTGATGATCAGCGATTTCTTCGATACCATGGGGACGGTGGTGGCGGTGGGCGAGGAAGCGGGCCTGGTCACCAAGGACGGCAGGGTGCCCCGGCTGCGCAACGTGTTGCTGGTGGACTCGCTGGCCGCGGTCTGCGGCGGGCTGTTCGGCTGCAGCTCGGTCACGACCTATGTCGAGAGCGCCGCCGGCGTCGGCGCGGGCGGGCGGACCGGCCTGACCGCGGTGGTGACCGGGCTCCTGTTCTTTCTGGCGCTCTTCATCACGCCGATCGTCGGGATCGTGCCGGGGTACGCCACGGCGCCGGCCCTGATCGTGGTGGGTTTTCTGATGCTGGCGGTGGTCAAGAATATCAACTGGGAGGATTTGAGCGTGTCGATCCCGGCATCGCTGACCATCATCATGATTCCATTGACCTACAGCATCGCTAAAGGAATCGGGTACGGCTTCATCGCTTATGTTTTAATCAAGGCTTTTTCAGGGAAGGCGCGAGAGGTTCGCCCACTGATGTATATCACCGCACTCTTCTTTTTGCTTGATTTCTTCCTGTCCAGCCGCTAGAAGGGCGTTACCAGCCCGCTGCAAATCACCCGCTTTTGTTGGCGGGTATTTTAATTACTAAAAGGATTTTACATAGCAGTGTCAAATAAAAAGTAGAATAAGGAATGGTTATGTCGCGATTGAGTGGGTTGAAGACGCAGGGATAATTGGTGGTGCGGATTTTGGCGAATTTAAAATCGATCATTGACATCCTGCTGGTGCTGCTGATCCTTTTCCAGATGTTTAAGATCATGCGCGGCACCAAAGGGATTTTCTTGTTAAACGGCGTGCTGATCCTGTATTTGGCGTATCTCGGCAGCTCGTCCCTAGGGCTGCGGAGTTTAAGCACCTTGCTGAACTGGATCATGATGATGTTGATCGTGGCGTTGCCGATCATCTTCCAGAACGAGCTGAAACGGTTTCTGGAGACCCTGGGGAGCAAAAACCCCATCCTGAAATGGTTTTTGAAGCCGCCGCCCATCGCCGCGCAGAGCGTCGACATCGTGGTCGAGGCCGCCGAGGCGCTGGCCAAGACGCGGATCGGCGCGTTGATCGTTTTTGAACGGGAGGACCGGCTGACGGTGGTCGGCGAATCGGGCTCGGCGATCGACGGGATCGTCAATAAACTCCTGATCGAGCAGCTCTTTTATCCGGGGTCGCCGCTGCACGACGGGGCGGTGCTGATCAAAGGCAACCGGATTCAGGCGGCCGGCTGTTTTCTGCCGTTGGATAATGGGTTGATCCTGCCGCAGGAACTGGGCAGCAGGCACCGGGCGGGATTGAGCCTGTCGGCGCAGTCGGACGCGCTGGTGGTGATCGTTTCCGAGGAGACCGGCCAGATCGCGCTGGCCTGCCACGGCCGGTTGGAACGGAATCTGACCGGGGAAAGCCTGCGGTTCAGGTTGCATGGATTGATCGAACAGTCCGGCGACCGGCCGGGGTCCAATCTGGCTCAGCCGGTGGATTCCAAGACGGAGGCTCGTTGAACAGTGCGTTTAACTATTTCGCAGTTTAAGACCGGTTTGGATCTTGAGGAGGACAAACTCGTCGGGGAACTGGCCCGGCAGTTGCAATTGCCCGCCGCTAGCATTAGCAAGTTGGAGATCCGCCGCAAGTCGTTGGACGCCCGCAAGGATCCCAGCTTCGTATATAGCTTGGCTTTCGAGGTTGATTTCAGTACATATGAACTCGAGGCGCTCTTGGCGCGGCACGCCAATCTCAAGCCGGATAACACGGCGGAGGAACGGCCCGGCTCGGGGATGGATCTTGCCGTCAAACCAACGGCTGCTGCTTTTGCAAAGACAAGACCGGTAATCGTGGGCGCGGGTCCAGCCGGTCTTTTTGCTGGCTTCCGGCTGGCCGCCGCCGGGTGGCGGCCGATCATCCTGGAGCGCGGCGACGGGCTGGCCGAACGGGTCACCAAGGTTAATTCTTTTTGGCAGGCAGGAATATTGGACCCGGAGTCCAATATTCAGTATGGCAGCGGCGGAGCCGGCACATTCTCTGATGGTAAATTGACCACCCGGATCAAGGATCCCCGGATCGGGGCCCTCCTGGACGTGCTAGTCCGTTTCGGCGCGCCGCCGGAGATCCGCTACTGGCAGTACCCGCATATCGGAACCGATCTGCTGCGGCAGGTGATTGCCGGGATCGAGGCGTTCATCCGCGAACGAGGCGGGGAAATCCAGTTCCGGAGTTGTTTGATCGGACTGTCCTATCCGCAGGATGGGCCGATCCGGCTTACCGTCAATGGGAAACGGGAGTTGGAGACAGACCGGCTGATCCTGGCCACCGGCAACAGCGCCCGGGATGTCTACCGCTTGCTGGAGCAAAAAGGGTTCAGCCTGAAGGCCAAGCCGTTCGCGGTCGGTTTGCGGATCGAGCATCCCCAGGAGCTGATCGACCGGGCGCAATACGGTCGTTGGGCCGGCCATCCCAAGCTGGGTCCGGCCGAATATCACCTGACTTACCAGCACCGCCCCAGCGGACGGGGGGTCTATTCGTTCTGCATGTGCCCGGGCGGGATGGTGATCGGGGCGACTTCGATCCCGGGAGGGGTCGTCACCAACGGGATGAGCTTTCATGCCCGCGCCTCGGGCGTGGCCAACGCGGCCCTGATCGTGACCGTGGGGCCCAAGGACTTTGGCAGCGAGGTGGCCTTGGCGGGCATGGCTTACCAGGAGACGTTGGAGAAACGGGCCTTCGCGCTCGGCGGGGGCGGGTTCCATGCTCCGGCGCAGCGGGTCGGGGATTTCCTGCGACGGCGGCCTTCCGTTTCGTTCGGCCCTTTGCAGCCGTCGTACCGGCCGGGCGTGAAACCGGCCAATCTGTGGGAGCTGTTCCCGGAGGAACTGGCTCAGGCGCTGGTCGACGGGATCGTGCAATTTGGAAGGCAGGTCAAGGGGTTCGACTGGCCGGACGCGGTGCTGACCGGCTTGGAGTCGCGAACCTCGTCCCCGGTGCGGATCGAGCGGGGCGAGGACCGGCAGGCGCTGGGTTTCCCCGGAGTCTTTCCTGTCGGTGAAGGGGCGGGTTACGCCGGAGGGATCGTCAGCTCGGCGTTGGACGGCTGGAAGACGGCGGAAACCATTCTAGAGAGAAGCCAATAAAATAGGGTGACGACTTTCAATGAGGCTGTTGGTTCGTAGTTCGTAGTTTGTGGTTGAGGAAGCTCCGGTAGTCTATGAATGGAATACCGCTGGAAGCTGAATTCATTGTTTGTCCCGGCGCTCAAGGTGAAGACAAAGAATCAAACTAACGACCAATAGCTAACAACTAACGACTAAGAACCAGGAACTAGAAGCCATGTGATAAAGTCCGTCGAATCGAAAAACTCTTTACTAAATCGATTTTAACGACTTTATCACTTGCTTCTCTGAGCTTTTGTGTTCACCCCGACCT
The DNA here is from genome assembly GCA_023400055.1 of Bacillota bacterium. GTDB lineage: Bacteria > Bacillota > UBA4882 > UBA8346 > UBA8346 > Hydrogenispora. Next base: position 44,290 of record JAEXFN010000002.1, read on the forward strand.
TCGGGCGGGGTTTATCACAACACTTCTAGGAACCAACGACTAACAACCACCAATTACTAATCACGCACTAGTTAACAAAACAGTTCTTGCGGAGGGATTTTCATGGGACGTTTATTTGGAACGGACGGGGTCCGCGGTGTCGCCAACCAGGATCTGACGCCGGAGTTGGCATTTCAGCTGGGCCTGGCGGCCGGATATTATTTTAAGAAGACAAGCGGCTTGGCGAAGCCGTTGTTTTTGATCGGCAAGGATACCCGGGTCTCCGGGGATATGCTGGAGGCGGCCTTGGCCAGTGGTCTGGCGGCGATCGGCGCCGATGTCCTGGAGTTGGGCGTAGTGCCCACGCCGGGTGTGGCTTATCTCTGCCGCGAGCTGGCGGCCACCGCCGGAGTGATGATCTCGGCCTCTCATAACCCGGTGGAGGATAACGGGATCAAGTTCTTCACCGGAGCCGGATTTAAACTCACCGATGAGGTCGAGGACGAGATCGAGGCGATCTACCGGGGGCAGTTGGATACGATCGAACGGCCGACCGGGGTCGATGTGGGCCAGATCAGCGACCGTTCCGACGCCGTGGTCCGTTATGCTGAGTTTTTGGCCGGTTCGGTGGCGACCCGCTTCGACGGGTTGCGGATCGTGCTGGACTGCGGATTTGGCGCTTCCTTCGCCCTGGCCCCGAAAGTGCTGAAGCAGTTGGGCGCCGAGGTCATTGCCATGCACGACCGGGACGACGGGGCGCGGATCAATGTGAAATGTGGCTCGACCCATCCGGAGCAGTTGCAGCGGGAAGTATTGGCCAAGGGAGCCCATCTGGGGATCGCCCACGACGGGGACGCCGACCGGATCATCGCCGTGGATGAGCGGGGCCAGATCGTCAACGGCGACGCGATCATCGCCATCTGCGGGCTGCATCTGAAAGCCACCGGCCGCCTAAAGCACAATAAGGTGGCGGTGACCGTCTATTCCAACCTGGGCATGATTCAGACCCTGAAGGAACACGGCGTGGAGGCGGTGATCACCGCCAACGGCGACCGTTACGTGCTGGAGGCGCTGCGTGAGCAGGGCCTGGTGCTGGGGGGCGAACAGTCCGGGCATATCATCTTCCTCGATAAGAACAGTACCGGCGACGGCATTCTGACCGCCCTGCAACTGGTGGCGGCGGTGGTGGAATCCGGCAAGAGCCTGGCGGAGTTGGCCGGGCAGATTCGCCGCTTCCCGCAGGTGCTGGAGAACGTCCGGGTCGCCAGCAAGGAAGGCTGGCAGGAACGGCCGGCGATTCAGGCGACGATCGGCCGGGCCGAAGCAGTGCTGGGCGAGAAGGGCCGGGTCTTCGTTCGGGCGTCGGGAACCGAGCCGTTGATCCGGGTAATGGCCGAGGGGCCGGATGAGGCGGAGCTGCATACCTTGGTAGGCGGGATCACGGCCGCGATCCGGAACGAGTTGGGCGGCTGAGGCCGCCCCGCATTTTGGCGGTTCCTTTTTAAAAAAATTTATGGTAAAATAGAGCATCGTGGTATGTCAAAATGGGCATGCCGGATAAATAGGATGAAGGAGTGATGCCGGCAAGACGCCTGGAAAGTCAATCGACGAGAGGAGCTGATGGATCGGGGTAAAGGCAAATTTGAATCATTTTTAGCGCCAGGGCTCTCCCATGGAGACCGTAGTTGCAGTCGATTGGGGAATGTTTTGGGGAGAGTTGACGAGGAGGGGGATCTCGGAAGAATCGGCGGGTGACCCCCGGTGGACCACCATCGTAAAAGGCCCGACAAATCCGGCAGCGATGCCAGGGACAATAGGGTTCTTGGGTGAATTGAATAATTCTTTGAGCAGAGGTTCGTTTATGGCTTATGTTGACGTGCTTTATTTTAGCATGAGCGATGGTTGGTGGCTACCCTTTTGGAGGCGCTGGGACTTTGGCATGTTTCCCAGGGCTTAATCGGTTTTACCCTTGAATCGAATCGCTAAGTTTGTAACGACCGCTGCTCAAAGCGGTTTTTTTGTTGCAAAAAATCGTTTGGACGCCGCGGGACCGGTTTGGGAGTCAAACCTTGGTTCGACCGATCGCTGCGGGCGGTTTTGTCCAAATCAGTTATCGCGATAGATAGGGTTGGGAAAGCTAACTCAGCTGGAAACCTGGCGACTGGGTAAATTGATTTAATTTAAAGGAGGAATTCCGCATGTGCGGTATTGTTGGATATATTGGCAAACAACCGGCGGTGCCGGTTTTGATGGACGGTTTGAAACGGCTGGAGTACCGGGGCTATGATTCGGCCGGGGTGAGCATTTTGAATGATGGCAAGCTGACCACCAAGAAGTCGGTCGGCCGTCTGAGCAAGATCGAGGAGATCCTGACCGCCCATCCGCTCTCCGGTCTGGTCGGGATCGGCCACACCCGCTGGGCGACGCACGGCCGGCCCTCGGACCGCAACGCTCATCCCCATTACGATTGTCAGCAGAAGATCGCGGTGGTGCATAACGGGATCATCGAGAACTATATTCAGCTGCGGGAAGTGCTGCAGGAGAAGGGGCACATCTTCAATTCGGAGACCGACACCGAGGTGCTGCCGCATCTGATCGAGGAGTATTATCAACAGAGCCAGGGCGATCTGGAGGCGGCAGTCCGCGAGGCGCTGCGCCATGTCGAGGGCGCTTACGCGATGGTGGTGATCAGCGAGTACGCGCCGGACCGGTTGATCGTGGCCCGCAAGTCCAGCCCGCTCATTATCGGGCTGGGGGAGGGCGAGAACTTCGTGGCCTCGGATATTCCGGCGGTGCTCCCTTATACGCGGGAGATTTATATTCTGGAAGACGGGGAGATGGCGATAGTCCGGGCCGGCCAGGTCCAGGTGACTGATTTCACGGGTGAGCCGGTGGCCAAGAATCCGTTTCATGTGGCCTGGGATCTGGAGGCGGCCGAGAAGGGCGGCTATGAGGATTTCATGATCAAGGAGATCCACGAGCAGCCGCGGGCGGTCCGCGATACGCTGACCGGCAAGATCGACCGGACGACGATGAAGGTGGTGCTGCCCGGCGTCAAGCTGGATCCCGATTTGGTCCGCAATCTGACCAAGATCCACATGGTGGCCTGCGGCACGGCGTACCACGCCGGGCTGGTCGGCAAGTATCTCATCGAGAAACTGGTGAAAATCCCGGTCGAGGCCGAGCTGGCCTCGGAGTTCCGTTACCGCCAGCCTTTGGTGCAGCCGGGTTCGTTGACGGTGATCGTCTCCCAGTCGGGCGAGACCGCCGACACCTTGGCCGGGCTGCGCGAGTCCAAGCGGCTCGGTTCGCGGATCCTGGCCATCACCAATGTGGTGGGCAGCTCGGTGGCGCGCGAGGCCGACGATCTGATCCTGACCCTGGCCGGGCCGGAGATCGCGGTGGCCTCGACCAAGGCGTACACCACCCAGTTGCTCTCTTTTTACCTCCTCGCCATTTATCTGGCGCAGGAGCGGGGCACTATCGGCGAGACCGAGCGGATCGCGCTGGTGGAAGAGCTACTCAAGCTTCCGGATAAGCTGGAGAAGGTGCTCAATACCGAGACCAAGATCCAGGAGTTCGCCGGGGACTTCAAAGACAGCGAGGATATTTTCTTCATCGGCCGGGGCCTCGATTATGCGGTTTCGCTGGAGGGCGCGCTGAAGCTGAAGGAGATCTCCTATATTCACGCCGAGGCCTATGCGGCCGGGGAGTTGAAACACGGCACCCTGGCGCTGATCGTGGAGGGCGTGCCGGTCTTCGCGCTGGTGACCCAGGCCGAGCTATATGAGAAGATGATCAGCAACATCAAGGAGGTCAAGGCGCGCGAGGCCACGGTGGTGGCCCTGGCGGTGGCCGGCGACCACAAGACCGCCCAGTCGGTCGATTATGTGCTGCACATTCCGGCGACTCATACCATGCTGACGCCGATCCTGGCGGTGGTGCCGCTACAGCTTTTCGCTTATTATGCGGCCAAGGCCAGAGGGTGCGATGTGGATAAGCCGAGGAATTTGGCGAAGAGCGTGACGGTGGAATAAAGAAAAAAGAAGGACGAAAGAGCTATGGTATATCCCATGGCTCTTTTTTAATCATTGGATAAATATGCTGATCAGCAAGTTCTAAATCAGCTTATTTATCCGTCCGATATTTCTCGAAATTCTCCTCACTGATTGGCAAGAGAAAAATCACCGGATCTAATTCTAACCCCGCCGCTATCGCAAATAAAATATCCAATGAATAAGAAACGTCCGAGCCGGATGCCTCGATCTTGCTGATGTAACTTTTGCTGTAACTAATTTTTTCGCCCAAAACGTCCTGTGAAATACCCCGTTTGTTACGGTAAAAAGCAATCCTTCTGCCGATCTCCCGATATTTTTCTAAAAAATTATCCTTCAAACATATCCACCTCTTTATCTCATTATAGAGGTGGTAGAAAAGAAACATGTTCCAATAATAATGATACTTATTGCAATTATATTGCAATGACTGTATAATTGAATGGTAAAAGCTACTTAATTTAACAGAAAGATACTTAAGCGCATACTGAATACTCAATAATATTGGTTCATTATTGCTGGGGCCGGTTGAATTGCGAATAGAGGTATCGAACGAAGATGTCCATCCATACGGATACGGTTTCTTTACAAATACTCTATAAACAGATCGAGATTGTCCGCGACCAGATGCATCGGTTATGGAATGAAAAAGGTTATACCGATCCGCAAGTTCTAGACGCCAGCATTGAATTGGATGGCTTACTGAATGAATATCAACGGCGAGTTGCGGATATTTTCGTTCGGGGTAGTGGCGGGGTTTTGGAGAAAACCGGCATTAAATAATTTGTGATTGGGGGTCGTAAATATTGACGATAAAAGGTAATCATCCAATGGAATGAACATAATAGAGCGTCCGGCAGTACTGATTTTAAATCCATTGAATCCGTGAAATCCTGACTAATCCTGGTTCGGACAATGAAGTTGGGCCGGTGGAAGTTGGGCGGGAAGAAGAAAGCGCAGTCCTGGAGAATGATGTAAGAGACTGAGGGTCAATGGGGACTATTCCTGCCCCCATACCCCCAGGACCAAAGGGTTTGGTCGGAAACCCTTTGGAATCCCCCGACTTGGAACCTAGGTTCCAAGCCTTCCTAATTCATCCGGGGTTTTAGCATGCCGCCGCCATCCATGGCAATCTGACTGGCAACCAAGCGCAGGCTTCCGATCTCGACCGCTGTTTTTCCTCCTGAAAAGAAGCGGCGCCGTCTCCCTCCTTGGAGACGGGTGTCATTCAAACCTTAATCTTTATTCCGATGGCTATGTACGGGCCACTTAATTTTCGTATACCCGCCGCCTTCAAGGATGAAGGCGGGCGACGCTTCTTTTCCTGGAGGAAAAACAGCGGTCGCCAGCGGAGGGGACATCGAAAGCCAAGACCCGGTAGCCAGACAGAAGGCCAGGGATGGCGAAGACGATTACCGGATGCATAAGGGAGGCTTGGAATCCGTAGGTTCCAACGGTTTTTTGGTTACTTTTTTGACGCCAAAAAAGTAACCCGCCGACGGAACCGTGGGCCATAGAAACAAGCATCCAAAAGTTCCTCTCTTTTTCCCTGCGAAAGTTAAGTTAGTAAAAGAGAGCGTTTTGTTAATAAGAGAGCTCTCTCAGTCACTCAGCAAGCTCATTTTGTGGATAACTAAGCTCTTTTTGTGAATAAAAGAGCTCTTTCAGTCGCTCAACAAGCTCATTTTGTGGATAAGTAAGCTCTTTTTGTGAATAAAAGAGCTCTTTCAGTCGCTCAACAAGCTCATTTTGTGGATAAATGAGCTCATTTTGTGAATAAGAGAGCTCTTTCAATCGCTCAACAAGCTCATTTTGTGAATAACTAAGCTCATTTTGTTAATAAAAGAGCTCTTTTTGTGAATAAGTGATCTATTTCTGTGGATAAACGAGATCGTTGAATGAGGTTAATGGTCTTGGCTGTGGATAAGTCAAGAAAGTATCAGCCAAAACAGTAAGGGGCGGGAAGGACCCCGGGGACAGCGGTGCATCGAATTAACCGCAAAACTCGCGACCCCGCACGACCCATTGATTTACGTAATATTTTCCACCAATTGTATTTTCATGCCGTTGGGATCCTTGATGAAGAAGAACTTTACATGGGGGTTCGGCTGGATCGGGCCGCCGTCAACCGGGATGCCTTTTTCTTTGACCAGTGCCAGGGCCTTATCAAGCGACTCGACTGCGAATCCCCAGGAAATGTCGGTGCCGGCATTGGAATCCCTGCTCTCGCCGTCGCAAATGAGCTCGATTTTGGTTTCGCCGCTGCCCAAAAAGGCAATCTCCACTCCGGGTCCGGCGCTAAATTTGTTTACCACCTCGAGTCCGACGACGTCCGTGTAAAACCCGATTGATTCTTCCAAGTTTTTTACTCTCAGAGTGCTCCAGCAGAATTTCATAGAATTGCCTCCTTTAAAAGATAAAATTGGGTAAAGCAAAGATACCTCATGTACGGAAAAAACTTATCTTATCTTTTTCCACACGGATTGGCGCATTCCTATTTAGTCAGACAGTTACAAATATTATTTTTTAAACCAGTTATTTATCGGTCCGATATTTTTCTAAAAAATTATCCTTCAAATCGATCCGCCTGTCTCGCTATTCAAAAAATTGATTGTCAAAATGAACGCTGATCGTATCCACTGGGGCAAAGAACGCCGCAACCTGGAGGTCCAATCCCTCGGCAATTAATAAAAGCATATCGAATGAAAAACTGATTTGGATGTTGGGCGCTTCGATTTTGCTTAGATGACTCGCGCTAATATCGATTTTCGCAGCAAGTTCTTCCTGGCTCAATCCGCGCAGGTTGCGAAAAAAAGCGATTCTGCGTCCGACTTCCTTGTATATCGAAAAAAACTTATCTTTGTCTTTTTTCCGCATTGATTCAATGCACTCCTAATCCCAGATGGTTATGAATACTTGTTATGTCCATTATACGGAGGGAATCAAATCAATGCACTTGCTTATATTAGATATAAATATTCTAATTTAAAGATATATATGGTATAATAAGGATTAAATTGTCAGGAAATGCCTAAAAAGAATCGCTATTTTGGTGACAATCTTTTTACTTTCGCTTCAGTAGAGGGTAAATGGGCGTGTTTTACAATTATGCTCCCTTGATACTGATGTTATTTGGGACAATCATAGGGTTAACTGGATATTATCTGGATATGGTTTGCTCGGTTGGTGACCGGGGCTGGCTATGGGCGGGAATGGTTTTCATTTTGGCCAGCGGAGGAGTTGTTAGCGGCGGTTTGATTCGCAAATTGAGCATTAACTCCCACACGGATTTTTTGACGGGTTTGCGCAACCGGAGATATTTCCATTCGAGGCTAAACCGGGAAGAGGTGCGGGCGCACAAGAAGAAAACATCATCATGCATCGCAATGGTTGACGTCGATGATTTTAAAACGATAAACGATACCTACGGTCACGCTATGGGGGACACCATCCTATCCGACCTCGCCTTTCTATTGAAAATGAACACCAGAGAGGCGGATATCGTCACCCGTTGGGGCGGGGATGAGTTCGCCATCATTTTCCCGGAAACCGTTTTGGCCGACGCATCCGAGATCATGGAAAGAATACGCCAAAGGGTTGAAGCGAGATTTCATTCTTCTTACGGACTGACGATAAGCGCGGGAATCGCCGAACTAGGATCGGACCGGGACTTACAAGACGCGCTGGTAAAAGCCGATCGGGCCTTATATGAAGCAAAGATCCAAAAAAACTCGATTATCACTGGGACCGGTTGAATTGCGAATTGAGGTATCGAACGAAGATGTCCATTCATACGGATACGGTTTCTTTACAAATGCTCTATGAACAGATCGAGATTGTCCGCGACCAGATGCATCGGTTATGGAATGAAAAAGGTTGTACCGATCCACAAGTTTTAGACGCCAGCATTGAATTGGATGGCTTACTGAATGAATATCAACGGCGGGTCGCGGAAATCTTCGATCGAGAAAATGACGGGGTTTTGGAGAAAACCGCCATTAAATAATTTGGAATTAGGCCGTAAATGTTGGCGATACAAAGATAATCATTCTATGAATGGACGTGATGGAGAGCGTTCGACGGCACCGATTTTAAATCCATTGAATCCGTGAAATCCTGACTAATCCTGGTTTGGACAATGAAGTTAGAGTGAAGGAAGATAGGCGGGGAAACGAAAGCGATGCTCTGAAAGTCGATGGGGGCAGAAATAGCCCCATCGGTTCTCATTGACTTAATCATTGCTTATTTCTACTTTTTCCATATTGACATGATCTATATATCCCTTGCTTCTAGCACAACGCGTTCAGCGAATTGCATTCTTCCGGCTCAGCCATTGTTAAGTTTAAACTCCGTTTCCGTTGTTGGAACGGAGTTTTGTAATTGGGAAACGTTTTGCTTATTCGGCGTATTATTGCTAAAATATAAAGCTAGAAACCTTTTATATTAAAAATGCCATGAATGCTGGTTAACTCAAGTGGAGTGTGAATCACATTGCAACTGGAGATCGATCCGAAAGCGTGTCAGATCCTGGCGGAAGCCTTAGAGGCCGCCCGCTTGCAAGAGGCGGAGCTCCGGCAGAGCCGGGAACGCAAATTATGGCGGGAACTCGATCTTGCCGCCTCCTATACCGCATTATTGGCCGGGCTGTCCAAAGAGGAACTGGCCGCCGTGCGGCGCAATTGCGCCTGGCATGGCCGGCGCGGCCCCAAGAAAACTGCGCTCGTCGCCGACCTGGTCTTCGTGCTGGTCGAGCGGGCCGCCCAGTTGTTCGCGGTCTTCGATAAAAACCAATACCAGCTGGTGAAATCGATCGTCGCCAACGGCGGATTCTGCAGCCGGTTCGACCTCCAGCTGGAACAGGTCGAATATTTCAGACGTCGCGGCCTGCTCTTCTCGGGCAGCCATGACGGCAAGCGGATTTTGATGATCCCGCCGGAGCTGGCGGCGCTGTTCGTCGAGAACGATTCCGATGCTTACCGGCGGCTGGTGCAGCGGAATACCGCTTGGATCGCGCTCAGTCAAGGCCTGCTCTATTATTACGGGACCGTTTCCTTTGCGCGGCTGGCGCGTTGGCTGGCCGAACTCACGGCCGGCCCGGCCGCGGAACCGCTGGAGCTGGTCGCCGTGTTGACCGGCGCGGCCGAATATTACCGGGTGATGCGGCGCACCGATTTTGGAATGGCCCACCAGCGCGTCTTGGATTGGCGCCGGGTGCAGGCGGCTCAGGAAGCCCATCCCGAACTGGCGTTTTATGCGCCGGACCGGGACGCGCTCAGTCGGGCCGGGGCGCCGGGTTTTCACGAGCCGAGCCTCCCTTTCCTGCGGCTGGTGAAGTTTTTGGCCGCCCAGTTGCAGGAAGCGGAGGAGATCGCGGCAAAGACCGTCAGCGATTGGGAATACGCCATCAAAAACGGCATGGCCTTCGAGGTACTCTTCGCCCTGGTGCGGCAGAGGCTGGCCCTCCCGGACCCTCAGGCGTCCCGGGAATGCGGCAACCTGCTGCGCGACCTTTATCAGGGCACCCGGCAATGGTTTCTCAAAGGCCATACGCCCGGAGAACCGGCTGCCCCCGCGCGCGACGACGGGCAACCGGTCTCGGCAGCGACGGAGGAGCGGCCGAGGCGCCGGGAAGCGCCGCGCCTGAGCCTCGCCAAGCCGGAAGCGCTGCGCCTGGAGTTCGGGCCAGACCGCAGCGAGGAGAGCGGCGTCGCCGCGTCTTTGCCCGGCAATTATCTTTTCAAAGTAGCCCTGGCGGGGAGCGTCTGGCGCAAGATCAAGCTGTCGGCCAACCATACCCTGCACGATCTGCATCAGGCGATTCAAGGGGCGTACGGTTTCGCCGACGATCATCTGTATGCCTTCTTTATGGACGGCAAGCCCTATTCCCAGCAGCGCATCAATTCGCCCGGCAGTGAGCGGGGGCCGTACGCCGACCGGGCGCTCATCGGCCAGTTGGGGTTGAGCCTGGGAGGACAGTTTTTATATCTGTTCGATTTCGGCGATGAATGGCGCTTCCGGATCAGCTTGGAGGAGATTTACGAGACCGAGGAGCCGTTAGCAGGTCCCGAGCTGGTGGCCGGCAAAGGGAGGGCGCCGGAGCAATACCCGGATTATTCCGCCGATTAGCGGCGGCTGCTTTTAATTGGGCCGCTGTCCCGGATCATCGCCTCCGCCTCCCGGAGGTAACGGCCGACATCCTCGGGCCGGTGCGCGTCGGAAGCGGTGACCAGCTCAGCCCCGGCCGCCTGGAGTTGGGCCAGGAAGGCCGGGCTCAGGCCCAGTTCGGGATGGCCGTAATTGAGCCGCAAGCCGGCGTTGAATTCCACTTTCAGACGATGGGCTTGGGCCAGCCGGGCGATCGCGCGGTAGGTTCCGGTAAGGTCCGTTTGAGGATAATGCCCGAAGCATTTGAGGGAGTCGGGGTGTCCCAAGTGGCTGAACAGGCCGGAGTCGATCAGTTCCTCCATGATTTGGTAATAGCGTCGGTAAACGGCGTCCACATCTTGGGTCAGCCAGGTGGCCTGCGTGGCCGGGTGATCGAAGCCCCACCCGTCGATCCAATGAACCGAACCGGTGAGGAAGTCCCAGTCATAACCGGCGACGACCGCGCGGATGGCTTCCGTTTCGCCGGGGAAATAGCAAACCTCCAGACCGCAGCGGACGGCGATAGGAAAGTCCGCATTACGGACTGCCTCCGCCAGCCGGACATACTCCGCCAGACTGACGGTCATTTTACGTTCCAGCCAGGCGCGCTGATATGCGCCGAAGCCGGGATCCGCCCGGTCCACCCGGCGCCGGTAAATGGCGGCGAACTCCCGGAAACGGTGCGAATGTTCCAACAGATACAACTGGTCGACGCCAACCCGTTGCGCCTGCCGCACGAACTCGCCGATCCATTCCAGCGTATAGGGTCCCCGCTCCAGATGGACATGGGCATCGAGCAATGTCCCGGCTCCCTTTTTCGCTAAAACTGCTTCTTCCAATATTTACATTCGGTTTCCAACCTCAATTCCCTGCTCGTTCACAACCCTGCTTCCCATTATCCGGGTTAACTCCATTGCAACCGGTCGTGTAAGGACCATGTTACTAGCGTTGACGATCGGCCTTCATCTTCTCGAAAGTCAATCGAAGAACGATAAATGTACAGTTAATAGCAGATTTCGTGACTTGTTACTGAAAATTTTAGTAATTTTCTTGACAAAATATCATAGCAATGTTACTTTAACAATATAATATCTAACACATATATAACGTATATGGCATTATCGAAGATGCATGAGCTGCTGAGTACGGGCATTGACGTCGGCACGACCACACAGCTGCCGACGCGGTCTGGTCGGAGGTTCCTGCCCGAGTCGCAACGCATCGCGCTTTCGAATCTTCACAAGCACGGCACCCCGGCTGTGAAGGCCGGCGTGCATCCGGTAACTCTGGTCGAGCTGATGCTCAAAGAGGGCAAAAGCGGCATCGATCTGAAGTTATAACATCCGGCACGGCACCAACCACTCCTCCCTTGGCGGCGGGAGCGGCTGCAGCGATTGCAACCGCTCCCGCCGTTTCATCTCCGCCCGGCGCTCCCGGCGGATCGTAGCACCGCTCCGCCGCGGCAATGGCCGTTTCATTCCCTGGCGGTTGTCGCTGATCCCAGAGCCGCCGCAGCTTCCGGAATGGATCGGAAAAGTGCGGCGACGGTTGCCGCCGTTGCGGGAGCGGCTAAACATCCGGATACGGTTGGCGGACTCGAAGGGCATTCTCTGAGAGCTTGCTGAGTGACTGAGAGAGCTTGTTGAGTGACTGAGTGAGCTTGCTGAGTGACTGAGAGAGCTTGTTGAGTGACTGAGTGAGCTTGCTGAGTGACTGAGAGAGCTTGTTGAG
>JAEXFN010000036.1 GCA_023400055.1 Bacillota bacterium
CTGAAAGAGCTTGCTGAGTGACTGAAAGAGCTTGCTGAGTGACTGAAAGAGCTTGCTGAGCGACTGAAAGAGCTTGCTGAGCGACTGAAAGAGCTTGCTGAGTGACTGAAAGAGCTTGCTGAGTGACTGAAAGAGCTTGCTGAGTGACTGAAAGAGCTTGCTGAGCGACTGAAAGAGCTTGCTCAGTCACTCAGCGAGTTTCAAGATTCATTTGTAGAGCCGGTATGGCCTGTTGAGGAGCTGTAGCAGTCTTTACTCCGCGAACAGGCCGCGGATCTCCGTCAACGTCATTTTGGCCAGAAAATTTTCGCCCGGCTGGATGACCGCGTCCACCAATTGCCGCTTCCGTTGCTGCATGGCATAGATCTTTTCCTCAATGGTGCCCTGGGTTACCAATTTAAAAACTTGAACCACGTTGCGCTGGCCGATCCGGTAGGCCCGATCGGTGGCCTGATCCTCGACCGCCGGGTTCCACCAAGGGTCATAGTGGATCACTGTGTCCGCGCCGGTCAGGTTCAAACCGGTGCCGCCGGCTTTCAGCGAAATCAGCATTATTTCGGTTTGGCCGGCGTTGAAGGCATTCACCAATTGCAGGCGCTCCTGAGCCGGCGTCTGGCCGTCGATGCGCGAGAAACCGGTTCCTTCCTGCCGCAATTGCGCCGCGATCAGTTCCAGCATGGTCACGAATTGCGAGAAGATCAGCAGGCGGTGACCGCCGGAAAGCGAATCCCGGACCAGTTCCAGCAGCAGTTCGAGCTTGGCGCTGCCGGCCCCGTAGTCTTCGATAAACAGGCCGGGATGGCAACAGATCTGGCGCAACCGGGTGAGCAGCGCCAGGATCTTCAACTGGCTTTTTTCAAAGCCGTTCTTTTCGACCTCTGCCTCCAATTCATTCCTGGCCTTGGCCAGATAGGCGAGGTAGATCTTCTGCTGTTCCCCGGCCATGGCGCAGCTCAGCTTGGTCTCGATCTTCTCCGGCAGTTCGGTCAGGACGTCCTTCTTCAGACGCCGCAGGATGAACGGCCGGATATGCTGGCCCAGATCTTCCAATGCCGCGGGGTCGTTGGCCTTAACGATCGGTTTTTCGAATTGATTTTGGAACTTATGATGCGAGTAAAGATAGCCCGGCATGATAAAATCGAAGATCGACCACAGTTCGGTCAGGGAGTTCTCGATGGGCGTGCCGGTCAGGGCGAAGTAACGCCGGGCCTTGACCGCTTTGACCGATTTGGCGTTGATGGTTTCCGGATTCTTGATGTGCTGCGCTTCGTCCAGGAAGCAGAAGGCGAATTCCAGCTCCTGAATGGCCTCGATATCGCGGCGGATCAACGGATACGAAGTGATGACAAAGGCGTAATCCGGCGCCTGTTGCAGCAGGCGATCCCGCTCCTCTTTCGGGCCGTCCAGAATCAACACCGACAGTTCCGGAGCGAATTTAGCGATCTCCTCCCGCCAGTTATAGACCAAGGAGGTCGGCGCCACCACCAGAGAGGGCAACTTGGGCGCAGCATGTTCCAGCGTGACCATGACCAGGACGATGACCTGAAGCGTTTTGCCGAGCCCCATGTCGTCGGCGAGAATTCCGCCGAAGCCGTAATCGGCGAGGGTCTTCAGCCATTTCAAACCGGTTTTCTGGTAATCGCGCAGCACGCTGGCGAGCGCGGCCGGAGGTTCGACCTCCATTTCCTGCGGATCCCTGACGGAACGGACCAGCTGTTTAAAGGCGGCGTTGAGGTTGAAACGCTCCCGGCTGTAATCGCGGACGGCGCGGTCCAGGTAGAGCGCCCGGTATTTGGGCATGGTAATCAGGTTTTTTTGAAGGTCTTTGCCGGTCAGCCCGAGTTGGGCCAGGAGTTTGCCCACCGCGACGATCTCCGGCCGCTCCAGCGGGATGAAGTCGCCGCTTTTCAAACGGTAATAGCGCCTCTTTTCGCGGATGGCGGCGATGAACTCCGCCAGCTCAGCGGGGGAGAGATCGTCGGTTTGGAAAGAAACCTCCAGCAGATCGGAGGACTCATCGAGCCGGATGGCGCCGTTAAAACGGGGGGACAGCTTGATCCGCAGCTTGTCGAAGGCCTCGGAACGGTAGACTTCGGCACTGTCCAGGAGCCCCGGCAGCGTATCCACGAGAAATTGGTAGGTTAGCTCTTCATCCTCGAGCACATAACGGTCGTCGCGCGGCTCGAAGCCGGCCGCTTTCAGCGTCTCCAGGAAAGACGCTTCCCGGGGCAGCTCGCGGATCAGGAGTTGCGTGTCAGCGGAGTCGCTGGGCGGCGGCGCGAGCGGATTTAATTCGTTGGTCCCGTATTTAAAGACGACTTTGGCGCTGATCCCGCGGCCATAGCGGTCCAGCCATGCCAAAACGGTCAGGGGTTCCTGGGATAAACGTGCCTCGATCTCCGGAGCGATGGCCAGCCGGCAGACGGTTTGGAGGGCTGGCGCCGCTTGGCTGATGAACGCCGCGGCGTCCGCGTCGGTCAGGGGCAACGCCGTTCTGGAAACCCTGGCGAAGGATTCAAGCACCGGCAACAACGGTTGGATGGCGGCGGCCGGCGGCAGGAAGAAGCAGTCGCCGGATACGAAAATATTCCGTCTGGCGTTCAGGGTGTAAATCGGCTTTTCCGCCTGCAGCTTCAGCTCCAGATGTTCCTGGCCCGGAACGAGCTGTAACTGAAAGGGCGGTACGTCGCGCCGAATCCGGATGGGACGCGTTTCGCCGTGGTTTTCCCGCATCCACAGCGCGTTCTCCATGGCTCCGGCGAAATTCAGGAAGCGCTCCAGCCGGGAGGGGGTCAGCTCAAAAAGGTTCTTATTATACAGGGAGTAGACGTTCAGGCCCTGGGTGAAATGTTCGTCATGGAAAGCCTCCACCAGCATGTCGATGAGCGGCTGATCCGCCGGTTTGAATGATTGCCGCTGCGGCTGGAAAACAAATGATTTGCCAAAATGAAGTTCATGCCGGTAAACGACTGCGTCCATCAGGTCGACGATTTTTTTGACCATGTAGAACCGGCCATTGCCCATTTGGAGGGTAAGATACGGCGCGGGACGGGAAAACTTGGGATCGCAATGCAAAATCACCAGCAATTGAACGGTTTCTTTGGGGGCGGCGGCAGTTTGGGTCTCATCCATGAGCTTGCTAACCAACGAACGGGAGAGCGCCAGGCGCGGGTCCGACTGCGGCGGTTCGGCATTTTGGCGCACCAGTTGCAGCTGGAGATCTTTCGTTTCCGCCGCATCGCTCTCGCTCAGGGAGTCCGGAGCCAGCCGCAGCGAGGTCGCCAGATAATTTAGCAGTACCGCCACGGTGTGCTTGCAAGCGCCGTCATATTGCGCATAAGCCGGGCAACTGCAATTGTAATCCACCACATCCCCGGCTTGATTCAGTTCGATTTCCACCGCGTACCGTTCGCTGCCCGAGACGATGGCCGAAATTCGTTTCTCCTGTGGCGAATAGGAATAACTCTTGATCGAGCCACGCTGATAATAATCCAGGCCGCGGCTATAGGTCTGCCCGTTAGCCGCCAGATTACGGATCGCTGTTTTCGAAAGCATCGTTATACCCGATTTCTTCAGTGGTGCGATTATATTATTAATGAGATTATCAGAAAATGCGCCCCCTGGCAAGTAAACGGAGAAGCTTGAAACGCCGGATTCGAATATTTAGGCAAATTTGCTCCGGGTTTAAGAGCCAACGCGCCGCCAATCTTTTAAAATCCATAAGCAAAACTGCCAGTTGCGGCGGGCTGCGGATTGCGCCCCGGCGTCATGACGGGCAGTTTTATATCTTGCAGCGAAAGGAACGAAAATTTAGTTGGAGCGCCGCTGGCGCTTTTAACCGGACCTCAGATCACGAAACCGCCGTTGGGACTGATGACTTGGCCGGTGATGAAGTTCGCCGCCTCCGCAGCGAGAAACAAGGCGGTCTGCGCGATGTCGTCGGGAGCTCCCAACCGGAGCAGGGGCGTCATTTCCTTTAATTCCCGCAATTCGTTCTCGGCGAGGCCCGCCAGCATCTCGGTGGCAATGATGCCGGGTGCGATGCAATTGACTTGAATGTTGGAAGGTCCCAGTTCCTTGGCCAGCGCTTTAGTCAAACCGATCACCCCGGCCTTGGCCGCGGAGTAGTGAACCTCGCAAGCGGCGCCGCTGATACCCCAGATCGAGCTGATATTGATGATCTTGCCCGATTTACGCGGCAGCATGTACCGCAAAGCCGCCTGGCAGCAGTGGAACACGCCTTTTAAGTTAACCGCAATCATCTCGTCCCAATCCCCGTCGCTGATCTCGGTAAAAAGTTTCGTCTGGGCCACGCCGGCATTGTTGATCAGCACATCGACGGCGCCGAACTGCTTAAAACCGTATTCCAGCAGCGCCGTTGCTTCTTCGCGGCTCGCGACATCGGCTTGAAAGAGCTCCGCGGAATGGCCCTGGCTGCGCAACCCGGCCACCAGTTGCTCGGCACTGGTCTTGGAATAACGGTAATTGACCAGCACCTGATAATCATGGGCCGCGAACCGTTCGGCCATCGCCCGGCCGATCCCTCGCGAAGCCCCGGTAATGATCACCGTTTTCCTCTCGGTCTTGGTCAAACGGATTCCTCCAGACGTTATTTTGAAATCTAAATCTTTATGGTTATGGAAGATGATTCGGCTACAGTTCAATATTCCCTTCTTTTTGGCAAAATAGTGTTTAGCGGTGTCGATTCAAGCTGAGGATAACAGAGATTATTTCTGTATAAAGTAGGAAGAAGGGGCGGGTCCGGTTTCACAAGATTCGTCAATTTCAAATTATGGTGTCCGTGAGAAGGAAAATTTGGCATGATTGCGGAAAATAGCATAAAGAAAGTGGCAGCAAAATGGGTGACGAAATGTCCGAGCAACGACTCTCGCTGGATCAATTGCAGCGGATCCGCACCAAATTGAATCGCTTGAACAATGGCAGCCGCATCCGGGATGACGCCGGGGCCTGCCGTTTCATTAATGAACGCGGATTTGTGTTATTGATGCCGATCGACGGAATTCCGCTGCCCAGCCTCTCCGAAGCGGATGAGGCCGAGGCCTGGCTCGGTTTTGCGATTACTGATCGCGCTTGGGCCTGGAAAGAAACCTTGCCTCAGCAAAAATTATGCGCCTATACCAAACTGATTCATGGCCGGGGCACCTTCATCGATTGGCGGTTGTATCCGTCGTTTCTCAAGGTTTACGGCCCCGACGGCGATCCGGAGTATGAGTATGAGAATGGCCGCCTGGACCGGACCGAACGGGATCTTTACCGAATTGTCGCGACGGATGGGCCCATTGATTCTCGCGAGCTCTGGGTCAGGGCCAAATCGATCTTCGACGGGAAGCGGCAGCGTTTCACGGCGGCGCTGGAGCGCTTGCAAACCCGGTTTTACTTGACAGTCGCCGGGGGATCCCTGGAAGGCTGGACTTTGCATATCTGGGATCTGGTGGAACGGCAAGCGCCGCCGGAGACCTTAGTTAACCTGCCCTCGGCCGCGGCGGCCAGAGCCAACATTCTGCAACAGACCATCCGCAACTGTCACGCCATTCCCGAAAGAAAACTCCGGTCCATCCTGCGGTGGCCCCAAATGGAGCTGCAGGAGAGCATCCGAACGATGAAAAATAACGGTTTGATCGCTGAGGTCGAAGTCGGGGGAGAGGCTTCGTCATGGCTGATGTTTAATGAAAGGCTGGTAAATGAAATTTGCTATTTGTAAAATGAGATGGACAATGGAAAGCTAAACTTATATCCCAATTGTCATAATGAACCCAAATCGAAATAAATGATTTTGCCTTAACCCTTTGGGCCGATAGGAAAATTAAAGCCTGAGAGTTTGCTTGGGTGAGGAGTGCAAAAAATGAGCTGGTTAAACAGGATCGAACGCCGTTTTGGTAAATATGCCATTCAAAATCTAATGTATTACGTGATCGTCTTGAATGCCGTTTTTTATGTCCTGATGCTCTTCGACAACACCGGTCTGGTTATACGTTTCCTGACACTGGATCCTGCGCTGGTTTTGCGCGGCCAGATCTGGCGTTTGGTCAGTTTTATTTTTATCCCGCCAGCGGTCTCGCCATTATGGATCATTTTTACCTTATACTTTTATTATATGGTTGGCATTAACCTGGAGCATGAATGGGGCAGCTTCCGGTTCAACCTTTATTATTTGATCGGAATGCTGGCCACGATCGTCGTCGCCTTTATCTTCGGCGGCGCTACCGGCGTTTATCTGAATCTGTCGTTGTTTTTGGCGTTTGCGTATCTTTTCCCGGATTTTCAGATTATGCTGTTCTTTATCTTACCGGTTAAAGTCAAATATCTGGCCTGGTTGAACTGGGCGCTTTTGGGCTGGACCGTAATAACCGGTTCCTTGGGGAGCAAAGCCGTTGCCGTGGCTTCGGTGGTCAACTATTTTGTGTTCTTTGGCGCGGATCTAGTCTCTAGCGGCAAACTCAACCGCCAGGTCTCTCAGAATCGGAAACGTTTCTTTGCGCAGGTT
This sequence comes from Bacillota bacterium, assembly GCA_023400055.1. Classification (GTDB taxonomy): domain Bacteria; phylum Bacillota; class UBA4882; order UBA8346; family UBA8346; genus Hydrogenispora. The sequence goes on from JAEXFN010000036.1 coordinate 6,506, forward strand.
GCCGAGACTCCGACTTTCCATCGTTGCACGGTCTGCGGCATCACCGAAAAGACCAATCCGAAGATGGATTTTACGTACTGCAAACTCTGTGAGGGAGAGTACGAATACTGTACCAAACATATCAACGATCATCAACATATAACTGGGGAGAATGTCCGGGCCGATTCCGACGGGCGATCGTGAAACAGCTGGCGGAGCAGTCAGAATACGAATAATCCGATTTCCTTTCAAAAAAAGAGCTGTCCCGCAGGTTTACAGGGACAGCTCCGGTTTTATGGAACAGGGCAATGTTCCGATCCATCAGGCCAAGTTCCATGTCTGGTTGAGTTTCGGGACGTCCTCGATCAACTGTTTGGCATAGGCCGTTTTGGGATGCAGGATCACCTCGTCAGCGCAGCCTTGCTCCACGATTCTGCCTTTTTCCATGATGTAAATCGTATCGCTCACGTAATAAGCCAGCCCCAAATCGTGAGTGATGAAGACGATGGTCATCCGGTTCTGATCCCGCAACTTCAACAGCATATCCAGGATGGTCGACCTGGAACAGGCGTCGATCATCGAAGTGGGTTCATCGGCGATTAGGATCTTCGGATTGAGCATAAATATCCGGGCAATCATGATCCGTTGCATCTGCCCGCCCGAAAGTTCAAAAGGATATTTATTTTGAAGTTCTTCATATTTCAGGTTCACAAATTCACAGGCGGTTTTCATCCGCTCCCGCTCTTCCGCCTTTGTCAGCCGCACCCCCTGCATTTTAAGGCAATCCTGCAGCAGGGTCTCGACCTTGCGAAATTGGTTGAAAGAGGAGAAGGGATCCTGAAAAATGGCCTGAATGTCCCGCCAATAACGGTTTCTTTGGCGGTGCGTCCGGAGGTTGCGCGGCTGGCCCAAATAACGGATGGAACCGCCCGATGGTTTCAAAAGACCCAGAATGATCTTGGCCAGGGTGGTCTTGCCGCTGCCGCTCTCGCCGACGATCGAAATAATCTCGCCTTCATAGAACTGAAAGTCGACCCCATTCACGGCCCAGACGCTGCTATTGCCATAACCGAACACTCTGGAAATCCGTTCGCCGCTAAACAGTATTTTGTCGCAGCCCATGTCCATCCATCTCCTTCAATTGGGTGATCTCAAAAATACATTTATATGAGCGAAAGCCCACTGTTTTATCGGGAACGTTTTGTTCACGGCAGGCATCGACCGTATAATGGCAGCGATCGGCAAAACGGCAGCCGGTGGGGATCTGTTTTAAATTGGGGGGAGCGCCGGGAATGGCGGTCAACTTATGGGTCTTAATGCCTTCTTCCGGTGCGATAATCGATCCCATCAGAGCCTTGGAATAGGGATGAAGCGGATCGAAAATTACCTCATTGGCCGCGCCTTTTTCAATGATTTCGCCGGCATACATCACGGCGATATCATCGGCCACATGACTGAGGAGCGGAAGCTCGTGGGTGATAAAGATCATCGCTGCGACAACCTGCTGTGCGATGAGTTTCTTTAACAGCTTGATCACGGCTTTTTGCGAGGTGACATCCAGGGCGGAAGTGGGTTCGTCGGCGATCAGAACTTTCGGATTGAGCATGGTCGCGATGGCGATCACGGTCCGTTGTTTCATTCCGCCGGACAGCTCGTTAGGAAAGGAGTTCAGGACCCGGACCGGCAGATTCAAGGATTCAAAACGCTCCCTGGCCTTCTGGTCGATCTCTGCATCGGAGATTCCGGCATGATGTTCCCGGACGATGTCCCGAATGAAATGGATGATCCGGCGGGTGGGATTCAAGGCGTTCATGGCCGCCTGGGGGATGTAGGCGATCTCGGTCCCGAGATATTTCTGGCGTAAGGTTTCGTATTCCAATTGCATGATATCGGTGCCGTCGATGACGATCGAACCGTGCTGAAAACAAAGCGGCGGGAAATAGAATCCCATCAGACTCAAAGCGAGGGTGGATTTGCCGCAGCCGGACTCGCCGGCGATTCCCAAGATCTTTCCTTCCTCAAGCGTCAATGAAACCCCGTCGACTGCATACAAACACTCCTTTAACCGGGTCCGGTAATAGGTTTTTAAGTTTTGAACTGTCAATAACGCTTTGCTCATGGCTAACTCCTTATCTTGGGGTTGAATATTTCATCCATCCCAGTATTAATCGAGAATAACGAGAAGGTAACCGCGGTGACGATCAAGGCCGGGGGAATAAAGGCCCACCACGCTCCGGCTGCCGTTGCTTCAAACATGATGGCCCAATTGAGCATGATGCCCAGCGAGATCGTATTGAACGGTCCCAGTCCGAGCATGGAGATGGTGGCTTCATAAAGGATACCGGAGTTGATTTGAATGATGAAGGCCATGACGACATAGGAAGCGATATAGGGCAGGATCTCGGAGAGGATGATTCGCGGCGTGCTATATCCGGATATTTTAGCGATATTGACGTGGTCCCGAAGCCGCAGGGAGGTCGTCTGAGCGCGTACCGCCCGGGCGGTCCAGGGCCAATTGGTTAAGCCGATAATAACCCCGATGATAGCGGCGCTCCGGGTGTTCAGGCTGACCGATATCAATATCAACACGATAAAAGAGGGAATCACAATAAACATGTTATTGATGGTCGAAATGATATTATCGACGATGCCGCCGACATATCCGGCAAACAACCCGAGCGTCAGACCGATCGCGGTGGCGATCACTCCGGCAATTAAGCCGATATAGAGCGAGGTCCGGGTTCCATACATCAGCTCCAGTAAAACGTCTCGGCCAAAATTATCGGTCCCCAGCACGTATTGGGCATCGGGGTTTGCAAAACCGGTCGAAACCATTTCTAAAGGATCACCCCGGTTGATCAGGGGATAGGCGAACATCAAAACTAAAATACAGGCCAGTAATATCAGTCCGAAGACGACTTTCGGGGATTTTAAAAGAATCCGGATGGTGCTGTTCATGGTTACGCCTCCTCTAACTGTGCCGTTTTGATCCGTGGATCGGCGAGCCCATAAATGATCTCAATGATAAAGTTGGCCAAGAGGACGGTCAGCGTTATCATCAGCGTGCATCCCGAGATCAAGGGATAATCCAGTTGCCGAATGGCTGTGAAGAGTAGCGAACCAATTCCCGGATAGTTGAAGACCAGTTCGGTCACAAGGGCGCCGCTGACCATCAAACCAATTTGCAGCGCCAATCCAGTTATCTGCGGCAACATCGCGTTGCGGAAGACATAATGGATTACTTTCCGGTCCTTGATGCCCAACAATTTACTGTTCAGAACGTAATCGGAGTTCAATTCGTAGATGGCCATTTCGCGCATGCCGATGGCTTGACCGCCGATGGTTACGGTCATAATGGATAAGAATGGCAACAGATGGTGTTGCAGCACCGAACCGATGAATTCCAGGTTGAGATTGGGCACCAAAGTATAGGAATAACCGCCGCCGAGCGGGAACCAGCGGAGGCTCACCGCGAAGACATACAAGTAAATGATGGACAAGGCGAAAAAGGGCATGGAATTGAGCAGCAGCGAAAGTGGAAAGATGACCTTATCAAAGATCCCTTTCTTGTAAGCGGAATAAGCTCCCAAAAGGTTTCCCAGCAGCCATCCGATGAGTATGGCCGGCAACTGCAACGCGACGGTCCAGGGTATGGCCGACTGGAGAAGGCTGCCAACGGAGCGCGGATATACGCTGAAGGATGTCCCCAAGTCGCCATGGGCGAGTTTTTCCAAATAAATCAAGTACTGTGCCAGCAACGGTTTATCAGTGCCGAATTCTTTGGCAAAGGTCACGTAAAATTCCTTGATCTGATCCCGATCGGTCATCCCCTGGGTCATCTTGGCCACGATCGCATCGACCGGGTTCCCCTTGATCAGCCGGGGCAGAAAAAAATTTAAACTGATGGCGATGAAGAAAGTCAAAAGGTACCACCAGAATTTTTTCAGCAGGTATTTATGATATTGATTCATCATATCCTCCAGTTAGATTTCGTGATGTACGTACGCAAGCAAATCAAACGAATTGTTAATCGGTATAAATTTACAATATCCATGGATTAGGAAATGGGGACAGACCCATTCACCCGGGAATGTCCCCATCAAAAAATCTATCCGATAGCTTACTTTCCAGTACTTCTGATATCGTAAAGCATCCGGATGGCCGCCTGATCGCAGCAGATGGTCGGCGGAATTTTTTTCGGATTATGCTTGGCGTCTGGGAAGCCCTTCCAAACTCTTTCGCTGACCGTATAGAACATCCACGGCCGGTACATCAACTGGATGGCGGGCACGTTTTCCAGGAAAATCTTATCCAATTCGGTATAGAGGGTCTTCAGTTCATTCGGGTCCTTCTTGGTGGGGATAATGTCGAGCAGTTCATCGGCGCGGGCGTTTTTAAAACGGCCCCAGTTCCAGAAGGCGGCCTGGCCGATCGGCGGGACGCCATCGGAAGACATCAGGAATCGGGCGCGGTCCCATGGCATGCCGGGTCCCAGGTAGGGGCACGGAGTGTCCATCACGATGTCAAAGGTGCCGTTGGCCCGGTCGATCTGCCATACCGGAGTCTCCGGGAACTTGGTCCGCATCTCGATGCCGATCTTCTTGGCGCATTGCGCGATAATCTCCAGGGAGGCATTCCAGTCCGACCAGCCGTACGGGCACTCCAACTCATATGGCCCGAGGCGGGTTCCGTCTTTCAGGACCCTGATCCCGTCCGGTCCGGGCTTGGCGCCGATCGAATCGAGCAGTTTATTGGCGGCTTCCACATCGGTGGTCCAGCGTAGCGGTTTGACGACCTTCTCATCGATAAATTTGGATTCGGCCGGGGTATTCAACGCGATACTCGGCACAATCGGATCGGTGTAACCGCTCATGGCGACTTCGCCGATTTTCTTATAATCGATGCACATGACGATGGCCTTGCGGACTTCCAGGACATTGAGGCCCTTCTTGGCCATATTGAAGAAGACCGTGGGCGTGGAACCGGGGATATAATATGGGAAGTCATCGAGGTACGTTTTGATCGGAGATTTATCTCTCCACATCAACCAAACTTTGGGGATGAATTGCTGGGAGACGTCGACCTCGCCGTTTTTGAGGGCCAGGTTACCGGCATCGTTGGACTTGAAAATGATATGGCTGATGTATTTGGGAGCCGGCAATTTGCCGAATAATGCTTTGCCCCAGTACTTGTCATCGCGGACCAGGATGATGCGGGTGTCATCGTAATAATACAGTTTATACGGGCCGGATCCTACCGGTTTGCCGTTGAATTCTTTGCGGATTCCCTCGATCTTGCCGCCGGCTTTTGCCTCAATCTTGGACCAGATATGTTTGGGATGGAGCGGTACCCGGCACAAGCTGGTGAGGATGACCAATTGGTTAAACTTGTTCTTGTTGGGGACGATCACTACGGTGGAAGGGGAGGTGACTTTGACGTCGTCGATATATTGCAGGTAAGTACTCCAGAAAGTCGGGTATTTCTTGGCGATCATGTATGTATAAGCAACATCCTCTGCGGTCAGACGGACCCCGTCGTTCCAATGCGCGTTTTTATTCAGTTCCACGGTGAGCGAATTATCGCTATTCCAGGTATAGGACTTGCCGACCAGCGGTTCCAAATTGCCGGTTAATTGGTTATACATGAACAGCGCTTCGTAAATTAAAAATCGGTCCTGGTTGCAAGGGAAAGCCGCATCCGGGGTAAACATGTTGAAATTGGGGGGAGCGCCCCAAGCGATGCCGTTGAGATACAGGGTTTCATTGCGTTTCGTGTTCTCCAGGGCGAAAACGGAAAGGCTCATCATCAAGCATACCAAGGTCAGAATACATAACAAGCTAACCATTCGTTTGTTCTTAAATCTCATCCTTTTGACACCTCGCAATAGTTTTTTGATTAACCCCCGCAAGAGGGCAATCGTCTTACGGTTTTGATTTGAAAGATCATTCGTGAGGTGATGAGCAAAATGTGCAATAACCGGGATTTAGTTTGGGTTTGGATGCATGGCGTTTCATTCTGAGTAAATGGGGTATTCACGGAGAAACCTATGGAGAGAAGGCCATTTGCAACACCTCCAACCCTTAAAGCCTCAGAGTTCCGTAATTTCGTGAAGATTCACGGCCGGGACATTTGATATGTGAATAGTACGTGCTGTGATGCGGTAAATTCTCGGGTGACGTGACCGGGAAGCGATTTATTGGCGGAGTGAGTTTTTATTTCTCAGTTGACGGGGTTTATGAAGAATAAAATGAATCTCTATAACAGGTCATTTTCAAACGATGAACTCTTTTTGTGTTTAGCACTCTGCTAAAACGTTATATCAAAGAAAAGCGACGAGTTTTAAAGACAAATCAAATCAAGACATTGCCAGAAATCGAACCTTTATTTATCGCTTTTTACGGCCATCATTCGATAAAAAGCAGCATCTATTGCTATTGCAAACCGGTTACTAAAACGTTATACTTAATTATATTATAAAATGGAAAAAATTGAAATGTATTTTTTACATAAATTTTATGGTACGGCAATAACCTTTATACCATTCGCGCTGGAACTGAAATAACGTAGTAAGCACTGTTCGATGAATTATTACGAAGCGATACTCGAAGAATATCGCGGCCAATCAGGACCTGAAATGAATGAGATGGAGGGACGAAGAATGGATCGAGACCTGAAACAATTGATTTCGCAAATGAGCTTGGAAGAAAAAGCCGGACTATGCTCAGGGTTGGATTCCTGGCGCACCAAACCCGTTGCCCGGCTGGGGATACCCGCGATAACGATGACCGACGGCCCGCACGGATTGCGCAAAGTAGTCGATCCCGATCAGCTGGGACTGGACGACAGCATTCCGGCGACCTGTTTCCCATCGGGAGCCGGCTTGGCCTGTTCATGGGATCGGGCATTAATCGAACGGGTCGGCAACGCCTTGGCCGAAGAATGCCTGGCGGAGCAAGTCTCCATTCTGCTCGGACCGGCGGCGAATATCAAACGTTCGCCGTTGTGCGGCCGGAACTTCGAGTATTTTTCGGAAGACCCCTATCTTTCTTCGGAGATGGCGGCTCATCATATCCGGGGCGTTCAAAGCCGTGGGGTGGGTTCGTCGTTGAAGCATTTTTGCGCCAACAATCAGGAACACCGCCGCTTGTCGGTGGATGCCGTGATTGACGAGCGAACCTTGCGCGAGATTTATCTGGCCAGTTTCGAGGGGGCTGTCAAGCAAGCCGAGCCTTGGACGGTGATGTGCGCCTATAATAAAGTCAATGGCGAGTATTGCTCGGAGAATGAATATCTTTTGACGACGGTACTCAAAGAAGAATGGGGCCATCAAGGATTGGTAGTATCCGATTGGGGAGCCGTGGACAGGCGCGAAAAAGCGCTGGCCGCGGGGTTGGAGTTGGAGATGCCGTCCAGTCACGGCGTCGGGGAGCGCCGGATTGTCGCGGCGGTAAAGAATGGGCAATTGCGGGAGGAGGTCCTCGACCGGGCGGTCGAAAGACTGCTGCGGATTATTTTTAGAGCGGCCGATAACCGGCGGGATCATTGCGCTTACGATAGGGACGCGCACCACCGTTTGGCGGGAGAGGTCGCCCAAGAATGCATGGTGCTTTTGAAGAATGAGGAACGGATTTTGCCGTTGTTCAAGACCGGAACCTTTGCGATCATCGGTCGCTTCGCCGAGACCCCCCGCTATCAAGGCGGCGGAAGTTCTCATGTCCATCCGACCCGGTTGGACAATATCCGTGAGGAACTTGGCAGGGTGGCGGGACCGGACGCCCGATTCAGTTATGCCGCCGGATATTCGCTGGAAGATGACGCGGTCGACGCCGGGCTGTTGAATGAGGCCAAGACGGTCGCCAGCCAAGCGGATGTGGCGGTCCTTTTCGTCGGGTTGCCGGAGCGCCATGAATCGGAAGGGTTCGATCGGGAACACTTGCGTTTACCGGAAAACCACACTCGTCTGATCGAGGAGGTTGCCGCGGTCCAACCCAATGTGGTGGTCGTGCTGTGCAACGGTTCGCCGGTGGAGATGCCCTGGATAGACAAGGCGAAGGGTGTCCTGGAGGCGTATCTGGGCGGCCAGGCATTGGGCGGAGCCGTTGCCAGGCTGCTGTTTGGCGCCGCCAATCCCTGCGGCAAATTGGCGGAGACTTTTCCGAAGCGTTTAAGCGATAATCCATCCTATTTGAACTTTCCGGGCGAGGGGGACCGGGTGGAATACTGGGAGGGCCAGTTCGTCGGATACCGGTATTACGACGCCAAAAATATCGCGCCGCTGTTTCCGTTCGGTCATGGCTTGAGTTACACCACCTTTGAGTATTCCGCGATCGCGGTCGACAAGAAAGAGCTTTCCGACACAGAGCTCCTCAATGTCACCGTGAAAATTCGCAATACCGGCAGCATGGCCGGAAAAGAGATCGTCCAGCTTTATGTCAGGGATGTCGCCAGTGCCGTGATTCGGCCGCCCAAAGAATTGAAAGGCTTTGCCAAAATCGCCCTGGCCCCGGGCGAAGCGAAGACGGTCACTTTTGCCTTGGATAAAAGGGCCTTCGCTTATTATAACGTGGACATCAAGGATTGGCACGTTGCCACCGGCCAATTTGAGATCCTGGTCGGAGGGTCCGCGCGCGACCTCTTTTTAAAAGAACGGGTTCACGTCCGTTCCAGCGTGACGATAGCCAAACCGGTCACCAGAAACAGCTTGGTCGGCGATCTGCTCGCATGTCCCGCCACCAAGCCTATCATCCAAAAGCTATTAAAGGAGTTTGGCGAAAAAAACCCGTTGCTTGGGTCCGCCCAATCCGATGCCAATGAACTGGCGGCCGCGCTCCTGCGTTACCTGCCCCTGCGCGCTCTGATTCCCTTTGGCGGGCCGGGAGCGTTTGATGATGCCAAGTTGGATCGGCTCATTGAGCAATTGAATCAGAGCAAGCAATAATTTTTTCTCAAAATAACGAAGACGCCGGATTATCAATCGCTTGGGAGGGATACGATTTGCGACAGCAGAGTTTAAACGGAGCTTGGGAGATGAAAAGGACCGACGAAGGCGAATGGATTCGGGGCCAGGTGCCCGGTTCGGTCTTGAATGATCGATTGAACGCCGGGAAAATCGCGGATCCTTTTTACCGCGACAATGAGGCCCGAGCGCTGGAGATCGCTTCTTACGACTATGAATACCGGCGGGACTTTGCGATCGATCCGCAGTTGCTCGAATGCGATCAAGTGCTGTTATGCTGCGACGGTCTGGATACGCTCGCCGAAATCCTGATCAATGAGGTATCCATCGCCAAGACCGATAATATGCACCGGCGTTATGAATTCGATGTCAAGCGGTTTTTGCGGAACGGTTCCAACACGATCCGGGTCATTTTGGCCTCGCCGTTGCGCTATGTCGCCCGAAAGCAAAACGAACAGCCCACCTGGGGCGCGGCGGAAGCGGTGGCCGGGTTTCAGCATTTGCGCAAGGGCCATTCGATGTTCGGCTGGGACTGGGGACCGCAGCTTCCCGACGCCGGCATCTGGCGGAACATCGCCATCAAAGGGTTCGAACGGGGCAGGCTGGAAGATGTGTACGTGACCCAGCGGCACTGCGATGACCAAGACCGGGTCCGTTTGGAGGTGCAAGTCCGGCACCGGCAATGGGACCCTCGTCCCTTGACGATCGAGGTCCGGCTGACGGCTCCGGACGGCTCCCGAATGGTGCAAAATTGCAGCGGCGTCCAACCCGAGAATCAGTTATCGATCGAAGTCGAAAATCCCCAACTCTGGTGGCCCAATGGCTATGGGAAGCAGCCGCTTTACCGGATCGAGGCATTGCTGCGGGACGGCGAGACAGTGCTGGATTCCCAATCCTTCCGGATCGGCCTGCGTACATTGACGGTACGGCGGGATCAGGATCAGTGGGGCGAGTCCTTCGAGTTTGCGGTGAATGGGGTTTCGATCTTTGCCATGGGCGCCGATTACATCCCCGAGGATAATCTGTTGGCGCGCTGCAATCCGGCGCGCACCGAACGGCTGATTCGGGACTGCGCCAGCGCGCATTTCAATTGCCTGCGCGTTTGGGGCGGCGGCATTTATCCGGAAGACTACTTTTTCGATCTGTGCGACCAATACGGACTCATCGTCTGGCAGGATCTGATGTTTGCCTGCGCCGTGTATGTTATGAGCGACGATTTCGCGGCGAACATCCGCCGGGAAGCTATCGACAACATCAAAAGGATCCGCCATCATGCCTGTCTCGGCCTGTGGTGCGGCAACAATGAGATGGAATGGGGCTGGGAGCATTGGGACTTTTCCAAAGCCGCCAAACTGCGCACCGATTATATCAAGCAATTCGAGATCCTGTTGCCCGAGGTCGCCCGGGAGACGGATCCCAACACTTTTTACTGGCCGGCGTCCCCGTCATCGGGCGGCGGTTTTGAGGATCCTAACGACGAGCACCGGGGGGATGTGCACTATTGGGACGTCTGGCACGGCCAAAAACCGTTCACCGATTACCGGAATTATTATTTCCGGTTCGTGTCGGAGTTCGGTTTTCAGTCGTTTCCCTGCCTGAAAACGGTGGAGTCCTTCACCCTGCCGGAGGACCGCAACATCTTCTCCTATGTAATGGAGCGGCATCAAAAGAACCAGTCGGCCAATGGCAAGATTCTCTATTATCTCTCGGAGAATTTCAAATATCCCAAGGACTTCGATTCCTTGCTTTATACCTCGCAGATCTTGCAGGCGGAGGCCATCAAGTACGGCGTGGAGCACTGGCGGCGCAATCGCGGCCAATGCATGGGAGCGCTCTATTGGCAGCTGAATGACTGCTGGCCCGTAGCCTCCTGGGCGAGCATCGACTATTACGGCCGCTGGAAGGCGCTTCATTATTACGCCAAACGCTTCTTCGCGCCAGTGCTGTTATCGGCTTGCGAGGATGGAACCAGGGTATCCCTGCATATCACGAACGACAGTCGGCAGCCGGTGCATGGCGAGATCGTCTGGAAACTGCGGAACCATCGTTCGCAGCTGCTCAAGACCGGCGGACAGCTGGTCGCGGTCGCCCCGTTGACGGCCGCCGCCTGCCTGGAACTGGATTTCGGCGATCAACTGCCGGGTTTTCCGGAGCGGCGTCAAAGTTATCTGGAATTTGAATTGCGGATGGATGACCGGATCCTCAGTTCGGGAACGGTGCTGTTCGTCAAAGAAAAGTATTTCGAGTTCGTCGATCCGGGACTCCAGGGGGAGCTAGAAGAGAAGGACGGCAAGTTGGTGTTCACCGTCCGGGCCCAAGCGTTCGCCAAAGGCGTGGCATTGAACTCGCCGACGATCGACTGCCGCTTCAGCGACAATTATTTTGATCTGTCGGCTGGCCAATCCCATGCGGTCGAAATCGAACCGGCCGATGCATCCCAGCGCCTGACGCCCGGCGCCCTGCGCGATAAAATCAGCCTCCGCAGCATTTACGATATCGCTTGATTTCTCGAACCAATCGCTGCCGACTCAATTTTAGTCAGGGAAGCTTCACTGGGAACTGTTGAAAATTCTCGCTCAATTGCCGGGGAGGATCGCTTAGTTGTTGAAGATGCTTGCGCAGTTACTGCGCAAGCTCGTTGAGTAACTGAATAAGCTCGTTGAGTAACTGAATAAGCTCGTTCAGTTACTGAATTAGTTCGTACGGTTACTGAACATGCTGGTTTAGTTACTGGGGATACTCACTCAGTAACTGAGCATACTCTTTTAGTAATTGAACTTGTGTATTTAGTTGCTAAAGATGTGCCTTGATAAGGTTCCTGATGGTGGCGTTCGGCTGGGACGATTCAGCGGATACGGAGGGCTTAAAATTTTTGCTTTTGAACAGCAAGTTAAAAAAACGACCCGTTTGATTGACAAGCGGCCCCGGTTTTGCTATGATTTAGAAGTAAATTTTATATGATGGAAGTGCACCTAGGGTTCCGCCCGGCTGACCGGGGCTTGGTCCAAGTGGTGCAGGCACCTTCGGGTGTTACACCGTAGAGGGATAAAAACCCGGGCGGATAGGTTTCGATGATACCTATCCGCCCATTTATTTTTTAGGGGGTTAAACGATTTGGAACGCGACATTTTCTTAAATCTCAGCCCGCTGGATCACCGCTATTGCGCTTCGAACGAGGCACTCTTCAACGAATTGGCCGAATTTTTCTCCGAAAATGCCTACATCCAATATGAGCTCAAGGTCGAGGCGGCGCTGGTCCGGGTCCTGGCCAAACGGGGCCTTTGCAGCCAGGAAATCGCCGCCGAGGTGGCCAAGGCCTGCCGCGAGGTCGAACCGGAAGAAGTTTACCTGGAAGAGGAGAAGACCAAACACAATATCCGGGCGCTGGTCAATTGCATCCAACGCCGGGTGAGCGCGGCGGCCCGGCCCTATGTCCATTTCACCACCACCTCGGTGGATATCATGGACTCGGCCACGGCCTTGCGCTTCAAGGAAGCCACCGAGAAAGTGGTGCTGCCCAAGCTACTGGAGCTGGAGGCTTTGCTGATCGCCATTGCCCGCCGCGAAAAAGGAACGCTGCAAGTGGGCCGGACCCACGGCCAACACGCCGTGCCGATCACCTTCGGATTTGCCATGGCCGAGTATGTCAGCCGGTTGGGCACCCGGATCGAGGCCGTCAAACAAAGCTCCGAAAACCTGCGGGGCAAGATCTCCGGCGCGGTCGGAGCTTATAATGCCAGTTCCTTGTTTTTTGACGATCCGCTGGAGTTTGAGACCGAGGTCCTTTGGGAATTGGGCCTGCAACCGGCGACTTACTCCAGTCAAATCGTCGAGCCCGAATATCTGACCGATTATATTCACGCGATTATCTCTGCTTTCGGAGTCCTGGCCAACTTGGCCGATGACATCCGGCATCTGCAGCGGACCGAGATCGGGGAGGTCGGCGAGGCCTTCGAAGCCACCCAGGTCGGCTCCTCGACCATGCCTCACAAGCGGAACCCCTGGAACTTCGAGCATGTAAAGAGCATGTGGAAAGAATTCATGCCGCGCATGATTACCCTGTACGCTGACCAGATCTCCGAACACCAGCGGGATCTGACGAACTCCGCCTCCGGCCGCTTTGTGCCGGAAATCGTGGTGGGGTTTGTGGCGGCGGTGGACCGTTTGACGCGGGTACTGAAAAAACTGGTGGTCGATACCGAACGGATGAAACGAAATTTCGATCTGACCAAAGAGATGGTCATCGCCGAGCCGCTATACATCCTGCTGGCCTCCCTCGGCCATCCCGACGCCCATGAAGCGGTTCGTCGCCTGACCCTGGAAGCGCAGCAGACCGGTAAAACCCTCCGCGAGCTGCTGGTGACCAAAACCGAACTGTTCCCCTATTGGGAGCGGCTGACCCCGAAACAGCGCGGCGTCTTGGAACATCCCGAACAATATCGGGGCTGGGCCGAACAGAAGACTGAATATCTTTGCAACCTTTGGGAAAAACGGTTGATGGTTTAATCTACTTTGCGACGAGCAATTTTAAGGAGTTGGGAAAACTTGGTCCACGTCCAACGGGAAGAGCCGGCCGACGAGTTTTTATGGGACGAACAACCCGAAGAGGCTTGCGGCGTCTTCGGGGTTTACAGCAATGACGAGGAATGCGACGCCGCTGCCTTGACTTATCTGGGCCTGTACGCCTTGCAGCACCGGGGACAGGAGAGCGCCGGGATGGTGGTTTCCGACGGCTCCCATGTGTCGGTCCACAAAAACATGGGTCTGGTCTCCAATGTTTTCAACCGGGATATTTTGGACGGGCTAAAAGGCCGGATCGGCATCGGACACGTCCGGTATTCCACCACGGGCTCGAGTCTGCTGGCCAACGCTCAGCCGTTGCTCGCCCGCTGTTCCAAAGGAATGCTGGCGGTGGCGCACAACGGCAATCTGGTGAACACCGAGGAGCTTCGAAAAGAATTGGAGAATGGCGGGTCGGTCTTTCAGACGACGACCGATACGGAAGTAATCATCAACCTGATTGCCCGTCATAGCCGGGAAAGCCTTCCCGATGCCATTCTGAAAGCGGCGCAAAGTCTCAAGGGCTCTTTCTCTTTGGTACTGATGTCCAAGGATGTGCTGATCGGAATGCGGGATCCTTATGGATTCCGGCCGATGTGTCTCGGCAGGCTGGCCGACGCCTACATTCTGGCCTCGGAAAGCTGTGCATTTACCAGTATCGGGGCCCGTTTCATCCGGGATATTCAGCCGGGGGAGATGGTGCTGATCGACCGGGACGGTTTGCATAGCTATCATCTGTCGCCAGTCCCCTGCCAGGCGATTTGCATCTTCGAGTATATTTATTTCGCCCGTCCCGACAGCACCATTGACGGCTTGAACGTGCACATGGCCAGGAAAGCCATGGGCCGGGAACTGGCGAAATCGTTCCAGCACGAAGCCGACGTGGTGATTCCGGTGCCGGATACCGGGTTGTCGACGGCCATCGGCTTCGCCGAGGCCTCCGGCATTCCGTATGATATCGGTTTGATCAAGAACACCTACGTGGGCCGGACTTTTATCCAGCCCAACCAGGCGTTGCGGGACATGGGCGTCCGGATCAAACTGAATCCGGTCGAGAGCGTCTTGCAGGGCAAACGGGTGGTCATCATCGACGACACCATCGTCCGCGGCACCACCAGCGGCAAGATCATCCACCTGCTGCGGGAGGCCGGAGCCCGGGAGGTCCATATGTGCGTCAGCGCCCCGCCGATCACCTTCCCTTGTTATTATGGAATCGACACCTCGGTCCGGAAAGAATTGATTGCCTCCTCGCATACCGTGGAGGAGATTCGCCGTTTTATCGGGGCCGATTCCTTGAACTATCTTTCGCTGGAAGCTTTATACCGGGCGGTCGAACCCAAAAAAGATCTTTGCGTGGCTTGTTTTAAAGGCGAATATCCCATCGCCATCCCGCAAGAAGATAGCAGAGACAAATTTTTGTTGGAGGAGTGAGTGTCATCGCTGACCTTTACAAAGCAGCCGGTGTGGATATCGACGCCGGAAATGAGGCGGTCCGGCGCATCAAAACACTGGTGCGGGGGACTCATAATCAGCAAGTCATCGGCGATCTCGGCAGTTTTGGCGGGCTTTACGCTTTCCCGTCGGAACAGTATCGGAATCCGGTTTTGGTATCCAGTACCGACGGGGTCGGGACCAAACTGAAGATCGCTTTCGCCTTGGGCAAATACGATACTGTCGGGTACGACCTGGTCAACCACTGTGTCAATGATATTCTGGTCCAAGGGGCAAAGCCCCTGTTTTTCCTGGATTATATCGGGACCGGCGTGGTTCGCCCGGCCAAAATCGAAGCGGTGGTCAGCGGCTTAGCCCGGGGTTGCCGTGAGAACGGTTGCGTGCTGATCGGCGGGGAGACGGCCGAGATGCCCGGTATTTATACGGCGGACGAGTTCGATCTGGTGGGAACCATCGTCGGAGTGGTGGAGCGGGACGAACTGATCACTGGCGCGGCGATTCAACCTGGCGATCAGCTGATCGGGTTGCCCTCCTGGGGTCTGCATACCAACGGTTATTCGTTGGCTCGAAAGATCTGTTTTGAGGATCTGGGGCTAAAACCGACGGATCGTGTTCCGGAACTGGAGCATTCCATCGGCGAGGAACTACTAGCTTCGCACCGTTCTTATTTTCAAGCGCTTTATCCCCTGATCGGCCGGAAAATCTGCAAAGGCCTGGCTCATTTGACGGGCGGAGGGTTTATCGACAATATCCCGCGCATTCTTCCCGAAGGTTGCGGGGCCCGGATCAACAAGGGCAGTTGGCCGGTATTGCCTATCTTCCAATTCTTGCAGCGCGCCGGCAATGTTCCCGATGCCGAAGCCTATCGGGTCTTCAACATGGGAATCGGAATGGTCGCCGTATTGGCTCCGGATGCGATCAGCGAATTCAAAACAGCTGTTCCCGAGAGCTATCTCATTGGAACGGTGGTTCGGGGCGAACGTCAAGTCGTGATCGAGTGAAGTGAGGCGGAGGGAGCTGCCATGAAAAAACGGATCGGCGTTTTGGTGTCCGGCGGCGGGACCAACTTGCAGGCGCTTATCGATGCGGCAGAACAGGGCTTTTTTGAAGCGGAGATCGGCCTGGTAATCAGCAGCAAAGCCGGAGTTTTCGCCTTGGAGCGGGCGGCGCGGCACCGCATTCCGGCACTGGTGATTGAGAACCGCGGGTTTGCGTCGGTTGCCGAATATACTGCGGCCTTGATCAAAGCGTTGGTAGAACAGCGGATCGACCTGGTCTGTCTGGCGGGTTTTTTACGGATTCTCGACGCAGCCCTTTTTGATACGTACCGAAACCGGGTGTTGAATATTCATCCGGCTTTATTGCCGGCTTTCGGCGGCAAAGGGATGTATGGTCACCATGTTCATGAGGCGGTCTTGCGATCCGGAGCGAAGTTCTCCGGGGCAACCGTTCATTTGGTTACGCCGGAGACCGATGTCGGCCCCATTGTTGCCCAGGGGGTCGTCCCGGTACGGGATGATGATACGCTGGATTCACTGGCGGAGCGGGTACTCCAGGTTGAGCACCGGATTTATCCGGAAGCGGTAAAACTAATATTGGGGGAGCGGTTTGTCGTCGACGGCCTGCGAGTACGTTCTAAAGACTGTGGCGACTGAATTTATATTGAATTTGCGCGATGAATATTCCTATGGCATTTAAACAATTTCATATATAATATTTAAATAGGGGGAGCGATAATGGCAAAAATTCAGCGGGTGTTGCTCAGCGTATCGGACAAAACCGGTCTGCTCGAACTGGCGCGGTTTCTGGCCGCATCCGACGTCGAAATGATCTCTACCGGAGGAACCTTTAAGGTTTTGCAAGAGGCCGGTCTGCCGGTGACCTATATTTCCGATGTGACCCATTTCCCGGAGATTCTCGACGGCCGGGTCAAGACCTTGCATCCGGCGATTCACGGTGGCTTGCTGGCCATTCGCGCCTCGGAGGAACACCGTGCTCAACTGGCGGAACAGCAGATTCAGCCCATCGATCTGGTGGTGGTTAACCTGTACCCGTTCGCGGCGACGGTCGCCAAACCTGGGGTAACTTTGGAAGATGCCATCGAAAACATCGATATTGGCGGTCCTTCGATGTTGCGCTCCGCCGCCAAGAATCACCACGATGTGACGGTGGTGGTCGATCCCGCCGATTACCCGGTACTTATCGCGGAACTTGAAGCCAACCAGGGTGAAACCACCTTGCCCTTCCGTAAGCAATGTGCCTTAAAGGTCTTTCAAACCACCGCTTCCTATGACTCGATGATCTTTAATTATTTTAATTCCCAATACAATCCCAATGAGGACGGCCATCCCGACTTGCTGCAGTTGACCTTTCATAAACAACAAGGATTGCGCTATGGCGAAAACCCTCATCAACACGCCGCCTTTTACGTGGAACATCCCATATTGCCCGGTACCGTGGCTTCAGCCAAGCAACTCCACGGTAAGGAATTATCATTCAATAATATTAATGATGCCAACGCTGCGATTGAAATGGTCAAGGAATACCGGGAAACTGCGGTAGTCGCCATCAAGCATGCCAATCCCTGTGGCGTCGGTGTGGCGGAAACGGCTTTTGCGGCTTATCAAAAGGCTTACGAAAGCGATCCGGTTTCGATCTTTGGCGGAATCGTGGCTTTCAACCGTCCGGTCGATCTGCGCTCCGCGAAGGCCATGAGCGAATTGTTTTTAGAGATTGTCATTGCTCCGAAGTTTGCGCCCGAAGCCTTTGAATTATTGGCCCATAAGAAGAACCTCCGTCTGTTGGAACTTGCCGAACTCGGCCAGGTTTCCCGTCAGCCCGGACTGGACCTCAAGAAGGTCGCCGGCGGGTTACTGGTTCAAGATCTGGATCTGGCGGAGATTCAACCGTCCGAATTGAAAGTGGTCACCAAACGTCAGCCCACTGCGGCTGAGTTGCAAGAGCTTTTATTTGGCTGGAAAGTCGTGAAGCACGTCAAATCCAACGCGATCGTGATCACCAAGGATTATGGCACCATTGGCATCGGGCCGGGTCAGACCAACCGGGTGGGGTCGGTACAGATTGCGATTGATCAGGCGGGAGCAAAAGTAAAAGGGGCCTGCTTGGCTTCGGACGCTTATTTTCCGATGCCGGACTCGGTGGAGGAGGCGGCCAAGGCCGGTGTAATCGCGATCATTCAGCCGGGCGGTTCCATTCGGGACCAAGATTCGATCGCCATGGCCGACCAATATGGAATCGCCATGGTATTTACCGGGATCCGTCATTTCAAACATTGATGGGGAGGCGCCCTATGTTAGATAACCAGCAGATCAAAGAGTTTTTGCCACATCGTTATCCTTTTTTATTGGTCGATCGAATTTTGGAGGTCGAGACCGGTCACCACGCGATCGGCATCAAAAACATTTCTAGCAATGATTTTTATAATAACGATACGGACGTAAGGAGCCTGGTATTTCCCGGAGCTTTGCAAATGGAAGCGATGGCCCAGGTCGCCGGGTTCGTGGTGAAAGATCTGCTTGATGAAGAATGCCAAAATCCTCTTTTAGCCAGCATTGAATGGGTCCGTTTCCGGAAGTCGGCTCGCCCCGGCGATCAACTCCGGATTGAGGTGATTTTAAAAAAGTTCAAAGGAAAGATAGGCAAGTTTCAAGCGGCGACTTACATCGGTGATGAAATGGTAAGCGAAGCGATCTTCTCGTGCGTTTTGGTGCCCGCTGAATTTTAATGCGCTACATAACGAGCTGGAGGTTTAATGATGGCGGTTTCGACGACTTTATTGAAAAGTTTCCCTATGATCGGGCGAGGCAAAGTTCGGGATATTTACGATCTGAATCAGCATTTATTGATTGTCGCCACCGATCGGCTTTCCGCATTCGACGTCGTCTTCAATGAAGCGATTCCGGAAAAAGGCCGGGTTCTCACGGGATTATCGGTCTACTGGTTCCAACAGACGACGGAACTGTTACCCAACCATTTAATTACGGCCGATATTGACGAGGTTCCCGGCCTGACGACCCAAGAACGGGAGATGCTGCGCGGCCGCGCGATGCTGGTGAAAAAAGGCCGGGTCGTTCCCGTCGAATGCATTGTCCGCGGTTATTTGGCGGGCAGCGGCTGGAAAGATTATCAACAGACCGGTGCGATATCCGGAATCAGGCTTCCAGCGGGTCTGGTCGAGAGCAGCAAACTTCCGGAACCGATTTTTACGCCGACTACCAAGGAGGCAACCGGCCACGATGCGCCGCTTACTTTCTCGGAGTTGGGCAACAAAGTCGGCGTGGAACTCACCGCTCAATTGAAAGATTACTCGCTCCGGCTGTACCAGTTCGCCGCGGAACGGGCGGAAGCCGACGGGATCATCATCGCCGACACCAAATTTGAGTTTGCCTGGATCGATGGAGAATTGACCGTGGTGGATGAGATCTTCACGCCCGATTCATCTCGTTTCTGGCCGTTGTCCGAGTATCGAGCCGGCCAATCGCAACCTAGCTTTGACAAACAATATGTCCGCGATTATCTGGAGACCTTGAGCTGGGACAAACAGCCCCCGGCCCCGGTCCTGCCGGAAGAGATTATCCAAAAAACGAGTACCAAATATCTCGAAGCCTATCGCAGGATTGTCGGTCAACCGTTACGTTAAAGATCGCTACGAGCTTATTTTTGTCGAAAATACGATACAAAGGTGATGGGATAAGGATCGCCGCTGTTTTATAACAGCGGCATTTTACCTTCCCATTGGCTTGTTAAGCAAGGAGGAACCGCAATGAAGGTAATGGTTATTGGCGGCGGTGGCCGTGAGCACGCGTTAGCCTGGAAGCTTTCCCAAAGTCCGTTGGTCACCAAGCTTTATTGTGTACCAGGCAACGGCGGAACAGGCCAGTTGGCTGAGAATATAACGATTGGCTCGATCGCTGAGATGGCCGAGTTTGCGGCAGCTCACCAAGTGGACCTAACGGTAGTGGGTCCGGACGCCTTTCTTGCGGAGGGAACGGTCGACGTTTTTCAACGGCGCGGTTTGCCGATCTATGGGCCGACCCAGGCCGCTGCGCGTTTGGAGTCGAGTAAAGTCTTCGCCAAGGAGTTTATGCAGCGCTATAACATTCCTACGGCCCGTTACCGGAGTTTTACGGATCCGGTGGCGGCCAGAAGTTATATTGAAGAGGTTGGAACGCCGGTAGTAATCAAGGCGGATGGGTTGGCCGCCGGGAAAGGCGTAGTGGTAGCACTGGATCTAACAACTGCTTTTCAGGCGGTGGAACAGATCATGACCGACCGGGTCTTCGGGGAATCCGGCGCCGCGATCGTGGTGGAAGAGTATTTGGAAGGCGAGGAAGTATCGTTGCTGGCATTTTGCGATGGCAACCGCGCCGTGCCAATGCTACCTGCTCAAGATCATAAACGGATCGGTGATCATGATACCGGACCGAATACCGGTGGCATGGGTACGTATGCGCCGACCGCGGCTTATACCCAAGCCATCGCCGCGAGAATTTCCCGGGAGATCCTCGATCCTACCATTCAGGCGATGCGCCGAGAGGGGACTCCCTTTGTGGGTACGCTTTTTCTGGGCTTGATGCTGACTAAGACCGGACCGAAAGTGATCGAGTATAACGTCCGTTTCGGCGATCCCGAAACCCAGGTGGTCTTACCATTGCTAGAATTGGATTTGGCCCAAATTTTCCTAGATGCTATCGCTGGTAAACTCGATCCGGCCAAGATTCGTTGGCGAAATGGGCAATATGCGGTCTGTGTAGTAGCCGCAGCTCCGGGCTATCCGGGCTCATATCCGACCGGCCAACCCATTAGCGGCCTGAAGCGGATCGCCGATTCAGTGGTGTTTCATGCCGGAACCAAGGCTTTGGCCGACGGATCCGTTGTAACCGCCGGCGGCAGAGTGCTCAACGTGGTTCACTTGGGAGACTGTATCCAGGAAGCGGTCGATGGCGCTTACCGGGACTTGCAACAAATCCATTTCGACGGAATTTATTATCGGAAAGATATCGCTTGGCGCGAATTGCAACGGGAAAAATAAAACAGCGCGGTTAATTACGTATCATACTTATAAATGGGCCGATTTTTATTTGGACTGATTGAAACTGAAACGGTGATTAAAAAGATCACCGTTATTCTTTGACTGGACCGATAGATAGCCGTCAAACGGATCGGCTTTTTATTGGAAATGAAGTGAATCGCCCCTAAAAAGTGATATAATACCTGTGTACTATTTGGAGTAATTCAAAATGGGTAGTGTCAACCCGTGCGGAAGTCTTCCATTCGAAGTGGATATTATCTTTGCTATCCGGAGGGATCAGAGTGTACATTGGCTTTCTGGATTCGGGCGTTGGCGGTTTGACCGTACTACGAGAGGCCTTAACGCTTTTACCGAATGAAGATTATTTATATTTCGCCGATTCAGCGCATGCGCCGTATGGTACCAAACCTAAGGAAACCGTGCGGCAGTATATCTTTGATGCGGTGGAGTTTATGGTTCAACAAGGAATCAAGGCACTGGTGGTCGCTTGTAATACCGCGACTATCGTAGCTGCCAATGATTTACGGGCCCGTTATCAATTTCCGATCATCGGTATGGAACCGGCGGTCAAACCGGCGGTGGAACAGAACCGTGGCAATCATAAGCGGGTATTGGTCACTGCCACGCCGCTTTCACTGAAGGAAGAGAAGTTTCAGAGCCTGGTGGAACGGGTCGATGATGAGCATGTGGTGGATCTGTTGCCTCTGCCGGAACTGGTGGAGTATGCGCAGCGCTTTGTCTTTGATGATGCAGTGATTCTGCCTTATTTGCAGGAGAAATTGGCTCCTTTCGATCTGACCCGCTATGGCACGGTGGTTTTGGGTTGCACCCATTTTCCGCATTACCGGGAAGCCTTCCGGCGGATTCTTCCCGCCGATGTGGCGGTCATCGATGGCAGCCTGGGAACAGTGCGTCGGCTGAGCCATCTTTTAATGGAAAACGGGCTCCAGACCAGCCGGACTCAACCAGGGGAGATCGTATTCTATACTTCCGGGATTTTAGAAGATAATCACGAAAAGCTGCATAAATACGCTCAACTGTTAGGCAGGGAATGACCAAAAGAAAAAGCGAAGATTGGCTTAATAATCTCCGCTTTTTCCCAAGAGGCCATTTAGGCTGGCCATCCAGCTGTAATTGAAATGTTTCCGCTTTCCGGCGAATAGTTCCGCGCTGCAGTGCGGGCAAAACTCCTGGCCATAACCAACCGCCTTGTGACAATCCGGACATTTTTTCATGATAATTTCCTCCTTTTGGATATACGGGACATTTTCTGCCCATCAAGATTTCTTTTTGTCCCTTTCGATTTCATTATATGCGCTTGATTTTAGAAATTCAACCAGTTTACGGAACAGTAACCCAAAATAAACCTTGGTAACGAAAAGGACATCCGCTTTAATCAAAATGGATTCATAACGCAATGAGTGTAGGCACTATATCGTGGGATGCTCGTAATTGTCGGGAATTTGATTATGATCAGAAATTGTTGAAGAGATTGATAGCGTCTTGAGCAAGTATATGGGATCTTCACCCGGATTATCCCATTCGTTTGTAAAAAGCCTGTAACATCGGGAATTTTTATGGTTTGGGAGTTGAGATCCGTTATAAAAGGTAGTATCGTATTAATATATGTTGGGAAAATCTTAACTTTTAATTATTTTCGTAAAAATGAATTCTTTGCTTTATTTCCATCCAACGTTTCGCGGATGGAATATTTGATCGAAGACCCAATTTGATAAATATTTCTTCATACTAACTGACTCTGGAGTATTCGTATTTATGAATAAAAATGTGATCATCGTTCAGGTGCTGACGCTTTTTTTGGTGATGGCGATCGGGTTTGTCGCCCGGAAATGCCGGGTGTTAACTCCCGTTTTAAATAAGGGGCTGACTGAATTACTTATCAATGTAACCAGTCCCTTGCTGGTAATCTCGGCCTTTAATTTTAGTTTTTCCAAAGAGAAACTGGTTATTGCCGGATTTGTTTTTTTAATTTCATTGGTCCTCCATGCCGGGTCCTTTTTCATTTCAAAGCTTATCTACAGGCGGTTTCCCCTAGAACGTCAAAAACTCCTGCGCATGGCCACGATTTTTACCAATTGCGGTTTCATGGGATATCCGGTGGTCGGGAGTCTCTATGGTAGCTTGGGGATTTTTTATACCTCCATTTATATTGTAGTTTTCCATCTCTTTCTCTGGACAGCGGGCGTGGGGCTGTTTACGGGAAAAACTGATCTGCAGGCTACGAAGAAGGCTTTGTTGAACCCAGGAATCATTGCCGTCTTCATCGGGATGCTTATTTTTCTCTTTTCAATTCGTTTACCATCGCCGATGATGGGAGCAATTCAATTGGTGGGAGGAATGACGACGCCGCTTTCGATGTTAATCATCGGAGCGATGCTTGCCGACATTAGGCCGATCGAATTGTTTGTCGGGTTGGAACTTTATTATGCTTCGTTTGTCCGGTTGCTGCTGCTGCCGTTGTTAACCGCGGGAATTTTGATGCTGCTAAAGTTTAACGGGATCATCCTGGGTGTTTGCGTTTTGGCGGTGGCCATGCCCGCGGGTTCACTGTTGGTTCCCTTGGCGGAGCAGTATGGCGGCGATACTCCTTTTGCATCACGCTTGGTCTTTTTATCGACGCTGTTGTCGGTCTTGACGATTCCATTCATTATTTGGGTGATCTAACTTCTTTGATAATGTAAGGCTCTTATAAAGAAATGGGGTTGATCGGATTGTCCGCCATACCAGTGGGACGTTATCGCCATTTTAAAGGAGCTGAATATGAAGTCCTGGGGATTGCCAAACATAGTGAGGATTTGGAAGAGTATGTCGTTTATCGGGCCTTATATGGCGACGGACAGCTTTGGATCCGTCCATTGGCAATGTTTTGCGAAAACATTCCTATTTCCGGACGAAACGTACCCCGTTTTCAGTATATCGGGGAAGAAACGGAGTAAACTCGATAAATTCCTGCCGTGGTGGGCTCGTGGATCGGCCAATGTCCCTCGCCAATCGAAAATATTCCGGGTCCGGCAGGGAACCGGGTCCAGCGACACGAAATAATTACCATTTATTAACGTTAGGTGAGCCATGGCTGACTTCGTACATTTGCATGTTCATACCCAATATTCGTTACTGGATGGCGCCGCCGAGATCGGACAATTATTGGTCCGGGTCCAGGCGTTGGGCATGGGAGCGGTCGCTATTACCGATCACGGGGTGATGTACGGCTGTCTTAAGTTTTATCAACAAGCCCGTAAGATGGGGATCAAACCCGTTCTGGGTTGTGAAGTATATGTCGCTCCGCGTACCCTCCATGATAAAGTGCCCAAGGTCGATGATAATCCTTTTCATCTGGTATTGTTG
Source organism: Bacillota bacterium (assembly GCA_023400055.1). GTDB lineage: Bacteria > Bacillota > UBA4882 > UBA8346 > UBA8346 > Hydrogenispora. Next base: position 30,871 of record JAEXFN010000036.1, read on the forward strand.
GCCGAGACCAACGAAGGTTATCGCAATCTGATGAAACTGGTTTCCCTCGCCAATGTCCAGGGCTTTTATTATAAACCCCGCATCGACCTTGATCTGCTGCGGCAGCACGCCAAGGGACTGATCGGACTTTCCGCTTGCCTGTCGGGAGCGGTAGCCCGTTCGATCCTCAAAAATCAGTTGGAAGAGGCCAAGCAGGTCATCCAATTATATCAGGAGATCTTGGGCAAGGATCATTTCTTTTTAGAATTACAGTACCAGCAGTTGGCTGAGCAACGGAATGTCAACCGCGCCCTGGCCCGGTTGGGAAGCGAATGCGGCGCGCCGCTGGTAGCCACCAATGATGTGCATTATCTGACGCGCGAGGACGCGGCAGTTCATGATGTGCTGCTTTGTATTCAGACCGGGAAGACGGTTGACGAGCCCAACCGGATGAAGTTCTCCACCAGCGAGTTCTATTTGAAAAGCCCGGCGGAGATGGCCGATATTTTTTTCGATTATCCGGAAGCACTGGCCAATACCGCCCAAATCGCCGAACGGTGCAATGTTCAATTGGATCTGGGCAAGTTACACATGCCGCAGTATCAGATCCCGGATCATACGTCACCCGCCGATTATCTGGAACGGTTCTGCCGGGAAGGTATCGCCGGGCGCGAAATGGCCTGGAATGAGGCGCGTGAGGAGCGGCTCCGCTATGAGCTGGGGCTAATCGACCAGATGGGGTTCTCCGGCTATTTTCTAATCGTCCAGGATTTTGTCCAATTTGCCAAAAAGAACCAGATTATGGTCGGACCGGGCCGGGGATCGGCCGCCGGGAGTCTAGTCGCTTATTTACTCGGGATCACCAATCTGGATCCGATGGAGCATAATCTGCTTTTTGAACGGTTTTTAAATCCGGAACGGATCTCCATGCCCGATATCGATATCGATTTTTGTTTCGAACGCCGGGGCGAGGTCATCGATTATGTCCGGAAAAGGTTCGGCGAGGAGCGGGTCGCCCAGATCATCACGTTCGGGACGATGGCGGCCCGCGCCGCAGTGCGCGATGTCGGCCGAGCGCTCGGGTTATCCTATGGCGAAGTGGACCGGGTCGCCAAATTGATCCCGCATGAGTTGGGAATCGCTATTGCCGACGCCCGGAATGCCGTTCCCGAGCTGAAAGAGCTGGAGTCGGCCAACCCCAAAGTGGCGCGCCTTCTGGCGATCGCCGAGCGTATTGAGGGATTCCCGCGCCATGCTTCGACCCACGCCGCCGGAGTGGTGATCGCCGGCGAACCGCTCACCGACTATCTGCCGCTGACCCGCTCCAACGAAGGCGAGATCACCACCCAGTTTCCGATGGAGGATATCGAAGCGCTCGGCCTCCTTAAAATGGATTTTTTGGGCTTGCGGACCCTTACCGTGCTGCGGGATACCATCGCTTGGATCGCCGTTAACCGCGGCCAGACCGTCGAGCTGGATCGGATCCCGTTCTCCGATCCGGCCACCTATCAAGCCCTGGCTCAAGGGTACACCATGGGAGTGTTTCAGCTGGAGAGCAGCGGCATCCGGCGGCTGCTGATGCGCTTAAAGCCGGAACGCCTCGCCGACCTGACGGCTTTGGTGGCGCTCTATCGGCCGGGACCGCTCGGCAGCGGCATGGTCGAGGATTTCATCAAGGTCCGTCACGGCCAGCAACGGCCCAATTATCTTCATCCGTTGCTGGAGCCGATCCTGGCGGAGACGGGCGGGGTCATTCTCTATCAGGAGCAGGTGATGCAGATCGCCAGCGCCTTGGGCGGATTTACGTTGGGCCAAGCCGATCTGGTCCGCCGGGCGATGGGCAAAAAGAAACCCGAGGTCCTGGCGGCCATGCGTGAGCAGTTTGTGGCGGGTGCGGTCGGCCGGGGCGTCTCGGATGCGGTTGCCAGGCAGATCTTTGACTTATTGGAGTATTTCTCCGGTTATGGGTATAACAAATCCCATTCCGCCGCTTATGCCGTGGTGGTCTATCAGACAGCCTATTTCAAGACCAATTTTCCGCAAGAATACATGGCGGCTTTGTTGACTAACGTTATCGGAAACCCGGAAAAAATCGGTTTATATATCGAAGAATGCCGCCGGATGAAGCTGCCGATTTACGGCCCGGATGTCAACGTGAGCCAGCATTCGTTCCAGCCCGAGGGCGTGGGGATCCGGTTCGGGTTGCTCGGCATCAAAAATATTGGCAGTGGCGCGATCGATAAGATTACCGCCGAACGGCGGAACGGCCCTTTTATTTCGCTGCATGATTTTTGCCAACGCGTCAGCGGTCAATTGGTCAACAAACGGGTCATCGAAAGCCTGATCTTGGCGGGCGCTCTGGACAGCACCGGCGCCAACCGCCGTCAGATGCTGGAGGGGCTCGATCGCATTTTGGAAAACACGATCCGCAAGACCAATCAGAACCAGCTATCCCTGCTGGATTCCTTCGGCGAAGGCGGCTTTCAGTATGATCCCGGCCTGCCGGTGCTGCCCGAATTTTCACGCCACGAAATCCTGCAATTCGAAAAGGAATATCTGGGGGTATACCTGTCCGGCCATCCGCTGGATGAGTGGCGGGAGAAGTTTCAGCAAAACGGCATCGGCGCCATTGGGGAACTGGAAGAGGAACCGGACGGGAAAGAAGTCCTGCTGGGCGGGGTAGTTACCGGTTGGCGGGCGATTGCCACCAAGGCGGGCTCCACGATGGCCGGCTTGCGGTTGGAGGATTGGACCGGCCAAGTCGAAGTGGTCGTTTTCCCCAAGCTATATCAGGAAGTCAAGGACGGGTATCAGCCGGAGCGGGTGGCACTAGTCAAAGGACGTTTGGAACGGCAGGATGAAGGCCACAAGATCCTCGCTTTCCAGCTGCGTTGGCTGGCATCGCAGCAGGAGTAGGGGAAGTTGTCGAGGAAGTCAATGAATGGAGGAAGTTTTTCAATGGACTTACGAGAAGCAGCTTTACAGCTACATCGCATCAACCGGGGCAAAATGGCGATCGCTCCCAAAGTTCAAATCGGGGATGCCGCGGACCTCAGTTTGGCCTATTCGCCAGGCGTGGCCGAGCCGTGCAAGGAAATCGCCCGAGATCCCGAGTCGGTTTATGACTATACCAACCGCGGCAATATGGTGGCGGTGGTTTCCGATGGCAGCGCCGTGTTGGGGTTGGGCAACATCGGGCCGCTGGCCGGGTTGCCGGTGATGGAGGGCAAGGCGGTGCTGTTCAAACAATTCGCCGATATCGATGCCTTCCCCATTTGTCTGGCCACCCAAGACATCGCGCAATTGGTGCAGACGGTCCGGATGCTCGAGCCGACGTTCGGCGGGATCAATCTGGAGGATATCTCCGGGCCGCGCTGTTTCGAGGTGGAAGAACAGCTGAAGGCGGCAATGAATATTCCGGTCTTCCACGATGATCAGCATGGCACGGCGGTCGTCTGTTGTGCTGGTCTGTTAAATGCGTTAAAAGTGGTCCGAAAAGAACCGGCCGGAGTCCGTGTCGTAGTAAACGGGGCGGGCGCGGCGGGGATCGCGATCACCAAAATGCTGCTGCAGATCGGGATCACCCCGACCAACCTCCGGCTCTGCGACAAATCGGGCATCCTCGCTCCGGACGATGACTTGAACCGCTATCAGGCCGAGTTGGCGCGGTTGACCAATCCCGGCGGAGCAAAGGGCGATCTGGGCGTGGCTCTGGCCGGCGCGGATGTCTTTATCGGCGTTTCGGCTCCCAATATCGTCAGTGAAGCGATGGTGCGTTCCATGAATGAACGGGCGATCATCTTCGGAATGGCCAATCCGGTTCCGGAAATTATGCCGGAGCTCGCCCACGCGGCTGGAGCGGCGATCGTCGGCACCGGCCGTTCCGATCTGCCGAATCAGATTAACAATCTCATCGGTTTCCCGGGAATCTTCCGCGGAACGCTCGATGTACGGGCCAGGACGATTAATGAACCGATGAAGGTGGCGGCGGTCCGAGCGCTTGCGGCGCTTATTCCCGAACCTGAGCTTTCCGTGACCAACATTATTCCCGGAGCGTTCGATCGCCGGGTGGTCCCCGCGGTGGCCCTGGCGGTGGCCGAGGCGGCCATGGCGACCGGCGTGGCGGCTGTGCCCCGGACCCGGGCGGAATTGGAAGTCGACTGGCGGCAGCGCGGTATTATCTAAAAGCGTTGTGATAAACCGTGCAGATCTTTTTGACTTTGACGCAGCGGAAGCTGCGTCAAAAATTTAACAGATTAAAATAACTCACGGCTGAAACTACGAGAAAGTTTCGGGTTACCCGAGATTCCTGAGGGGACTTCTTCCCAAACTCTGGGAAAGCATTCCCGAAACATGGGCAAAACGTCCCAAGGTTTGGGGAAGGATGCTTAAGGTTTGGGAATGCATTCCCGAGTCTTGGGAATCGATGCCCAAGCCTTGGGAAAACATTCCCAAACGTTGGGGAAACTATCCCAAGCTTTGGGAAACGATGCCCAAGGGTTGGGCATGCTTTCCCAAAGCCTATCCCTGCTTTCCCGCGCTCCATCCTACTTGGACCGGCACCGCTCCCTTGAATTCTCTGGCAGACGATTCTAATTCGAAGACTATCCCAGAGCTTTTAAAAGCCATGGAATAAAGTCTGACGAATCAAAAAAACTTTATGAAGTCAATTTTAACGACTTTATCCCTTGCTTCTCTGAGCCTTTTTGTTCAACCTGCCCTCGGTTAGGGTTTATCACCACGCTTTGCATTCCCCCATGATAATCAAAGCCGGAAGTCAGACGGATTGCGACATATATCGTTTGGGGCCGGCATATCTTGGTAGAGGGTGAGAGCGGAATGACAATCTTTCCAAAAATGCTGGTCCTATTGTTGATAAACCTCTTGGCCTTGGCCTATCTGGTTTACCGGTTGACCCGAATCGGCAATCCGGTGGCGAAAGCACTGCAGATCGCCTGGAATTTTATGGTGGCCCGGACCCATCGTTCCGCATATTATATTGACGCCGAGATCGGTTGGGTTTCGTTGCTGTCCAAAACATGGTGGCTGACGGTCCTCTTTTTCCTGGTCTTTTGGCTCATTTTTCAAGAATGGTATTTCGGAGTCACGCTCTTGGCGCTGATCCTTTTCCACTGCGGTTGGTATTGGCTGGCCAGCCGGAATGAACCGGGTTTTGATCGGGTCTTTCATTTGAATTCGGGCTGGGGGATCATTTACAAAACGGTGGTGGCGGATTTGGAGCTGAGCGAAAAATCCCTGGCCGAGCTCGATCTGCGCAAGAAGAATCTGTTGGTGCTGGCGATCGAGCGGGACCGTCAATTGACGGCATTCCCCAAAGGCACCGAGATTTTGAACAACGGCGACCGTTTGATCATCTTCGGGGACTTGAACACATCGGAATCCATTTTAAATTAATGCCTTGACACTGCCGGAACGATATGACTATAATAAATAAAACGGCATGATTGGGATTGCAGATTCCGGGGGTAACGATGGAGCAAGAGACGCTTACGGAAGACATCGGCGGCGAATATGTCGGGGTCAGAGCCTTAGAAGACGGGGTCACCATTATCGGGTTGACCCGCGGCAAGGATACCCGGTTTCATCATACCGAGAAATTGGACCGCGGCGAAGTGATGATCTTCCAGTTCACCGAACATACTTCAGCCATGAAGATTCGCGGCAAGGCCGAGATCTTCACCAAGCTTGGCATGATCAAATGTGGCAAGGAATTTTTGGACTGACGAGGGTAGTTTTTTAGTTTGGTTGACTTAGCAGAGTGAAGAGTGGTTTGTTTTAGCAGTTAGTTTTTTTGAGTGTAGATGAGTGGAGTTTGGTTAGCATCGATGAGCATAGCCGAGACGAGCTGAGCAATCTAGGTTTTTGAGAGACCAGATTCTTAGGAGTCTGGTCTTTTTATTTTTCCGAAGGAGGAGTGAGCCATGAGCCGGGAAGCGTTTTTAGACAGTCTGCCATTGGTCAGTTATAAAGGAAAGAGCAGTTCGTTTTGGATTGGCGATGTGGAGGTCGGCGGAGGGACGCCGGTGATTATCGCCGGACCGTGCGCGGTGGAATCGGCCGAGCAGATTTTGCAAGTCGCGGAAGCCATCAAGAACAGCGGCGCCCATGGCTTGCGGGGCGGGGTTTTTAAACCGCGCAGTTCCCCGTACAGCTTTCAGGGTCTGGGGGAAGCGGGCTTGCAATTATTGGCGGAGGCCCGGCAAAAAACCGGGCTCTTTACCGTGGTCGAAGTCACCGCCATCGAGCAGATCGCCCTGGTGGCCGATGATGCCGATGTCTTGCAAGTCGGCGCCCGCAATATGCAAAATTTCGAACTGTTAAAAGCAGTCGGCCGTTCCGGCAAGCCGGTATTGCTGAAACGGGGTTTGTCCGCTACGATCCAGGAATTGCTGCAAGCGGCCGAGTACATCCTGGTGGCGGGCAATCCGCGGGTAATCCTTTGCGAACGCGGCATCCGCACTTTTGAGACGATCACCCGCAATACTTTGGACATTAACGCCATTCCGCTATTGAAACAACTGACCCATCTGCCGGTCTTTGCCGACCCCAGCCACGGCACGGGCCGCAGCGATTTGGTGATCCCGGTGGCCAAGGCGATAATCGCCGCCGGGGCGGACGGACTGATCATGGAAGTACATCCGGATCCGGGAGCCGCACTATCCGATGGCAACCAGTCCTTGAATCCCGCTCAGTTCGCCCAGTTCATGAGGGAGGTAAATCCGGCCGGGCCGCGCCGGGAAGCCGCGGTCGAATTGGATCCCGGCATGACTTTGGCGGAATTCCGGGAGTTGGCCTCGAGCGGTTACCGTTATATTCCGGTCCACGCCGAATTGCTTACGGATTCGGAGACGCCGGTGACGGTATTCGCCAAGTTGACCGCCGGGTCCGCAACGGGCCGGTTCCTGCTGGAAAGCGTGGAACGCGGCGAACAACTGGGCCGGTTCTCCTTTATCGGCTGGGATCCGTTGCTGCGGCTCACTGCCGTCGGCGATCAGACCACGCTTGCTGCTGCCAATGATTCTGAGCTGAAGACCGGCTCCGATCCGCTGCAAGAGTTGGCTGCCGCGCTGGCGGCGTTGAAAGTAGCCCCATTGCCGGTCCCTTATCCGTTTTATGGCGGAGCGGTCGGTTATATCGGCTATGATTACGTCCGGCTTTTGGAACGGATTTCCGAACAACGCGCAGCGGCTGGCGAAGTTCCGGATCTTTGTTGGATGGTCCCCCGTTGCCTGGCTTGTTTCGATCACGTGCTGCACAAGATCGTGCTGATCAAACTGGTGGAAGTGCCCGCCCATTCGAACGTTGAGGCCGGCTTCGACAGCGCTATGACCGACCTCAACCATCTGGCCGAGCGGTTGCGCAACCATCCCGGCCTGCCGGCGCTGGCTCATCAATATTCCGATGCTCCGGCGCCAGAACGGCACTTTCAGTTGACCAAGGCCGAATATGAAGAGCGGGTAGAGAAGATTAAAGAATACATCCGCGCCGGCGACGCCTTTCAAGTTGTTTTATCGCAGCGGATCGAGCAAGGTTATGCCGGGGATCCGTTCCTGTTCTATCGGGTGCTTCGTACCATCAATCCTTCGCCGTATCTATTTTACCTTGATTTTGGCGCTTTTCAATTGGCCGGTTCATCACCGGAAGTGATGGTCCAATCGACCGGATCCCGGGTTCTCTTAAAACCGATCGCCGGAACCCGGCCGCGCGGCAGCACGGTGGCTCAGGATGCGCTCCTCAAAAAAGAGCTGTTAAACGATGAGAAGGAACGGGCCGAACATGTCATGCTGGTGGATTTGGGCCGCAACGATCTGGGCCGAGTCTGCCGTTTCGGATCAGTGGCCGTGACCGAATTGATGAATGTCGAGAACTATTCGCACGTCATGCATATTGTCTCGACCATTCAGGGCGAATTATTGCCGGATATGAACGCCACCGATCTGCTGCGGGCGGTTTTTCCCGCGGGCACGCTTTCCGGAGCGCCCAAGATTCGCGCCATGCAGATCATTGAGGAACTGGAACCGGCGCGGCGCGGCTTTTACGGCGGAGCCGTCGGTTACCTCGGCTTCAACGGCAATCTGGACACTTGTATTACGATTCGCACCGTGCTTTTCAAGGATCAGCGGGCCGTGCTCCAGGTGGGCGCCGGAATTGTCGCCGATTCGGTTCCGGAGCGGGAGTACGAGGAGACCATGAATAAAGCCGGCGCCGTTTTGACGGCCCTGACCCGGCTGGGAGGCTGAAAAATGCTGGCGATCATCGATAATTACGATTCATTTACTTACAATCTGGTGCAGTATTTCGGCGAAATGGGCGTGGACATTCAAGTGTTCCGGAATGACCGGATTACCCTGGCGGAATTGACAGCGCTCCGACCCGAACGGTTGGTCATCTCGCCGGGGCCCTGTACGCCGAAGGAGAGCGGGATTTCCATGGCTGCCATCTGTCATTTCGCGGGGCGGATCCCGATCCTCGGTGTCTGCCTGGGGCATCAATGCATCGGGGAAGTCTTCGGCGGCAAGGTGATCCGCGCTCCCCAACCGGTCCATGGCAAGGAAAGCCTAATCCAACACGACGGGAAAGAACTCTTCGCCGGCATGCCGCAGCCGTTCGCGGCAGTCCGTTATCATTCCCTGGTCGTGGAGCGTTCATCGTTCCCGGCCGCGCTGGAGGTGACCGCTACCGAGCCGGGCGGACTGGTGATGGCGTTGCGTCACCGGGATCACCCCACCTTCGGGCTGCAATTTCACCCCGAGTCCGTCTTCACGGAATCCGGCAAGCAATTGCTGGTCAATTTCATGAAGGTTCCGGCGCCTATGGTGCGAGTGTAGCGAATCCGGAAGAAAGGTCATGCATTTTTTAGTGGGGTTTAAAGAAGCCGGGCGTTCGCTTAAAGAATGGGGCTTTGAAAACAAGCCCAAGAGGAAGAGGAGCTGAGCAGAGTGTTAAAAGAAAGTTTAGCCAAGATTATTCGCGGCGAGGATCTGAGCGAGGAAGAGATGATCCGGGCCACTACCGTCATCATGGATGGCGAGGCGTCGCCGGCCCAGATCGGCGGGTTTCTGACCGGACTGCGGCTGAAGGGGGAAACGGTAAACGAGATCACCGGAGCCGCCAGGGTGATGCGGCAAAAAGCATTAAAAGTCCATTACCAGGCGCCGGTGTTGATCGATACTTGCGGGACGGGAGGGGACAGCGCCAATACTTTCAACATCTCGACCACGGTGGCCTTTATCGTTGCCGCGGCCGGCATCCCCGTCGCCAAGCACGGCAATCGGGCCGTCTCCAGCCGGTGCGGCAGCGCCGATCTGCTGGAAGCGTTGGGCGTCAGAGTGGATCTGCCGCCGGAGCGGGTAGAACATTGTTTGCGGGAGGTCGGGATGGGTTTTTTATTCGCGCCCGTTTTTCATCTGGCCATGAAGCACGCGGTGGGTCCCCGTCGGGAACTGGGTTTCCGCACCATTTTCAATTTATTGGGCCCGTTGACCAATCCGGCGGAAGCCAATTGCCAGTTGATCGGGGTTTATCAGGCGGAACTGACCGAGCCTTTGGCCGAAGTGCTGCAACGGCTGGGCGTCAGCCGGGCGATGGTGGTCCATGGCGCGGGCGGCCTGGATGAACTGTCGTTGGCCGGAATGAATCATGCCAGTTTGTTGCAGGACGGCAAGATAACCCGGCTTGCCTTCCGTGCCGGAGATCTCGGCCTCGCTGAAGCGCCGAATCAGGCGTTATCGGGCGAGGATCCACAGGCCAACGCCCGGATTACCGCGGCCGTTCTGAACGGTTCGGAGGCGGGGCCGCGCTTGGCGGTGGTCTTATTAAACGCGGCCGCCGCACTGCTCGTCGCCGGCGTGGTTGCGGATTTAAAAAGCGGTATTGACCTGTCGCGGCGGTTGATTACCGATGGGTCGGCGTACGCCAAACTGGAACAACTGCGGAAGATAGCGGTTTGAGGAGCGCGGATGGCCATGTATCTGGAACGCATTTTACAACATAAGCAGCTGGAAGTTGCGACCCGCAAAGAACAGCTGCCTTTGGCGGGACTCATCGTCCGCCTGTCGGAAGCAACCGCGCCGCGGAATTTCCAGGCAGCGCTCAGCCGAGAACGGATCGCCGTGATCGCCGAACTCAAAAAAGCCTCGCCATCCAAGGGCCTTTTGTGCGCGGATTTTGATCCGGAAAGGCTGGCGGCCGCCTATGAAGGCGGCGGCGCCGCCGCCCTGTCGGTATTGACCGATGAACCATTCTTCCAGGGAACGCTGCAGAATCTGCGGCTCGCCAAAACGGCGACCCGCCATGCCCCGTTGCTGCGGAAGGACTTTGTGATCGATTCCTATCAAATATACGAAGCCCGGGTCTATGGAGCCGATGCCATCCTGCTGATCGCGGCGGCTTTGGAAGAGCGGACGCTGCGCGAATTCATTGCCATTGCCCGCGAGCTTCGCTTGACCCCGCTGGTGGAGGTGCACGACGCCCGGGAATTGGCGACGGCGTTGCAAGCCGGGGCGGATGTCATCGGCATCAATAACCGCGACCTGACCACTTTTCAAGTGGATCTGGGTACTACTTTAAAATTGCTGCCAAGCATCCCGGCGGGAATCATCACCGTCTCGGAGAGCGGTATCCGAAGCCGTGCCGATTTGCTGCGGCTGGAAGCGGCCGGAGTCAACGCGGTTCTGGTGGGCGAAACCCTGGTGACCGCCGCCGATCCCGGTCTGAAACTGCGCCAGCTATTGGGGGTGGCCTGATTGTTGCCGGTAAAAGCATGCGGCATCACCCGGCTGGAGGATGCGCTCTGTTGTGTCCGGAATGGCGTGGCGGCTTTGGGGTTCGTATTTGCCCCCTCGCCACGGCAGATCTCGGTGGCGGAGGCGGCCGCCATTGCCCGACGGCTGCCGCCGTTTCCGACCCGGGTGGGTGTCTTCGTCAATGAGGAGCCGGAGCGGATCATCGAGATTATGCGCGATTGCCGGCTGGACATCGCTCAGCTTCACGGGGAGGAAACGGCGGCGCTGGCCGAGAAGCTCGGCGGCCGGGTGATCAAGGCTTTCAAGGCCGGAGTGGATCGACCCGATCCGGGTTGGCGCGATCTGAATTTGCGGGCGGTACTGGTCGATGCCTACCGGCCGGGGATGGCCGGCGGAACCGGGCAGACCTTCGACTGGGAGCTTTTCGAGTCCTTCCGGAGCCTCGGTCATCCGTTAATCCTGGCCGGAGGGCTGCACGCCGGCAATATTGCCGCCGCTGTGCAGCGGGCGCGGCCGGACGCGGTCGACCTCTCCAGCGGCCTGGAGATCCGGCCCGGAATCAAGGATCCGCTCAAGATAAGCCAGTTCATGGAATTGGCGCGTTCTTTATAGGGGTTGGCGGTGGAAAGGTGAAAAGTGTTGTTAATGGTTAGTAGTTTTAGTAGTTGGTAGTTCGTAGTTGGTGGTTGGTGGAACGAGAGGCGATGGCAGGTGCATTTCTTTGTATATTGTTTAGCCTAAAACCAAGAACCTGAATCAGCATTCAGAATTAACATCAACAACCACGAACCTGATCAGCATCCAGAACCAACATCAACAACCACAAACATATTTCTAAAATAGGAGTTGAGGTTTATGAGCGAAAATTGCCAGGGCTATTATGGCCGCTTCGGCGGCAGGTATGTGCCGGAGACCCTGATGGCGGCTTTGGATGAGTTGGAGGCGGCCTACCGGCGTTATGCCGTCGACCCCGAATTTATTAAGGAATTAAATGATTTATATCAATATTATTCCGGCCGGCCGACGCCCTTGTATTACGCCGAGCGCTTCAGCCGGGAATTGGGCCAGGGGCGGATTTATCTGAAACGGGAGGACCTGAACCATACCGGCGCCCATAAGATCAACAACGCCCTCGGTCAGATTCTGCTGGCCAAGCGGATGGGCAAAAAGCGGATCATCGCCGAGACCGGCGCCGGGCAGCACGGCGTGGCCGCCGCGACGGTCGCCGCCCGGTTCGGGATGAGCTGCACGGTTTTTATGGGGGAAGTCGATATCGCCCGCCAGTCGTTGAATGTCTTCCGCATGCGCCTCTTGGGAGCGGAGGTGATCCCGGTCCATTCGGGCAGCCGCACCCTGAAAGATGCCACCAACGAAGCCATGCGCGATTGGGTGGCCACGGTGGACGACAGCTTTTATCTGATCGGCTCGGTGGTCGGCCCCCATCCGTATCCGATGATGGTCCGCGATTTTCAGGCCGTAATCGGCCGCGAGACCCGGGCCCAGCTGATGGAGGCCGCCCAGCGACTCCCCGATTATGTGGTGGCCTGCGTCGGCGGCGGCAGCAATTCGCTGGGCATCTTCCACGAATTCATCGGCGATCCCGCGGTGCAACTGGTGGGGGTGGAGGCTGCCGGCGAAGGGCTGGAGACCGGGCATCACGCGGCGACCCTGACCAAGGGCGAGCCGGGCGTGCTGCACGGCGCGTTGAGCTACTTGCTGGCCGACGCCGACGGCCAGGTGCTGGAGGCCCATTCGATCTCGGCCGGGCTGGATTATCCGGGCGTCGGGCCGCAGCACAGTTACTTGAAGGAAAGCGGCCGGGTGAGCTATCGGGCGGTGACCGACGCGGAAGCGCTCAAGGCCTTCGACTATCTGACCAAAACGGAAGGGATCATCCCGGCTTTGGAAAGCGCCCATGCCGTGGCCATGGGGATGAAACTGGCGCCGGCGCTTGGCGCGGACCAGATTATGGTGATCAATCTTTCGGGGCGGGGCGACAAGGACATCCAGACCGTCGCTCAAAACATGGGGGTGGTTTTATGAATCCGGTGGCAGCCCGTTTTGCAAGCCTGCGCGGGGAGAATCGCAAGGCGTTGATTCCTTATCTGATGGGCGGCGACCCCGGCCTGGCGGAGACGGCGGAACTCTTGCCGCTGCTCGCCCGGGCAGGAGCCGATCTGATCGAGGTGGGCGTGCCCTTTTCCGATCCGGTGGCCGACGGCCCGATCATTCAGGCCGCCGGCCAGCGCTCCCTGAATAACGGTTGTACCGTTGCCAAACTTTTCGCGACGTTAAAAAGCGTTCTTCCCGGCCTGGCGGTGCCGGTGATCCTGATGGCCTATTACAATACCCTCTACCACCGGGGGATCGAGCGCTTCCTGGCCGAGGCCCGGGAAAGCGGCGTCGCCGGGCTGATCATTCCCGATTTGCCGTCCGAGGAAGCGGGTCCGTTGCGGGAATTCGCCGCGCAATATGCGATCGGCCTGAACTTCCTGGTGGCGCCCACCAGTCCGGCGGAGCGGATCCATCGGGCGGCCGAGGCTTCGACCGGTTTCTTATACGCGGTTTCTTTAAAGGGAGTCACCGGGGTCCGCAATCAACTGCCGGTCGGAATCGCCGAATTTATCGCGCGCATTAAAACGCAGACCGCCAAACCCATCGGCGTGGGGTTCGGGATCTCCGCCCCGGAACAGGCGCGTTCCATCGGCCAACTGGCGGATGCCGTGATCGTGGGCAGCGCTGTTGTGCAAGCGATCGCCGACGATCCCAGTTTTCAAAAGGTCGCCGCAACCGTGCGCAGCTTAAAAGAAGGACTCAGCGGCTAAAAAAATTATCGCCATAAAGAATCGGTCCTTTTCATTTTTTACTTCGATATATAACATATAAACCTTTCAAATTGCATTGGCGTTCCGGAAAATTGAATGATCCGGGATGCCAATGCAATTTTTATGATCGATTTTATGATTTCCATGAGCGAAATTTCTATTTTTAAGATCGAAATTTCTATTTTCCGGACCACAATTTTCATTTGGATGATGCCAATTATATTTTGGCGGAAGGATATTACAATTTGGCGGATGACGATTGCAATTTGATCGGTTGCAAATTCATTTTTCAGGTATCCAAATGCAATCATTGGCCGTGCAAATCGAATTATCCAGTTGCCAAAATCGATGGGAGATGCGCCAAATCTCTTTTGGCGGGCCGCTATTCGATTTTACCAGCGGGAAAGTTCGACAAATCGGCGGACAATTGTCAAAAACGGCGCGGCGATGATAAAAATCGGCTTCCGAAATCCGGTCGTAATTTGAGCGGCAGCGCCGTTTGCGATCGGGAAGCGGGCGCGCGACGCTGTTTTTTTAAGAAGAATCATATTTCCTCCAATAATTGGCATAATATGAAAAAAGGGTTGTCTGTAAAAGAGGGGGATGGCAATGGCTGAAAATAGTGAATTAGAGACCAAGGCCGAAGCGAAACCGTTTGACAGGGACCGTTATTGGAGCGGGGTTTTTACCGGGGTCTTCCTCGGTTGCTTTATCATCACGGCGTTGCTGGTATTCGCGGTGCGGCTGCGCGGCTTGACCGTGGCGATCGATCCCGACAAACTGGCCGGTGTCGCCCAGGTGCGCGTGGCGGCCGAAGCCAAGCGGAGCCTGCCGCAGGTCCTGGAGGGGATCAAACAGGAACTGCCCGAAAAGATCGATGCCAATCTGAGCGGCTTGGACGATCTGAACATCAGCATCGGCAAGACCCAGGTCAAATTACCGGATGAAGCGATTTCCGCCATGAAAAGCGAGTTTAACCGGATTATCGAAGAGGCGGTGATCAATACCCTGAACAACTATAATACCGCTCCGTACGAGGAGAAGCTCGGGAAGAACACCTACGAATTGTTTGACAACATGCTGCGGCAAGAAGTAATCGGCAAGACGTACCTTTTGCAGGCTTCCCAATGGTTTTCTCTGCCCGTCAAAATCGTGGGGAGTTCAAAACGGACGCCGGCCCCCAATAGTTAAGCCCATTCTTCCGGGCTATATAAATTGAAATAAATTTCTAAAAATAACGATCGGCGTTCTTAGGCAAATGAAGTCGCATCGGAATGGAATTCGATTGATACGGAGCCTTCAAAACGGGTAGCCCGCGAGATTGCGGAAAAAATACGTCATGCCCAGAACTTTCTGCGGCACTACCCTTGACTATCAGTTTTGATTGTGTTAACGTTTTTTCAAGATGAATCCCGTTTGGAGGTCAATTTGATACAGGTCATTCCGATCGTGGCTGAACCAGGACCTTTATATCTGCCGGTTTTGGCGAGGGGCCTCTCCGATCTGACCGCCTTGCGTTTCAACTCGGTGGGGATTGAGGCCCAAGTCAATATCTATCTGGAGCAGAAGAACTTTCAGTCACTGCTGGAACTTCCTTTAAATCAAAACTTGTCCTGGGATGGCGAGGAATTATGGCTGGCGGGCTTTTTGAAGGCCGATGAAGAGCTCTCGTTGACCTTGGTGCTTTTTGATCCCCGTTTGGAACAAGTTTTTTATTGTGAGGATTTTAAGGTATCCGAGGGACAGTTTTTGGCGCAGTGGGAAGCGCAAATCGCTGATCTGCTGATGCGGTTGAAGGGAGAGCCGGTCCACGATCAACACCGGATGTACACCGAATCGCTGGAGGCTTTTCTGGCATTCCGCAAGGGCTTGGAGAGCCTTTCCCAAGCCAAGGACGACCGGTCGCGCAGTGAGGGTTTGGAAAATCTGCTCGAGGCAGTCGCTTACGATCCGCAATTCGTTGAAGCGGCGGATATTTTAATCCTTTTTTTGGTTCAGAACGGCATTTCCCGCAACTTCGAACAGACAGTGGACATTTTAGAACGATTGCGGCAGATCGCCAGTTCCCATCCACGGATCCCCTTGGTGTTGGCCGAGGTATACTTGCAGTGGGGCAAGTCGGACCAGGCGGCCCAGGTATTGGAGGAGCTCACCGACTCCTTTCCGGATTTCAGCGACGGCTGGATCCGCCGGGCATTGCTTTACCACAGCGAGCAACGGTTGGAAGAGGCCTTGACGGCGTTGCAAAAGGTGCTGGCGGTGGAACCGGAGAACTTGACCGCTTGCGATCTGATGGGCGCCGTTTACGCCGGTATGGGCGAAAACGCCAAGGCGCAGGAGGTTTGGGAGAAAGCGTTGACCCTCGACCCAATGCGGGTCAATATCCTTACCAATCTGGCCTTACTCGCGGAGGAAGAGGATGATCTGGCGCGGGCGGAGACGTGTTATCAACAAGCCTTGCAAACCGGCGTGGAATGGTGGGGCACGTACCATTATTTCGGCACGTTTTGCTTGCGTCAGAAACGTTTCGAAGAAGCGGTCTCCCTATTGGAACAGTCGGTCAAGCTGAATTCGACCCACAGTCTATCCTATCAGAACCTGGCCTTCGCCCAGTTGCAGTTGGAACGGTACGAGGAAGCGCAGGAATCCCTGTTGCGCCTGTTGCAATTGGCGAGCGACAATTTCACGCGCCGTCAGACGTTGCAACTTTTGAGCCAACTTAACGACCAGTCGATCAAGATCGAGGTTCAGCTTCGCAAACTGGAACGGGACTGGGAGAAAGGCAAGAAATGGCCGACCGCGGCCGGTTTATTGAAAAAGTTCCCTCAGGCGAGGCGGCACTGGTATTGTTGGTATCTTCTCGGCCGCATCTGCGGGGAACTCGGAGCGCAGGGCCCGGCCATGCTCTGCTACCGCCAGGGATTGCGCTATGAACCCGGTTTTCTGCTCTTCAAAAAGCTCGGTCTGTATTATTGGCAGAAAGCTTCGTTTCAAAAAGCCTTGCCGTTTCTGCGCCAGGCTTATCAGCTTCACCGCAGTGATACGGAGGTCACGCAAGCTTACCAGCAGACGCTGGTGAATTTGGGTGAGGTCGATGAGTTGCAAGCCAATTTCCATGGGAATGCTTCACTCCATCCCATGAACTAAAGATCAGGGAGGTTGAATCATGAATTGGATCTGGATTATCGTCGCGGTGTTGATTGCCCTGTTTATCTTAAAAATTTTTTTAAAAACCTTAAAAGTTTTTGTGATTTTTGCCATTCTGGCCTTGCTGGCGATCTTTTTCTGGGTGGCCCAGCACGGCGGAGCTTTGATAAAGTGAAAAGGCAAGAAATCCGGTAGGAGGTGCTTATGAGCCGGTCTCGCAAAGAAGCCCCGGGAGAAACCGTACAAGCCGTGACCCGGGCGCTTTCAATCTTAGAGATTTTATCGGCGAAGGGTGACCCGGTTGCAATATCGGAGCTGGCCAAAGAGGCGAATCTGAAATTAACCACGGCCCATCGGTTGATGTATACCCTAATGAACAAGGGTTTTGTACAACAAGATGGCGTGACCTCGAAATATAAATTGGGATTGAAGGCGTTCGAGATCGGGATCGCCGCGATGAGTTCGATGGATCTCACGACCGTGGCCAGGCCCTTTTTGAAAAATCTGGCGGCACAAACCACTGAGACTGCCAATCTGGCCATTTTGGACGGTCATGAGGTGGTTTACATCGATCAGATCGAATCGACCAACATGGTGATCGTGAAGATGTTTGCCCGGATCGGCAACCGGGGTCCGGCTTATTGCACCGGAACCGGCAAGGTGCTATTGGCCGATTTGAGCGAGGAAGAGTTGCGGTGGCGCTTCGCCGGCGTCGAATTTGTTCCGTTTACGCCGGAAACGGTGGTATCCATCGATAAACTGGTCCATGTTTTAAAAAGGATTCGCAGCGATGGTTACGCCTTGGATTTTTCGGAACGCGACGAAGGCGTGACCTGCGTGGCCGCTCCCATCAAAAATTATGAAAACCGGGTCCAAGCGGCGATCAGCGTTTCCGGTCCGGTCCACCGGATGTCCAGCGAGCGGATTCGCCAGGAGATCCTTCCGTTTGTGCTGGAAGCGGCCCGGAATATCTCCGAACGACTGGGATACCGCTATCCCGCCCCGAATTCCCAGATCGCCAACGGTTATTGAAGCCCGGCCTTTCCGGGAAGAATATTATAATACTTGTCAAGTTATCATAAATATGTTAAACTAAATAAGAAAGTTTTGGAAGAGTGGGAGAAAACCCACTCTTTCGATTTGTTAACCCAAGAAAGGAGATTTGACTTGCCGAAAGAGCGAATCGATTCCGTGGTGGAAGGTCTGGGGACTCCTTTAGCGGAACGGTTAGGGTATGAATTGGTTGAGGTTGAATACCATAAAGAAGGGCCTGATTGGGTGCTGCGATGCACGATCGATAAAGAAAGCGGCATCACGACCGATGACTGCCAACGTTTTAGCGAGGCGCTCGGGCAAGTATTAGATCAGGAAGATCCGATACCCGGCAGTTACTTATTGGAGGTTTCTTCCCCCGGATTGGAACGGCCACTTAAGCATGAACGGGATTTTCAACGTTTTAGCGGTCAACGAGTCGAACTGAAATTGTTTCACCCTCTGGAGAGCAAGAAGGTTTTTACCGGGGTGCTTTCAGGAATCGTGACCAAAGATTCTGAAAAATATGTCGCCATTAAAATCGACGAACGGCAAACCATGGAGATTCCGCGTGAAAACATCGTCAAAGCCCGGCTGGTTCCGGAACTCTTTGGAAATGAAGGGGGTAGAAAGAAGCAATGAATCACGAGTTTATGGATGCTCTGGAGCAAATCGAAAAAGAAAAGGGAATCAGTAAAGAAATTTTACTGGACGCAATCGAGACCGCTTTGGCGTCGGCCTATAAACGCGACCAGAAAGTGGCTCAGAGTATCGAGGTCCGGGTCGAGCCGGAAACCGGAGCATTTCATGTTTACACTCATAAAACCGTCGTGGAAGAAGTCGAGGACGATAAGAACGAGATCAACTTGGCGGACGCCCAGAAAATCAATCCCATTTATGAATTGGGCGATTTGGTCGAGTTTGAGATCTTCCCGAAGGAATTCGGTCGGATTGCCGCTCAAACTGCCAAACAAGTCGTTGTGCAACGGATCCGCGAGGCCGAACGGAGCATCATCTACGACGAGTTCGTGAATCGGGTCGGCGACTTGATTACCGGCGTCGTTCAACGCTTTGAACAACGGAATCTCTACATCGACTTGGGCCGGATCGAGGGCATACTGCCCAGTAACGAACAGATGCCCACCGAACACTACGAACCGGGCACCCGGTTGAAGACTTTCGTGGTGGAAGTGAAAAAGACCACCAAAGGACCGCAGGTGTTGCTTTCGCGCACTCGCCCCGGCCTTTTGAAACGCCTTTTTGAACTGGAAGTCCCCGAGATTCAGGATGGCATCGTCGAGATCAAATCCGTATCCCGGGAGCCCGGTTATCGTTCGAAGATCGCCGTTTACAGCCGCGACCATCAGATCGATCCGGTCGGCGCCTGCGTCGGAAACCGCGGTATCCGCGTTCAGATGATCGTCCGGGAACTCAAAGGTGAGAAGATTGACATCATCCCTTGGAGTCCCGAACCGATTGACTTTATCATCAATGCCTTGAGTCCGGCCAAAGTGAGCGATGTGAAAATACTGCCTTCCAAGAAGACCGCGATTGTCATCGTACCGGATTTCCAATTATCGCTGGCCATCGGGAAGGAAGGGCAGAATGCCCGCCTGGCCGCTAAATTAACCGGCTGGAAGATTGATATCAAAAGCGAGTCGCAAGCTGCTGAACAGGCGGAACTTATTGATAAATTGGTCTGTGAAGAACTTGGTTTTAGAGAACCGGTCGTTGCCGAACCGCCAGTTAATCAAGCTGAGCCTGTAGTGGAAAATCGGCCGGAGGGGGTTTCCGAAGCGCCCGAAGCGCCGGCCGAAGCCGCTCCAGCCGAACCCCAGAATGTTCCGGATAAAACTGAAGTTCCGAAAGAAGAGCCGGGCGAAGCTGATTATGATCCCGAGTATTATGAGGATGAGGAGACAGCTTTTGAAACTCCGGTCGAAGAAGAAGAAACCGTAGTCAAGAAGAAAACAAAAAAGAGCAAGGCAGCTCCGAAACACCTGGCCAGAGTGGAATTGGACGATGAGCCGATCTCTCTGGATGAAGGGTACTTCTTCTCGGACGTTTTAGGCGAACGTCAATCCAAAAAAATTGAAAAAACCGGATCCGAAGACGAGTCGTCGCTTGTCCCCGAGCAGCCGGAAAACAACGAGGCTGGTTTCACTATCGGTCAACTGTTGGGAGAGGAGTTAAAAAAGTCCAAGAAGGAGAAAGACGCTCAAAAGGGGGATAAATAATGAAAGTAAAAAAGATTCCCCAACGAACCTGCTTGGGGTGCAGAACGATCCGTTCCAAAAAAGAATTGCTTCGGGTGGTCCGGACTCCCGACGGTGAAATCGTTTTGGATCCTACTGGCAAAAAATCCGGTCGCGGTGCGTATACCTGTCCCAAAATGGAATGTTTGGAGCTTACTTTTAAAGGTGCTTTGCTCGAACGGGCATTGGAAACCGAAATAACGCCCGACATTAAAGAAAATTTACGTTCCGAAATCATGAAGCTACTTCAATGAACCGGATCGAATCAATATTCGGTTTTGCGGCCAAGGCCGGCCGGTTGATTACGGGTACCGCCGCAGTGGAAGCGGCAATCCGGAAAAAGCGGGTCAAAATGGTGATCTGCGCCGCCGATCTTTCGCCGAAAACCTTAAAAAATTTTCAATATTTATGCGATCAACGCGCGATCCCCTTTTATACCCATGGGACGATCGCCGAATTGGGTCGTTGGATCGGGATTCCTGGTCGTGGCATTATCGGGATCAGTTCGTCTGATTTTGCCAGGATGATCGGTTCTTTATTAAACAATGGAGGTGACGAGCCATAAATAAGGTACGAGTTCATGAACTTAGCAAAGAGTTGGGGATTTCGATAAAAGATTTAATGGCTTATTTGAATGGGTTGGGTGCAAATGTCCGCAACCATATGAGCACGATTGAAGATAAATTTGTCGACGAGGCTCGGCAGGCTTTTCCGGCAATTCAAAAACAACCGCGCTTGGCTGCACCGAATCGTCCTTTAACGGCCGAAGAGGTAAAGAAAGAGCTTATGCAAGCGAGGCCTTCGGCTTCCGTGCCGCCGGTAATGAAACAACCGGCCGTCATGACGAAACCGGTCCAACCCGCTGTAACTGAAGCAACGAATCAGTTGAAAAACGGCTTGTCGCAAAATAAAACGGAGCTTCCAAAACCAGTAAATACAGCGCAGCCTCAGAATCAACAACGTCCGCAATCCCAGGCAACTCAGTCCGTCCATCCCAATGGGCAGCACTCGAATATGCCGCATCCGAACCCAGCGCGCCCCGGCGTGCAGCATCCGAATGCTGCACAACCGCATGCGCAACATCAACCGGCCCGTGAAAATCAGCCAGTCCGTAACAACAACCAGCCGGTGCGCGATAATCAGCGGCACGTCGAATCGAATGTCAAAGGGGGTCCGCGCGAACCGGAACGCCGGCCGGACAATCGACGCCCGTTCCAAAACGGGCCGGACCGCAGGGGAGAACGGAACAATATTCCGAATGGGCAACAATCAGGCACTCCGGGAGGCAACCGGCCGTTTCGCGATCAGAAATTTCAGGGCCCGAACCAAGGCCGTCCTGCGTCCAGCACTGAACAACGTCCCGGTCCCGGTCGGCCTCAAGATGCGAATCGCAACAATCAAAAACCGATGCCACGGTCCGGGGCGCCAACGAATGCCAATCAAAGGCCTCAAGGGGGCCAGCGCCCTCCGCAGCAGCAAAATAGAAGACCGGGTTCCCAAGGCTCGCGGTTTGATAACCGTCGTCCGAACGGGCAACAATCCCGCGGACCTTCAGCCAACCGGTTTAAGAAACCGGTAAAACTGGAAGGACCGGCTACTACAGTAAAGTCGGTTCAACTCCCAGCGCAGATGACTGTCAAGGATTTCTCGCAGTTGATCGAAGTTTCCGCCAGCGATGTCATTAAAAAGCTGATGGGTCTGGGCGTGATGGCAACGATCAATCAGGAGATTGATATCGATACCATGACGTTGATTGCCGTGGATTATGGTATTTCGGCCACAGCCGCACGTACCGAAGAGGAGAAACTCCAAATCGAAGAGGTTGTCGATGATCCGGCCACTTTGGTCACGCGGCCGCCGGTGGTTACAATTATGGGGCATGTCGATCACGGTAAAACTTCCTTGCTCGACGCGATTCGGCAAACCAATGTCACCGCCCATGAGGCGGGTGGTATTACGCAGCACATCGGCGCTTACCAAGTTGAACTGAACGATCGTAAGATTACTTTCTTAGATACACCGGGTCACGCGGCGTTTACTGCCATGCGGGCAAGAGGAGCCCAGGTCACGGATATAGCGATCCTGGTCGTCGCCGCCGATGACGGCGTAATGCCCCAAACGGTAGAAGCAATTAACCATGCCAAAGATGCCAATGTTTCGATCATCGTGGCCATCAACAAGATGGATAAACCGGGTGCAAATCCGGACAGAATTAAACAAGATTTGACGGAGTACGGGTTGGTTGCCGAGGAATGGGGCGGTGATACCATTTTCGTCCCTGTTTCCGCCAAGAAACGTACCGGCATCGAGCAACTGCTGGAGATGATCTTGCTGGTGGCCGATGTCAAAGATTATCGGGCCAATCCCGATCGTCCGGCCAAGGGAACCATTGTCGAGGCACAGCTGGATAAGGGCCGCGGGCCGGTTGCTACCGTGTTGGTCCAAACCGGAACGCTTCAAGCTGGGGATTCGATTATTGCCGGTGCAGCCGCTGGTAAAGTGAGAGTGCTGAATAATGACAAAGGGAAACGGGTCAAAAAAGCAGGGCCGTCCACTCCCGTCGAGGTCATTGGCTTTACCGAAGTTCCGGAAGCCGGCGACATTGTTCAGGTAGTTTCCGAAGATCGGTTGGCCCGGGAACTGGCTGATAAACGGATGCAGTATAAGCGGGAGACCGAACTGAAAAAGAATCAGAAGATTACGCTTGATGATCTATTCTCGAAAATCAAAGAAGGTGAGATTAAAGAGTTAAAGATCATCATCAAGGCCGATGTCCAAGGTTCGGTTGAAGCGATTCGCCAATCGTTGGAACGGCTATCCAACGATGAGGTACGGGTAAAAGTGATTCATGGTGGAGTGGGAGCGATCGGCGAAGGCGATGTAATGTTCGCATCCGCTTCCAACGCGATCATCATTGGTTTTAATGTCCGGCCCGATCCCTCGGCCAAACGGATCGCTGAGAAAGACGGCGTCGATATACGGCTTTACAGGGTCATCTATAACATTATCGAGGACGTCCAAAAAGCGATGGAAGGCATGCTGGCCCCCGAGTATAAAGAGGTAATCAACGGTCGGGCCGAGGTCCGGGTGGTTTATAAGGTTCCCAAAGTCGGGAATATTGCCGGCAGTTACGTTATGGAAGGCAAGATCTCCCGCAATAGCGACATTCGTTTAATCCGGGACAACATCGTCATTCATGAAGGCAAGATTGATTCGCTCAAACGCTTTAAAGACGATGCCCGTGAAGTGCTTGAAGGCTTCGAATGCGGCATCGGCATCGAGAAGTTTAACGATGTCAAGGAAGGCGATATTATTGAAGCCTTCGCGATGGAAGAGATTAAGCGCTCTGCGGCATCGACCTCGTAGTTTTCGTTTACACAAAGAAGAATTAGCGCCATCAGGGGAGGGGTTTAAATGGCAGAGCACCGAGCGGAAAGACTCGGCGAACTGATCAAAGAGGAGTTTGGCGATATTCTGCAGCGGGAATTGAAGGATCCCCGGATTGGTTTTGTCAGTGTCACCGGGGTGGAAGTCTCGAATGATTATAGCCATGTGAAAATCTTTGTCAGCATCCTTGGGGATGAACAATCCAAACATTCTGCCATGGCCGGCTTAGAGAGCGCAAAGGGATTTATCCGAACCGAATTGGGGAAACGGATCAGACTGCGTCATACCCCGGAAGTGCATATTATTGCCGATAATTCCATTGAGCGTGGTTCCCATATCATCGAGCTGCTTGAGGAGATTAAAAGGTCGGATAAAGGAGAGAAACCTTCTTGATCAGCTTTTTTGAACAATTTTTTGATTTGATAGCACAGAAAAGTAATTTTTTGGTCACTTGCCATGTCCATCCGGATGGCGATGCGATCGGTTCTTTGCTAGCGATTGGCTTGGCTCTGCGCAATTTGGGCAAGTCCGTGCGAATGGTTTGTACGGATGGGGTTCCCACGGTGTATACTTTTTTGGAAGGAAATAATTTGATCCAAAGCGACTTGGGAACCTTCCGACCGGAAGTCATTATTTGTGTCGATTGCGCCGAAAAGGAGCGGGTGGCCGTACCGGCCCCCGCCTGGGAGCGCGGAGCGTATATTGTCAACATCGATCATCATATTACCAATATGGGGTTTGGTGATTTAAATATCATTGAATCACAGGCTGCCGCTACGGGTGAAATCGTATTCAAGCTTTTGAGGAGCGGCGGTTTGCAAATGGATAAAGCGATCGCCACGGCCGTTTATACCGCGATCGCCACCGATACCGGCTTTTTTCGCTATTCCAGCACATCGGCTTTCACCCTGGAAGCTGCTTCCCTGCTGGTCAAGGATTATCAGGTTGAGCCGGCCCGCATCGCCGAACAGGTTCATGAGCAGAAAAGCTACAACTCGATTCGCTTGCTGGGTATCGTATTGAATACGCTGCAAGTAGCGATTGGCGGTAAAGTTGCCTGGTTAATTCTGGGCCAGGAGATGCTAAACCAGTTCCCAGTGGAGAGCGAAGAGACCGAGAGCTACGTTAATTATGCCCGGTCCATTGAGGGTGTTGAAATCGGTATTTTGTTTAAAGAGCTAAAGCCGAATGAGATTAAAATCAGTTGGCGTTCAACCTCGGC
The DNA here is from genome assembly GCA_023400055.1 of Bacillota bacterium. Taxonomy (GTDB): domain Bacteria; phylum Bacillota; class UBA4882; order UBA8346; family UBA8346; genus Hydrogenispora. Next base: position 55,484 of record JAEXFN010000036.1, read on the forward strand.
CGTGGACGTCAGTAAGCTTGCAGCCAATTACGGCGGAGGCGGTCACGCCAGGGCTGCCGGATGTACCATCATGGGTCCGATGGAGCGGGTTGTCAGCGAGGTAATCGGTTTTGTGAACAATTACTATGGAGCCGCCGATGTGGCATGGAATAATTGTCGTTAACAAGGAACGGGGCTTTACCTCCCATCAAGTAGTGTCCGTTTTGCGCCGTATTTTACGGCGACGTGAAATCGGGCACACCGGGACGCTGGATCCAGAGGCGACTGGAGTTTTGGTGGTGGGGTTGGGACAGGCTACCCGTTCTTTTCCATATCTAGATGAATCGACCAAACTTTATCGGGCTGAGATAATCTTAGGCCAAGCAACGGATACCCAAGATGCCACTGGCCAAGTCATTTTTCAAAACCCCGCCACGCAGGTCCAATTATCGGCCTTAAAAGAAGCCGTTAACCGTCTAACGGGGGAGATTCAACAGGTTCCGCCCATGTATTCCGCGGTAAAGGTCCAAGGGACTAAACTTTATGACTTGGCGCGGAAGGGCTTGGAGATCGAGCGTCAATCCCGGACCATCCGGGTCCTCGATTGGCGGATCCTGGCGGAACAGCCGGTTTATCACTTTTTAAGCCGGATACCGGTTGAGATTACTTGCAGCAAGGGCACATATATTCGGACCTTGATTCATGATTTGGGACAAATGTTAGCTTGCGGAGCCCACATGGGCAGTCTGGTGCGTTTGCGCTCGGGAAATTTCCGGATTGAAGAGGCCGTCACGGTGGATACGATTCAAGATTACTGCCAGCAAGGCCGGATGCCGGAGCTCATTCAATCTTTGAACGTTGGCTTGAGTCATCTCGCTCCGCTATGGATCGATGACGAAGATCTTCAGAAGGTATTGCACGGCGGGAAATTATCATTCATTAAATACCAGGCGCCGCTGAGGCTCGGCCAATTGGCGCGAGTACTCGATCAGCATTCCAAGGTGATAGCCATCGCTCAACTGCAAGATGCCGGGAATTATCAATTCTGGCAACCGGTGAAGGTTTTTCAATATTCCTAGGGCAAGAAGGGGATTTCCAGGAGATGAAAGTTTGGAACTCAATTGAAACGGCTGAAGCAGCTGTGCGGGCTGATCAGTCCCAAACCGCAGTGACGATCGGCAATTTTGACGGAGTTCACCGGGGCCATCAAGCCATTATGGCGAAAGTAATCGAATTCGCCAAGGCGTATCAACTGTTTGCCATCGTTTTGACTTTTTCCAATCATACCGACAGTATTTTAGGAGAAACTCCGCCGTTAATCAATACGCCCGCAATCCGTCAAGCGCTTTTAGCTGCTCAGGGTGTCGATGCGTTGCTGGAAGTAGAGTTTAATAGTGGTCTCGCTAACTTAGAACCGGCGGAGTTTTTTGAAAAATGGTTGATACAAAGGTTACATGCCCAAGCCATTGTGATCGGTCATGATTTTCGCTTCGGTTCCGGGGGAAAAGGCGATTTTCAGTTGCTTACCGAGCTGTGTCAGCAATATCATATCCGTTTAGAACGGGTCCCGCCGGTTAACGAGGATGGTCTGGTCATCAGCAGTTCGGTCATTCGGCAATGCTTGCTTGCGGGTGAGCTGGAAAAGGCTAACCGGTTCTTGGGATATTCTTTTCGAATCGAAGCCGAGGTCGTCGCCGGAGAGCAGCGCGGCCGTAAGATGGGCTTCCCGACCGCCAATCTTCAGTTGGAGAAAGGCTATTTATTGCCCTGCTACGGAGTGTATCTTGTTCAAATGCTCATCGACGGACAGCGTATTTACGGAGTGGCCAGTGTGGGCCTGAAGCCGACTTTTGACGGTAAAACTCCGCTGGTGGAGGTCTATCTGCTGGATGTAACAATGAATCTGTATCACCGTATCGTTCGCGTTGAATTCCTGCATTTTATCCGTCCCGAAGTTCGTTTTAACAATATGGAAGATCTTCAGATTCAGATCCAACAAGATGTTCAAATGGCGCGCAAATTAATCGCAACTGAGCATACTTGAAAGAGTAATACCTATCTTCGATAAAGCGCCCTGTCCCGAAAGGACAGGGCTTTTTGATATGCTCCTAAAAGCGTTATGATATTAACCTCGACCGAAGGTCGGGGCGTTCCCAAGAGCTCAGGGAAGCGAGGAATGAAGTCGGTATAAATTTTTCAGAAGCGACTTTATCACACGGTTTTTAAAATGATGAATAAAAATCCCAAATTATTCAATATAATATTCTTTGGAAGCGAAAATTGATTTGATTAATTTATTAACCAGGCATTTTTTAAATTAAATTATGGTTACAACGTTTAAAAAAGTTAACCTGATGGCAGGATCTTTTTTGAAAAGATAGAATCCTTTGAATCGGAAAACAATGGAAGGATCGTCGTCCCAATGATATTGCCGCTTTTTTGCGGCTTTTGTGGCGTGTAGCTTGGGAAAAGGAAAATACACTTTATCTTCACAGAAAATTAAGAGTTTACTGGAAAGTGCTCATCAACACACTCTCCCGTATTCATAAAAGAATCAATACATAGGAGGTATTTTTCATGGCGAAGTATGTTTATCTGTTCAATGAAGGCAACGCTTCGATGAGAAACCTTCTCGGCGGCAAGGGTGCCAACCTGGCAGAAATGACAGGATTGGGTCTCCCGGTCCCCAGAGGGTTTACGGTTTCCACGGAAGCTTGCACTCGGTATTATGATGATGGAAAAGTCATTGCATCCGAGATTGAGGAGCAAATTCTGGCGGCTTTGGCCAAGACCGAACAGGTCGTCGGTAAAAAATTCGGCGACCCCCAAAATCCGTTCCTGGTTTCGGTCCGTTCCGGAGCGCGCGCTTCCATGCCGGGCATGATGGATACGATCCTGAATCTCGGTTTGAACGATGTGGTCGTTGAAGGTTTGGCGAAACTCACCAACAATCCCCGCTTTGCCTTTGACAGCTACCGCCGTTTTATCCAGATGTTCAGCGACGTCGTGATGGAAGTCGAAAAACCGAAATTTGAGAAGATTCTCGATGCGGTGAAGCACGAGAACGGCGCCAAATTCGACACCGATCTGAGTGCCGAAAACCTCCAAGAAGTCGTAAAACGGTATAAAGTCCTTTACAAAGAGGAAAAAGGGGTCGATTTTCCCCAGGATCCGAAAGTGCAATTGATGGAAGCCGTCAAGGCCGTCTTCCGTTCTTGGGATAACCCCCGGGCTATCGTCTATCGCCGTTTGAATGATATCCCGAGCAATTGGGGTACCGCGGTCAATGTTCAAGAGATGGTTTACGGCAATATGGGCAACGATTCCGGAACGGGTGTGGCCTTTACCCGCAACCCTTCCACCGGTGAGAAGCGACTCTACGGCGAATTCCTGATGAATGCCCAGGGCGAAGATGTCGTGGCCGGTATCCGCACCCCGCAATCCATCGATCAACTGAAAGAAGTTATGTCGGACGTTTACAACCAGTTTGCCCAAACCGCCGAGACGCTGGAGAAACATTACCGAGATATGCAGGACATGGAGTTCACCATTGAGCGCGGCAAACTGTTCATGCTTCAAACCCGGAATGGCAAGCGGACCGCCGCCGCGGCCTTGAAGATCGCGGTCGACCTGGTCGCCGAGGGCATGGCCACCAAGGCCGAGGCCGTCCTGAAGGTCGATCCGAAACAGCTGGACGCCTTGTTGCACCCCAATTTCGAACCCAAAGCGTTGAAAACCGCCGCGCCGATTGCCAAAGGGCTGCCCGCATCGCCCGGCGCCGCCACAGGTAAGGTTTATTTCTTTGCCGAGGATGCCGTCAACGCCTTCAAGAACGGTGAGAAAAAAGTGGTGCTGGTCCGTTTGGAGACTTCGCCGGAGGATATCGAAGGCATGCACGTTTCGCAAGGCATTTTGACCGGCCGCGGCGGCATGACCTCCCACGCGGCCGTCGTCGCCCGGGGCATGGGAACCTGCTGCGTGGCCGGTTGTAGTGAGATTAAGATCAATGAAGAAGAGAAGTTCTTCATCGACAAGAACGGCAAAAAATACGGCGAGGGAGATTGGATCTCCCTGGATGGTTCCACCGGAAACGTCTATGGCGAGCAACTGCCGACCATTGAGACGGAAATGACCGGCGATTTCGCCACTTTAATGCAATGGGCCGACGAACTTCGCGTTTTGAAGGTCCGGACCAACGCCGATACGCCCAATGATGCCAAGACCGCCCGGAAATTCGGCGCCGAAGGCATCGGCCTGTGCCGCACCGAGCATATGTTCTTCGAGCCCGACCGGATTCCGGCCATGCGCGAGATGATCGTCGCCCGGACCGAGGAGCAACGCCGCAAGGCCCTGGATAAATTGCTGCCGATGCAACGGAGCGATTTTGAAGGATTGTTCCGCGAGATGCAGGGTTATCCGGTGACCATCCGCTTCCTGGATCCGCCGCTGCATGAATTCCTGCCGCAAGAGGATGAGGACATCCGGGCTTTGGCCAAAGAGATGGGCTTGACCTTTGAAGAGCTGAAGTCGATAGTGGCCGATCTCCACGAGTTCAACCCGATGATGGGCCATCGCGGCTGCCGTCTGGCCGTGACCTATCCCGAGATCGCCGAGATGCAGACCAGAGCGGTTATCGAAGCCGCGATCAATGTCAACAAGGCCGGCATGAACGTCGTTCCGGAGATTATGATCCCGTTGGTTGGCGAAGTCAAAGAGTTGAAATACGTGAAAGACGTCGTGGTCAAAACCGCTGACGAAGTCATTGCCAAAGCCGGCGTGAAGCTCGACTATAAAGTGGGAACGATGATCGAGATTCCGCGGGCCGCGCTGACCGCCGACGATATCGCCAAGGAAGCCGAGTTCTTCTCCTTCGGCACCAACGACTTGACCCAGATGACCTTCGGCTTCAGCCGCGACGATGCCGGTAAATTCCTGGAAGAGTACTACAACAAGAAGATTTACGAATCCGATCCGTTCGCTCGGTTGGATCAGGTCGGCGTCGGCAAGCTGGTGGAGATGGCGGCCAAACTCGGCAAGCAGGTTCGTCCCGACATCAAACTGGGAATCTGCGGCGAACATGGCGGCGATCCTTCTTCCGTCGAGTTCTGCCACAGAGTCGGTCTGAACTATGTTTCCTGCTCGCCGTTCCGCGTACCTATCGCCAGACTGGCTGCCGCGCATGCCGCAATTAAAAAAGAGGGCGACCTCGGTCAGAAATAATTATGAATTGATTTTTAGCTTTCGCAGCGGGGACTGTTATCGGGTCCCCGCTTTTCTTTTGGGGTATCCGGTCGCTAAAAAACGCTCCCGCCGTGATTGCCAAAGTCAGTTTTCAGCGCCGGGATTCTTTGAAATCCCATTAGAATGCCAGTTAAATTGCGAAATATGCTTGTTTTGTCACTGAAAATGTCTGCATAGTCATTGAGCAAGCTCATTGAGTGACTGAACAAGCTTACTCAACGACTGAGCAAGCTCATTGAGTCATTGAACAAGCTTGCTCAACGACTGAGCAAGCTCATTTAATCACTGAACAAGCTTACTCAACGACTGAGCAAGCTCATTGAGTCACTAAACAAGCTCATTCAGCGACTGAACAAGCTCACTCTTACTCCGGGCTTAATCGTTCGGTGGTTAAAAAAGTCGCTTTAATATATAAAATCAATCCTTGAACAATATTCACCGACAAAAAAATAAGGCGCTTAACGCGCCCTGTGTTTTGAATAACCGGAAAGTCAATCTTTATTTGATGCGGGTGGGTACGAAGAGGTCGATGATTCCGATGACGAGTGAAGCGAGTAATGCTCCGATCACCGAAACCGACATTCCCGGGACAATGAACTGGGTGATATAAATGACCACCGCCGAAACCAAAAATCCTACGACTCCGTGGGCGTATGGCGAGAGGTTTCTCCCCAGCACCAATTCGATGAGGTAACTGATCCCGGCGATCACCACCGCAGCCAAAAGCGCACTAATAAAATTTAACGATTTAAATCCTGGCACGATCGCTCCGATAAACATTAACACGATAGCTGCCACGACAAAGCGTACTAAAGTTCTTAGCCAATCCATGCAATCACCTCCTTGAACCCCAAATAGCGATTTTATCTTGTCCCATCATCAGCGGAAGCTATACCTGATCGGACTTGGCAATAAACGCCAATCCCGAGGCCGGTCGGGATAAAAAGGGACAATCCGGTAAAAAATATGATTATGGATAACGGGTGCGGAGCGAATTGCGGTTTCGGTTCAGAACCGCTACAAAAAGGAAGGGGTGGCGCGATGCGGCAGCGGATTTACGGTCTTTTCAACAATATCGAAGATGCCCGGAATGCATTGGGCAGGATCAAAAAAGAAAGTTGGCGCCGGGCTGATTTATCGATAATTTTGCCGGCGGATTCGGAGAGGCCCCAGGAAAATTCGATGGAATTCGCGGCGGATTTTTCCGAAAAAAGACCCGGCTCGCCATGGTCGGATTGGCCGGGTTTACAGCAGGAATATTGGGAGGAAGTGGGCAATGTCCGGGTCGGGTCTACCTTGGGCGATGCTTCGAATCCGACGCCTTCCATTCGGGAAAACTTGGCCGGCAAGGCCCTTCAGTTTGTGCAACGGGGCATCCGCGACTCCAAAGTGGTCACCATTATCGACTTCGAACCGGAATTGCTCTACAAACTGCGATTTATATTGGAAAGTAAAGGAGCGGAGCTCCAAGCGGATCAGGCCTAGCGCCTGATCTTTTTTGTGCGTGGCAGATTCTTGCGAAAACATGAAGGAGTTATTCACCGGGAACGCGAATAATAATCGAGTTTTAAGGAGGTTTTTATGGCAGAAACTGGAGCGATAATCCGGGGGATTGAACCGGGAAGCATCGCTGATGAACTCAGGTTGGAACCCGGGGACCGGATACTTGCGATAAATGGGGCGCCGCTTCAGGATTACATTGATTATTTGATGGCCAATGCCGATGAACGGATGAACCTGGAGGTTTTAAAAAAGCAGGCGGATCGGATCGAGACCTTTGAGATTGAGAAAGATGCCACCGAAAGCTTGGGAGTAATCTTTGAGGAGGTACTCTTCGATGGCATCCGGGAGTGCGCCAATCATTGCCTGTTCTGTTTTGTCCATCAATTGCCGGCCAAGCAGCGGCCGACCTTGTACGTTCGGGATGATGATTACCGGCTTTCATTTTTGCACGGCGCTTATATCACGCTGACCAATTTGACCGAATCGGATTGGCGCCGGATTGAGACACTACATCTGAGCCCGTTATATGTTTCGGTCCATGCCACCGATCCGACGGTCCGCAAGCAGCTTTTGGGCCGCGCGGCGAGCGTTCCGATCCTAGACCAGCTCAAAAGGTTGGCTGCGGCCGGAATCACGGTTCATACCCAAGCCGTCATCTGCCCGACCATCAATGACGGCCCGGTTTTGGAACGGACCATTCGGGAGTTGGCCCAGTTATGGCCGGAAGTCGGCTCCCTGGCGATCGTGCCGGTCGGATTGACCCAGCACCGGTCCAGATTGTTTCCGTTGCGGATTTTTCAGTCGGAAGAGGCTGGCCGGGTCATTGATAGGGTGGAGCGTTTTCAGACGGAGTTTTTGGAATTACTGGGCTCGCGCTTTGTCTTTGCTGCGGATGAGTGGTATGTGTTATCGGGAAGGGCGCTTCCTGACGATGAACATTACGAGGATTACCTGCAGCTCGATAACGGGGTCGGTCTCTTGCGCTGGTTCCTGACGGATTTTTACGATACTTTTTCCGGCGTCGAAACGGAATTCACCAAGTTAAAAGGCAATTTGGCGGTTCTTACCGGCCGGGCGCCGCTCGTCATGTGGGAGGAAATTGGCCGGTTTTTGGCCGCGAAAAATCCCGATCTGCGGTTGGAAATCTTGGCGGTGGAAAACCGTTTCTTCGGTAGCAGCGTCACGGTCACGGGCTTGTTGAGCGGCAACGATTTGATCAAGACGATTCAAGAACACCGGGAGCAAGGCCCGACTTGCTATTTGGTGCCGCAGATTGTGCTGAAGCAGGGCGCGGATCTTTTCTTGGACGGCGTATCCATCGACCAGTTGCGGCAGGCTTGCGCTCCGAAGCAGGTGGCGATCGTGCCGACGCAGGCCGGTGAGTGGCTTCAGTGGATTATTCATGAGGGATGTGTTGAAGGTTGTCTCGAGCAGTCATTGCAATAGTGGGTCGGCCCAATGTCGGGAAATCGACCCTTTTTAATCGCATCGTCAGGCAGCGCCTGGCGATCGTCGAAAACACCCCGGGCGTCACCCGCGACCGTATTTATTCCGAGGGCACGTGGCTGGACCGGAGTTTTTTAGTCATCGATACCGGCGGAATCACCGATGAACGCGATCCGGTCCAGGTTCAGATCCGGAAACAGGTTGAAATGGCATTAGAGGAAGCGGATGCCGTCATTATGCTGACCGACGGTCGTGAACCGCTGACAGCCTCGGATTACCAAGTGGCGACTTTGCTACGGAAAAGCAAAAAGCCGATCGTGCTTGCAGTCAATAAAATCGAGCATGTCGAGCAGGGCGTCGATTCCGATTTATACGCCCTAGGACTGGGGGAGCCGATCCCGATCTCCGCCGAACACGGCAAGAATATCGGCGATTTATTGGATGCCGTTCTGGCGAACATTCCCCAGGAGTCTGAAGAAATCGCCGAGGATTTGATCCGAATTACCATGGTCGGCCGGCCGAATGTCGGTAAATCGTCCTTGGTGAACGGGCTTTTGGGCAAAGAACGGGTGATTGTCAGCGACAAGCCGGGCACGACCCGGGACGCCATCGATGTCCCGCTCTCGGCCAATGGCCAACATTATTTGCTGGTGGATACCGCCGGGATCCGCCGCAAAGCCAGGGTGGAAGAGGCCGTCGAGTATTATAGCGTCTTACGGGCGGTTAAGGCGGTTGAGCGTTCCGATGTGGTGATTCTGGTGCTCGATGCCACGACCGAGATCGCCGAACAAGATTTAAAAATTGCCGGAATCATCAAGGATGCCGGCAAGGCTTGCCTGATCGCCGTCAACAAGTGGGATTTGATCGAGAAGGACGAAACGACTGCCGTGGAATTTGAGGCCAAAATCCGCCAGGAGATCGGTTTCCTGGACTACGCGCCGATCGTTTTTATTTCCGCGAAAACCGGGCAACGTCTGGTCAAGATCTTGCCGCTGGTAAACGAGGTGATGGAGAACTATACCTTGCGGATCACCAATAACCGCTTGAATCAAGTGGTCTCCGAAGCCATTGCCATTCATCATCCCCCTTCCAATAAGGGCCGGCCTTTTAAAATATACTATACCCGTCAATCCGGGGTGAAACCTCCGTCATTTCAGCTCACCGTAAATGATTCGGAAGGCTTTCATTATTCGTATCGTCGCTATCTCGAAAACAAATTTCGCGAATATTTTGGATTTGTGGGCACCCCTATCAAGTTTGAGTTAAAAAATAGCAGTAAAAACAACGATTGACAGGAGTGACAACATGGATTGGCTAAAGACGGTCATCGTGTTGGCGGTGGCTTACTTCATCGGCAGTATTACCTCGGGTGATATTGTGGCCCGGATCAAAAAAGTGGATTTACGCAGCCTCGGCAGCGGTAATATCGGCGCTACCAATACTTTTAGGGTCTTGGGTTCGTTTTATGGCGCGGTGGTGCTAGCCGGCGATATTCTCAAGGGAATCATCGCTGTTTTACTGGGACATTATTTATTGGGCAGTTTTCATGGATTTGACATGGCCATATTGACCGGCGTTTTTGCGATAGTCGGGCATAACTGGCCGATTCACGCCGGCTTTAAAGGGGGCAAGGGGATTGCCACTTCAGCGGGGGTAATGATTGGACTGACGCCCATTAGCATTCTGGCCGCCGTACCGGTCTGGCTGGTGGTACTGCTGCTTTCCGGTTATGTCTCGCTGGCCTCAATTTTTGCGGCCATTGCTTATCCGATATCCGTGTTCCTCTTTTATCACAGCGACCCATACAAGCAGTTCCTGGCCTTAATTATTGCAATTTTAGCAATTTACCGGCATCATTCGAATATTAAACGGTTGATACACGGCGAGGAACATCGCATTCTTTACAAAGATCGTGGAGGGAAAAAATCATGATCGCCGTCGTGGGAAGCGGGGGATGGGGTACGGCTTTGGCCTTCCATTGCGCTCAAAAGGGCTATCTCGTAAAACTTTGGGCACACGAGCCCGAAGTGGTTGCCGAGATTAACCGACAACATACCAATACCACTTTTTTACCGGGGATTACATTACCGGAATCAATCGAAGCCAGCACCTCTTTGGAAGAAGTTATTGCGGATAACCGTTATATTATCACCGCGGTTCCCAGCCAGTGGTTGCGAAGCGTCGCCCGGGAATTGGCGCCATTAATCGCGGCCAATAGGGATCGGGTAATTATCAGCGCTTCGAAGGGAATCGAAGTCCAGAGTCTAAAACCATTAGCGACCGTGCTTGAGGAAGAATTGCCAGGGTTAGAATCAGGCGCGATTCTGGCTCTTTCCGGTCCGAATCATGCCGAAGAAGTGGCCCGGGGAATTCCGACCGCAACAGTGGTCGCTACGCCGCTCCTGAGATATGCCGAAGAAGTTCAGGATCTACTGATTTCGCCGCGGTTCAGGGTTTATACCAACCCCGATCGACTCGGAGTGCAACTCGGTGGCGCTTTAAAAAATATCATCGCCTTGGCAGCGGGCATCTCCGATGGTTTGGGGTTCGGCGATAATACCAAAGCGGCTTTGGTAACCCGCGGTCTGGCGGAGATGGCCCGCTTGGGCGTAGCGCTGGGAGCCCAAAGCCCCACTTTCGCCGGTTTATCGGGCATGGGTGATTTATTTGTCACAGCTTCCAGCAAACATAGCCGTAACGCCTGGGCAGGACGGGAATTGGGCAAAGGCCGATCGCTTTCGGAGATTCTGGGTTCCACCAAAATGGTCGTGGAAGGGGTAACGACTACCGAGGCCGCTTACCAATTGGCCAGACAAAAACAGGTCGAAATGCCGATAACCAACACTACCTATCAGGTGCTCTTCGAAGGAATGTCACCGCGCGAAGGCGTCAGCCGCTTGATGGAAAGGGTTCGAACTCACGAAATGGAAGAGGTCGTTTCCGCGACTTATACTTGGAATTAAATAGCTAACGCTTGAATCCAGTTCATTCAAAAAGCTTTGTCTCTCATCATACTTATCCGCTACCAAAAAATGATTGGGTATAAAACAAAAAACGAAGCGACGGTTAAAAAAGCCATCGCTTCGTTTTCTATTTCCTCACAATTGATCGACTACCTCAAAAGGCTTCGCAATACTGGTTGATAACGACACTCGATTGAATATACGAAGCGTCGCTGAATACGAAAATCTCCGGTTCGGAAAAGCATCTAGTTATATTGGGCTAGACCTACCAATATATATATATTGTTGATGGTCAGGCAGGATTGACGAGAACAAAGGGGGGATGGATCGATTCCCGTTTCGATAAATACGAAATTTACAGAAAGGGGGGAGAATCATGGAGAGGTATGATATCTTTCAAGATATCGCCGAACGTACCGATGGTGATATTTATATTGGAGTGGTCGGTCCGGTACGTACAGGGAAGTCAACTTTTATCAAACGGTTTATGGAACTGATGGTGATCCCGAATATCAGCAATTATTATGATCAGCAACGTGCCCAAGATGAATTGCCCCAGAGCGGAAACGGTCGCACCATTATGACAACGGAACCGAAATTTGTCCCGAGTGAAGCCGTCGAAGTCACCGTGGGGGAGAGCATTCAATTCCGGGTGCGGTTGGTTGACTGTGTCGGATATGCGGTGGAAGGCGCCTTGGGTTATGAAAATGAATCGGGTCCCCGGATGGTGATCACACCCTGGCAGGAACAGCCGGTCAGTTTCGTGGAAGCAGCTGAAATGGGGACCAGGAAAGTCATTACCGATCATTCGACCATCGGTTTGGTGGTCACGACTGACGGCAGTATTACCGAAATCCAACGCTCCGCTTATCTTCCGGCCGAAGAGCGGGTCATCGGTGAATTACAAGCAATGGGGAAACCCTTTGTGGTTATCTTAAATACGGTTCAGCCCGAGAACAGCGAAACACTGGCTTTAGCGGCAGAAATGCAGCAGAAATATCTGGTTCCGGTAGTTCCGATCAATTGTCAACAGATGTCCAATGTCCAGGTCGAGCGGGTCATGCAAGAATTGCTGTATATGTTTCCGCTGCGGGAAGTCCGGGTGGACTTTCCAAAGTGGGTTGAAGAGCTGGAACCAACTCATTGGCTACGGACTCGTTTTGAAAACGCGGTATATTCATCCATTGCGGCGGTGGATCGCGTTAAAGATATCGACCAGATTATCGGTTCATTAAAGCAGACTGAAGACGTGACCGATGTTCTCATGCATCGGGTAGATCTGGGGGAAGGGTCCGTTTATATCGAAATGGCTACCGAGCGTCCGCTTTTCTATAAAGTGCTGGAAGAAATGTCCGGGTTTACCGTAAGCGGCGATCATCACCTGATGCGGATGATGCGCGAATTATCCGTCGCCAAACGCGAATATGATAAGATTGCCGGTGCCTTGAGCCAAGTCCGGCAGACCGGTTACGGAGTAGTAAACCCCTCGTTGGAAGAGTTGACCCTGGCTGAACCGGAACTTATTAAACATGGCAGCCGTTTTGGAGTGAAGCTGAAAGCGAGCGCTCCATCGATTCATCTAATTAAAGCCGATATTATGACCGAGGTCACTCCGATTGTCGGTACCGAAAAACAAGGTGAAGAATTTGTCCGCTATCTAACCAGCGAGTTTGAGAAAGATCCTTCCCGGATATGGCAGACCGATTTCTTCGGCAAGACCATGTACGACTTGGTCAAAGAAGGTATCCAATCGAAATTGGCCAGGATGCCGGACAACGCTCAGGAAAAACTGCAGGAGACGTTAACAAAGATAATTAATGAAGGTAGCGGAGGCTTAATCTGCATTATCCTTTAAAGATGGTCCATAGAGACCATTTTTTTTATTGTGGCAGCTTGATGTCAATGTTTTTTACCACTTCAAGTCAAACTTGTATTTTGGCACCCAAATTTACCTTTGAAAATAGATTGCTATAATGTTTTTCCAGTAGGTTGTCGATATTAATACTAGTGGTTTTAGCTGGATTTGCTTAAAAAAAGCGGATCGAAAAATAGCTTTAGCTGCGACGACTTTGAAAAGGCAGGATATTATTGAAAATAAATGCTATTTTTTTGTTTTAAAAGCAGGAGATAGGGGAAGAATCTAGAATAAAGGGTATGTTAGTTATACCAAATATCGCCTTGAACTTTATCGAAAGATTTTCCACCCTTTTTCGGAAGGAGGTGAACTGTTCATGACCAAAACCGAACTTATCGACAAAGTCGCCGAGAAGAGTGGTTTGACCAAAAAGGATTCGGGAAAAGCGATTGACGCAGTTATAAGCGCTATGACCCAAGCATTGTCCAAAGGAGAAAAAGTTCAATTAGTTGGCTTTGGTAGCTTTGAGGTCCGTAAGAGAGAGGCCCGCAAAGGCCGCAATCCGCAGACCGGAGCCGAAATCAAAATTGCTGCCAGAAAGGTTCCTGTTTTTAAAGCTGGCAAAGCTTTGAAAGATGCTGTGGGCAAGAAGTAATAAACGGTTGTAAAACAAAAGAATGGACCTTGTTTGGGGTCCATTCTTCTTTCCGTGCTGGTTCTTACCGGAAATCCCGCCGAATACATTATGGCAGGAAAGGTGGGATTGGGAGTGCGGATTTTTTATTTACGGTCGGCGCTTTGGTTGAGTATCGGATTGGTGTTCATCTTTGGCCTCGGCTATTTCGTGGGTAGGTTCCAAAATAGTGATTGGCCGGTTGCCGGTCGGCTGACTAAAGAAATGCCTTTATTTTATGTGAAAAAGGCCGCACCTGAAGTTTGTTTGACCTTTGACATCAGTTGGGGAGAAAAGACCCTTCCTTTGGTGCTAAAAGTACTGCAAGACACACAAGTTCCGGCGACCTTTTTTATTTCTAGTCCGTGGGCGGTTCGTCATCCTGAAGCCGTAAAGTCGATCGTAGCTGGAGGCCATGAAGTGGCCAGCCATGGTGAGCGGCACATTAATCTCAGTCAATATTCCATGGATATTGTAAAGGAGAATATTTCTAAAGCCCATCATGATATATCGACGGTAGCGGGTAAAGTGGCGCCGTTTTTTCGGCCGCCGAATGGCGATTATGATGATATGGTGATTGACACCGCGCGGGGACTCGGCTATGAGACGGTGATCTGGTCTGTCGATACCTTGGATTGGAAAAACCCCGGGCCCCGGTATATGATCGATCGAGTGATGGCCAAAGCATTTCCTGGTGCCATCATTCTGTGTCACGCCAGTGATTCAAGCAAAGAAATTCATTTAGCCCTTCCGAGCATCATCAGCAATTTGCGTTCCAAAGGTTATAAGCTGGTGACTCTGTCGCAGTTGACCTCAGGTGGGGAGCTCATGCGCCGTGATCCCCGATGATTTCTATTGAAAGGCAATCGGAGAATAGGATCCCGGAAGATATAAATCGACAATGGATAAATTTATGTTATAATTGACGTGCTGAAATTTTTTATGGTCCGCTCCGTTATGTATAAAAAGACCGAATAAGGACAAACGATCGATTTCAGCACATGGATAGAGAAGTAAATGTCGTTGCTGGTATCGGGGAAGACCATCGCGACAACGCCGGTTATAATTATTTGAGGTGAAATTTATGGCAAAAGACAAGTCCAAACGGCAACAAACTTCGGTAAAAGAATACTCGGCCAAGCAGTTTATGAAAGATTTCCTGGAAGTGGTCGTTCCAGCGGTTATTTTGTTTCTGGTTATCCATACCTTCTTTTTGGAATCGCGCTTTGTCCCGTCGCCATCGATGGTGCCGACCATTGAGGTTCAAGATCGGTTCTTGCTCAATAAGACCGCTTATTGGTTTAAGAAGCCGCAGCGCTACGACATTATTATCTTTAAACCGCCTGCGGCGGCGGGGGCCAAGGATGATTTCGTGAAACGAGTCATCGGCCTGCCTGGAGAGACCCTGCAGGTCCACCGGGGGGTGGTTTATATTAACCGGAAGCCGTTGCAGGAACCGTATATCACGCCAGACCGGGCTCCCATTCAAGAGTTCGGGCCGGTGATGATTCCGGATGACAATCTCTTTATGATGGGCGATAATCGGAATAATAGCGAAGACAGCCGGTTTTGGGGGCCATTGCCGCTCAAAAACGTTAAGGGTCAAGCATGGTTTAGATTTTGGCCGCTCAATCGGTGCGGCATTATCAAATAGGTTGGGGTTCTCATGGCATTACTACAAGTACGGGAACTTGATAAATATTATGGGGCAACTCCCATTCTGCGCGATGTGCGCTTTGAGGTTTACCCGGGTGAAAAATGGGGCCTGGTTGGGAAGAACGGTTGCGGAAAAACTACGTTGATGCGGATTATTACCGGTCAGGAAGATTACGACCGTGGCTCGGTTTTCTGGAGTCCGGGGTGTCAAGCGGGATACCTGCGGCAGGAAGCGGAGTTTAGCGATACGCTCTCTATATATGATGAATTGCGCGGTATGTTCCGGGAGCTTGATGAATTGCAGATCAAGCTCGAGGATTTGCAGCGCCGGATGTCCGCCCCGGATTTATCAGCCGATGCACTCGAAGCGCTGATTGAGGAGCATCATCAACTCAGTGAAGCTTTTGCTCAGCAAGGCGGATATCAGATTGAGGGACGGATCCAGGGAGTTCTGCGGGGATTGGGAATACCCAAAGAACGCTGGACCGATCGCGCCACCAGTTTCAGTGGCGGTGAACGGACTCGGCTTGGCCTGGCCCGTATTTTGCTGACAGCGAACGATATTTTATTGTTGGACGAGCCAACCAACTATCTGGATATTGCGGCCATCGAATGGCTAGAGGAGTTTTTAATCGCTTTCTCCGGTGCGGTTTTGCTCATCTCGCATGACCGGTTCTTTCTGGACCGGGTCGTCCAAGGCATTCTGGAGATGCAGGATTGCCGGATCACCCGCTATAAAGGAAACTACACCGCTTACCGACAACAAAAGGAAGCATGGCAGCAATCACAACTGAAGGCCTATGCGCTGCAGCAGAAGGAGATCGCCCGTCAGGAAAAAATGATCCGGGAGTCCCGGGCTACCGAAAAGAGCAAACGCAAGGCGCATAACCTGGAGAAACGCCTTCAACAGATCGAACGAATCGAGAAGCCCCTTTCTGAGGAAAAGACTCTAAAGATGAACTTTGGCAACTTCGAAGCCAGTGGCAAGAAAGTGCTCGAAGTTGAAACACTCTCCAAGAGTTTCGGCGCTCGTAAACTGTTGCAGACGGTCGATTTCACCCTTTATTCCGGGGAGAAAGTCGGATTGATCGGCCCAAACGGTTCGGGAAAGACTACTTTGCTGCGAATGATCATGGGGATGGACGAGCCAGACCAAGGCCGGATCCGGCTGGGTTATGAAGTAACACCGGGTTATTTCTCACAATTTACCGATGAATCGGATCTGGAAGGCACGCCATTTAGCCAGGTGATGGCGATGGCGGATCTGGATAATACCGAGGCTCGGACCATTTTGGCCCGCTTTTTGTTTCAGGGCGATGATGTTTTCAAGGCGGTGGCCGATCTGAGCGGCGGTGAACGGCGGCGCTTGGGACTAATCCGTTTGATGCTTTCCAAGGTCAATTTTTTGATTTTGGATGAACCGACCAATCACTTGGATCTGCAATCCATCGAAGTATTTGAGCAAGCGTTGGCGGATTACCCCGGGACCGTGCTCCTGGTCTCCCATGACCGTTATTTTCTCAATCGGGTGGCCAGCCGTTTTCTGCTGATTGAGGATGGGTCTTTATTGTTATTCGATTCTTATGAGGATTATTTGGCATGGCATACCAAGAAAGAGTCCGGAACGGATGAGACCGCTAAACCTCAGTCCGAAGCCCAGATTCGCCGCGCTCAGACTAAGGATGCTCAACGAGAATTGAAACGGAAGCAGCGGGCCTTGGAGCAGGCAGAAACCGCGATCGCTACCCTGGAGGCGAAACAAGCCGCCATCGTCGATTCGCTAAACGATCCGACGGTAAGTACCGATTATAAAAAGAGTTTGGAATTAAGCAATGAGTTGTCGCAATGTGAAACGGAACTCACCCGTTTGTATGAAGAATGGGAGCGGCTGCAAACTGAGCTTTCCGTATTTGAAATGGGGTCGTAGCGATGGATTTTCCTCCAGAATTTACAGAAAGGATCTCCAAATGCTTCGGCGAATATAAAGTCTTTATGTTAAGAGATGAAGGACTTACGCAGGAGGTGTAGCCGGTGATGAATACTGAAGAACGTGAAATCGTTTCTTTTAAAGAAGTGTTACCCTTACTGCCGTTGCGGGGAATGATTGTTTTTCCGTTTATGGTCATTCCGTTGGATGTCGGTAGGGATAAATCAATAAGTGCTTTAGAAGAAGCAATGGTCCAAGACCGTCTGATCGTGTTGGCCGCCCAACGTCAAGCCAAAATGAATGAGCCGGGACCGGATGACATATATACCATGGGCACAATCGCCGAAGTAAAGCAGTTGTTAAAATTGCCCGACGGCACCATTCGGGTATTGGTCGAGGGGATCCAACGCGCCAAGATCGTGAATTATACGAGTTCGGAACCGCATTATCGTGTGCAACTCATTCAGGTTGACGAGAGCGACGAGAAGAATGTCGAAGTGGAAGCCCTGATGCGTTCCACGATGTATCAGTTTGAGCAGTTAATCAAGTTAAGCAAGAAGATTCCGCCGGAAGTCCTGACCTCGGTGTCGAACATCGAAGATCCGGGCAGGATGGCCGATATTATCTCTTCACATCTTAATTTGAAGATCGAAGAGAAGCAAGATATTCTGGAAGCGGTCTCAGCCAAGTCTCGTTTGGAAACGCTTTGTACCTTCCTGGTGAAAGAGATCGATATCCTGGAGATGGAACGCAAGATTCATCTGCGGGTCCGCAAACAGATGGAGAAAACTCAAAAAGAGTACTATCTCAGGGAGCAGATGAAGGCGATCCAGAAGGAATTGGGCGATGGCGACGAGCGGGCCGCCGAAGTCGACGAACTTCGGGCCAAGCTCGCCGAACTGACGCTGCCATCCGATGTGGAAGAAAAGGTCCTCAAAGAGATTGACCGTCTGGCCAAGATGCCGCCGATGGCCGCTGAGGCCGTAGTAGTCCGGAATTATATCGACTGGATTCTCTCGTTGCCGTGGAATACGGTGACTGAGGACAACCTGGATGTCAAAGAAGCCGAAAAAGTATTGAATGAAGATCATTATGGCTTGGAGAAGGTGAAGGAGCGAATCCTGGAATATCTGGCCGTCTGTCAGCTGACCAAGGAGCTCAAGGGACCGATCCTTTGTCTGGTGGGCCCGCCCGGCGTCGGCAAGACGTCATTGGCGAAGTCGGTAGCCCGGGCTTTGAACCGCAAATTTGTCCGGTTCTCCTTGGGTGGAGTCCGGGACGAGGCGGAGATTCGCGGCCACCGCCGCACCTACGTCGGAGCGCTGCCCGGCAAGATCATCCAGATCATGAAACAGGCCGGAACCAAGAACCCGGTGGTTCTGTTGGATGAGATCGACAAGATGAGTGCCGATTTCCGGGGTGATCCCGCTTCGGCATTGCTGGAAGTGCTCGACCCCGAACAAAATTGTTTATTTGGCGATCACTATTTGGAGGTCACTTTCGACCTGTCGCAGGTGCTCTTTATCACGACGGCCAATACGTTTCACGGAATTCCCCGGCCGTTGCTCGACCGGATGGAGGTTATCTACATCTCCGGTTATACTGAAGAGGAGAAGCTGGAGATCGCCAAGCGCCATCTCATTCCGAAACAGCTCAAGGAGCACGGTCTGACCAAGCAGAGCGTCGTTTTTAATGAGAAGTTTATCCGTCAGCTGATCGCCGGTTATACCCGGGAGTCGGGAGTTCGTAATCTGGAGCGGGAAATAGCGACGGTTTGCCGCAAAGCGGCGTTGGAGATTGTGCAGTCTTCGCGGAAGTCGATCCGCCTGAACAAACTTTATCTTCAGAAATTCTTGGGCATTCCCAAATTCCGCCACAACTTGGCGGAGGATTCCGACCAGATCGGGGTAGCCACCGGCTTGGCCTGGACAGAGGTCGGCGGGGATATCCTGATGGTCGAGGTCTCTCTGGTGAAAGGCAAAGGCCAGTTGATCCTCACCGGCAAACTGGGCGAAGTGATGCGCGAATCGGCCCAGGCGGCCTTCAGTTATATTCGTTCCCGTGCGCAAGAGCTGGGTATTCCGGAAGACTTTCACGAGCGCTTCGACCTGCACATCCATGTGCCGGAAGGCGCTATCCCCAAAGATGGACCTTCGGCCGGCATTACCATTGCCACTGCTTTGGCATCGGCGCTCACCAACCGGCCGATCCGCAAAGATGTGGCGATGACCGGCGAAATCACCTTGCGGGGCCGGGTGTTGCCGATCGGCGGCTTGAAAGAGAAGGTTCTGGCCGCTCACCGCGGCGGGATCAAGAAGATTCTGGTGCCTAAGGAAAATGAGAAGGACCTGGAAGAGATTCCGGCCAATATCCTCCGCAAGGTCGAATTGGTTCTCGTCGAATCGATGGACGAGGTCTGGCGGGAAGCACTGACTCCCAAGATGCAAGCGGTCTCCGCCGGTTAATCGAGTCGTCGCAAGATCCGGGCGAGGGAAACCTCTCCCGGATTATTTTTTAGCCTTTTTCGAAAATAATTTTTTGTGGTATGATAAATAAGTTCAGCTGAGAATTTAACCCTACTGGCTTCTGTTACGCTTATCTTTCCAGAGCAGAATGTCGAACAAAGATAAAAAGGATTTAGCAAGACCGCCCCAGAAATAATAACCAAACACTCAGCCCAGTTTTCATCGGGAAGGCCGTTGCTGTTTAACGCGCCTCCGGATTTTTGAAATTTTGAAAGAAGGTCGTTCCGTGCTCGAGAGAACCTTAACTATCCTCGAATATCCGAAGATCATCGAAAAGTTGGCGGAGTTCGCTTCTTCCAGCCGCGGCAAGGAACTGGTTCAGGAATTGACGCCCATGGCCCATCTGGCGGATATCCGGGAAGCGCAGCAGATAACTTCCGAAGCGGTGGAGGTCTTGCGCGAAGCCGACCGGATCCCCTTAGGCGGGGTCTTCGATATTCGCACTGCCCTGCGCAAAGCGGCGCTGGGAAGCATGCTCACGCCGCAGGAATTATTGGAGGTTGCCGCCACCATCCGGGCTTCCCGGCTGATGCGGGAGTTTTTAAGCGACAAAGGGGAAAGCCTGGCCATTTTGGCGGAATGGGGCGGACGCCTGGCGGCTTTTCCCGGTTTGGAACGGGAGATCGAGCGTTGCATCGCGGACAACGGCGAGGTCAACGACAGCGCCAGCCCGAAGCTGCATTCGCTCCGTTCCCAGGTGAAAGTCTACCAAAATCGGGTCCGCGACAAACTGGATTCGATCGTGCGCTCCTCCGATAATAGCAAATATCTGCAGGATCCGATCGTAACCGTCCGGAACGATCGCTATGTCATTCCGGTGAAACAAGAGTACCGTTCGCTTTTTCCGGGGATCGTCCACGACCAGTCGGCCAGCGGCGCGACGCTCTTCATCGAGCCCATGAGCGTGGTGGAGATCAACAATCAGCTGCGGGTGATCGAATCCCAGGAAGTCGAAGAGGTCCAGCGGATTTTGACGGAACTGTCGGGCCGGGTAAGCGACGTTCAACAGCCGGTAACGACCGCGCTGGAGATTCTGGCCCGGCTCGATCTGGCCTTTGCCAAGGGTCGCTATAGCCTGGCTTTGAGTGCCAGCGAACCGGCGTTGAACCGGGACGGCATCATCGAACTGTATGACGCCCGCCATCCGTTGCTCACCGGAAAGGTCGTGCCGACCACCGTCTTTCTCGGCCGCGATTATGACACGCTAGTGATCACCGGTCCCAATACCGGCGGTAAGACTGTGACCCTGAAAACCGTGGGCTTGCTGACCCTGATGGCCCAGTCCGGGCTGCACGTCCCGGCGGCCCCCGGTTCGCAACTGGCCGTGTTTAACCAGATATTCTGCGACATCGGCGACGAACAGAGCATCGAACAGAGTCTGTCCACCTTTTCGTCGCATCTTACCCAGATTGTGAGGATTACCGCGGCCGTCCAAGGCCCCGATTGCCTGGTGTTGCTGGATGAGTTGGGCGCGGGGACCGACCCCACCGAGGGCGCGGCCTTGGCCATGAGTATCCTCAGCCATTTGCACCGGCTGGGAGTCCGGACGATAGCGACCACCCATTATAGCGAGTTAAAGGTGTTTGCCTATAAGACGCCCGGCCTGAAAAATGCTTCGGTGGAGTTTGACATCGCCACCCTGCGACCCACCTATCATCTGGTGATCGGTCTTCCCGGCAGCAGCCAGGCGTTTGAGATCGCTTCCAAGCTGGGGTTGCCCGACGCGATTGTCGCCGAGGCGCGCAGCTATATTTCGGCCGAAGAAGCCAAGGTGGAACAGATCCTCCGCCAGATCGAGGCCGACAGCAAACGGGCCCGCGAAGACCGGATTGCCAGCGAGGCGGAACGGGCAAAGGGCGAGGCGTTTCGCCATCAATATGAGGCGGAACTGAAAAAGTTGCAGCAGGAGAAGACGGAGCTGCTGCGTCAGGCCAAGGCCGAAGCCCGGGAGATTCTGCTCGAGGCGCGCCGCGACAGCGAGAATCTGTTGCGGCGGTTGCGGGAGGCGCCCCGCGAGGAGCTGACCGGCATCGTCAATGAGGCCCGCCAGCGCATCTCCAAGGAACTGGAGCGGCTGGACGAGGTAAAAACGAAGCCGGCGCGGACCGACCGCCCGCCCGAACCGGACGAGCTCAAGCCGGGCCGCCAAGTCCGGGCCATCTCCCTGGAGCAGGTGGGCACGGTACTCGAGACCGGCGAGGATTCGGCCCTGGTGCAACTGGGGATCATCAAAGTCAATCTGCCGCTCAGCGATATCGAGCTCCTCGCGGAGCCCAAAGTAAAAGTCCAACCGCCCGCGACCCGGCGCAAGTCGGGCGAGACCGGCCTCGAGGCCGCCAAGAACATTTCCGCCGAGCTGAACCTGCGGGGCATGACCGTCGACGAGGCCCTATACGAGCTCGAAAAATATCTGGATCAGGCGCTCTTGGCCGGCCTGGAGAAGTTCCGGATTATTCACGGCAAGGGCACCGGCGCTTTGCGGATCGGAGTCCAGCAATTCCTGAAAGGGCATCCGGTGGTCCGCAGTTTTAGCTTCGCCGAGCAGAGCGAGGGAGGGCTGGGCGCGACCGTGGTCGAGCTGAAACGGTGAGCGCTAAAATTCCTTGCGAATAGTAAATCCGCAATATCCCTAAAAACAAAGCCGGCCGATGGAAATAACCACCGGCCGGCTTTGTATTATGCGATTCGCGGTTAAGGCTCAGAGATCGAAATTTAAGTGCAGCGAAATGACCGCATCATCGCGGTCGATTTTGATCATGCCCATATTCAGGTCCAGATCGTTATCGCGCGGCGAATCGTGGTAATAGCGATCCTCCAGCGTATCGCGGCGAAATTCCGGACGGATGCGTTCCCGGTTATTCTGAATAACCTCGAAGGCAATGTTCCGGGCCCGCAGGGAATGGAAGATGGCGTCACGATACAGGCCTTGTCTGTACAAATCCTGGGCGCGCCGTTGATGGGCGACCGCCATCCCTAATCCGTTATAACGACGGTGACGACGGGCGGCGGTTTGGGCGTCATCGAGGACCAGCGCGGTGCGATGAATCACGAACCGGGCGTCTTCGCGAGCTTGGCGCTCATGAAAGGCGGGTCCGGGTCCAGGGCCAGGGCCAGGTCCATGACCGGGGCGCGGACCGGGTCCCGGTCCCCGATAGGCCAGGGCGCTCAAGGAACAGGTTCCGACGAACAGCGCAAGCATAATTCCAATGTACCATTTTTTCATTTTCATGATGATTCCTCCTAAATGTTCAGTCCATAAGCACTTCTTTTTATAATATATAGACGAAGTCATCGCCCAAAATGTTCCGGGGGATGATAATTTTAACACGTTAGAAATATTTACCAACTATTTTCGAGCCGATTTCATAGCCGTTGCCGGATGCCCATCGGGTAATCAACTTCTTAAAACGCCACGGACCGATTCAGCAAACGGATGAAGCGATTCAGTAATTGAAAATGCTCATTCAGTTACTGAAAAACGATTTGCAGTAATCGGAAATGTTCATTCAGTAACTGAAGATAGTCATTGAGTTACTAAAAATCCATCTGCGGTAACCGCAAATGCTCATTCAGTAGCTGAAAATGAATGTTCGGTTACTAAACGAAAAGTTTCCGTAACTGAATGAATTGATTCGGAAACAAAATGAACAATTACGGTTGCGCAAGTTGTTCATCGGGTGCCGAATGTAAATATCAGGGGATCCGAAACTCCGGGCCGGTTAGGGTTAACGGCGGTGGATATTGCAATAGGAAGTCGGCTGTTCCCCATCGGTGAATACCTCGGTAACCACCCGGTCCTGCGGGCAGTATGGCGTCGCCAACAAACCGCTGTCGGTGCAGATTTTGACACTGACTTGTTTTTTCCGTTGAAGAAACGGGCTATTGGAGGCATGGGGCTGTTGAAAGCCGGTGTTGTCTGACGGCGTGGGACTGGCAGCTCCTCCGTCGGTCGGGCCGGGGCTGGCGGTATTATCGGCCGGCGGCTGGCCGCCGGAATGAATATGGCAAGGCACGGTCGGTTGAGTCCCATCCAGATAACTCTCGTAACGGGTCTCCGGGCAATTGGGGGTGGCCAGTTCGCCGCTTTGGGTGCAGATCTCCACACCGGTGACGATGCCGGCCGGCGGGACGAAGTCCGACGGCGGCGTCTGGGAAAGGGCCTTGCGCATGAAGGTTCCCCAAATTTCCGCCGCTTTGGAGCTGCCGACGATGTTGCCGTTCAGCCGCACCGGTATCTTTTGGGAATCATTGCCGATCCAGACCGAAGCCAGCAACTCCGGGGTAAATCCGACGAACCAGGCGTTGGTGTAGTCGCTGGTCGTCCCGGTCTTGCCGGCGGCCGGCCGGTCGATCAGCGCGGCGCGGCCGGTCCCCCGCATGATGACGCCGCGCATCATGTC
>JAEXFN010000006.1 GCA_023400055.1 Bacillota bacterium
CACAGCGGGAAAATCTTGAGTCACAAAAGATCGATCTGAAATCATCCCAGACAGATCTTTATTAACAAAAGATCGATCTTTATTCACAAAAGGAAGATCTTTATCCACAAAAGATCGATCTGGAATCATCGCAGACAGATCTTTATTAACAAAAGATCGATCTTTATCCACAAAAGTAACTCTGGCGGTGATTGCCATCGTTCTAATGATTAACGATGAATCGAAGAAGTTGAGAGGATGAGGTTTCCGGTGACCGATTTAACGAAATTAGCGGTGGAATTGTCGAATGCGTTTGGACCGGCGGGCTATGAGGGAGAGGTCCGGGCGATTTTCGAACGGCGGCTGGCGGAGCGGACCCAGCTGACCTACGACAATTTGGGCGGCGTGATGGCCTGGCACCGGGGCGCCTCCCAGAGCCCCAAGGTACTGCTGGCGGCGCATCTGGATGAGGTGGGCTTGATGGTCCGGGGCATCCTGCCCAGCGGCTATCTGAAGGCGGTGCCGCTGGGCGGCTGGTGGCCGCCGACCCTGCTGGCGCAACGGGTGCTCATCCGTACGGCAGGCGGTGACCATTACGGGGTGATCGGGGCCAAACCGCCGCACTTCCTGGCGGACGACGAAAAGAACCGCGCCTTGCGGATGACGGATCTCTATATCGATATCGGGGCCACCAGCGCCGCCGAAGTGGTTGCGCTGGGCATCGCGCCCGGCGATCCGGTGGTGCCGGCGGTGGAGGCAGTCCCGCTCGGACCGGCCGGGATCATCGCCGGCAAAGCCTTCGATGACCGGATCGGTTGCGCCGCGGTCATCGCCGCGCTGCTGGAACTGAAGGGGGATCATCCGAATCTGGTGATCGGCTCGGGAACGGTTCAGGAAGAGAACGGGACCCGGGGCGCCAAGGCGCTGGCCGCCCTGGTCGAGCCGGATGTCTGTTTGGTGCTGGAAGGACCCCCGGCCGACGATTTCCCGGATGCCGGCGCCATCGTTCAGGGCAGGCTTGGCGGCGGCCCGCAAATCCGGATGTATGATCCGTCGATGATCGCCAACCGGGCCCTGGCGCGGCTGGCGGTGGCCCAAGCCCAAAAACTGGGCATTCCTTATCAGGTTACGGTGCGGGAGAGTGGCGGCACGGACGGCAGCGCGATTCAGGTGCAGACCGCCGGCGGAGTCCCGACGCTGGTGATTGGGATCCCGGTCCGCTATGCCCATAGCCATCAAAGCATTATTAATCTGAAGGACTTGGAAGCCACTGTCCGGCTGGTCACGGCATTGCTAGGGGTTCTGGACGAACCGACCGTGGCCGATTTGAAACGGCATCCCTGGTAACTGCGGGCCCCAGCGTGCATGGGGCGAAGATGAGTCCGGAGCTTTCGCAAATGGCCTCACCCGGCAGCGGGTGGGGTTTTAACTGCGCCCGAGTAGCTTTTGCGATCCGGAAATGAGCCTGCCGCAGAATTTTTCATCCGTTAAAGGCTGGATGAAAGTCATTAAGGTTTTAATCGGGCTTTTGAACGTGGCATTATGTTGAACCCACTGAATGGGGAACTTTGGTTCAACATATATAGACGAAGCAGATCGAATGGTTTATAATGGAATGATTAAGACTCACGGATAACTGGAAATGCTTACCCCGAGAGTAATTCACCGGGTTTTTGGGCGAATGGGCAAAAGCACGGCCGTTGGGCGCCGGACTGCGGGGAGGATGGCATGGACCGGGGGACCTGATTTGAACCAAAGGAGCGATGGAAGTGCCTGTCAAACACATGATGAACTTTAAGAACTGGAGCGGTCCGGAACTGCGCGAACTGCTCGACTTGGCGTTGCGGGTCAAGCAGAACCAGCCGCAGTATTGGAAAGCCCTCGATCATCTGACCTTGGCGATGATCTTTCAGAAGACCTCTACCCGGACGCGGGTCTCCTTCGAAGTGGCTATGACTCAGTTGGGCGGTCACGCCATCTATATGGATTGGCGCAGCACCAACCTGGTCTTATCCGAGATGAAGGACGAGATCCGTTACCTCTCCCGCAATGTCGACGCCATCATGGCCCGGGTGCTCACTTTCGAGCAGGTTCAGGAGATGGCCGAATACTCGCGGGTACCGGTGATCAACGGTTGCGATAACAAGTACCATCCCACTCAGGCACTGGCCGATTTCCTGACGGTCCGGGAGCATTTCGGCAAGCTGGAAGGGATTAACCTTGTTTATGTGGGCATTCACAATAATGTAGCCAATTCCTTGATCGAAGGCGGCACCAAGCTGGGCATGAAGATCACTACGGTGACCCCGGAGATCAACGAGGCCAGCCTGGATCGGGAATTGCTCGACGAGGCGACAGCTAGCGGGCTTTACGAACGAACGCTCGACCTGCGGGAGGCCGTCGCCAAAGCCGATGTGGTCTACACCGACACTTGGGTGGATATGGAGTTCTTCATGGATCCGAAGTTTGAAGCGGAGAAACAGCGCCGGATCGAAAAGATGCTTCCCTATCAGCTGAACGAGGCGTTGCTGAAGGATAGCAAGGCGCTGATCATGCACGATATGCCGATTCATCCGGGGTACGAGATCAGCCGCGGCGTGATCGAGTCGCCCAATGAGATTATCTTCGATCAAGCTGAGAACCGTCTGCACGCCGAGAAAGCAGTGTTGCTGAAGGTATTGGGGCGGGTCTGAGCCGACAATCGGCAGAACGGCCGAAATCGGGATGCCGGTTTAAAAGGGAGATACAGTCCGATGATACGGGAAGTAACAACCGAACAGATTATTGAGCTGGTGGCCGGACTTTGCCAGGAATCCAACCGGATTTTGGGCGGCGATATCCAGGCGGCTCTGGAAAAAGCGTTGGAGCGCGAGGAATCGCCGACCGGCCGGGCTTGCCTGGCCGGGCTGATCGAAAATGCAGCGATCGCCCGGACTGAGCAGCTGCCCATCTGTCAGGATACCGGAATGACGGTGATCTTCGTCGATTACGGCCAGGATGTCCACGTCAGCGGCGGCGATTTTAACGAGGCCATCCACGAGGGAGTCCGGCGCGGCTATCGCGAGGGGTTCCTTCGTAAATCGGTGGTGGAGGATCCGTTCCGCCGCCGCAATACCGGAGACAATACCCCGGCGATCATTCACACCCGGATCGTCCCGGGGGATCAATTGACTATCACGGTGGCGCCGAAAGGTTTTGGTAGCGAGAACATGAGCCGTCTGGTCATGCTGACTCCGGCGCAGGGACTGCCGGCGGCCAAAGCCTTTATCGTCGACACGGTGAGCCGGGCCGGCGCCAATCCCTGTCCGCCGCTGGTGGTCGGGGTGGGCATCGGCGGCACCATGGAGTACGCCGCGCTGCTCGCCAAACGCTCACTGCTGCGGGAGGTCGGCTCCGTCAACCGCCAGCCGGAACTGGCTGAGCTCGAGAATGAATTGCTGACGGAGATCAACCGCTTGGGCATCGGGCCGCAAGGGCTGGGCGGACGCTGCACGGCGCTGGCCGTGCACATCGAGACTTATCCGACCCACATCGCCGGCTTGCCGGTGGCCGTCAATATTTCCTGTCATGTTACCCGCCATCGCAGCGGGACGCTATAGTTTATAGTTCGCGGAAGATTCCGGGGAGGTCTTCATGGACGCCAAACGTATCAAACTGCCGCTTAGCGAAGAAGCTATCTCACAGCTGCGGGCCGGCGACGCGGTGCTCTTGACCGGAACGCTGCTGTCCGGCCGCGACGCCGCCCACCAACGCCTCTGCCAGCTGTTGCGGGAAGGGAAACCGCTGCCGGTGGACCTGGCGGGCGAGACCATCTTTTACGTCGGGCCTTCGCCCACGCCGCCGGGCCGGGTCATCGGGTCGGCGGGGCCGACCACCAGCGGTCGGATGGATTCTTACACCCCGGCGTTGCTGGAAGTCGGTTTGAAAGGGATGATCGGCAAGGGTCAGCGCTCGCCGGAAGTGATCGCGGCCATCCGCAAACACGGGGCGGTCTATTTCGCGGCCATGGGCGGGGCCGGGGCGCTGGTGGCCCGGTCGATCCGTAAGGCGGAGGTCATCTGTTACCCGGATCTGGGGACCGAGGCCATCCACCGACTGGAGGTGGTCGATTTTCCGGCCATCGTGGCGATTGACGCCACCGGCGCCGATCTCTACCAGACCGGCCGCGCCGCTTACTGCCAAACCACCACCGCGCAATGATGCCACTTTGGGGCGCTGTTGGACTGGACCGGCGCTCGATGGGATTGCCCATCAATAAAGGGAATCGCTATAAGAGAATCGATTCAATGTTGGAGGAGAAAAATGGAACGGATAGACGGTCGGCAACACGACGAACTACGCAAGGTCAAGATAGAGCGGAATTATATCATGCACGCCGAGGGTTCGGTCCTGATCGAAGTCGGCAACACCAAGGTGATCTGCACCGCGACCATCGAGGATAAAGTGCCGATCTGGCTGAAGGGCCAGGGCGTCGGCTGGATCAGCGCCGAATACGCCATGCTGCCGCGGGCCACGCCGCAGCGGAACATCCGCGAGTCATCCAAGGGCAAGGTCAGCGGCAGGACCCAGGAGATTCAACGGCTGGTCGGCCGGTCGCTCCGGGCGGTGGTGGATCTGGGTTCGCTGGGCGAGAAGACCATCTGGGTCGATTGCGATGTCATCCAGGCCGACGGCGGCACCCGGACCGCTTCGATCACCGGCAGCTTCGTCGCGCTGGCCGATGCCATGAACAAAGTGTTCCCCGGCGAGAAACCGTTGCCGTTGTTCGATTTTCTCGCTGCCACCAGCGTTGGAATCTATGATGGGATCAAACTGCTGGATCTTTGTTATGCCGAGGACTCGCGAGTCTCGGTGGATATGAACCTGGTAACCACCGGAGCCGGTCAAATCGTGGAGATTCAGGGCACTGCCGAGGGCAAGCCGTTCTCCTGGGATGAATGTCTGGACCTGATGGAGCTGGCCCAGAAAGGAATCAGTGAATTGGTGGCCATTCAGCGGGAGGCTTTGGGGCCGATCGCCGGCCGGATCGGAGGATTGACCCGTGCGAAAACTCGTCCTGGCCACGACGAATAAGGGCAAGGTCGCCGAGCTGCGCGAGTTGCTGGTCGACCTGCCGGTGGAAGTCCGCGGTTTGCAGGATTATCCTCAGGCGCCGGCGGTAGCCGAGACCGGGACCACCTTTGCCGAGAATGCCATCTTGAAAGCCAAGGCCGTCGCCGCCTTTACCGGCGAATTGACGCTGGCCGACGATTCCGGCCTGGAGGTCGACGCCCTGAACGGCGAACCTGGCGTGTATTCGGCCCGTTACGGCCAGCCCGGCTGGAATGACCGGCAACGCTTCGAGTACTTACTGAGCAAGGTCACCGCCATCCCGGAAGCGCAACGGACGGCCCGTTTCCGCTGCACGGTTGCGTTATACGATCCGGCTGGCGATCAACTGGAACTGGCCGACGGGACGGTGGCGGGCCTGATCGTCACCGAACCGCGCGGCGTCAATGGATTCGGGTATGATCCCGTTTTCTTCTTGCCCGAGTTTCAGCGGACCATGGCCGAACTGCCGCCGGAACAGAAAAACCGCTTGAGTCACCGGGCTCGGGCCATTGCGGCCCTCATCCCGCAACTCCGGAAGCATCTGGAGTGATCGATGGTGCGGGTAGGCGTCGTCGGCGACATTCACGGCAATTATCAAGAATTGAAACAGGCGGTTCAGGCTATGGGCAAGATCGATCACCTGCTTTTCACGGGGGATGGGTACCGGGATATCCGCCGCTTGCAGGATGAGACCATGCTTTATGTGCGGGGCGTGATCGGCAATTGTGACTTTGTCAGCGAGTTTCCGCTGGAGCAAATCTTTAATCTGGACCAGTTCAAGGTCTTGCTGGCCCATGGTCACCAATATGGAGTGAAGACTGGTCTGAGCCGGTTGGGCCAAGCCGGCCGGGAACAGGGCGTCGACCTGGTGGTCTTCGGCCATACCCACCAACCGCTCAATTCCAGCTGGAACGAGATTAAGTTGTTTAACCCCGGCACGCTCTCCCGAGAACGTTCTTATAGGAATGTCTCTTTTGGAATGATCGAGACGGGTGCGGCGGGGTTAAACTTGTCCCTACATCAGTTGTGAGATGGTACGGTTTTCCAGTGGAGAGTCCTTGACTAGCGACTGGTTTTTCTGATATACTATATTATGTTTCGGATTCATCGGGGCGTAGCGCAGTTTGGTAGCGCACCTGCCTTGGGCGCAGGGGGTCGTAGGTTCAAATCCTGTCGCCCCGACCATTTAAAAATGTTGATCTGATAGGGTTTACGACTATCAGATTTTCATTTTGCCGTTCTTTTTGCCGTTCTAATTTGAAAGAACGCTTCATCATTGAGTTTATACCTCTTGTTTGTATTTCCTCTTGGAATTATTAAGCTGATTAATATTCAAAGGTCTAATTGGTAAGGCTTCCCCGGTATTTGCTTTAAGATGGAGTGCTTCAGTCATATCTTCATTAACATCCCTTTGCATATCCGGAGTAACATGAGCGTAGATATTAGCGGTGGTTCTTTCATCGGCGTGATGTGCTCTATTTTGGGCGTGCTTTAAACTCCAGCCTCGTTTGAGCATGATTGTAATGCAAGTATGTCGTAAATCATGAAAACGAATTTCTGGAAGCCCTGCACGCTTTACAATAGCTTTGAAATGATCATTTAATGTTCGCTCTTTTACTGGGTTGCCATTATAGCTTGAAAATACCAGATCATTATCATTATAACCAGGTCCAAAAGCAATTTTTTCTTTTGCACGCTCCGCAAACTCCCTTTCGAAAAATGGAACCATCCACGGTTCAAGTTCAAGAACGTGTTCGGAATCTTCGTTTTTTAAGTTTTTAAATTCCGCTGAATAGCCTGATTTTCGTACTGATTGCCGAATTGAGGCCATGAGGGCTTTTAAATCGATGTCCTGTTTCCGTAATCCCCGAATTTCTCCCTTGCGCTTGCTATAAAAAATAGCTAACAAGTAAAGGAAGTAGAATCGATCCTCAAAAGCGGTATCTAAAAAGCGCCCCGATTGATCTTCATTCCAGATAACTGGCTTATATTTAGTGATTTGCGGATAGGTTAAATATTGAGCCGGGTTGTATTTTAATATCATCATTCGACAAGCATAGGTAAAAGCGGCTTTAAGCATGATAATGTGATTTTTTACTGTTTTATGAGATAAATTTAAAAGCTTGCCGTTTTTATCTTTTTTTCCATCAAGTCGCGGGGAATTTAATTTTCTAATTTTATATTGTTCCAAATGAATTAACTTAATATCTGACAATCTCATACGCGCTATAGGATCGGGCTTTATGTGTTTTTCAACGATCATGGCATACTCTTCATAAGTACCACTTTCCAAATCCATCTTAGCCCCAGGTAAATAGGTGTCGACTAAATACTTAATAAATGGCGTTTTGTTCGGCTCGACGAATTCACCTTTATCCATGTTCGTTATTATTTCCGCAAGTCGTTTACTGGCTTTATATGCGTTTCCATGGAAGGTCTCGTAGATGTAATCTTTTTTGCCGGTTTCCGGGTCAATCCCATTATAAGCTTGTAATTCCCAAGACTTTCCCCGTTTACGTTTATATCCTGGTGCCTGTTCAGGATTTGTTTTATTTTTAGGCATTTAAGATCCTCCTAACTCAATTTTTTAATTTGAAGGTTCTAAAAATTTCTACTTGTCCATTTAAAGTTTTTTACTCGTGCGCTCGTCTTGGATCTGGATCGCGTACTTGGTTAATCTTAAGAGAAACTTGGACCATGGTTTATCCTTTGATAATATAATTTTGTATCACTTCTTTGGGAAAGTTCGGAATAGAACCACCTTGTCTTTTGCTTATTACCGGTGTGTCCCCGATATGTAATTCACTTAAATATTTTCGATATTTGGCGCACCGTTCCGGGGGAATACCGGTCTTTTGAGATACAACTGGATCACCGTTAAGTTTTTTATTATCACCGAAAAGTGCTTCGGTGAATTGCAAAAGTTCTTTTTTGTAATTATCCGAAGTACTAAGAAGTACTTCTTCCGGATTTCTTTCCAGCAGCGTATCGGATAAAGTGCTTTTTGATACTTTTTTAACTGTTGCCACCGCTCGTTCCTCTTTAATCTTAAGGCAGAATAGAATCATTAAAACCCGCAACAACAATATTGCTATTCCGAAAGTAAATACTTTGGCGCGCTTTTTGGGTATCCCAAAAGTATCCGCCGTTACATCAAAGGAATTCACAGCACTTGCGGCAATTTTATTGATGATTTTGGCTGTTTTAACGCTACTACTTTCTATTTCGTCCCGCTTTTTCTGTAGCTCTTTTTTACGGTCGATGATGTTTTGCGAATATTGCCTGACTCCGGTTTTTGCTTCCGCTGCTAAACCGATATTCAGCGCCGCTAATTCATCGTTTATATCCTTCAATTTATCCAGGTTGTCAGAAACTTGGGTAATAATAGCTTGGTTGGCTTTTTCCTTTTTATCAACTTGCACCAAAAAGAAACTGATTGACGATGGGATCGCAAAGCAGGTTTCATAAAGACCGAAAATAAGCAGTAAAATAATCGTCGCTAGCCGGTGTTTATATATTCCTTTTTTCCATTTCCCCTGATTCCATTCGGTAAGCGCCGTAATAAAAACATATTGTGCGCCTACATCCAAGCAGATCGCGAATAGCCCGATCCCCCGCTTAACATCCGAACCGTCAACCATATCCGTTAAATAGTTGATCAACATGTAACAGGAGAATGAAAGCAGAATGCAATAGATTATATTGGTTAACGTTATGTATGACTTGATTTTTTCCCAAGTACTGTCCACCATTTACACCTCCTTTTTCCAGACATTTGGGGGAAGTTACTCGATACACTTCACTACAATCTTTTTCTCACCTCGAAATCTAAGTCTTATAATTTTTTGGTGAAAGGCTTTTCCATTTGGTTTTACCAAGTTAAACTCATTGTACCATAATATGCAATATCGCGCAATAACGCAACACAATATGCTTCAATCTAATAAATGTTGCAACATCGTAAATCTTATACTATAATAAAATAAGTAATTATAATCT
Organism: Bacillota bacterium; assembly: GCA_023400055.1. GTDB lineage: Bacteria > Bacillota > UBA4882 > UBA8346 > UBA8346 > Hydrogenispora. Next base: position 9,070 of record JAEXFN010000006.1, read on the forward strand.
CATAGAAATGAGACAGAAAATGAATGACAATGAATATATGAGCATCAAAGAAGCCTCGGAACTTTTAAATGTTAATCCTTCCACAATCTACAGGTGGGCCAAAAGCGGTAGATTATCTCTTTATAAGAAAGGCCTTAGAACAACTATCATCAAACGCTCCGATATCGAAAGAATAAAAGCTGAAAACGAACAAATTCGGCCTTTGGAAAAGTGATTAAGGAGTCTCTAAATTACAGCATTCATTAAAATTTCAGTCCGGGTGTTATCGCTAGGGCTTTACTCATTTTTATATAATGTCAAATTAAGTTTTTAGAAAAAATCCGGTGCTAGCTACCGGATTTATCAATTTAGTTGAGAATTATCAAAAAAAAATATTCCGGAGGTTTTTTTTATTAACCTCCGGAATAGCTGTTTTGTATTTACTAATATATTTATACATTACGAAGGCCTTTTAACCTTCGGAGAAATGTTATGAATTTATCATAACACTGATTAAAGTATAGCACAAGAACCTTATGGAACTGACAGCCTCCGAGAATCCTCACCACGTTTTTTCATTCAACCGCGCCTATCAAAACCTGCCTCACTTTTATTTTTCAAATATTTCAGGGAATAAAGCCTTTGCTACCGCGATCATTTTTTGACGTTGTTCAGGGGTCAATTTTTCACTCATTCTCGCCAGTTCCAGAATATCGGAGTTGACTTCTCCATTACTGATGCCCGCTTCGTTGATGAGTTGTTCATTTTCTAAGTTTAATACGGCGGCAATTTTAGCGATCGTTTTGAGGGTAGGGTTCTGAACTTTTCCATTTTCCAAACCAGCGATATAACTTTGACTGACATTCGCCGAATTTGCCAATTGGATTTGGTTCATTCCCAATTCTTTTCTTCTACTGCGTATCATTTCGCCAATTTTCCCCAAATACATCCAATCGCCCTCCATTGAGTATCAGCTTTATTGTATCACCACTGTTAATATTTGTATAGATATAATAGATATTTTCGAGTAAAAACTGTGAATGAGGAATAAAATGGGAGAAATTGCCTTGCAGCAAATTATTAGCAACGTTGATAAATATTTTTTACATTGATAAAATGGCCCGTAAAGGAGGGAGAATTCCATGTCCTTCATTGAAGCCAAAATGGCAGAGGCTCCTTGGTATCTTAAGTTAAAGATTTTGAGGGTGATGAACGGTTTAACAATGAATGAGGCGGCTGACTTATGCTGCACGGATAAAAGCATCTATTGCAACTGGGAAAATGGAAAGTTTTTTCCGCGCCGCAATTCGATTCGGGCCATCCAGCGAGCCTTTAATCTTTCTGATGAAGCGATTAAGGAGATATTCGGATAAAGGTAGTGATTTTCTATGTCAGGGCAATATCAGGATTATCCTGAGATCATGTCCACTGATCAAACGGCCGAGTTATTTTCAACCTCGCGGGACCGAGTATTCGAATGGCTGCGCTCCGGGAAAATTGCCGAGCTTGGGAATATCGAACTCAAGCTCCATTATCATTATTTCAAGTCCGGTTATAACGGCAGGAATTATCGGTTTATTAAAGACCGGATGTGTGAACTCTTTGGGATACTGCCCAAGAGTTCAATCATTCTAAAAGAGGAAGTTTGACTCCAATGTCTTTTAAAAATTTCATTCTCCGAACTTGTTTTATCGGCCGTTTTGTCAGTTTTAATGATTCTCCTTGGAATTTATATCTTGAATCACATTGAGAAAGGAGGGGCCGCAATGACTGCGATGACCGCTGCAAACGCCGCCGTATATACCCGCATTCAAAAACCGGAAGAATATCAAGTCAGCTTTGATCATGAGAACAATATCGGAATTGCAATCCATGGCGAACGAGGCTATCTCATACTGGCTGTTGATCGAAATACGGCGCTAACAATGGCCGTGGATTTGATGAAAAGGGCAGTATTTGAAATAAAACAGGACGTCAATAAGGAGATTACGGATTTGACCTTTTTGAAAATGACCTAATCATTTGCAGAATAGGAGCTGTAAGATGGTAGATCATTCGAAGACCATATTCCGTACGGTAAAAAGGGAAAATCCCTATGTTCAGATCGATAAAACCGTCTTGAACGATACCCGGCTATCCTGGAAAGCCAAAGGGTTAATGGCCTTCCTGTTATCCAAACCCGATACCTGGGAAATCAATATCAAAAACCTCATCAAGCAGGCCAAAGATGGCAAGGAAGCGGTATATTCCGGGATAACCGAGCTGATTCAATTCGGCTATCTGGTCCGGACAGAATCCAGGAACATGGGCCGTTTTGCGCAGGTTGTCTATCTTATCTATGAAAACCCTCTTGTTCATCCAACACAATCAGATTTTCTCGAAGAAATAGAGGCGGTGGGACAAACCCCCAGTGAAACACCGCTTCCGGGAAATCCGGATACGGAAAACCCGCCACCAGTAATGAATGATCTTTCAGTAATCAATGATCTTACTAAAGGGGGGGGGGGGGGGGGGGGGGGGGGGGGGGGGGGGGGGGGGGGGGGGGGGGGGGGGGGGGGGGGGGGGGG
>JAEXFN010000064.1 GCA_023400055.1 Bacillota bacterium
TGCCGCGCCGGCGAATCCCTGCCGCACCACGGCAACACCTTCCGGGCCAACCTGTTTTGGATGGGCAAACAGCCGCTGGTCAAGGATAAGAAGTACAAACTGAAGCTGGCGACCAGCCGGGCGACGGTGACCCTGCAGCAGATCACCAAGGTGCTCAACTCGGCCGACCTGACCGCCCAGACCGACCGCAATCAGGTGGAGCGGCACGAAGTGGCCGAGTGCGTTCTGAAGACGGCCAAACCGCTCGCCTTCGACGGCTCGCGGGATATCGAGGCCACCGGCAGGTTTGTGATCGTCGACAACTATGAGATCGTCGGCGGCGGCATCATCACGGCGGCGCTCGCCGATGCCGGGACCCTGGCCGATCGCGATTTGTCGCGGCGGGAGTTCGCCTGGGAACGGACCGCCGTGTCCCAAGCCGAACGGGAGGATCGTTACAAGCAGCAAGCCAAATTCATCGTCATCGCCGGCAGCGACGGCGAATTCCAGAAGCAGGTCGCCCGGGCGCTCGAGGTGGAGCTGTTTCGGAACGGTTACAGCGTTTATTATCTGGGCATGACCAATCTGCTGAGCGGCCTGGGCGCCGATGTGCAGAGCCGGGCCGATGAACGCGACGAGCAGATCCGGCGCCTGGGGGAACTGGCCCATATCTTCACCGACGCCGGCCAGATTCTGATCACCAACATTCCCGAGCTCGATGAATATGAGATCGATACCTTGCGGACCCTGAATACGCCCAATGAGATCCTGGTCTTCGATTTGGACGGCGCCATGTTTGCGGACAGTCGGGCCGAGCAGCCCCAGGACGGTTCCGAGCGCTCCATCGAGCGGACCGTGGCCCAAATGACAGCGGTGCTGCGCGACCGGGAGATCCTAATCGAATATTTCATCTGAAGCCGCGCTTCATCGCGATGAATGAGACGGGACGAGGGCGGCCCGGCTGGGTGAAAACCGGCGGCCGCCATTGCCGTTCCCGCCCGTAACGGACCCAGCGCCGCTCCGGCCCGAAGGTTGACAGGATTTGGATTGTGCGCTATGATGGATTTATACACAACTAAACTGGTTGGTTTTTGCGGGATTTGGATGAGCTCGCTCCAACGGAGCGCGTGAAAGGGAGCCGGTTTGGGGAGAATAATTCCGGTCTGGCGCCGGTTACGGCGGAACGCATCGGACAATGGAGGAAGGCTATGCCCAAGATTGCTGAAAATTTGACGGATCTGATCGGGAATACCCCGCTGCTGCATTTGGCGAAATACGAAAAGGCCCTGGGTTTGGAGGCGCGCATCGTCGCCAAGCTCGAGTATTTCAACCCGGCCGGGAGCGTGAAAGACCGCATCGGCTATGCGATGATTCAAGATGCCGAGGCGCGCGGGATTTTGAAAGAAGGGTCGGTGATCATCGAACCGACCAGCGGCAATACCGGGATCGGCCTGGCGTTTGTGGCGGCGGCCAAAGGATATCGCTTGATCCTGACGATGCTGGAGACGATGAGCATCGAGCGGCGCAACCTGCTGAAGGCGCTGGGTGCGGAGATCGTGCTGATCCCCGGCCACGAAGGCATGGCCGGCGCCATCCGCAAAGCGGAGGAGCTGGCGGCCAGCATCCCCAATTCCTTTATTCCGCAGCAGTTCGATAACCCGGCCAACCCGGCGGCCCACCGCCGTACCACCGGGGAGGAGATCTGGCGCGACAGCGACGGGGCCGTCGACTTCTTCGTGGCCGGCGTCGGCACCGGCGGCACCATCACCGGCGTCGGCGAGGCCTTGAAAGAACACAAGCCCGAGGTGCGGATCGTCGCGGTGGAGCCCCAGGATTCGCCGGTGCTCTCCGGCGGCAAGCCGGGGCCCAACCGGATTCAGGGTCTGGGCGCCGGGTTTGTGCCGGCGGTTTTGAACCGGGCCATCCTGGATGAGATTCTGACGGTGCGGAGCGAGGACGCTTTCGAAACCTCCCGCAAACTGGCCAGACTGGAAGGGCTGGTGGTGGGGATCTCCTCCGGCGCGGCCGCTTTCGCAGCCACCCAGCTCGCCAAGCGGCCCGAGAACCGTGCCAAAACCATCGTGGTCTTGCTGCCGGACACCGGCGAACGCTATCTGTCGACGACACTCTTCCAAACCGAATGACCCCGGGCCTCTCGCAAGCCGTCGCCGGAGATTGCGGCGCCGCTTGCCCCGGAATATCGATTGATAACAGCAAACGCGCGACCGAATGAACGATTCCGGTGGCGCGTTTAAATTTTTCACTAATTGAAAAAGCTTGCTGAGTGACTCAACAAGCTTGCTGAGCGACTGAGCAAGCTTGTTGAGTGACTGAGCAAGCTTGTTGAGTGACTGAGCAAGCTTGTTGAATGACTGAGCAAGCTTGTTGAATGACTGAGCAAGCTTGTTGAATGACTGAGCAAGCTTGTTGAGTGACTGAAAGAGCTTGTTGAGTGACTGAGAGAGCTTGTTTAGCGACTGAAAGAGCTTGTTGAGTGACCGAGCGGGATCTTTTGATGATTGAATGAGCCTCTCTAGCAACCGAATGAAACATTGCAGCGACCCAATTGCGCATATCGTAACATTCTCGGGAAAATGCGCGGCCGGCGGCGACCGCCGCGATGGTTTTATGAAAATAATAATAGGCAATATCCGAAAGCGAAGGCCATTGCTTCGCTTTTTTTGCGTCCTATCATAGACAATATTTTACTACTAACAACTTATCGAGGTTGACAAAGTTTTTTGTTGCTGATATCATAAAGGGCAACCAAACAATGCCAATGTTTGTTTCGTTTCGTTGGCGGCGCAATCAAAATACAGCGAAGCAACATTCAAAGGACGGTGACCGAATGGTACGGCTGGAAAATGTGAAGAAGGTTTATAACGAGACGACAATCATCGAAAATCTCGATCTGGAAGTGGCCAAGGGCCAGTTCGTGGTGCTGATCGGACCCAGCGGCTGCGGCAAAACCACTACCCTCAAAATGATCAATCGCCTGATTGAGCCGACCGCCGGCTCGATTTATGTCGACGGCGAAGCGATCACCGCGGTCGATCCGGTGACGTTGCGGCGCAAGATCGGCTATGTCATTCAGCAAATCGGCTTATTTCCGCATATGACCATCGCGCAAAACATCGAGGTCGTTCCGAGGCTTTTGAAATGGCCCGCGGCGGCCCGCAGAGAGAGGACCAGGGAACTGCTGCGGCTGGTGGATATGGATGCCCAGGAATATCTGGACCGCTATCCGTCGGAGCTGAGCGGCGGCCAGCAGCAGCGGATCGGGGTATTGCGGGCCCTGGCGGTGGAGCCGCCGCTGATTCTGATGGATGAGCCGTTTGGCGCTTTGGATCCGCTCACCCGGGAGACATTGCAGGATGAAGTGAAAAAAATTCAGCGCAAACTCGACAAGACGGTCATCTTTGTGACCCATGACATGGATGAAGCGTTGAAGATGGCCGACCTGATCGTGGTGATGAAAGACGGGAAGATCTTGCAGGCCGCCGCTCCCGAAGAACTCCTGACCAATCCGGCCAATGATTTCGTGGCGGAATTCATCGGGAAACACCGCTTGAAAACCGGTCAGGACCTCGAGACCGTAGAAAATGTGATGAAAACCAATCCGGTCACGGTGACGAAGGATAAAGGCATCGCCGAAAGCATCTCGCTCATGCGGCAGAAAGGCGTCGATAGCTTGATCGTGGTTGACCAGCAGGAGCGGCTGGAAGGGATCGTTACCATTGAAGCGATCCGCAAACATGGGAAAAGCGGCCAGAATATCAGCGAACTGATCGAGCCGGATGTGCCGACCGCCCGGATCCACGCCAACGCCAAAACCGCTTTCGATACTTTGATCGGTGGTCGATTCGGATTCATCGTCGCGCTGGACGATGCCGACCGGGTGCGGGGGATCGTCACCAAGACGAGCATGGTAAAAGCGCTGGCGGATGTCGTATGGAAAGGAAACGAAAATGGTTGACATCGCGGCCTTCATGATTCAGAAAAAAGGGCTCATCCTGGATGCAACGGTTCAACATGTATTCATATCCGTTTTGGCAGTGCTGATCGGAACGTTGTTAGCGGTTCCGCTCGGAATCGCGCTGAGCCGCAACAAGCGGATCGCCAAGCCGGTCATGATGATCGCCGGGATCTTTCAGACCATACCCAGCCTGGTTTTGTTCGGATTGGCCATGCCGCTCTTGGGCATCGGCATCCGGACGGGCCTGACCGTTCTGATTATCTACTCGATCCTCCCCATCTTGCGGAACACCTATACCGGCGTGCAGGGAGTGGAATACCGCTATATCGAGGCGGCCAGAGGGATGGGAATGAGCAATTTGCAGATCCTTTTCGATATCGAATTGCCCATCGCCCTGCCGGTAATCATCGCGGGAATAAGGATAGCCACGGTTTATATCATTAGCTGGGCGACGATCGCGGCGCTGATCGGAGCCGGCGGATTGGGCGATTTGATCTTCACCGGGCTGCAAACTTACAATTACAATATGATTCTCGCCGGAGCGGTTCCCGCATGCGTGCTTGCGCTGGCCACGGGCTGGTTCATCGGATTGGTTCAAAAAGCGGCTACTCCCAGAGGATTACGGAGTTAGATTCGTATTGCTTTCGTAAGCCTTTTATAAGTTTGCCAACCTTTTACGTTTGACGCTGAGACGAGTTGAAAGATAAAGCGTTTAAACAGCGCGGATTATGTGGAAGGAGGAGACCCGAATGGAAGATGTTTTATGGGCCACTTTCGAGCATTTGCAGATTACTTTTGGTGGCGTTTTGATTGCCGTAGCCGTTGGGATTGGCACGGGGATCCTCATTGTCAAGCATCGGAAGCTTGCCGGAATCGTGATGTCGGCTACGGATGTAATCCAAACCTTCCCTTCGCTTGCGCTATTGGCGATATTGATGATGATTTTCGGCTTGGGAGACACGACTGTCATCATCGCTTTGTTCCTCTATTCGTTGTTGCCGATCGTCCGTAACACTTATGTCGGCTTGGATGGCATTGACAGCGGGTTGGTGGAAGCCGGCGTGGGGATGGGGATGACCAAGCTTCAATTGCTGTTGAAAGTGAAATTGCCGATCGCTTTGCCGGTAATTCTTTCGGGCATCCGGGTGGCTTTGGTAACGGCTCTTGGCATTGCCACCATCGGAGTTTTAATCGGATCCGGCGGCCTGGGAACCTTTGTGTACCGGGGCGTACAGATGGCCAATGTCCGGCTGATATTGACCGGAGCCATCCCTTTGTCGATCCTCGCCATTGGAATCGACGTTCTCTTGGAATATGCCACCGGGAAGATGCTTAAATCCAAAAGAAGGCGCATGTAAAAATATATCATGAAAAGAGGGATGCAAAATGAAACGGCAGAAAATCCTGGCAGTCGGGATCGGCTTGCTGTTGATGGCGGGACTCAGCGCCGGATGCGGCCAATCACAGGATAAAGTGGTCATCGGCTCGAAGAACTTCACCGAAAATGTCATTTTGGGAGAGATATTCGCGCAACTGATTCGGGCGAAAACCGATTTGAAAGTCGAGTATAAAGAGAACCTCGGCGGCACGATGGTCTGCTTTGAGGCCCTCAAAAAGGGCGAGCTGGATATCTATCCCGAATATACCGGAACCGGTCTGACCGCGCATTTGAAAATGGACGTTATCAATGACGCGGCCAAGGTTTATGACATTGTCAAGCGAGAGTTCGACAAAAGATTTGACATTCAGTGGCTTAAACCCTTGGGCTTCAATAATACTTACGCCGTTGCCATCAAGGAGGATCTTGGACAGCAATACGACCTTCACAAGGTCAGTCAACTGGCGCCGCTGGCCAAGCAATTGACCTTCGGAGCCGAGCATGAGTTCTTCGACCGGCAGGACGGGTACGATGGGATGGTACGGACTTACGGCCTCAAATTTAAAGGCGAGCCCGTCAAAATGGACACCTCTCTGAAATACCAAGCCATCGCCGAAGGGAAAATGGACGTTACCGACGCGTTTTCTACCGACGGGCAACTTATCAAGTATAAACTCCGGGTTTTGGAGGATGATCGCCATTTCTTCCCGCCTTATTACGCGGCGCCCATCGTCAGGAATAAAACGTTGCAGAAGCACCCTGAGCTGAAAAAAGTTCTCAATGAACTGGCCGGCAAGATCAGCGATGACCAGATGCAAAAGATGAATTATCAGGCGGAGTCGGAGAAAAAACCGATTAAGGATATTGCCAAAGCTTTTTTAAAGGCTAAAGGATTAATCGAGTAAAGCAAAAATAAATACTTTTTTCGAAGTAAAAGAGCAAGGATATGAGTACCTTGCTCTTTTACTTGAACACATTGTTTGCTATTCTTAAGCGTAGCTTATTCTTTCATAAATTTCCGAATTCTTTCCAATATGCCCATCTCGCCAACGACCAATATGGAATCGCCTTTTTCGAAACCGACGTAGGGACCGGGAGACAGGATCAATTTCCTGTTCCTTCGGATCCCAATGATGGTGGCGCCGGTGTTCTGCCAGAACTTGGTATCGGTGACGGTTTTCCCAATCAGATGGGAATCGTCTTCCATCTCAATTTCCAACGGCGAGATGGGGTCGCTGTTTTTTAAGCGCTCGGAGTAATCGATAATTTTATCGAGAATATTGTTGATTTCGGCTTCGACTTTTTGTTTCTGGATGAGCAGCTGTTTGATATCCGCCCGCAAGGAGCCGACCGATTCGACATTCTGGAAACGCCCGATGAATTCGTGCGCATGTTGCTTGGATTGAATATAAATGCCGCTGCCTTGGCTGACAGTCACCACTTTCATATCCTCCAGCAAAAATACGGCGCGGCGGATCGTTTCGGGAGAGACATTGTATTCTCCGGCCAAGGTCGACCGACCGTGGATTTTATCTCCTTCCTTGAATTCCCCCCGGCAGATCCGCCCCGCGATATCCAGGGCGATCTTTCGATAAACAGGGACGTCGATACTCTGCGGGTCCATAAAATTAACCTCCACCCCAAAATGACCGATTTTTAATGCGTGTCCGCGTCCTCTAGAAGCTGAAACGGTAAAAGCCGCGGCAGTTCTGATGAATGAGCAACTAACCAACATTATAACATCATTCGAATTGACAAAAAAGATCCTTCGTTTTGCGCTTGCGATTCTTTCTTTTCGAGCCTATTGTCTATTTATCAGCCCATTAATCTTTTTTAGGCAAGACCGAGGCCAGGACGCTCACCAGCAAAATGACGAAGATCGTCAGGATCGAGGTGTGAATCGGCACATCGATGTGGAAAAACAGGATTAACAGTTTTACGCCGGTCAGAACCAGGATCAGGGCCACGCCGTACTGGACGTAGCGGAAAGCGCGGTGGAGCTTTTCGAGGATAAAGTACATGGAGCGCAATCCCAAAATAGCGAAAATATTGGAAGTGAAGACGATAAACGGGTCGGTGGTGATGGAAAAGATGGCCGGGATCGAATCGATGGCGAAGAGGATATCCGAGGCCTCCACCACCACCAGCACCGCCAGCAGCGGCGTGGCGTACATGACGTGTTTCTTGCGGATGAAGAAGCGGTCCCCCTCGAGCCTGGGAGCCATGGGGATGATCCTGCCCAGGAGCTTTAGCATGAAATTGTCCTTGAAGTCAGCGGGCTTTTCCTTGTGAAAGACCATGTTGAAACCGCTGAAGACCAACAGGGCTCCGAAGATATAGAGCACCCAGTGAAAGCGGTTGACCACCGCCGCTCCCAGGAGGATGAAGATCAGCCGTAAAATTATCGCCCCGAAGATTCCGTAATTTAGGACCCGCCGCTGATAGGGCCCGGGTATGCCGAAACTGCTGAAAATGAGCAAAAACAGAAAAAGGTTGTCTACGCTCAACGTCTGTTCGATGATGTAGCCGCCCAGATATTGCAGGGCTTTTTCAGCCCCCAGGAACCAGTAAATTCCGGCGTTAAATAATAAAGACAGTCCAATCCAGAAAAAAGTCCATAATAAAGCGCGTTTGATCGGCATGTTGCTCTCTCCTCTGCAATATAAACAAAAAGACCCTGCATTCGGTGGATAGAATGCAGAGTCTCACGGAACTCTCGCCAACAAAGCCGGGTTAAGAAACCGTATTGACGACTTTGTTTCCTGTGATTCGAGGCACAGGCCCGTTACTCCCTCTGTAGCGCACAATCATGCAGGAAGGACAACCTTCCATATAAAGACATTCTATCATAATAGCATTCCCAACTCAAGCCGAATTCGGCGGATCACCCCAAAAATTAGTCAAGCTTCAGGACATGGAAGTCCAAACCCGGCTTAGCCATGGATGGCGAAAAAAGCCAGTGTCCCCGGATGATGTTTACCACATATATACTTTGCATTCGCGGGACAACATGTTAAAATCGAGGAAAAAGGTTCGCGGAGGAACGGGATGGAACGAGTCGCTCTGGTAAAATGCGATACCTATGGAGAACCGCTGAAACGTCAGCTTGAGGTGTTGATTGAACCATTGGGCGGCCTGGGCTTCTTCCTGAAGCCAGGCGGCCGGGTGCTGTTGAAACCCAATTTTATCGGTCCCCGGACGGTGGAAAGCGCGGCCACCACGCATCCGGCGTTGATTCTGGCAATGGCCGAGCTGGCCAAGGATTGCGGCTGCCAGGTCGGGGTGGGCGACAGTCCCGGAATCGGCAGCGCAGAAAGCGTGGTCCGGCGCTTGGGGCTGGAGGCGGCGTTGAAGCGGTTGGGGGTCGAGCTGGTCGAGTTCAATACGCCGGTGGCCCTGGCCGGCGGCGGCCGGGCGCTTCCGTTCGAGCGCCGCTTCCAGCAGCTGTTCATCGCCGCCGAGCTGGACCGCTTCGACCGGATTGTGAATCTGCCGAAGCTGAAATCCCACGGCCAGATGGGGGTGACCCTAGCCGTGAAGAACCTCTTCGGCTGCGTGGTCGGGACCAACAAAGGGCGTTGGCATTTCAACGCCGGCCGGGACCGCGAGGGCTTCGCCCGGCTGCTGTTGGAGATCGCTCTGACGGTGAAACCGGCGCTGCACGTGGTCGACGGAATCATCGGCATGGACGGCAATGGCCCATCCAACGGCCGGCCGCGCCAGCTGAACATTTTGGCCGCGGGCGTCAATCCGCTGGCAGTCGACCGGGTGCTCATCGAGTTGCTCCAGAAGCGGCCGGAACAGTTTCCCATTTTTACGGTGGCCCGTTCGCTGGGCTTGCCCGGGGCGGAACTGCCGGAGATCGCACTCCTGGGAACTGACCCGGAGGCCTTGCGGGTGAATGATTTTCAGATTCCGTCGTTTCACCGCAGCCATATTTTTGTGAATGAAACCGTGAGCAAGATCGCGGCCGGATTGCTCCGCCAGAAGTTATTGTTGGATGAGAAAACCTGCATCAGCTGCCGCAAGTGTGAAGAAATCTGTCCGGTCAAGGCCATCAGCTATCCCGGCCGGATCCGGATCGACGAGACTCAGTGTATTCAATGCTGCTGCTGTCAGGAACTTTGTCCGGTCGGCGCGCTGCGGGTGAGTGAGCCCGTCACGGTGAAACTGTTGCGCAAGCTAAAAATCATGTGATCGGGAGGAAATATTATGTTTCAAGCGCTAGCAGGAAGAGAGTTTGCGGTTTTGGGTCTGGGTGAGGTTTTGCTGCGGCTCTCACCGCCCAACAAAGAACGGATTCTGGCCGGCGAGGTCTTTGAGAAGCGGGCCGGCGGCTCGGAGCTGAACGTGGTCTCGGGCATTTCCCTGTTGGGATTGCGGACCGGGATCATTACCAAACTGCCGGACAACGAGATCGGCAAATACATCAAGAACCGCATCCGCTTCAGCGGGGTCAGTGATGATTACATCATCTACGATTCCAGCAAAAACGCCCGGTTGGGGATCTACTACTACGAAAGCGGAGCGGCGCCCCGCAAACCGACGGTGGTTTACGACCGCGCCAACTCGTCGTTCTTGACCTTGGGCCTGCCGGAGATCCCGGCCAATGTGTATCAAAAAACCGCTGTGTTTCATTTCAGCGGCATTACACTGGCGTTAAACGCCAATATCCGCGAGACGCTCCGGCGGATGATCGCCAATTTCAAAGCGAACGGCACCCTGATCTCCTTTGATGTGAACTTCCGGGCCACCCTTTGGAGCGAGGCGGAGGCGCGGGAGGAGATCTTAAGCATCCTGCCGCTGGTGGACATCCTGTTCGTCTCCGAGGAAACGTTCCGCAAAATGTTCGGCCGGACCGGAAGTGTCGATGCGATCATGCGCGACTTCGCCGCCGAATTCGGTTGCAAGCTGATCGCCACCACCCAGCGTCAGGTGCTGAGCCCGACCCGCCATACTTGGAACTCCCAGATCTACTCCCGGGAGGAAGACCGTTTTTATCACGAGGAACCGTATCCGGAGATCGAAGTGGTCGACCGGATCGGCAGCGGCGACGCTTATCTGGCCGGCGTGTTGTTCGGCCTGTTGAAGTTCAACGCGGTCCAGCCGGCGCTGGAGTTCGGCAATGCCATGGCCGCGATCAAAAATACCATTCCCGGCGATATGCCGGTCAGCGACTTCCCTGAAATCCGCAAGGTCATCGCCGACCATCAAAGCCATAACAGCAGCGAGCTGAACCGCTAGCGAGGATAAAATTCAGTTGAAATTGCCGGGGGAATTCCGCTGCTTCCTGGTTCAACCCTCGATTTGGCGGATAAACCCGGCCAGCAGTTCCCGCAGGTTTCTGCCGGTGGCCGCCTCGTGATCGGTCTCTGGGAGTAGCAAGGTGATGGTCCGGTATTTCCGGGTTTTCAGCGGCAACGCCCGGCTCAATTCGGCCGAATTTTTCTGGAGCAAGGGGATTCCTTTTTGGACGGCTACTTCCACCAAGGTTTCCTTCAAAAACGGATCGGCCGGCAGGTGCAGTAGACCTTCGCTGAGCACCAGCTGCAGCTCTGGCCCGGCCGCGCTGCCCAGGACGATGACGTAGGTCAGTTCCGGCCCTTTTTTGAGCGATTGGACCAGCTCCAACGTTCCGGAGTTTAACGAGGCCGATCCGGCGAACAGCAGGGAAACCGTGGTGGTGGCCGGCCGCGCTTTAAACAGCATGGCCACCAGTTCGGTCAATGCGGCGCCGTTGATCGGGGCATGCTTCCGTTCCTTGGCCTCGGGCAGCCCGGCCAGTATTAACAGACCCACTACCGGGAGCAGTGCCGAAGGCAGTATGGCCGCCCCGTTTTGAAGGCCGGCGAGCTGGATCAGCACTGCCGCCAATCCCAGTACCAGCCCCAGACCATAATAAAGATGCTCCGACAGGGCGGTGGCGGGAAGGACCGCTTGCCCGCCGCTGGGGACGACAATTACTACTTTTTGAAACTCTTTGCTGCGGGCCGGAATGGTTACCGCGAGGTTTTGGGAAAGGCCCGGCTTGACCTTGGCCAGTACCGGCTGGATCAGTTCAGCCGCCAGCAACAGCCAGGCGATTCCGGTCACCACCAGCCCGAGCAAGGGTTGGCCATATCCGAGCAATGCGCCGAGGATGACAATGATACTAAAAACCGTCAAACTGACCCGGAAATTGTACACCGGGATCGGGCGGGTTTCCGGGTTTAAACCCAAAGTCGTCAAGCTTTCCTGGACTGTATCGTAATTGGGCGTACTGGGTGTCATGGACATTGATCGACTCCTTCATCAAGAACGGGCGCGTTTACAACCCATCTTGCGAATATGTTTAATTCTTCCTTGGTATTCGACTTAAATCGCATAAATCCTACCGGGTTATAAAGCGAATGATAGAATTCTTCCGCCGCTGGCGCCGGCTCATTCCCTGCGAATGAGTTTTTTGCGTTTTAGCGCGCCGGGCCGCCAATTCTTATCCGCGGGGCGCTTGCGGGCGCTCGACCAGTCCGGGTAGGAATTTCCGAAGCGAGAAGGATTTGTGAGCACCGGAAGCGAATTCTGGGAAGTGGAGGGAATTATCGCTGATGATTATTTTGGGTATCGATCCTGGAACTGCGATCACCGGTTATGGTGTGATCGCGCATGAAGGAAACCATCTGCGGCGGATCACGTTCGGCGCGGTGCGCACCGAGCCCAGCATGCAGCTGGCAGCCAGATTGAGCAAGATTTACCAACAAGTGCAGGAAATTATCCGCGAGTACCGGCCGGAAGTGGTGGCCGTGGAGGAGTTGTTTTTCAATAAAAATGTCCGGACCGCGCTGGCGGTGGGCCAGGCGCGCGGCGTGATTTTATTGGCATCGGAGACGGCCGGGTTGGAGACGGTGGAATATACGCCGCTTCAGGTCAAACAGGCGGTGGTCGGCTACGGCCGCGCCGAAAAAAAACAGGTTCAGGAGATGGTCCGGATGTTGCTTTGTCTGACCGAGATCCCCAAACCGGATGACGCGGCCGACGCCTTGGCCATCGCCATCTGTCACGCTCATTCCCGGAAACTTTCGCAAGTTTGTTATTAAATTGATGAATAAAAGACGGCTTATCTGAAACAAAAATTACATCATGGCTAATGCTTTTCAAATCGGAGGGATTTCATGATCGCCACGCTAACCGGGAAAGTCCAAAGCGTCAGCGGCGAAAGTTGCGTCATCGACGTCAATGGCGTCGGCTATCAGGTTTTTATGCCGCTTCCGGCGCTGGAGACGCTCAGCCGGACCGGAGAAACGGTGCAGGTTTTCACCCATTTTCACTTGCGGGAGGACGGCGCGGCGCTCTTTGGATTTTTGACTCCCGAAGATAAGGCGGTTTTTGAGAAGATCATCGGCGTCTCGGGCATCGGACCGAAGACTGCGCTGGCGGTGTTGGGGACGTTATCCGGCGGCCGTTTCGCCGAAGCGATTCATCAGGAGGATCACCGGACGCTGACTAGCGTTTCGGGGATCGGCCTCAAGACGGCTCAGCGGATGATCTTGGAGCTCAAGGGGAAGCTGGCCCGGGTCGTCGGAGCCGGAGCCGGGGATGCCGCGACCAAAGCGCCGGCCGGTTTGAACAGCTCTTTCGGTGATGCGGTGGACGCGTTGGTTTCGCTGGGTTATCCCCAGAAGGAAGCGGTGGCGGCGGTGGAAACGCTGAACATCGAAGAACCGGGATTAACCACTCCCGAATTGGTGCGCCGCGCCTTGAAAAATTTAGGCAGAAAGTGAAATAAGAATCAATGGACAGGGAAGAAGAACGGATTGTCAGCGCGTTAAAGCAAGTCGACGATGACAGCGAGTTGAGCCTGCGGCCCCGCAACTTCGCGGAGTACATCGGCCAGCCGCGCGTCAAGGAAAATATGGAAGTCTTTATTCAAGCCGCCAAAGCGCGGCGCGAACCGTTGGACCATGTGTTGCTCTACGGCCCGCCCGGTTTGGGCAAGACGTCGCTGGCGCATATTATCGCCAATGAATTGCAGGTCCATATCAGGATCACCTCGGGGCCGGCCATCGAACGCCCGGCCGATCTGGCGGCGATCCTGACCAATCTGGAACCCAGTGATGTTTTGTTCATCGACGAGGTCCACCGCATGAACCGCGCAGTCGAAGAGGTGCTTTATCCGGCGATGGAGGATTTTGCGCTGGATATCATCATCGGCAAGGGGCCCAGCGCCCGTTCGGTCCGGATCGACCTGCCCCGTTTCACCCTGGTGGGCGCGACGACCCGGGCGGGATCGCTCTCCGCTCCGTTGCGCGACCGGTTTGGCATCATCAACCGGCTGGAGTTTTATGAGCCCGAAGATCTCCAGAAGATTATCGAGCGGTCGGCGGAGATCCTGAAAATCGAGATCGAAAAGTCCGGCGCGCTGGAGATCGCCCGCCGCTCGCGGGGCACGCCCCGGATCGCCAACCGCCTCTTGAAGCGGGTCCGCGATTATGCCCAGGTCAAAACGGACGGCGCGATCACTGTCACCACCGCCGATCGGGCCTTGCAGATGTTGGAGGTCGACGGTTTGGGACTGGACCGGATCGACCGGACGGTCTTGCTGACGATCATCGACAAGTTCGAGGGCGGTCCGGTGGGGCTGGACACGATCGCGGCCTCGATCGGCGAGGAATCGGAGACCATCGAGGATGTTTATGAGCCGTATCTG
The DNA here is from genome assembly GCA_023400055.1 of Bacillota bacterium. GTDB lineage: Bacteria > Bacillota > UBA4882 > UBA8346 > UBA8346 > Hydrogenispora. Next base: position 14,017 of record JAEXFN010000064.1, read on the forward strand.
TTGCAGATCGGTTTCATAAACCGGACGCCCCGGGGTAGAATAGCTACCAGACTGGCCTATAATCATCTGAACCGTTTTTATAAACCCTGTCCCGCGCCGGTTCGGCAGGACGCGTTATTTGAGGAATCGAAATGAAGCCTTTGAAAGGAGTGTCCGGTGCTGGAACTTTTTCTTCATGCCTGTTGCGGACCTTGTTCTTGTTATACCACGCAAAAACTGCTGGAAGAAGAGATAAAACCGACGCTCTTTTTCTATAATCCCAACATCCATCCCTACCAGGAACAGTTGCGTCGCCGGGACGGGCTGCGCCAGCTGGCCGCCGTCCGGGAACTGCCGCTGATCGAGGAACCCGGGTATGAGCTGGAGGAGTTTCTGGGGCAGGTGGCGGCGGATCCCCAAAACCGCTGCGAAAAATGTTACCGGATCCGGCTGTCCCGCACCGCGGCCAAGGCGAAGGAGGCGGGCTTCAAACGTTTCGGGACTACGCTTCTGATCAGCCCGTACCAGAATCGAGAGTTGCTCACCCGGATCGGCCACGAATTGGGGGAGCGATACGGGCTGGAATTTCACGATGAGGATTTCCGGCCGGGTTTCCGGCAGAGCCAGGCAATGGCCAAGGAATTGGGGTTGTATCGTCAGGGTTATTGCGGCTGTATCTATAGCGAGAAGGATCGCTATTATAAAGGTTGAAAGGCTCGGGGTTGGGGTGGTGAGATGATGAGCGGGATTTCCGGGATGGGAAAAGCGCTGGTGATCATGGGTCTGGTCATCGCCGGGCTGGGCGCGCTGCTGTGGTGGTCCGGCAAAATTTCGGGTCTCGGCCGTCTGCCCGGCGACATTTTGATCAAGAAGGGCCATTTTACTTTCTATTTTCCGCTGGCCACCTGTATTTTGCTGAGCATCGTCTTATCCATTATTCTGGCGCTGTTGCGGAGACGTTAATGAGTTTATATCAGACCAAAGCGATCGTTTTAAAATGCCGGAACTTCGGCGAAGCCGACCGGGTGCTGATGCTCTTGAGCGAAGATCACGGCAAGCTGGAAGCGGTGGTGAAGGGAGCCCGCCGGCCCCGCAGCCGTTTCGTGGGCAGCACGATGCCGTTCAACCTGATCCAGATCATGCTGTTTAGCGGCAAGAATCTGGATACCCTGAGCCAGGCCGAGTTGCTCCATTCCTTTTCCGGTTTGCGTGAGGATTTGACCCGGATGGCGTACGCCAGTTTCTGGGCGGAACTGGTCGACCGGTTTGTGCCGGAAAGGGAGGAGGCGCGGGAGATCTTCCGGTTCCTGCTGGCCGCCTTTGTAACCTTGGAAGGGAACAAGGATCCGGAGCTGTTGAATCTGGCGTTTCAATTACGGCTGCTGATTTATCTGGGCTATCAACCGGAACTGGACCAGTGCGTGGGCTGCGGCGCAACTGAAACGGCCTGCTACTTTTCTGCCACGGCAGGAGGTTTGGTTTGCCCTGAATGCCGCGGGGAATACCGTGATTTGCTCAAAATCGATCGGGATCTGATTGCGCGTTTACAACAACTGGCCGGCACCGATCTGCGCGAATTGGCCGGTTTGGGCTTGACCAAAGCCCAGTGCCGGTTGATGCTGCAAATTTTACGCTCCTTCATTGAGGCCCGGATGGATCAGCCGTTAAAATCCCAGTTTTTCCTGGATCATTTGCTCTCGTCCGGTGCTTCGTGTTAAGTCCTTGGAAAGTTAGAGCGAGTGCGGAATTCTTACGGAATCGCGGTTCCTGAGAATAGCGCCGTCCGGCATCGGGTAATCTATTTTAAGGAGGTGATTGGGATGGATAATCTGGAAAAGATCGATAGGATCCGGGAACGGATGGACGTCAGTTATGAAACGGCCAAGCGGGCGCTGGAAGCGACCAATTGGGATGTGGTGGAGGCTCTGGTCAAACTGGAGCAGGATAACCGCAGCGCCAAAGAGGAGATCTTCGTCCGCGGCAGCGAACTGGTGGAGAAGGTCAAAGAGTTGATCCGGAAAGGCAATGTCTCGAAGATCCGCGTCAAACAGGAAGACAAGGTGCTGGTGGAAGTACCGGTTACCGCCGGAGTCGTCGGGGCGCTGGTTGCGCCGCAGTTGGCGATCATCGGGGCCGTGGCGGCATTGGTCAGCCGTTGTACGGTAGAGATCGAACGGAACGACCCCGAGGTCTACCATTGACAGATGCGGGTTCAATTTGATATATTGACGAAGAGGCAGTTTGATTGCAGCCGATCATTTGAATATGAGCGATGAAGAAGAGGATTACCAAAATGGAAGGGCTCAGAGAGCCGGGGGCGGTGCGACCCGGACCGTTTCGTTTGGGAAAGGCGCTTTGAGCTCTTGAAATGCAAGTGGGCTTTTAAAAAAGCCAAACAGGGTGGAACCGCGGGAAACCTCTCGTCCCTGAAAAGGGATTTTAGGTTTCTTTTTTTATTTCATATTTCATGAGATTTTTATTATACTGTATTGCCGGAAGCACCGGGTTCGGGAATTTTGGGTCAGGGGGATATGATGGAAGATTTCGGGATGAAACTGAAGCAGTTATTGAAGCGCGATAGGCGCTTGTTTTTAGCCATGGCTTTATTGCTGCTGATCGGAATTTGGTTCGGCGAAATCTTGCCGCGTCTGCAGCCGGCGGCGGCCCAGCAGATCGAGCAGATGGCGCTGGAGCGTTTTGCGGAGATCGCCCACCGGATGAAAGGCGCTTCCCTGTTTGGACAGATCGGCCTGATCTGGGCCAACAACGTCTCCGCCTCCATTCTGGCGTTTTGCGGCGGACTCTTTTTGCCGCTGATTCCCGCCGGCTTATTGGTAGGCAACGGCTTATTGATCGGCGTATTTCAAAAGTATACCGAAGTCCATTCCGGCTTGACCATTGCTCATTTTTATCTGGGTTTACTGCCGCATGGCCTCTTTGAGCTGCCGGCTTATGTCATCGCCATCGGCTTGGGGGTCCGCTTCGGTTTGATTCCCTACCGCTTAATTTTGCATTATATTCGCACCAAAGAACATTTGCCGCTTTTTCGCGAGTTCCTGAACGATCTGCGTTATTACGCCGTCTTGTTATTATTCCTGTTTACTGTCGCGGCTACGGTAGAGGTGGCCGTCACCCCTTATCTGATGCAGCTTTTCGTCAGATATCCCATATCAATTTGATCCGGAAAGTTAGATCTTGAGTTAGCGCAGACAGATCTTTATTCACAAAAGGAAGATCTTTATCCACAAAAGATCGATCTGGAATCATTGCAGACAGATCTTTATTCACAAAAGATCGATCTGGAATCATCGCAGACAGATCTTTATCCACAAAAGATCGATCTGGAATCA
>JAEXFN010000055.1 GCA_023400055.1 Bacillota bacterium
AGCTCGCTCAGTCACTAAACAAGCTCGCTCAGTCACTCAACAAGCTCGCTCAGTCGCTAAACAAGCTCGCTCAGTCGCTAAACAAGCTCGCTCAGTCGCTAAACAAGCTTGCTCAGTCGCTAAACAAGCTCGCTCAGTCGCTAAACAAGCTCGCTCAGTCGCTAAACAAGCTCTCAGAGAATGCCCTTCGCGTCCTCCATTGGCTTCATAAGTTTATTTCAAATCAAAACCGTCGTTCTCGCTTACTTACTTATCACGGGCCATCTAAAAAGCACTTCCAGCGCTACTTTGCTGAATTTTGTCATCGTTTTAACCGTAGATTTTGTGAAAATCGGATCTTTGATAAATTGGGCAAAGCTTGCATTGCTCATGCCCCGGTTACCGCTGCGGAGCTAACTTGATAATCATTATTGATTGCGTTGTTGCTTCAGTTACCGAATGAACTCCGGCGCTTACCGCCGGAGTTCATTGTGCCGTTGCAAAACGAGAAGCCGTAAGCACCGGGCTATTTTCGGCCGAGACCGCGGCGCCGGCAACGGGGTTGCACTTTACAGCAATGCCTGCCACTGGTCGCCCCGGGGGACCGGGCTGCCGTGGGCCGGGCAGATCCAGGCGTGCGGCAGGCGGGCGATGCGGCGAATCGATTCCCGCAAAATCGCCGCGTCCCAGGTCATCAGCGCCCCCAGCGGTTTCAGCCGGCCGCCCCGGTTCTCGACCAGATCGCCGACTAGCAAGACCTCCTCGAATAACAGGCAGACGTGGCCCGGGGTATGCCCCGGCGCCGCCAGTACCGTAATGCCGGCGACCCGTCCTTCCGGAACGAACGCCTGGATGGTTTGGGGCCGGTTCAGCCGGACCAGGGCCGCCAGATATCGCTTGAGGCCCGGCCGGGGCAGCTCCCCTTGCATATAGGGAAGGTCCGCCGCCGACGCCCAAAGCCGGGCGCCGGTGGCCCGCTGCAGCCAGACGGCGTTGCCGATATGATCGAGGTCGTGATGGGTCAGCAGTATGTGTTTTAATGCCTCCGGGGCCACTCCCAGTGACTGCAACTCCTTCAGGATAGCCGGACCCTTGCCGGGGAAGCCCGTGTCGACCAGCACGGTCTCTTCCGCCCGGATCAGGTAGGCGTAAGCGCCTTTGGTGCAATCCAGGGCATAAACATTATTAGTGACTTTCATGATTTCGCTCCTTAATAGAATCTGCCTCTTTGGCCGACGGACTTTCCCGCCTCAGGGCAGCAAGCCGCGCCGGTTGAGATTCTCATAGACGCCTTTCATGGCGCCGTTTTTATTTTGCAAAATGATCTTCTGAAAATTGGGCCGCAATATCCAGCGGTTCAGGATCCGGCCCCCCAAGTTTTGCAACGGGTAGCGGCGCTGCCCCCGGATATCCCGGACCAGCCGTTTCCCCAATTCCCCGGCCCGGGCCAGGATCTCCGGGAGATCGGCCGCCTGCTTGCCGCGCAGGCTGACTCCCAGCGAGCCCGAGATGTAGCCGCGCCGGAACAAGCCGCCGCTGATCAGCCGCGCCAGGTTACCGGCCACCCGTTTGGCGCCCATGCCGGCGCAGGTCGAGACCTCCACGATATACTTGCCTCCCAACGACGAGGTTAACCGCTCAAACATCCCCAACCGCTCGAATAACCGCTTCATCTCGGCATTCAGGGTTCCGGCATAAGTGGGCGATCCCAGCACGATGCCGTCCGCCGCCCACAGCCGGTCGCGGATGGTCCCGAAATCGTCGGCCAGCGGGCATTGCCCCTCGGCGGTGCAACGAAAACAGCCGTTGCAAAATTCGATCCGCTGCTCCGGCAGAAACACTTCCTCGACCGCCGCGCCCGCCGCTGCGGCGCCCCGTAACACCTCCCGGACCAGGGCCGCCGTGTTGCCGTTCCGGTGGGCGCTGCTGATTACGCCGATAACTTTGGCTGGCTGTGACATCGACCCAACCTCCTAAAATACGAATTTCGGTCGAACCCCAAGCTTGACAGGGATAATCCCCTATAATATACTAATCGTGAACTATGTATCCTTTACGTATAGATAATATACTATTGGTATACTTGAGGTCAATGCCAAGTTCCACACGAAGGGGTTGTCTTTTTGTTACCCAATTTATCTCGGCGGGAGAAAGAGAAGCAGGCACGGGAAGCGGAGATCGTCGCCGCAGCGGAGGCGGTGTTCTGTCAGAAGGGGTTCGAGGGCGCCGCCATGGATGAGATCGCCAAAACGGCGCAGTTCACCAAACGCACCGTCTATCAGTATTTCGCGGGTAAAGAAGATCTCTATTTTGCGGTGGCGCTTAAGGAATTCAAGCAGTTGCTGGAGTATTTCCGGGCGGCCATTGCGGTGGAGGAGCGCGGCTTTGAGAAGATCCGCCGCGCCGGATTGGCCTACTATCAATATTATCAAGATCACCCCGATACCTTCCGGCTGCTCTATACGGGCTTTATCCAGGTCGGCGCCCCTGAGGGCCCGCAGCGCCAAAAGTTGCTGGCGTTGAAGCGGGCCGCGTTTCAGGAACTGAGCGCGGTTTTCGAGGCAGGAAAAGCGGATGGCAGCATCCGGGCCGATCTGGATGCCACCAAAGCGGCGTACTCTTTCATTTTCGTGCATAGCGGGTTCTTTAACATGTTCTTTGAATCGGGCGACTCCTTTACCCAGAATCACGCACTTAGTGAGGGGGACTTCGTCCTGTTCACCCTCGGATTGCTGGCCGACGCCTTCCGGACTTAGCCAAAGGTCCGACGCAGGCGATCCGGGCTGGTCTGACGAGGGTGCGGGGCCGGGCCGTTTTTAAGCCATGCCCTCATTGAGCAGCACCATATGGAGATGATCCTCCCAGACCCCATTGATCCGCAGATACTGGCGGGCCAGCCCTTCCGGTTGGAAGCCCGTCTTCTCGGCCACCCGGAGCGACGCCCCGTTGCGCGGCATGATATTGGCTTCCAGCCGGTGCAGTCCCAGCTCGCCGAAGGCCAGTCCGATGACGGCCCGGAGCGCTTCGGTCATATAGCCCCGGTTGACCAGCGCCCGGTCGAGATGATAACCGACGTGGCAGGATTGGAAGGCGCCCCGCACGATGTTGTTGAGCGCGATCGCCCCGATCACCCGGTCCGGCTCCGCCTTCTCAAAAAACCACAGTTTAAAGAGGCGGTCGGCCCGGATCAGCTCCCATTCGTTCCGGAGCAGCTCCGCCTGATGCTGCGGCGTGAAAAACTCCTCTGGCCGCAGCGGGTTCCACTGCCGGTGAAACTCCCGGTTCCGCAGCCAATAGGCGGCGACCGCCCCGGCCGCCCCCTCATCCAAGACCTTCAGCGTCAATCGTTCCGTCTCCAGCTGAAAACCTTCGAGCTTCAGCGCGATGTCCATCCTATAACCTCCCCGGCGAAATCCTCCACGCAAAAATAAGGACGGACCTCTGGGTCCGCCCATCGAATTTATGTTTGAACTTAAATCCCCGTTGATCTAGCCCAACAATTCCTGAATCAGCTTCGCGCCGACCGCCAGCGCCTGGTCGACCTTAGCGGCATCTTTCCCACCGGCCTGGGCCAGGTCGGGCCGTCCGCCGCCGCCGCCGCCGGCCTCGGCCGCCACTCGCTTGATGATCGCGCCGGCCTGCACTTTGGCGGTGAGGTCCTTGGTCACGCCGGCCACGAAGGTCACCTTGCCCTCGGTGACCGCGCCGAGCAGCGCCACGCCGCTCCCCATCTGGTCGCGCAGTTTATCGACGGCCTCCCGCATCAGTTCGATGCTCAGGCCATCGACCCGGGCCACCAGGAACCGGCCGGCCGGCGCCGTCTTGATCTGCGCGAACAGCTCTTTCACCTGCTGTGCCGCTTGATCCTGGCCGGCCTTGGCCAATTCCTTTTGCAATTTATTGTAGTCGTCCACTAACGCCTGGAGTTTGAGAAGCGCCTGACTGGCATCGGTCTTCAACAGGGCGCAGATTTCCTCCAAAGTCCGCCGTTCTGCGCCGGCGATCCGGAAGGCCTCGTCCCCGGTGACCGCCTCGATCCGGCGCACTCCCGTGGCCACGCTGCTTTCGGAGACGATCCGGAACCAGCGGATCTGCGCCGTATTGGTCACATGGGTGCCGCCGCACAGTTCGGTGCTGAAGCCGGGCACCTGGACCATCCGCACCCGGTCGCCGTACTTCTCGCCGAAGAGCGCCATCGCTCCGGCGGCCACCGCCGCATCATAAGTAGTCTCCTCGGTGCAGACCGTGATCCCCTGGCCGATGACCCGGTTGACTAAACTTTCGACGGCCGCCAACTGGTCGTCGCTGATCTTCTCAAAATGGGTAAAGTCGAAACGAAGCCGTTCCGGCGTCACCGACGAGCCCGACTGGTGGACGTGATCCCCCAGCACCTGCCGGAGCGCGGCTTGGAGCAAATGGGTCGCCGTGTGGTTGGCCGCCGTGGCCCGACGCCGCTCGGTGGCGACTTCCAGGGTAAACTGAGCGGCATCTTTGGGGAACTGGTCCGCCTTGCGCACCAGATGCACGATGCGGTCGTTCAGCTTCACGGTATCGGTCACCGCGAATTCCCGGCCGTCGGCTTTGATCGTGCCGACGTCGCCGACCTGGCCGCCGGACTCGGCGTAAAAGGGCGTCTGGTCGAAGACCAGATGCCAATGGTCCTGGTCCTCGCCGATCAGACAGAGCCGGCCCGGGGCCGCCAGGGTCTCGTAACCCCGGAAATGGGAATGGGCTCCTTCGGTCAGGGTCTCCCAACGGGTTTGATCCTCGGCCATGGTGAACTTCCCGCTCTGACGGGCCTTGGTCCGCTGGTTCTCCATCTCCCGGTTGAAGCCGTCCAGATCGACCGTCAAGCCCCGCTCCTCGGCCATCAGTTGAGTCAGGTCCAGCGGGAATCCATAGGTATCATAAAGTTTGAAGGCGTCCGCCCCGGCGACAGTCCGGCCGCCGCTGGCCGCCAAACGTTCCGCAATGCTCTCAAACAGCTCAATGCCTTTGTCCAGGGTCCGGTTGAACCCTTCCTCCTCGGCCTTGATCACCAATTCGCAATGAGCTTGCTGCTTCTCCAGCTCCGGATAGGCGCTCCCCATGCTCTCCACCAGATACGGGACGATCTTATACAGAAACGGTTCGGTCATCCCCAGGGTCCGGCCAAAACGGGCCGCCCGGCGCAGGATCCGGCGGAGCACGTAACCCCGACCTTCGTTGGACGGCAGCGCGCCGTCGGCGATGGCGAAGGTCAAGGACCGGATATGATCGGCGATCACCCGCATCGGAACCTGATGTTCCGGCACGGCATAGCTTTGTCCGGTGACCGTCGCGATTCCGGCGATGATTTGGCGGAAAAGATCGATATCGTAGTTGGAACGCTCGCCCTGCAGCACCGAAACGATCCGCTCGAAGCCCATTCCGGTATCCACATGCTTGGCGGGCAACTCTTCCAGAGTTCCGTCGGTCTTACGGTTATATTGGATGAAAACCAAGTTCCAAAGTTCGATAAAACGGGCACAACCGACGTTGACGCCGCAAACGTGGCCGGGAATGTGCCCTTTGTCGCAGCGTTCCGGGCCCAGATCGATATGAATCTCCGAGCACGGCCCGCAAGGCCCGGTATCGCCCATCTCCCAGAAGTTGTCCTTTTCGCCGAACCGCATCACATGATCGGGGTCGATGTCGGTAACCCCTTTCCAGAAAGATTCGGCCTCCGCGTCGGTCTTGTAAACCGTCGCGTACAACTTGTCCTTGGGCAACCCCCAGCGTTCGGTCAAAAGTTCCCACGCCCAAGCGATGGCTTCCTTCTTATAATAGTCCCCGAACGACCAGTTGCCGAGCATCTCAAAGAAGGTATGGTGATAGGTATCCCGGCCGACTTCCTCCAGGTCATTATGTTTGCCGCTCACCCGGATGCATTTCTGGGAATCGGCGGCCCGGTGGTAGGTCCGGGTCCCGGTGCCGAGGAAGACGTCCTTGAACTGGTTCATTCCGGCATTGGTGAAGATCAAGGTCGGATCATTATGTGGAATCAAAGAGGCACTGGGAACGACGGTATGCCCCTTTTCCTGAAAAAAGTCGAGAAATTCCTGTCGGACTTGACTCGCGGATTTCACGAAAAAATCCTCCTCTATTCATAAACTACTCCCATTTTAAACGAAAACCCGCTTCATGGCAATAATAACTTGAATCCGGGCCCGCCATCCGAACCGGCCGATCCCGGCCTCCTCCCCGGTCGCTCTCCCCGTTGAAACGGTTCCAAATTATCATCCGGTGCTATTCATCTAAAATCCTTAATGAACCAGACTTTTTTACATCCCTCTATTTAACGGCAGTAAGTATCAGTAAGATATGTAATTTTTTTCTGAAAACCGGCAGGATATTTCAAGGCCGAAATGAATATAAATTAGTGTTTGGAACCGGTTCCAAAATTGATAATCGCTTGCCTGGCAAAGGAGGACCGCGCAGTCATGGCCACCCTGAAAGATATTGCGCGCGTCGCGGGGGTATCGGTGGGCACCGTCTCCCGGGTGATCAACCATTCGCCCCACGTATCGCCGCGCAAACGGGAAACTGTCGAGCGCATCATGGCGGAATTGCAATACCAGCCGGACTTCATGGCCCAAAACCTCAGCCGCAAAGGCCGGCGTACCGGCGAACTGGGCTTGGTGATCACCGGAATCGACAATCCGGCCAACGCCGAGATCGTCCGGGGTGCCACTGATGAAGCCGACCGTCACGATTATACGACGATGCTGGGCACCGCCTGGTCGACCGAGGAGATCCGGAAATACCTGGCGGTATTCATCCACCGCCGGGTCGAAGGGGTGGCCATCGCCTCCTACATGGACCGGCGGACCCTTCAGGCCGTCGGCCAGTTGCATACCCAGGGGGTCCCGATCGCCGTCTGCCGCGATTCGGCCTGGCCCGCCGTTGAGGGCGGGATCGATTTCAACGAGATCGCCACGGTCGATTTCGAATCCTGCTCATCGTGCCAACAGGCGGTATCCTACCTGATCGGCCTGGGCCACCGGCGCATCGCCGCCATCAGCGGTAACGCCGAGCTGAATGCGCACGATCCCCGGCTGTTGGGCTACCAGCAGGCCCACCACCAGGCTGGCCTGGCGGTGGATCCGCGACTGCTCTTCCCCGGTGGCTCCGATACCCTGATGACCGGCGCCCGCGCCATGCAGGAAGCGCTGGCCGCCGACCGCTCGATCAGCGCCGTGTTTGCCTTCAACGACCTGCTGGCTGCCGGCGCGCTGCGCGTCCTGCAGGAGTCGGGCCTGCGGGTGCCCGAGGACGTTTCGGTGATCGGTTTCGATAACATCCCGATGAGCGCCTACCTCAATCCCCCGCTGACCACCATCAATGTGCCCAAGTATGAAATAGGACGGGCGCTCATCCGCGAATTGATTGGGGCGATCCGCCAAACCCCGCTGGAACACGCGTTATTAAGCACCAATCTGGTGGTGCGTCAATCCACCGGATGGGTCCGCAGTGCGCCGCCGGACCGTCTCTAAATGGATCCGCCGGAGTTCATTGCCTATTGAGGCCGAAAGGAAGGATGCCCGATCATGGCACCGCAAAATTCCGTCCCAAAATGGACTTTCATCAACGCGCGCGCTGATTTCCGGCTGGAAGACCCCCAGCTGACCAGCGATCTCTATTTCCCGCTGGCCAATGCCGCCGGCCTGCTCTCGGCCATCACCCCCCTGCTCCACGGGGACATCAAGACCGGCCAGAACAGCTTCCTGATGGCGCCGGTCGCGGTGGAGGATCTGCACAATAGTCGTTCCGCCCGGAACTTCTGGTTTGATGTGGCAGGGCACGGCCCCTGGTCGGCCACAGGCAATTCCGCCCGGCAGCTAGCGGAGCGTTTTGAGGCAGGCCGGGAGCGGGTGACCCTGGAAGCGGGTTTCCTGTGGCACAAAATCAGCCGGGAAGATCGGGCGCTGGGTTTGACCGCCACCATCACCAATTTCGTCCCGGTCCACCAGGCCACCGTGGAGTTGATGAAAGTGACCGTCGCCAACCATGGCCGGGCTCCGGTGCGGCTCACCCCGACGGCGGCCATCCCCATCTATGGCCGCTCGGCCGACAATCTGCGCGACCACCGCCATGTCACGTCGCTGTTGCACCGGATCGCCACCACCGAATACGGCGTGGTCGTCCGGCCGACCTTCTGCTTTGATGAACGGGGCCACCAGCTGAACCGGCTCTGCTACAGCGTGCAGGGCGCCGATGCTCAGGGCCGGCCGCCCCAGGGTTTCTTCCCGGCGCTGGCCGAGTTCATCGGCGAGGGCGGTACCTTGGACTGGCCCGAAGCGGTGGTCTGCAATCTGCCTCCCAGCCACCCGGCCGGCGTCCGGCTCGACGGCTATGAAGCCATCGGCGCTCTGCGTTTCGCGGAGCAAACGCTGCTACCGGGCGAGTCCCGCGCTTACATCCTGGTGCTGGCGATTACCGATGACTCGCCGGTCAGCGCGACGTTAGCCCGCCAATACTGCACGGAGGCGGCCTTTGCCCGTTATCTGGACGAAAATCAGCGTTTCTGGCAGGGGCAATTGGAGCGGCTCGTTTTCGCGGCCGGCGACCCCGATTTCGGCCGCTGGATGAAATGGGTCGGCCTCCAGCCGATCCTGCGCCGGATCTACGGCTGCTCTTTCCTGCCCCATCACGACTACGGCCGGGGCGGTCGGGGCTGGCGCGATCTCTGGCAGGACTGCCTGGCGTTGCTGCTGCAAGATCCGGCCGAGGTCCGCAGCCTGTTGCTGAACAACTTCGCCGGGGTGCGCATCGACGGCAGCAACGCCACCATCATCGGCGCCCGGCCCGGCGAGTTCATCGCCGACCGCAACAACATCCCCCGGGTCTGGATGGATCACGGCGCCTGGCCGTTTCTGGCCACCAAGCTCTATATCGACCAGAGCGGCGATCTCCAATTTCTCCTGGCCGAGCAGAGTTATTTTCAAGACGCCCAGACCTACCGTTCCCGGCGCCAGAACCCGCTCTGGCGGCCCGAGGACGGCAACCGGCTGCGCCGGGAGGACGGCGGGATATACCGCGGAACCATTCTGGAGCACTTGTTGGTCGAGAATGTCACCCAATTTTATAATGTCGGCGCCCACAACAACATCCGGCTGGAGGGGGCCGACTGGAACGACGCCCTGGACATGGCCGCGGACCGCGGCGAGAGCGTGGCCTTCACCGCCTTTTACGGCGCCAACCTGCGGCAGTTGAGCGAACTGTTGGTGCATTTGGAGGAGCGGTTGGGCGTCGGCGAAGTGGAACTGGCCGCCGAACTGCGGCCGTTATTGGACCGGCGCCTCGGCCGGCCCGATTACGACTCGGTCGCCGTGAAACAGGCGTTGCTGGACCAATATTTCGCCGCCTGCCGCCACCGGCTCAGCGGGCAAAAAGTCAAGCTCCCCGTCGGGCAACTGGCCGAGGATCTGCGCCAGAAAGCGGACTGGATCTTCAACCACCTGCGCAGCGCGGAATGGATCACGAATGATGCCGGTTATCAATGGTTCAACGGTTACTACGACAACGACGGCCGACGGGTGGAAGGGGATCATCCCGATGGAGTGCGGATGACCCTCACCGGGCAGGTCTTCCCGATCATGGGCGGGATCGCCGCACCCGAACAGGTGGAACGGATCGTGGCCGCCGTCGATCGCTATCTTAAGGATCCGGCCCAAGAGGGCTACCGGCTGAACACCGATTTCGGCGGAATCCAGACCCATCTGGGCCGCGCTTTCAGCTTCGCCTACGGGCATAAGGAAAACGGCGCCATGTTCAGCCACATGGCGGTAATGTACGCCAATGCGCTCTATCAACGGGATCAGGTCCGGGCCGGCCACGCGGTCCTGCGCTCGATCTACGATCTCTGCAACGACTTTGGCAACAGCCGGATCTACCCCGGCGTGCCCGAATATATCAATCCCAAAGGCCGCGGCATGTACCACTACCTGACCGGGGCCGCCAGCTGGCTGCTGCTGACCATGCTGACCGAGGTTTACGGCGTCAAGGGCCGGCTCGGCGATCTGATCCTCCAGCCCAAGCTGGTTAAGGAGCAATTCGATGCGGCCGGCAACGCCGCCGTGACCACCGTCTTTGCCGGCAAGAAGCTGCGGGTGGTCTACGCCAACCCCGCTTGGCTGGATTACGGTCGATACCGCCTGCAACAGGTCACCATCGACGATCAGCCCGGCAGCGATTTCCGCTCGGACCGGGAAAACCAGGCCCTCATCCCGCGGGAATTCCTCGCCGGCCTGCCGCAGAGCGAATGCCTGATCACGGTGGTTCTGGGATAACAGCGCCTCCGGGACACGGACCCGCCACAGGAACGTCCTTTAAAATTCTCACTGGCCGGTTTTTTTAACCGGTCGCCATGATACAACAACCTCCCCTCTTTTCAGCCGCCCCGATTCGGGCGGCTGCTTTTTTACGAACTCTGGCTTTCTCCCCGGCCAACGGCATAAGAAAAGAGCCTTGCGGCTCTATCCTCCCGGGAATTATTGCCCAACCCGTCGGGCGGTCAGGATGGTAACCGGCTCGACCGGCACATCTTCATAGAAACTGGCCGAATGGGTGGGGACCTGTTTGATGGCGTCCACCACTTCCATTCCCGAGCTGACCCGGCCGAAGACGCAGTAACCAAAGCCGGAGCCGGTATTGTTGCGGTGGTTTAGGAACGCGTTATCGACCACATTGATGAAAAACTGCGAAGTGGCGCTGTCGATCACCTGGGTCCGGGCCATGGCGATGGTGCCGCGGCTGTTTTCGAGGCCGTTGCCGGCTTCGTTCTTGACCGGCGCGTCGTTGGGCTTTTCGGCCAGGTCCTGGGTCATGCCCCCGCCCTGGATCATGAAGTTGGCGATGACCCGGTGGAAGATGGTCCCGTTATAAAAACCGGAATCCACATAATGCAGGAAATTGGCGACAGTCAATGGGGCCTGTTCCGGAAAAAGCTCCAGGCGGATCGTGCCCAGGGAAGTTTCCAGTTCTACCTGCGGCAGGACGGCCTGGCCGCTTTGCGAATTCTCTGGCGTCATGAAAAATCTCCTTTGTATATTCATTTCTTAGATTATAACTGCTGTTGGTATTATAGCACGGCTCCGGGAAATCAATCACCTGTTTCTTGCCGAAAATCCGCCCGCCGGATGTGCGGCCGAGCCTGAGCGGTTTTAAAAAATATTGGCGGATCGCCGGGTGCGAGCGGAATTTTCCCAAAAAGCTGCGGCAAGCGAGGGATTAACTTGGCCGCGCTCTGACAAACTATGTCTGAAACGAGCGCGCCGTTCTGCTTGGCGACTGATTGTAACGAAATAATCGTGTCCAGTAACCGCTTGAACATACCCGGCAAATATATAAGCATGCATAATAGGTGTATATAGATGCACAGTAATTAGGTTAGCTTGCTCAGTCATTAAACAAGCTTACTCAGTCATTGAACGAGCTTACTCAGTCACTAAACAAGCTTGCTCAATCATTAAACAAGCTCACTCAATCATTGAACGAGCTTACTCAGTCACTAAACAAGCTTACTCAGTCACTAAACAAGCTTACTCAGTCACTAAACAAGCTTACTCAGTCACTAAACAAGCTCTCTCAGTCACTAAACAAGCTCGCTCAGTCACTAAACAAGCTTACTCGGTCACTCAACGAGCTCACTCAGTCGCTGAGCAAGCTTATACAATGGGTGTGCGGTCATCTTCAGTAACAAAATCGAAGATTTTAGTAGCTGAATGGACATCGCGAATGGACCCGGACGGGTCTTTGGGGAACAAAACCAGCCGTGAAACGATCGAGAAAAAAATTTGGTTCGCGCCGTTGCGACCCGACCTGCGTCGGATGCCACGATTGGAGATAAGAGCAAATGCTTGCATTATTAAAGTTTTTAAAACCATACCGGCTATCGGTGACCGTTGTGCTGGTGCTGATGTTTTTTCAGGCATTGACCGAGCTGTACCTGCCGACGCTGATGTCGGATATCGTCGATATCGGCATCGTCCGAGGCAACACCGGCTATATCATGCGGACCGGCGGATTGATGCTGCTGGTCACGGCCTTCGGAACCGTCTGCGCCATCGTGGCCGGATTCTTCTCGGCCCGCTCGGCGATGGGGTTCGGCAAGATCCTGCGCGACCAGCTTTTTGCCCACGTAGAGCGCTTTTCATTGCATGAGTTCGACCGTTTCGGCACCGCATCGCTGGTCACCCGGACCACCAATGACATCACCCAGATCCAGACGGTGATGATGATGGTGCTGCGCTTGTTCATCACCGCGCCGATCATGGCCATCGGCGGCATCATCATGGCCGTCTCCAAGGATGCCGAGCTTTCCTGGGTGATCGTGGTGGCGGTGCCGGTCCTGACCCTGGCCGTCTTCCTGGTGGCCGGCCGGAGCGTGCCGCTGTTCAAGGTGATTCAGCTAAAACTGGACCGACTCAATCAGGTGCTGCGCGAAGGATTGACCGGTATCCGGGTGATCCGGGCCTTCAACCGAGTGGAGCACGAGCGGCGGCGCTTTCGCGACGCCAACGCCGACCTGACCGCCACCACCATCCGGGTCAATAAGATCATGGCTTCGCTGATGCCCATCATGATGCTGGTCATGAACTTCACCACCATCGCCATCATCTGGTTCGGCGGCTTGCGGATCGACGCCGGCCGGATGCAGGTGGGCTCGTTAATGGCCTTCCTCCAGTATGCGATGCAGATCATGTTCTCCATGCTTATGGTCTCGATGATGTTCGTGCTGCTGCCGCGGGCCGCGGCCTCGGCGGCCCGCATCCGCGAAGTGCTGGCTCAGGCGCCGGAGATTCACGACCCGGAGCAGCCCAAATCGACCGGACCAACGCGGGGTTTCCTGGAATTTCAGGATGTGACGTTCAGTTATCCCGGGGCCGAGGAGCCGGCCATCTGCAACATCTCCTTCAGCGCCAGGCCGGGCGAGATCACCGCGATCATCGGCGGCACCGGCTCGGGCAAATCGACGCTGATCAACCTGATCCCGCGCTTCTACGATATCGATAGCGGCCGCATCCTGGTCGACGGCGTGGACCTCCGCGAACTCTCCCAAGCCGAGCTGCGGGCCAAGATCGGGCTGGTGCCCCAAAAGGCGGTGCTTTTCAGCGGCACCATCGCCGACAATATCCGTTACGGCAAAGCCGACGCCAGCGACGCCGCGGTCCGCCACGCCGCCGCGGTCGCCCAGGCCAGCGAATTCATCGCCCAGATGAAGGACGGTTACGACGCGCTAATTGCCCAGGGCGGCACCAACGTCTCCGGCGGGCAGAAACAGCGGCTGGCCATCGCCCGGGCGCTGGTCCGGCAGCCGGAGATCTTCATCTTTGACGACAGCTTCTCGGCGCTGGACTTTAAGACCGACGCCCGGCTCCGGGCGGCGCTGAAGCAGGAGATCGCCGCCGCCACCGTGATCATCGTGGCCCAGCGGGTCAGCACGGTAATGGACGCCGACCGGATCATCGTCCTGGATGAGGGGCAGATCGCCGGCCTCGGCACCCATCGGGAACTATTAAAGGATTGCGCGGTTTACCGGGAGATCGTGGCCTCGCAACTTTCAGAGGAGGAGAGCGCTTGACGGAAAAGCGGCACGATGCGAAGCAGCCCGGCGGCGCCGGCAGAATGGCTCCCGGCGGCCAGACCGGCTTCTTCGGTGGCGGACGTCCTCCGCTCGGCATGCCCGGTGAAAAGGCTCAGGATTTCATGGGCACCCTGAAACGGTTGCTCGCTTACTTGAAGCCGCAACGCTGGCGGTTGCTGGCGGTGCTGACCACCGCCATTCTGGGGACGGTCTTCAATATTGTCAGTCCGAAGATCCTGGGCCAAGCCACCACCAAAATGTTTGAAGGGCTGATGCTGAAGCTGCGTCATGTCCCGGGCGCTCATATCGATTTCGATTATATCCTGGGTATCGTTTACTTGCTGGCCGGGCTGT
The DNA here is from genome assembly GCA_023400055.1 of Bacillota bacterium. Lineage (GTDB taxonomy): Bacteria > Bacillota > UBA4882 > UBA8346 > UBA8346 > Hydrogenispora. The sequence continues at coordinate 13,940 of JAEXFN010000055.1, forward strand.
ACATCGTCAGCGCTTTCTTCAACTACCTGCAGCAGTTCATCATGGCCAGCGTCGCGCAACGGACCGTTTATGACCTGCGCGAGGCGGTGGACGACAAGCTGTCCCGGCTGCCGCTGAAGTTCTTCGACAGCCGGACCCACGGCGAGATCCTGAGCCGGGTCACCAACGACATCGACACCATCAGCACCACCTTGCAGCAGAGCCTGACCCAGCTGATCACGGCGCTGGTCACGATCGCCGGGGTAATCGTCATGATGCTGACGATCAACCTCTGGCTGACCCTGCTCACCCTGATCACCCTGCCGCTGATCATCCTGGCCACCAAGCTGATCGCCTCGCGCTCCCAGAAGTATTTCGCCGGGCAACAGGAGGCGCTGGGTTTTCTGAACGGCCATGTCGAGGAGATGTATACCGGCCATCCGATCATCAAAGCGTTCGGCCGCGAGGGCCATTCCATCGCCACCTTCGGGGAGATCAACCGGGAGCTCTATCGCTCGTCCTGGCGCGCCCAGTATATTTCGAGCCTGATCATGCCGCTGATGACCTTCATCAACAATATCGGTTATGTGCTGGTCAGCGTGGTCGGCGGGCTCCTGGTGACCCGCCGGGCGTTGGCGATCGGCGACATCCAGGCCTTCGTCCAATACTCCCGCCAGTTTACCATGCCGATCAACCAGACCGCCAACATCGCCAATATCCTGCAGTCGACGATGGCCGCGGCCGAGCGCGTCTTCGAACTGCTCGACGAGGCCGAGGAGATCCCGGATATCGCCGCCCCCCGCACCATCGAAGCGCCCCAAGGCGCGGTTCGGTTCGAGGGGGTGAAATTCGGCTATAAGGAAGACGCGCCGCTGATCGAGAACATGAACATCGCGGTCGAGCCGGGCCAGACCATCGCCATCGTCGGCCCGACCGGCGCCGGCAAAACCACCCTGGTGAACCTGCTGATGCGCTTCTACGAGATCGGCGGCGGCCGGATCACCGTGGACGGGGTCGACATCCGGGAGATGAGCCGTTCCGACCTGCGCTGCATCTTCGGAATGGTGCTTCAGGACACCTGGCTCTTCAACGGCACCATCCGCGAGAATATCGCCTACGGCAAGGACGGGGCCAGCCCGGAGGATGTGGTCCGGGCCGCCAAGGCGGCCCACGCCGATCACTTCATCCGGGCGCTGTCGGACGGCTACCATACCGTGCTCAACGAAGAGGCCTCCAACATCTCCCAGGGCGAGAAGCAGCTTTTGACCATCGCCCGGGCCTTTCTGGCCGATCCGGCGATCCTGATCCTCGACGAGGCGACCAGCAGTGTCGATACCCGGACCGAGGTCCACATCCAGAAGGCCATGCGCGAATTGATGAAGGGCCGGACCAGCTTCGTCATCGCCCACCGGCTCTCGACCATCCGCGACGCCGATCTGATCCTGGTGATGAATCACGGCAAAATCATCGAGATGGGCACCCACCAGTCCTTGCTAGATCAAGGCGGATTCTATGCCGATCTCTATAACAGCCAATTTAGCGGGGCGTACCGCGGCGAAGATCCGCCGGAGCAGGCCGGTTCCGGCTACGTCCTCGAACCGGTCGAACCGTTTTAAGCCCGGCCGCGACCGCGCTCAATCATGCCGCAGGGCCTCGATGGGATTCAAGCCGCTGGCCTTATAGGCCGGATAGACGCCGAAGAACAGTCCGACCAACACCGAGAAGGTGAAGGCCACCAGCACCGCGGCGAGCGAGATGGTAATCGCCCAGCCGATTAATTTGCCGATGAGCAGCGCCAGCGCCGCGCCGCAGGCGATCCCGATCATCCCGCCAGCCAGGCTCAAGGTGACCGCCTCGATCAAGAAGAGGATCAGGATCTCCTCGGGCTGGGCGCCAATGGCCTTGCGGATCCCGATCTCCCGGATCCGTTCGGTCACCGACACCAGCATGATATTCATGATGCCGATTCCCCCGACCACCAGGGAGACCGCGGCGATCCCCGCCAGCAGCAGGGTCATGATCTGAGTCATGTCCTGCGCGGTCGACAGGATTTCGGCCATGTTGTTGATGGTGAAGCGGTCCTCGTCTTTCAGCTCCGCCAGCAAGGCCCGCTTGATCTGCGCCGAAGCGTAATTGACATCGTCGGCGCTGCGCACCTGAATGCTGATCTCCGTCAGGTCATGATTGCCGAAGATGCGCTCCTGGGCCGTCGAGAGCGGCACGATCAGCGCGTTGTCGGAATTGCCGAAGCCGCTCTGGCCTTTGGAGGTCAGCACCCCGACTACTTCCAGCCGGACCCCGCCGACCTTGAGCTCCTCGCCGATGGGATTGGCCCCGGGGAACAGCTGCTCCGCCAGATACGAGCCGATCACCGCCACCCGGCTGGCGCTGGCGTAATCGTCCTGGTTCAGGAGCCGGCCATAGGCGGCCTGGTAATTGCGGACCGTGGCATAGGCCGGCGTCGCGCCGATGATCGAGGTCGCCAGACTGTTGGAGCCGGCTTCGGCCAATTTCGAGCCGCGCGCCGCCGGCGCGATCGCCTGGATATAGTCGGACGAATCCTGCAGCACCGGCAGGATGCTGTTGGTCAGCTTGCTGGTGCTGTCGCGGCCCGCGGTCACGATCAGCAGGTTGGAACCGATCGCCGCGATCCGGTCGGTGATCTGTTGTTTGGCCCCTTCGCCCAGCGAAACCATAGCGATAACCGCGCCGACGCCGATGATGATCCCCAGCATGGTCAGGAAAGAACGGGCCCGGTTGTAAAGCAGGTTCCGCAGCGCCATCAGAATATTTTCGCCGATCCTCACGCCAGGGCCACCTCCTCGGCCGCCCGCTTGGGCCGGATCGCCTCGTCGGCGACCACCTGCCCGTCCCGGAAGCGGATCACCCGTTGGGTATATGCGGCGATATCCGGTTCATGGGTCACCAGGACCACGGTGATCCCGCTCTGGTGCAGCTCCTGGAATAACGCCATCACCTCGACGCTGGAATGGGAATCGAGATTGCCGGTGGGTTCATCGGCCAGGATCAAGCGCGGCGTATTCACCAGCGCCCTGGCGATGGCCACCCGCTGTTGCTGCCCGCCGGAGAGCTCCTTGGGGCGGTGCTGGATCCGCTGGGCCAGCCCGACCCGGACCAGCGCCTCCCGGGCCAGCTTCGCCCGCTGCTGCGCCGGGACCCCGGCGTAGATCAGCGGCAGCTCCACATTTTGCAGCGCCGTCAGCTTCGGCAGCAGGTTAAAGGACTGAAAGACGAAGCCGAGCTCGCGGTTGCGAACCGTCGCCAGCTCCCGCTGGGTCCGCTCGGCGACCTCCTGGCCGTTCAGGCGATAGGAACCGGCCGTCGGCTGATCGAGGCAGCCCAGAACGTTCATAAAGGTCGACTTGCCCGAGCCGGACGGCCCCATGATCGCCACCATTTCCCCGGCGGCGATGGTCAGCGAGACATCGTTCAGGGCCCGGACCTCGATATCCCCGTCGCGGTAAATCTTCTGCAAATGACTCAGCTCCAGCATGGCTTATCTCCCTCCGAACGGCCCGAAGCCGCGCCGGCCGCCCGCCGCGCCCGAGCCCATGGCCAGAACTTCCGGCTTGGCCACCGCCACCACGTCGCCGGCTCGGAGGCCCGACTTCACCTGCCAGTATTTGCCGCTCTTCAAGCCCAGCTCCACGGCAACCGCGACGATCCGGTTCCCCCGCCGCACGTTGACCAGGTTCCGCCCGTCCCGCTGGCTCACCCCGGCGGCCGGAACCGCCAGCACGTCCGGGAGTTCATGCGAGAGCACCGTGACGTCGGCCGTCATCCCCGGCATCAAGCCCCGCGCCGCCCCGCTCATTCGGATGCGCACCGGAAAATCGATGATATCGCTGGCGGCCTGCCCGCCGGCGACGTTGCCGGCTTGCTGTCCCAGCGTGCTGACGGCCATCACCACGCCCGGGTTCTGGCTGCGCCGGTCGTCTTTGCCGGTGACCAGGGCGTTCTGGCCCACTTGCACCGCGTGAATGTCATTCTGATCGACCTGGGCGTCCACCGCCAGCGTATCCGGCTTGATCACCGTGGCCAGCAGCGTCTGCGGGGTGATCTTCTCGCCTTGCTGGGCGTTGATCCAGGCGACCTTGCCGTTGAACGGCGCCCGGATAAACAGCTTCTCATTGCCAGCCATATAGAAGCCGTCGTTTCTGGCGTTCAAGGAGTCCAGCTTTTCCTGGGCCTGTTTGACCTGTTCCCGGTAGATGGCCACCTGCTGGTAATAGTTCTCCAGCTGGACCGCATTGGTCTTGGACACCTGGTTCAGATAAAGCTCGGTGGCGGCCTGCCCCGACGTCTGGGTCAGGTTCACCTTGGCCTGGTTCAGCGCGGATTTAGCGTCCAGCCACTGGCTCTTGAGGATGGCCGAATCGATGATCAAAATGACATCGTCCTTCTTGACCAGGTCCCCGGCCTTCACCGGCACCTTTTCGACCATTCCCTCATAGTCGGCATAAAGGTCCTTCTTATCCAAGGCCAGCACATTGCCGGTGGCGTCGATCCGCTGGCTGAGATCCATCGCCTTCACCGTGTAAAAATCATAGCGTTTGGCCAAGTCTTTCAGATTATTGGATTTGGGCAGCAAGAAAAACAGGGCCAACCCGATCAGCGCGATTCCCCCGCCTATCCAGACTAATTTTTTCCGCAACGACCATTCCTCTTTTCGGCGTTTAGTTTTCAAACCGGTGTTTCGATCGGCTTTCAAAGCGTTGTGATTAACCCTGTCCGGAGGTCAGGGTGATCACAAAAGCTCAGAAAAGCAAGTGAGAAAGTCGTTTTAAGGTCTTTGCAAAGCGATTGCAATCGAAAGACTTTATCACATGGCTTTTAAATAATCAATGTCTTCTATTTCATCGAACTTACGGGCCGAAAAGTTCCGTCGCGGCGCTGGGGTTTCTACGGTAATCCGGGCAATGGTTGCCATATCTGGCAGCCGCCGGACTATCCGGCCGGCCGGCGGGAGACCCGGCGCTTGTTTAAAACGGAACTTTAGCCACCACGGGAAGCGCTTGATCCACCGAAGGAGTGCCTTGAGGCACAAAAGTTAGATCTTAAGTCGTTCGAGGAAGATCTTGAATCATTGCAGATCGATCTTTATTCACAAAAGATCGATCTGGAATCATCGCAAATCGATCTTTTGGGGATAAAGGAGTACCGGAAACGGCCGCGCCCGCTGACTTCAAGGCGCGGGCTCCGGCAGCACCCATCGCGGATCGTTATGATGCTTGCGGCGTGGCATCGCCAACCTTTGGGATATTGCCGGCTTAACCGGGCCCAAGCGGTTTTGGCGCCACCAAAAAAGAGAGCCATTGCTTCGGCTCTCTTTGACATAATCGATTATCGGTTTCCCCATCCATACGACCGGGGATGGCTGCTATAGTTCGGCTTGGGCGGCACTCTGGTTGGCGGCGGTTTTTAATTTCATATAGACATAAACGGGGATTCCGATCAGAATCAGCAGAAAGCCGTACATGGCGGTCTCCGCCCCCGAGCCGTAGATGGCCCAGATACCGTAGGCGAAGCCCAGGAAGGAGCCGAGCGACGAGCGGATGAAATTGCCCAGCGAGAAGCGGGAACTGCGTTTGGCCAGCAACATAATCTCCGCCGCCGCGGCAAATACGTAAGGCGGCAGGAACGACAGCGTCGCCAGCAGGATCATGAAATTGTAGGCCGCCGTCAGCGAACTCACGTAATTGAGCAACAGCGTGATATTGGCGATGATGCCGCTGACAATGAGCGAGACGTGGGGCGTGCAGTAGCGCGGATGGACCGCGGCCAGGGCCCGGGGAAAGAGGTCATCCTCGGCGGTGGCGAAACTCATCCGGGCCGTCGACAGGACCCAGCCGAACGTGGCGCCGAGAGTCGAAACGCAGCCGCCCACCGCCACCAGGGCCGCACCCCAGCCGCCCGAGTACTGGTTGATGATGTCGGCCAGCGGCGAACTGGATCTGGCCAGGCCTTGCTGGGACATGGTGCCCATGGCGATCAGGCTGATTCCCAAATAGACCAGGGTGGTCAAGGCGATTCCCCAAATGGTGCTGAGCCGGACGTTCCGGCCCGGATTGCGGATCTCACCGGCGGTGACCGTGGCCGTCTCGAAGCCGATGAAGGCCCACAGCGTCGCCGCGGCCGCCGCCGGAATGGTGGCCAGCCCGCGCCCTTGGGGCAACATCGGCCCGGCCAGCTTGATATCGAAATGGTGCAGGCCGATGAGGATAAATACCAGCAACGGCAGGATCTTCAGCACGGTGGTGATCAGATTGAGGATGCCGGCGCCGCGCACCCCTTTGATGTTAATATAGGTAAATAGCCATAAGAAAGCGGTCGTAATCCCGAAAGCCAACATGCCGTTGGCCTTGACCGCGGGCAGAAAGAACGCCAGATACCCGGCGCAAGCGGTCAACAGCGCGGCATTGCCGATGCAGCCGCCGATCCAGTACGACCAGGCGTTGATGAACCCGGCGAATTCGCCGAAGGCTATTTTGGCGAAGGCGTACGGCCCGCCGGTCTGGGGATAACGGGAGCCGAGATTGGCGAAGGTCAGCGCCAGCAAGATCGAGCCGATGCCCGTGAAACCCCAAGCGATCAGCGACGCTCCCGGCCCGGAGGTGGTGGCCAGGGTGTTCGGCATCATGAAGATTCCCGAACCGATCATGTTGCCCACCACCAGGGCGGTGGCCGCCGCCAGTCCCAAGCCCTGCTTCAATTGCGGTTTGGTCTGCTTTTTCATCGGGTTGCTCCTTTTAAACTCCCCCAAAGCCAGCACAAGCGCCGAGTGATTCCCGGCGCTTGTGTGTGTGATCAAGGCAAACTTCAACCGCTGGAATAGCACTCCATCGCCTTCACGATGACAGTCCCGGACTTGTTCAGTCCGGGCCCAGCCGGTACAGTTGAGCGGCTGTCCCGGCTTCGGCGGAGTTTCCTTTGGCAACACCCGTTTGCTCCCTGAGTCGTCGTTACTCTTAAACCCCGCGCCTCTACTCTGCTCGAAAGAGTCGATTCAATTTTGTGACTTTACTGTAACAAAGCCGCCAAAAGCTGTCAAAGCCTTCCATCCGGCGAATAATCGGATCTATCGCGATTACCTTCGGTATGCCCGTTTTTGCTTTATCAAACAAGCATATTCATCGCTGAATATTTATACATCAATTCTGCTGACGACCGCTTCGGCCATCCCTTATCCATCATTCATTGCCGAACAGTGTCGCCAATAAAGCCCGCCCGGCGGCGGTCCGAAAATATTTTTCGCCGATGCTGAGGACCTGCTGATTATCCATTTCACCCTCAAAGATGTTGACCAAGAAATCCGCTTCCACCAGAATCTGAAAATCCGGCCCGTCGATCCGGGCGTAACTGTGATGGTTGCCGATGAGGAATTCCAGCCGGGCCAGGAAATCGGCGGGCAACTCCAGATCGGCCAATAGCTCCCGGGCCACGCCCGGCCCCAATTCCTCCTGATACTTAGCGGCCGCCGAATGAAAGCGCCGTTCGGCCTCTTTGATCCCGATGTCATGCAACATGGCCGCCGTCTCCAACAGCAACAGCTCTGCCTCGGGCAGCCGTTCCAGGCTTCCGATATGCGCCGCCAGACTATGGACTTTCAAGGCATGATTAATCCGCCGCACATCCTTGCCGAAATAATGGATCAGCCGCCCTTTGACTTGCTCGGTGAGGTTCTCCATCTGCCAACGCCTCCGCTCATATTTTCGTCGTTCAGGCGCATTCCGTCAGGGATTGACGACATGGACCGGTTGTCCGGCCAGAAACGCCCGTAAATTATCGACCGCGATATCCATCAGCCGCGTCCGGGACTCCCGGGGCGCCCAGGCGATATGCGGCGTGATCAGGCAATTCTTGGCCGCCAGCAACGGATTGTCCGGCCGGATCGGCTCGGTGGCCACCACGTCCACGGCCGCCGCGAATATCCTGCCGCTGTTTAAGGCCTCGGCCAGGTCTTCCTCCACCACCAGCCCGCCCCGGGAGGTGTTGATCAGGATCACGCCGGGTTTCATTTTGGCGATCGTGTTTCGATTGATGAGCCCCTTGGTGCTCTCAAACAACGGACAGTGCAGACTGATCACATCCGATTGGGCCAGCAGCTCAGCGAGGCTTACATATTTCAGCGTCGGACCCTCAAGGCTGGGATCCCGGTAGTCGTCAAAGGCCAGAATCCTCATGCCGAGCGCCTGGGCGATCGCCGCCGTGGCCCGGCCGATCTTGCCGAAGCCGATGATCCCCATGGTCTTGCCGGCCAATTCGAGCAAGGGGTAATTCCAGAAGCAAAAGTCGGGACTGGCGGCCCAGTCGCCCCGCGCCACCGCCTCGCTGTGCGCTCCCACGTGATGGCACACCTCGAGCAACAGCGCGATGGCCATCTGGGCGACCGCCGCCGTGCCGTAAGTGGGAATGTTGGTGACGGCGATCCCCAGTTCCTTGGCGGCCGCGATATCGACCACATTGTAACCGGTCGCCAATACCCCGATAAACTTCACCGCCGGGGTCCGCTGCAACGTTTCCCGGGTCAGCGGGGTTTTATTGGTATACACCGCCGCCGCGGCTCCGATCCGCTCCCGGATCTTTTCGGCCGGAGTCCGGTCGTACACCGTCAGTTCCCCCAGTTCCTCCAATCCCGCCCAGCTCAAATCGCCCGGGTTCAAAGTATGGCCATCCAAAACGACAATTTTCATCCCGCGAATCACCTCATTATATTCTGATCGAGCGCCAACTCTCATTGGCAAATTCCTGTTTGGACACTATTTTCAGCAAACCTCCCGGATTCCCCTGCCAACCTGGCAACATTTTTCCGGATTCAAGCCCGCATCCCATCGGTTCGTTCGTCACCCAGCCGTTCCGGTTTCGCAAATTAATTATTCTGCTGCATAGTTAATGATTTCTGCTTTAAATATTTAAAATAAGCAATAATTTATAAAATATAAAAATTTTTAAATTAACGCAGTAATGAATCGGTTTTTCCAAGGAAATGGATCCATATTTTACTAGGTTGAAACATTTGCTTACCAGGACTTTCCCCTTATCTGGAGAATTAAAAATTATGGAATATGATTAACAAAATATTTTACCAAATATTAAAAACTAAATTTTTTTTATTTTTGTAAAGAACTTCCGCTGGACAAAGTCGAAAGAGAAAAAAGGAGTTGAATTCCATGAAATGGTTTCAAGATTTGTCCATCAAACTGAAGATCGTGATCAGTACTGCCGTATTATTGCTGCTCTCCTTCGGAGCCGTCGGCTTCATCTCGTATCAGGCCGCGGTCAATGTCCTGGATCACAGCACCAGTTCGCTGCTGAAAAACACCGTGCGCAACAGCGCCCATTTGGTGGCCCGGGAGATCGAGACGCTCTCGGCGAAGGTGGAAGGGGTCGCCGCCCGCCAGGATATCCGTTCCATGAACTGGCCAGTCCAGGTGGCGGTGCTCCGCGGCGAACTGCAGCGGATCGGCTGCTACCGGATGGGGATCATCGACCTAAATGGCAATGCCCGTTACACCAGCGGCGATCCTAAGAATCTGGCCGAACGACCCTTCTTTCAGAAGGCCCGCCAAGGAGTGACCAATATCAGCGAACCGCTGACCAGCAAGGTCGATCATAAAACCGTGGTGGTGATCGCCACGCCCATCCGCGACCCGGCCGGCAAGGTCCGGGCGGTGCTCTTCGCCACCTTCGACTGGTTCGCCGTCGGCCAGATGATCAATACCATCCAGGTCGCCGACGGCCAAGGCTACGCCTACATGCTGGACCAGGCCGGCAACACCATCGCCCACCCCCGGACCGAGCTGGTGATCAAGCAGAATAATGATTTTAACAATCTCAAGCGCGATCCCCGGCTCAAAGAGCTGGTCGGGCTGGAACGGAAGATGGTGAGCGGGCAGTCGGGCGTCGGCAGCTACGCTTATCGCGGCGCCACTCAATTGATGGCCTATGCCCAGGTTCCCGGGGTGGGCTGGTCCCTGGCCATCGTCGCTCCCAAGGCGGTGCTTTTCAAGCAAGCCTATGATCTGCAACGCCACTTCTTCCTGGTCGCCCTGGTGGCGCTGCTCTTGGTACTGCTGGTTATCCTGTGGATCAGCCATACCTACATCAGCCGGCCCATCAACAGCCTGATGCGGGCCGCCAATCAACTGGCGCTGGGCGACATCGCGGTCAATGTCAAGGCGTCCACCAAGGATGAGATCGGCAACCTGATGCGGGCTTTCGCCGAGATGGTCGCCAACATCCGGGAACAGGCCCAGGCCGCGCAGCAGATCGCCGCCGGCGACCTGAATATCGCCATTCAGCCTCGCTCGGACGGAGATGTGCTGTCCCATAGCATGCTGCGGATGGCCGAAGCGCTTCGCAATCTGATCGGCGAGGCCGACCGGCTCACCCACTCCGCCATCGCCGGCGATCTGAAGGCGCGGGGCGATCAGACCCGCTTCCAGGGCGCTTATGCCGCGATCATCACCGGGGTCAACCAGACCCTCGATGCGGTGCTGGCGCCCTTGCAAATCGCGGCCGCCTATATCGACCGCATCGGCCGGGGCGATATTCCCGACAAGATCAGCGATACTTACCCGGGCGATTTTAACGACTTCATGAGCAGCATCAATGCTTGCATCGACGGCTTGGGCGCCCTGGTGGAAAGCAACGCGGTCTTGCAAAAGATGGCCCTTAACGACTATACCCAGGCGATGGAAGGCAGCCATCCCGGCATCTACGGCGAGATTACCCAAGCCATTAACGCCGTCCGCGAATGCCTGCTGACCATCCAAAAGGTGACCATCCATATTGCCCAGGGCGACTTCCACGCCTTGCCCATTCTGAAAGAGGCCGGCCAGCGCTCGGCCAACGATCAACTGATTCCGGCCTACATCGAGATGATGGAGAACGTCCAGGAACTGGTACAGGAGTCGTTGCGGCTGTCGGACGCGGCGGTCGCCGGCCAACTGACGACCCGGGGCGACGCTGCGCACTTTTCCGGAGAGTACGGCCGGGTCATCGAAGGATTCAATCATACGCTGGACGCCATCGTGGAACCGCTGCAAGATGCGATGCGGGTCCTCCAGAAAATGGGGGTCAACGATTATTCGCTGGAGATGGACCCGGCCAAATATCAAGGCATGGTGGGGCAATTCGCGGCAGAAATCAGCGGGGTCCGCAGCCGCCTGCTCAGCCTGCAGGATGTGGCGGTCCGCATGGCGGGCGGCGATACCGGCCGGCTCGAAGAGTTCAAACAGATCGGCCGGCGCTCCGAGAATGATCAGCTGCTGCCGGCGTTTATCGCCATGATGCAAAGCGTCCGGAATCTGATCGACGAGATGAACCGTTTGTCCGGCGCCGCGTTGGCCGGCGACCTGCAGGTCCGCGGCGACGCCGCGGCTTTCGAGGGCGGCTATCAAGCGATCGTTACCGGATTGAACCACACGCTGGACGCCATCCTCGCCCCCATCGATGAAGCCTCGGCCGTTTTACAGGCGATGGCCCAGGGCGATCTGACTGTCCAGGTCCGCGGCGATTACCGGGGCGATCACGCGTTGCTGGCCCGGACGCTCAACCAGACCATCGCCTCCTTCCATCAGGTGCTGCAACAATTCCATAACGCCTCCGAGCAAGTGGCCGCCGGCGCCCAGCACGTCTCGGACTCCAGCCAGATCATGTCCCAGGCAGCCACCGAACAGGCCAGCACCGTCCAGGAGATCACCGCCACGATGACCGAGATCGCCGTCCAGACCCGCCAAAACGCCGTCAACGCCAACCAGGCCAATCAGCTCTCGCTGTCCGTCAAGGAAAAGGCGGCCGCGGGCAACGGACAGATGAGCCGGATGCTGGCGGCCATGACCGCCGTCGACGAAACCTCGGCCAATATCTCCAAGATCATCAAGGCCATTGACGAGATCGCTTTTCAAACCAACATCCTGGCTTTAAACGCCGCCGTCGAGGCGGCCCGCGCCGGCCAGCACGGCAAAGGCTTCGCGGTAGTCGCCGAGGAAGTGCGCCATCTGGCGTCGCGCAGCGCCGCCGCAGCCAAGGAGACCACGGCGCTGATCGAAGGATCCATTCAAAAGGCGGCGGCGGGCACCGCCATCGCCAATGAGACGGCGGCCGAGTTTGCCGAGATTGTGGCGGGGATCGACCAGACCGCCGCCCTGGTGGGCGATATCGCGGTGGCCTCCAACGAGCAAGCCTCGGGAATCGCCCAAGTCAACCAGGGCATCAACCAGGTGGCCCAGGTCACCCAGACCGGCACCGCCACAGCCGAAGAAGGCGCGTCGGCCAGCCAGGAATTGGCCAGCCAGGCGGAACTGTTACAGAGCATGATCCGCCAGTTTAAGCTCAAGACCGGCTCCGGGGCAGAGACCCCGGCCACGCCTCTCCCATTGCCAGCCGGGAAGACGACTTTGCCGCATCCGGCACTCCCGGCGAAGGTCGCCCGGCAACAAGCGGCGGCAAGTTCCGCGGTCCCCTCGGTCGGCGGGGATTTCGGAAAATATTAATCGCCAAACACTCATACCGGCCAACCCGAAGCCCGCCCGATCGCCGCGATCGGGCGGGCTTTGGCTTTCAATCCATCCCAATCAAAATTCGGGATACACATTTTGGAATATAACAAACTTTACGTCGTTCGAAGCGGCCCGTAAAGTCCCCAACGGATGCGGAGATACCCCCTGTGGAAACTATCGTTTTTTTTGCTCCGCCCGATCAGTCTTATTCTCTTCAAACGGAATTCTCATTCCAGGTCGGGATTTCTTTCAAGTCGACGGGGATCCCCGCCGTCCGTCGCCCAATGATCATTCTCATGTCAGGGATGGCCTTTGGTCCTTTAGGGATGGTCGTCATCCCTTTGGGGATGAACATGTCCTTGTAAGGGATGGTCTTCGCCCCTCAAAGGACGGCCGCATCCGTGTCAGGTACGCGATGATCCTTGTCAGGTGTGGTCTTCGTCCTTGTAAGGTACGTCATGGTCCGTTCATAGGACGCGGCCATCCTTGCTTCCCCAAAGACCGTCCCTACTTCCTCAAACACTATCCCCGCTTTCTCGAAGCGGATCCCGGTCGCTTCGAAAACCATCCCTGCTTCCTTAAAGAGCGGGAAAACTGATCCGAAGCTTCAGGATGCAATACCAAGGCTCAAAAATGCCGGACCCATTCTTGAGGAAGCCGCCTCAAGGACGGGGAAGCCTCGACAATAGCCGGAGCTGCAGTCATCAACCTTGAGGAAACAGCTTTCGGTCCCCTCGGGACTTGCCGATGGCTGCGATTAATTAAGTGAATTGTCCTGCTACCTCGTTAAAAAAAGAACTATGGCGAATATCGTCATAGTTCTTTTTATATTGGCTCGCTGCGTCTTTTATAAGCAAGCTGACCTTCGGACGGGATATATCCTTATCTCAACCGCCGGCAATGAATGCCGGTCCGTAGCATCAATCCAGCCGGTACTTCTCGGTCATCGAGTTATAATAGTAGTCGTAGGTATTGACCTTCTTCAACCCGGCCACCGCCGTCTCGATCGGGACCAGCACGTAATTGCCTTGCCAGAGGTTGACGGTGCAAGCGGTATAGCCGGCCATGGCCGTGTCGACCATCAGCCGACCGGTGTATTTACAGAGATCGATATCGAAGCCGTTGGGCGGCGTCGCCCGGATCAGGTGGCGCGGCTGCACGTAAAAGATGTCCGGCGCGATATGCTGCTTGAAATATTCCATCAGACCCAGAAAAGCATTATCCAGCTTCTCGCGGGCGCCCTGGGTGAACTGCTCGGCCACCTTGGCCGTAGGCGGCTGGCCGGCTTTTTGGGCGTCCAGCGCCACCTTGAGAATGGGAACGGCTCCTTCGGCCACCACCAGCAAGGCATGGTTCCGTTTCTCACGGCGTTTCTTAATCCGCTCCACACACCGTTCCAGCTCGGCCAGGGTACTGCCGACGGTTTCGCCGAGCGCCTCGGGGATCAGCACATAATCCGCATCATCGCTGGCATAGGCGGTATGCAAGGCCACGAAACCGCTGCCGGCGCCGAAGAGCTGCACCACTCCCACCCGTTCCAGGGTCTCCGCTTCGCGGTGAAAATCGCGCAGCATCTGGATGGCGTTGTCGACCGTGGTCCGGAAACCGAAGGAATAGTCGGTGAAGTTGATGTCGTTGTCCATAGTCTTCGGGCCGGTGACCACCAGGCATTTATGGCCGAATTCCTTCAATTTGTCGGCCAGCTGGCCGGCGGCCCGCAGCGTTCCGTCGCCGCCGATGGCATAGAGGATGTCCAGGTCCAGCTTTTGCACATTGACGGCCATGCGGACGATGTTGTCCGGCCGGCGCTCGGCGCGCAACGCGTGCAGGTTGCTGCAGCCGAGATGGGTCCAGGCGTCGGTGACCAAGGGATTCAATTCGATGGTCCAGTCCCGGTCGGTCTGCTCCTGGTCCAGATTCAGCAGCCCGCGGTAACCGCCGATGATCCCGGTGAACTGCAGATCGGGCGGAAAACCTTTCCTGAGCGTGATCCCATGCTGGCGGCAGTATTCCGTCCCCAGCGCGAATTGGTGCTTAACGATGGAATCCACGATCACATTCAGGCCGGGCGCGTTACCGCCGGCCGTCAGCACTCCCACCTTCAGTTCGGCCGGAGGCAGGCGCAACTCCCGGCGGGCGCCGGCCAGCAGGAACCGGGGCAATTCCCGCCAGCCGCATTCCTGGAAAATCTCCAGGATCTCGATGTCCGAAAGCACCGCGATGGTCGCGTCGTCGGTCAGAAAGGTTTTCTCGTCAATCTCCTCCGCCGACGGATGGGGGATGCGCACCCCGGTCTCGCGCCGTTCCACTGCAAATTGGATCAGACTGTCGGTATGTTCGTTCCATAGGGTCTTGCCCCGTCTGGTCTTGAACAGCTGCTCTTTTAAGCCCATTTTCTTCTCCCCTCTGCCTGCCAAAGCTGCCCACCGCAATCAAAGATTCACCACGCCCATGGGTCACGACCGGACGGGAAGCGGCATTTCGACATAATTTTAGGGGAAAGTTCGCCAAATCATGGATAATTCCTGCGTTTTTCGGTCCAACCGTCAAAAAAATCGCAAAAACTGGCCGGATCTCATTCCAGTCCCTCACTTATCCCCAAAGGATCGATCTTTTATGGATAAAGATCTAACTTTAGCGGATAAAGATCTTCCCGCGCTGAAATCAAAAAAAATAGAACTTGTAGTAACCTTATCTCCGGCTACCGCACCACGTTGCGTGGATACCTGCAACCTTTCGGCTACAAACACCCATTACACGCACTACGATAACCTTTGACCGACTGACAGAGAAACTTGGGGATCTACCTGCAATCTTTCGACTGCAAATACACCCTTTCGCTTCGCCGCCAATCTGGGCTCGACCGCCACCGCTGAGTTTCCCTACCACGACAGTCTCAGCAACTGCCGTAGCAAGTTGGCCCAACGATAACGATCTGGCTCAGACCGTTATGAACCCTTGTGAAAGAACCCATAACGATCAGTTGCTCGACTGATAAAGACCCTTCAGGTCCTAAGACAGAGCCTTTATCAATCTGCGCCTCGGCTACTACAAATCCTGAGTATAGAATGACCGGAAGTCCGCGAAGTTATACAAGGATTTTTAAAAATTATTGCCGGCTCCGGCGCGGCTTGGCCGGAGCCCCGTTATGCGCCGGCGGAGCCGCCCGGGAGGCGACAAAATTCGTCCAGCTGAATCATTCGCCCGGTCGCGCGGGACGCTTCGGCGGCGAAAGCCAGCACATGGCTGGATAAGGAGACCTCTGCCGAGGTATCGGCGGCCCCTTTGCCTTGGTGCTCGGCCCGGATCAACTCTTCCATCAGGCCGTAGTCGCCGCCGCCATGGCGGCCCGGGCAGCGGGGGGTGGTGATGATCTCCTCCGCCCCGCCGAAATGATGGACTTCGATCCGGTTGCTTTCAAATTTGCCCCGGATCATGCCCAGGGTGCCCATGATCCTGATCTCCCTGGACAACTCCTGGGTGAGGCCGCACATGGTGAAATTGGCGATGCTCCCTCCCGCGAACTCGACATGGACCGTCTGGTGATCCACTACGTCATTATCGCACTGGTAGACGCACCTTCCGTAAGGGCCCCGGCGCAAGGCGTCCACCCGCGCCGCGATCGACGAATCCTGGCTGATGACGCTCACCGGCCAGCCGGTATCCTGGCCCAGGTATTGCCGGACGGCGGAATAGGGACACTGGTGCTTCAACGGGCAATCCAGGCAGCGCGCGGCGGAACCTTGCGGCGCGTTGGCGGGCTTAAAATATTGCAATGAGCCGAACGAAGCCAGCCGCAACGGTTTTTTGCCGGAGAGCCATACCAACAGGTCCAGGTCATGGCAGCTTTTGGCCAGAATCATCGGCGAGGATTCCCGGGAATTGGCCCAGTTGCCCCGGACATAGCTATGGGCGTAATGCCAATAACCCACATTTTCATCCAGATTCAGCTCCACCACCTCCCCGATGGCGCCGGAGCCGACCAGCTCCTTGATCTTGCCGAAAAATGGCGTATAGCGCAGCACGTGGGCCACTGTCAGCTTCCCCGGCTGGCGCTGCGCCGCCCGGACCATGGCGATGCACTGCTCCAGCTCGGTGGCCATCGGTTTCTCGAGCATCACATGGTAGCCTTGGCCCAACGCCAGCAGCGTCGGCTCGTAATGCATCCGGTCCAGCGAGCAGATGAACAGCAGATCGCAGAACTTCGGCTGGGCCAATAAATCCTGCCACGAAACGAATTGCCGGTGCTCCGGCACCCCGTGCAATTCGGCGAACCGTTCCCTTCTTCCGGCGTCGGGTTCGGCGACGGCCACGAAGCGGATCTCCTCCGGATGTTCCAGAGCGTACCCGCCATAGACATCGTTGCCGCGATTCCCGGCACCGATTAATGCAGCTTCAAGCATTACCAGTTTCCTCCTCCAGATAGGATCGCTTACTCTTTGATAGCGCCGCCCATGATCCCGGCCACAAAGAACTTTTGCACGAAACTGAACAGGATCGCTATCGGCACGGTGGCAATGATTCCCCCGGCCATCATCTGATGCCAGTAGACAATATTCATGCCCACAAAATCGGTCAGTGCCAAAGGAATGGTCTTCAAGGACTGATCGGTGATGAAGGCGAGCGGAAATAACAGGTTGTTCCAGGCCATGATGAAGGCGTAAATGCCCGCCATGAGCACGGCGGGGAGGGTGATCGGAAAAATAATCGTCCGCACCGCCATCACCCTGGAGCAGCCATCGATCATCGCCGCGTGCTCCATATCCAGCGGTATGCCTTTCAAGTATCCGTGCAGCAGCCAAATGGCCATCGGCAGGGAGAGGGCCCCGTTGGACAGGATCAGGCCCGTCAGGCTGTTGATCAGCCCGAGCGAGCTCATCATCTGCATCATGCCGATGATGATGATCAGCGGCGAAAACATCTGGGTCAGCAGCACCACGAACAGCAGCGCCCGGTGGCCTTTGAAACGGAAGCGGGTCAGCGCGTACGCCGCCGGAAAACCGAAAAAGATGCTCAACAGGCTGGTAAAGAAGGACACGATGAAGCTGTTGACAAAGGGTTTGCTAAAATGATATTCGCTGACCCAGACCTCGAAGTAGTTCTGCCACATCACCGGCTGGGAGAGCCACTGCGGCGGCCATTGAAAAGTCGCCTCGTAAGTTTTCAATGAGGTCGACAGCATCACCGCGAATGGGAACAGCATGGCCAGAATGATCAGACTCAAGAGTGCGTAGGAAATAATCAATGAACCGCGATGCTTCGCTTGCAACGGAATCCCGCCTCCCCCTCAGTCGGTCTGGTTGAGTTTTTGATTATAGAACAGGCTGAAAGCCAACAGCACCAGAAAAATGATGACCGCCACCGCCGAGCCCCTGCCGATATCGAAAGAGCCGAAGGCCAGCCGGTAGGCTTGGATGATCAGCGTCTCGGTGGCCGACACCGGTCCGCCCCGGGTCAGCGGCCAAATAATCTGGAACGAATTGAAGGTCCAGATCGCCGATAGCGTGGTCGCGACCAGGACGATCGGCCGGATTACCGGCAGCTTGATAAAAAACAGTTGCTTGAAGTAACCGGCGCCGTCCATCTCCGCCGATTCCAGGATCTCCTGGGACACCATTTGCAGCCCGCCCATGAAGACAATGGCCATGAAGGGCACGCCCACCCACACGTCGACCAGGGCGGTGAATAAAAACGAATAAAAGTTGCTGCTCAGCCAGGAGATGGGCTGGCTGATGAGCTGCGATTTCAAGAGCAGCCAGTTGAGCATCCCGAACTGGCCGTCGAAAATCCAGCGCCAGGTGATCGCGCCGACCACGTTCGGGGTGACCCACGGAATGAACAGCAAGAAGATGAAGAGTTTCTTGCCGCGAGTGATCTTCACCAGCAGCAGGGCGATGCTGAAGCCGATGACCGTCTTGCCGGCCACCGACAGCAGGGTCCACCAGACCGTACGCTGAAAGGCCATTAAAAAATCGACGTTTTGCAGCAGAGCCAGAAAATTCCCCGGGCCGACGAAGTAGATCCCCTGATCCGGGCGGGTCAAAACATTATGCATCAGCGACATGTAAAGCACCCGGAGGATGGGATAAGCCACGAAAACGGCCAAGATAAGCAGGGCCCCGGCCAGATAGCATAGCGGGGAATATTCGGGAGAGAGCATGCGCCGGAGATCATGCTTTGGAAAGCGCGCCGGATACCGATCCCTCATGTTCCAATCCACCCCTTTTCGTCTCCGCGAAAATTGTAATTGCCGGTTGCGGGCCGGCAATTACCTTTGATTCCGTTAGTGGCGCGGTTCCAGTTGTTGCTCCTTGATGAGTTTCACCGCTTTCGCCAGGGCCGTTTTGGGGCTGACGCCCTGGAATGCTTCCTGGACCATGTTGGCGATGATATCCTGGAAAGGCTCCCAGATGGCCGGCTGCGGTTGGGAGATGCCGTTGTCGATGGCCTTGATGAAGATCCCGAAATAGGGATCGTCTTTGAATTCGGGCATTTTGGCCTCTTCGATCAGGATCGGGGTCAAGCCGTGATCGCGATCATATTCGGCCTGAACGTCCAGCGTGGTTAAGTAATCGGTCAGCTTCCAGGCGGCGGCAGGGTTCTTGCTGTTGGCCGAGAGCACCAGCGAATCGGAGTTCAGAATGCAGTGCTGTTCGGTGCCGGCCGGCAACAACGCCATTTTGTATGGCACTTCTGTATTGTCGGGATTCAGGCCCATCATCCGGCCGGCCCACGGACCGCACTCGAACATCGCGATCTTTCCCTGCTTAAACAGGATCGGCAACTGTTCCCGGTTGTACTCCAGCGGGCTCGGCACGATCTTGGCATCCAAGTAAAAACCGGCATACAATTTTAAGGCCCGTTCTCCCTGGGGCGAATTCAAGACACACTTTCCGGAGCGGTCGAATACCTTCCCGCCGAAAGAGTACAGGACATCAAAGAATTGGTCGGTGGTGGAGACATGTTTGGCCCCGGCCACGCCGTAACCGTATACGCCGGGATGTTCCTTCTGAACCTTTTGGGCGATGGCGATCAGTTCGTTCCAGGTTTTCGGGGGCTCCTTGATCCAATCGGAACGGTAAAACAATACCTTGGAAGAGAAAGCATGGGGCACGCCGTAGATCTTGCCGCCCGATATTTCCGAGTCGATCAGCGCCTTGGGGAATTGCTGCATTTTGCCCTTGGAAAAATACTTGTTCAGCGGGAGAATGCCTTTCATATTGGCGAAGGGGACGACCCAACGGGTGCCGGTGTAGATCACATCGGGTGCGGTTTTGGTCTGGAACATATTGACCAGTTTGTCATAGGCCTGGTCCCAGCCGACCGTGATCAGTTCCACCTTGATGTCGGGGTTCGCCTTTTCAAACTGGTCGATCTGTTTCTGGGTCGCCTGTTTCATGTTGGGCTGTTCCAGTCCGGGCTGGAGCAGCGTGATGGTAACCGGCTTGCCGGCGCCCTGGGCCACGGCCGCCGCCGTCAGGCACAGGAGCAAGAGAATGACCGTTAACCGCAGCAAATCATACTTCCTTTTCATTTGATCACCTCGTTGTTTTTTATGATTACGCCGCTCCCGTCGCTACGGAAGGAAAACAGCATAAACCCCATGCGGAGGCCGCCTTCGCGGTCAGGCCGTCATCACCCGCGGCATTTCGAAATAGGCTTCGATGGCCAGCGCGGCGACTCCCTTTAAAAATGGCTGGGCGACCCGGTGGTGGCTGATGACCAGATCCCGGGCGGCGGTTTTCAGGGCCATGGTAAAAATGCTCGTCTTTAATTCCTGAAAATACTGATCGCATTGGACCATTCCGTCCCCGGCGATGACGATCAGCTCCGGGTTGAACAGATTGACCAGGTTGGTGATGCCGACCGACAGCGCGAAGACGCTTTCCCGCACCATCTGAGCGGCCAGCGGATCGCCGCTTCGCAGCGCCTGGACGACTGCGGGCACCGTCAGTGCCTCTCCCTCCAGCGCGCTGGACGCGCCCTGGCGGATTGCCGCCGCGATCCGCCGCAGCAGCGCGTCTTCGGACACATACTCGGTGAGACAGCCGTAATTCCCGCAATTGCAGCGCGGGCCGTGAAGATTCACGCTGGTATGTCCGAACTCCACCGCGCTGCCGTTATACCCTTCGAAGATCCGGTGGTCGATAATCATCCCGGCGCCGATCTTCTGGCCGACCATGATGTAGAGGAGATCGGCGACCTTCAGATCGGGCTGGAAGATTTTCTCGGCGTAAGCGGCGGCGTTCATATCATTGACCACGAAGATGTCCTGATCGAATCGTTGTTCGAGCAGCGCCCGCAGCTCCAAATCGTTCCATTGCAATCCGGCGGAGTACAAAACTTCGCCTTTCTTGAAGTTGACAATGCCGGAAACGCCAACGCCGATGCTGGCGGGGTGGATATTCGCTGTAGCGGCCCGGGTCAGCGCCCGCTCGATGGTCTGTACCAGGAAATCCAGGGCTTCCCGGCCTTTTCGCGCTTGGAGCGGGATTTCTTCCAGCAGTTCCAGTTCTCCCTGAAGATCCGAAATGGCCCAATGCAACTTAAAATCATTCACCACCAGCGTCAGAATATAACTGCCTTTGGGATTGAACTCCAGTAGGATCGGCCGCTTTCCGCCGCTGGAGACCCCCACGCCGATCTCCTTGGCAAGCTGGTTTTCCAGAAGCGAATTTACCGCATAGCTCACGGTGGTCGGGCTCAGCCCGGTCGCCTTGGATATCTCCGCTCGTGAAATCGGCCCTTGATTCCGCAACATATTTAAGACCAGCAAATAGTTGGACTTTTGCACAAATTCCAGATTGGCTGAACTCCACGCTTTATCTTTCATCGTCTGCTCCACACTTTTTGATAGACTTTGTTTTTCCATTGGACTAACTTTCTACATTATTCAATCCAAGTTCTAAAATTCCTCTTTTAAATCGAAAAATTTTTTAGTTTCAGAGTACCAAACCGATCTGCCGGTTGGATGAGCCCGTCGCCATCGCCGGAAAAACCAAACCTGAATTACGGACCACCGTTTAGCCATAGAATGAAATCCTTCCCTTGCGACCGGGAATAGCCGCATATACGTCATTTATAGCCGGAGCACGACGATAAATCCGCACGCTAAAAAAGCCGCTTCCGTTGACCACGAAAACGACTATCCGATATCGAAATGGAAGCTTGTCACCTTGACATGCTCACGGATGTGATGCTTATTGAATGACTGGAAGAGCTCACTTATTAACAAAATGAGCTCGTTGAGTAACTGAAAGAGCTTGCTGAGTGACTGAATGAGCTTGTTGAGTGACTGAATGAGCTTGTTGAGTGACTGAGCGAGCTTGCTGAGTGACTGAATGAGCTTGCTGAGTGACTGAGCGAGCTTGTTGAGTGACTGAGCGAGCTTGTTGAATGATTGAAAGAGCTTACTGAGTGACTGAGAGAACTCTCTGATTCGCAAAACAACGACGTTATTTTTGCAAGTTTTTCAGAAACCTTTAAAAATGGAAAAAAAATATGAAAAAAGCCCCGAAATCGGGGCTTTTATTTATTGATTTGGCAGAATTAATAGCTCCGGCGCGGTTGGAAACAATCGCGGCAATAAACCGGCTTCTCACCGCTGGGTTGGAAAGGAACCATGGTGTCTGCGCCGCAGCTGGAGCAGACTGCCGGATACATTTGCCGTTCGGAACGGCCGTTGAATCCACCACGGCTGCGGTTGCCATTCATACCGGCCTTCTCTTTGCGGGCGGCGCGGCAGGACGGGCAACGTCCCGGTTCGTTGGTGAAACCCTTGGATGCAAAAAACTCTTGTTCACTCGCGGTAAAAGTGAATTCCTCGTTGCATTCCTTACAAACTTTGACTTTGTCTTGATACATTAAAAAACCCTCCATAAAGTTAGCCTCAGAGGCTATATTTGCCCTTCCTCAGGAGGCTACGTCGGAGGCAACTTCGAAAGAGTGAATTTGCAGACCTTAGAATCCTCAGTATAGGCATTGTTTTAAGTATAGCATTATTTCCTGAAATATACAATCTGTTTTTCGCATGAATCGTTTGCCAAATCCTTTAATTTCAATAGTACCAGCGGGCTCTTGGGATGTGAATGTTCATTCAAAGACTTTTTTCATCTTATCGATGTTAAAATGCAAAAAAGTTGGGGAATTTAACCCCAACCTTTTTCTTAGCGAATGGTTTCGAAGACGATCTGCCCCGCTTCGTTCTTGGCCAGAACCGTCACGCCCGACTCGATGGTGCCTTTCAAGAGCTCTTCGGAGAGGGGATTCTCGATGAGCCGCTGCACCGAGCGGCGGAGCGGCCGGGCGCCAAACGTCGGATCGTATCCTTCCTGGGCCAATAATTCCTTGGCTTCGGGGGTCAGCTCCAGGTTAATCCCTTTATCGGCCAATTGTTTGGCGACCGGTTTAACCATCAGGTCGACGATCTCCTTGATCTGATCTTTATTCAAAGCATGGAAGACGATGATCTCATCGATCCGGTTCAGAAACTCCGGCCGGAAGGTGCGTTTCAGCTCCTCGAGCACATTGTCTTTCATCTTCTGATAATGGTCTTGCTCCTCGTCGCGGCTGATCTGGAAGCCGATGGAGCCGGAGCGCTCGATCAGGTTGGCGCCGACGTTGGAGGTCATGATCACCACCGTATTGCGGAAATCCACCGTCCGGCCGTGCGAATCGGTCAGTCGGCCGTCCTCCAGTACTTGCAAGAGGACGTTGAATACCTCGGGATGGGCCTTTTCGATCTCATCCAGCAACACCACGGAATAAGGCTTGCGCCGGATTCGCTCGGTCAATTGGCCGCCTTCCTCATAGCCGACATAACCGGGAGGCGAACCGACCAGCCGGGAGACGGTATGTCTTTCCATATATTCGGACATATCGATCCGGATCACCGCATTCTCCTCACCGAAAAGCGCTTCGGCCAACGCCCGGGCCAACTCGGTTTTGCCTACTCCGGTGGGGCCCAGGAAGATGAAGGAACCGATCGGCCGCTTGGGATCCTTCAAGCCAGCTCGGGCCCGGCGGACCGCCTTGGAAACCGCGTCGACCGCCTCATCCTGACCGATCACCCGTTGATGCAGGATCTGCTCCATCTGCAGCAGCCGTTCCGTCTCCTCCTGCTTCAGCTTGACGACCGGAACTCCGGTCCAGCTGGAAACCACGTGGGCGATCTCATCCTCGGTCACGGTCGGTTCGGCCATGCCCCGCTTGCTCTTCCAGTTATTGACCAGGCCGTCCAACTGCTGCCGGAGCTTTTGTTCGTCGTCCCGGAGCTGGGCCGCCTTCTCAAATTCCTCGTTTTTGATGGCCGCCTCTTTCTCTTGCTGCAGCCGGTTGACCTGATCCTCCATGCTCTTCAAGTCGGGAGGCGTGGTGGTGGTGCGCAACCGCACCCGCGAAGCAGCCTCATCGATCAGATCGATGGCTTTGTCCGGGAGGAAACGGTCGGTAATATAACGGTCGGAAAGAGTGACCGCCGCATCGATGGCCGCATCATTGATCTTCACCCGGTGGTGCGCTTCGTAACGGTCCCGCAATCCCTCCAGAATCTGGCGGGTCTCCTCCTTGGTCGGCTCGCCGACCATAATCGGCTGGAACCGTCGTTCCAAGGCTGCGTCCTTCTCGACGTGCTTGCGGTACTCATCCAGGGTAGTCGCCCCGATGCACTGCAACTCGCCCCGGGCCAAAGCCGGCTTGAGGATGTTGGCGGCGTCGATCGCTCCTTCGGCCGCGCCCGCGCCGATCAAGGTGTGCATCTCGTCGATGAACAGGATCACATCGCCGGCATTGCGGATCTCCTCCATCACTTTCTTCATGCGCTCCTCGAATTCGCCACGGTACTTGGAACCGGCCACCATCGAACCCATATCCAAGGTGACCACCCGTTTATTGCGCAGGATCTCCGGGACGTCGCCCTTGACGATCTTCTGGGCCAACCCTTCGGCGATGGCGGTCTTGCCGACCCCCGGCTCGCCGATGAGCACCGGATTGTTCTTGGTGCGGCGCGACAGGACCTGAATCACCCGTTCGATCTCATTGTCCCGGCCGATTACCGGATCCAACTTGGCGATCTTGGCCAATTCGGTCAAGTCTCTGCCAAATTGATTCAACGTCTGGGTCTTGGCCGCACCGCGCGGACCGCCCGAAGCTTGACCCGGGAATGGCGTGCCGGAACCGCCGCCCAGCAAGCTCATGACCTGCTTGCGGACGCGCTCCAAATCGGCGCCGAGGTTTTTCAAGACCTGCGCCGCCACACCCTCGCCCTCCCGGATCAGGCCGAGCAAGATGTGTTCCGTGCCGACATAATTGTGACCCAACTGGCGTCCTTCATCGACCGCCAGTTCCAGCACGCGTTTGGCGCGCGGCGTAAAAGGAATCTCTCCGAACGGATTGGTTTCGCCCACTCCGATAATTTTTTCGACTTCGAGCCGGATCTTCTCCAGACGGATATCCAAAGTTTCCAGAGCTTTGGCCGCCACGCCATCGCCTTCGGCTACCAAACCGAGCAGCAGATGCTCGGTGCCCACTACATTATGGCCGAGCCGGGACGCTTCTTGCTGAGCTAAATAAACGACTTTGCGGGCTCTTTCGGTAAAACGTTCAAACATGGGATTCACCACCTAAGATTAAATGTTGAATTTTTTTGAGTGTTTGTCATGCCAATGATATTTTCGACGATCGTTATGAATCAATTGGGTCTTGAGCTCATTTGGTACTTCGCTGAGCGCTTGGACCGCGTTAAGACCGATGGTTTACGATAACAATTTTTGCCGGATGAGCGCGGCCCGGTAATAATCCCGCTCCGCCGGGGCAACATCTTTGCCGATCAGCTTTTGCAGGATCGAACTGCGGGTTATGAACATCAACTCTTTGACCCGATTTCTGTCGGCCTCGGTTATTATGCCCAGTTCGATCCCCAATTTCACATCGGACAGCAGCTTTAACGCTTCCTCGGAGGAGACCAAGCGCGCCTGGCTTAACAATCCGAAAGAGCGGCATACCCGGTCTTCCAGTTGGGTCCGGGACTCTTTGAGCAGGGCCTCCCGCACACTACGCTCTTGTTCGATGACTTTGCGGCAAACGTTATTGAGGCTATTGGTCAGCTCTTCTTCCGATTGGCCCAGCGTCACCTGGTTGGAAATCTGATAGATATCTCCGTACGCCTCGGTCCCTTCCCCATAGAACCCCCGGACATTGATTCCGATATGAGTCAAGGCCGCCAGCACCCGTTTCACCTGGTCGACCAGGGTCAGTCCGGGCAGATGCAGCATCACCGAAGCCCGGATCCCGGTCCCGACATTGGTGGGGCAAGCGGTCAGATAACCCCAGGACTCGTCAAAACTAAACTCCAGACTCTCCTCGAGGAAATCATCGACCTGGCTGTCTAGCCTCAGCGCCTGATCCAGCGCCAGTCCGGGAACCAGGGTCTGTATCCGCAGGTGGTCTTCTTCGTTCACCATGATGCTGACCGTCTGATCCTGATTGACGATGAGCATCCTCAGGTGGGGATTCTCCACGAATTGCGGACTGCAAAGGTGTTTTTCGACCAAGACCATCCGGTCGTTGGAGGTCATATTCTCGATATTCAAGGGCACGAACGGACCGAGTGCCGAGGGGCTCTGGGCGGCCTGCAGCACCCGCTGGTTAATCTCCTGGAGTTGTTGTTCATGCGCGTAAGTGGGAAAAGGATATCCCTTCAGATTACGGGCCAGCCGGATGCGGCTGCTGAAGACCACATCGTCGGAGTCGCCGCCGTTTTTGACCCAAATCGGCAAATCTTTTAAATAATCTTGATTCATCATTTCCTCAGCCCCCTGAAAGCTGGTTCTCGCGGCGCCGGATTTCATCCCGCAATGTCGCGGCTTTTTCGTAATCCTCACCCCGGATGGACTCCTGTAACCGGATACGCAGATCTTCGATCTCTTTGCGAATCCGGATCTTGCCTCCGTTGCGCCGCGGCACCTTTCCGGTATGCCGGTTGCTGCCATGAACTTGCTTTAATAATGGTTCCAATCCCGATTGAAAATAACGGTAACATTCCCCGCAGCCCAATATGCCGCTGCGGCGAAAATCAGTAAATGTCAAACCGCAGTTTTGACATTGTACCTCCCGCCCCGCGATATTGGAGGCTTGGGAGTGGGTTACTTCACCTTCCAGCAAACTGGCGATTAAGTTTTGAAACGAAAAGTTCGGTTCAAAGATCATCCCTAATTCGCTGCCCGCTTCCTTGGCGCAGATCTCGCACAAATGAAGCTCGGTTTTCTCGTAGTTGATAACTTTGGTCAAATGGACCGTCGCCGGCCTTTCGTGACAACGCTGACAAAACAATACGGTCACCTCGCCTTGGTTCATTTTATTTCTGAAACTTACTTCCTAACACTATCAAAAGCATCTTTAAAAAACGTGACCGCAAACCGGCGGCAATCTCCGGCGGCAAGTCGGCAAAGTTCCGTTCGATCAGGCTCTGGGCCAATTGGGCTTCGGCCGAACCAATCAGATGGTTGTCGGCCAGCCGGTACAGCAAATGCTCCACCTCGGCGGCGTCCACCTGATCCGGAATGAGCTGATCGATGGTGGCCGGCAAATTATCGTCCGATTCCCATCTCACCTGGGTGATCCGGATAAAACCGCCGCCGCCCCGCCGGCTTTCGATGAGATAGCCCCGCTCCAACGTAAACCTGGTCTCCAAGACATAATTGATCTGCGAGGGGGCGCAACGGAACATTTTGGCCAATTCCCGCCGTTGCAATTCGACGATGTTTTGTTCTTCCAACATCCGTCGCAAATATTGTTCGATAAAATCAGCCAAATTACCCATCATCGCACCTCTGACCTTAACTGACCTTATTGTACCTCAGCTTCAATCAAAAAACAAGGGAAGACTGAATGCTTCCCTTGGTATACCTCGCGATTTTCACTGATAATCTCTATTTTGCTCCTTTTATTGCGGTTTTAGACTCTCTTGCATCCTCGGCCGGCCGAAAGCCGGCTCAAAAATGCAAATAAGTTTGGGGATTGACTTTTTGCCCTTGCTTCTCCAGTTCAAAATGGAGATGATTGCCAAAAGCGCGGCCGGTGGCGCCCACCCGTCCGATCACGGTGCCCCGCCCGACCCACTGGCCCGGTCTCACGAGGATCCGGGATAAATGGCCGTATCCACTGCAAAAATCATGATGCTGCAATTTGATATAATAGCCGTAACTGCCCAGCCAACCGGCGAAGAGCACCCGTCCCGAGGCCACCGCCCAAACCGGCGCTCCCAACGGCGCGGCCAAATCCAGACCGTAATGCATCCGTCCCCAGCGCCAGCCATAGCGGGAACTGATCAACCCCCGCACCGGCCGGGCTAAGTGAAGCGGAGCGATCCGGTTGATGGCGGCCGGTTTGGGCCGGGGCAGATTGATCGGAATCCCGGCACGGATGATCTCCGATCGCCACTCCGGATTCAATTGCCGGAACTGCCGGCGATCCAGTCCAAACCGGTGGCACAGTCCGGAAATACTCTGTTCCGTGTCGAAACGGTAGCTTTGATAGGCGGTATTTTCCCGGCGGACCGGCGGAATCCGCAGCATCATTCCGGTCGGCAACCGGTCGGGATTCGGCAACTGGTTCACCCCGGCCAGATCCCGGACGTCGACAAAATAATAACGGCCGATCCCCGAGAGCGTTTCATTCCGGGCCACAATATGAACGGGTAATTTTTTAAGCAATACCCAGCGGGCGACTTCAGACCGCACCCGGATGAGCGGCGGACTTCCCGTTTTAAACGCGGGGCCGGACGGTATCGGCCGGCAGTTGACCAAAAAGGCCAATAACACCAGCCCAAGCAATGCGCGCCGCTTCAATCCCAGCCGTCTCCCGGTTTTCGCCGCCCAATTTATGCGGTAACTCATAATCAACTCTCCATATACCCTATGCGCCAGCCGGCCGATTGTTAAAATTTACTCGAATTTCGCGGAACCCACCGGCCCGGGCGCAAAACTGTTTTTTCGCAAAAAGAAAGCCCTCCAATAGTTTTACCTACCTGAAGGGCGTAATTCTAGCATAATTTACCAGTATATTTTAGGAGACTATCCGTTGGGCGACGGGAGCCGGTTTTCCACGCTTACCAAGGATTAATGATCATTATTATTCCGTTTCTTGAGGACATTTTCGGCAAACGTAGAGGTGCGGATGAGTTCTTGGAATTCATCGTTGGACTTGGTATGCGTCAGCCGGTCGATCATCAACTCAGTGGTTTCATTGGCGCCCAGGGAACCGAGGACTTTCCTGAGGACCCAGGTACACTCCAGTTCTTCCGGGGAAAGCAACAGCTCTTCTTTACGGGTTCCGGAGCGCATGATATCGATGGCCGGGAAGACGCGGCGGTCGGCCAGTTTCCTGTCGAGATGCAGCTCCATGTTACCGGTACCTTTAAACTCTTCGAAAATAACCTCGTCCATCCGCGAACCGGTCTCTACCAAAGCAGTCGCCATAATGGTCAGGCTGCCGCCCTCCTCGATCTTACGCGCCGCGCCGAAGAAACGTTTCGGTTTATGCAGGGCGCTGGGGTCCACGCCGCCGGACAGCGTGCGGCCGCTGGGCGGCTCCACCAGATTGTAGGCGCGGGCCAGCCGGGTGATGGAATCCAGCAGGATCACCACGTCGCGGCCGACTTCCACCATCCGCTTGGCCCGTTCCAGGACCAGCTCCGCGATACGCACGTGATTGTCGGCCGGCAGATCGAAGGTCGAGCTGACCACTTCGCCTTTGACCGAGCGGGACATATCGGTGACCTCTTCGGGCCGTTCGTCGATGAGCAGCACGATCAGGTCGACTTCCGGATGATTGGTGGTGATGCTGTTGGCGATCTTCTTCAAGAGCGTCGTCTTGCCGGCTTTGGGCGGCGCGACGATCATGCCGCGTTGCCCCTTGCCTACCGGAGCCATGATATCGATCAGCCGCATGGCGATCTCTTTGGGACCCGTCTCCAGACGCATCCGCTCCACCGGGTAGATCGGGGTCAGTTCCTCGAAATGAGTCCGCTTGCGGAGCGAATCGGGGTCGATCATATTGACGGCTTGTACTTTGAGCAGCGCGAAATATTTTTCATTGTCCTTCGGCGGCCGCACCTGGCCGGAGACCAGATCGCCGGTACGCATGTTAAAGCGGCGAATCTGCGACGCCGAAACGTAAATATCTTCAGGGCCGGGATTGTAGCCTTCGACCCGTAAAAAGCCGTACCCATCGGGCAGGATCTCCAGAACTCCCTGGGAAAAGATGAGCCCTTCCTTGACCGCCAGCACTTTCAGCAGTTCGAAAATGAGCTCCCGTTTGCGGAACTTGGAGTAACCCTCGATCTCCAATTCGCTCGCCATGTCTTGCAGTTCCTGCAGGGTCTTGCTTTCTAAATCAGCCAGTTGCATAAAAAAATTTCCTCCTTATTTATCGAAAGGCTCAAAGCGATACCAGTTTTCGCCCGGGCACGGTTCGACGAACCAAACTCGTTTGGATGTTGGCTGTCCTCAAAAAAACGGACAGCCGCTCGGAAAGGGAAGCCAGTTTGGGATGGTGGAAGCCATTCGGTTTCAAAGTGTCGTGGTAAACCCCGACCGGCGGTCAGAGCGGTCACCAAAGCTCAGGAAAGCCCGTGATAAAACGGAGCGAATCCGCAATAAGCCGGATTTTATATTTTGGAAGACTTTATCCCTGGCTTTCAAAAGCGCTGTGATTGACCCCGCCCGAGGACCAGGGGGAGCACCAAAGCTCAGCGAAGCAAGGGGTAATGTCAAACTCGTTTTAGCGCCTTTGCAAAGCGATTTTTCAATTTAAAAGAGCTTATCACATGGCTTCTAAAAGCGGCGGAATACTATCTCGGCAAGATTCCTGCTGTAGTCATCAAAGTAACGGATCGTCTACTGCTTTGAAATTTGGGCGGGAGGGGCTTTGAAGGTCGAAACGTGAACGATGCCATTGCAAGCATGGACGGAACTTTTGAACCACAAAACCCGAAGCAATATCCACACTATTATTATACTGGATCAAATTCAAAAAATATACACAGATTATGCCAAATCATCCGATTTATCATTCGGCGGGATTTCCGTAAAGAATAATTCCTCCTACAGCAGGACAAAGGCAGTCCCCGTTCATAATGGATGCACTTTGCCCGAATCGAAAGCGGAAAAACCTTTTTCATTCAAAGCGATCTGTTTGGCTTGTTTTACCATTTTTAAATCTTCGATGGTCACGGCCTGGATGATCTGCCGGCTTTGACAACGCGGACAGCGCAATTCCAGTTTTTCCGGGAAAACGTCGATCTCGATCTGATTATTGCCACAATGACAGTAAAGCTTGTTGGCTTCGGCAATCTGATGCAAATGATTCAGGATTTCGAACATTACTTGCGGATTGGTGAAATAATCGTCGAATCCGACATTGTTGAAGATGCTTTCGACATCGTCCCGTTTCTGGCGGACCATCGCTTCGACCGCGCTTTCGATGCCCAAGTAGCCGATCTCCTGATCGGTTTCCGAACAACGCAGCATCTGGAGGGGCTCTTCCCACAACTCGGTTTTGCTAAAATGGTGGATATGTACGTCTTCACAGACCAAACAGGGAATTTGCAGGTAATACCCCTTGCGGTTCTTGGTATAGAGAATAGCCTTTTCAAACCCGCAGCGGCAGTGAATCCGCGTCACGGATTGTCCGGAAAAGTCGAACAGGGAAATTTTATGAAACTCCAGCCGGCCACAGAGTGGACAGCGGAGCGCCAAAGTCCGGCCCGTCACGATCAACATTGCAATTACCTCCTTTCAGCCAAATTAAGCGGCGAACCCGGACCCGGCCGGGCCTAAATGGCGGGCCCGGCCGAGAAAGCCGGCCCATCAGCCCGATTCCGGCTGGTGGTTCGGGTCCGGCGACCGCCATCCGGATACCGCCGTCCCGTGCTCGCTCAGGATCTGGAACACCCGGGACAGAATCTGCGGCAAGCTCTCCACGAACTCGACGCCGCCCTTCTCGACCGCGGCGCGCGGCATGCCGTAGACCACGCAGGAATCCTCGGCTTCGGCGATGGTGCGCGCGCCCAACTGGCGCAATTCCCACAAGCCCTGGGCGCCGTCGATGCCCATGCCGGTCAGGATCACTCCCAGCACCCGCCGGGCGCAGATCCCGGCCAACGAATGCAACAGGTTGTCGATGGACGGTTTGTAAAGCAGGTTGGGCAGTTCGGAAACCTCCAGCTCCAGCAGGCCCTGGTCATTGCGGCGCACCGTAGTCTGGCGGCCCGACGGCGCGATCAGCACCCGGCCCGGCCGGACCACATCGCCGGTCTGGGCCTCCCGCACTTCCACGGCGGACAGGTCGTTCAAGCGTTGCGCGAAAACGCGGGTAAAATCCCTCGGCATATGCTGGGCGACGATGATGCCGACGGGAAAAGCCGCGGGCAGGCCGGGAATCAAACGATGCAACGCCCGGGGGCCGCCGGTGGAACAACCGATGACCATCACTTCCAGCGCGGCGGGATCGAGCGGCGCCGGCACGAGCCCGGCCGGGGCGGCGGGAGCGGCGAAAGGAGCGAGGACCGGTCGCAACTTGGCGCCTTGAATCGTCGCCGCCACTTTGACCTTCTGAATCAGCTCATGCTGGATGACGGTATTCTCGGCCGGGTCATGCGAGATGTTTTTGGTGACGAAATCGACGGCGCCCAACTCCAGAGCCTTGAGGGTATGGGCGGCGCCCACCGTCGTCAGATAGCTGACCATGATCACCGGCAGCGGATGGCGGTCCATGATCTGGCTCAGGCACTCCAGGCCGTCCATGTTGGGCATCGCCACATCCAACGTGATCACATCCGGATCCAGCCGCTCGATCTTCTCCAGCGCGTTCTGCCCGTCGTAAGCGGTTCCGACCACTTCCAGTTCGGAGTCTTCCCGCAGCATTCTACCGATTATCTGACGCATTAAAGCGGAATCGTCCACCACCAAGACTCGAACCGGCATGGGTTACCTTCCTAATCAAGTGAGCCCGGCATACAATAACTCCGGTGGCTGACTTCCGCTGAAAATATTGCCC
This sequence comes from Bacillota bacterium, assembly GCA_023400055.1. Classification (GTDB taxonomy): domain Bacteria; phylum Bacillota; class UBA4882; order UBA8346; family UBA8346; genus Hydrogenispora. Next base: position 46,498 of record JAEXFN010000055.1, read on the forward strand.
GACCGCTAAGGCGGTCCCAACATTTTCAGCCGGAAGTCAATCACCGGAGTAATCCTATCCAGTCGTCCTCGTCGGCGGCCCGCGCGCACCCGCGCCACCCGGCCGATCTCAGATCGTATGATGTTATTTTTCGACACGCTTCCTGATTTTCCTGCAAACCCTATCAAATATTCCTAAATTAGCAATAAATGTAATTGCTGCGGTTATTCGTCGGGCAGATAAACGGCGCGGATCGCTTTATCGAAATCGAAGAGCACGAAAAGGACCTGCCCTTCTTGCAGCCAACCCGTTCCCGCCGGCAGCGTCGCCTGGCGGTTGAACGCGTAAGTGGCGGCCGTTCCCCCGTCGGCCGGCTCCAGGGTGACCCGGTAACCGTCGCGGGTCTGCTCCCAACCCTGGACCAGGAACTCGCCGCCGTCATAGTAGCCGTTCAACAGCACCACTTCGTTGTCGGCGTCCAGCAACGCCCGGGCCTCATAGAAGGCCGACGGCGTCACCGGCAACAGCGCCTGCCACAGGGCAGCCTGGCCGTTGCTGTAGCATTGCACCCGGCTGGCCAGGGGATAACGGCTCGGCCCACTGGCGGTCCGCAAAATGACCGCGTTGCGGTCGATGCCCACAATCTCGCCCTGCACCTGGCGGCCGCCGGGAAAAGCGGCCTGAATCCGGGCGATCTCCCGGACATTGCTCTGGTAATCGACGCTGATCCGCTCCGACCCCCAGGCCGGCTTGCCGACCAAGAGCAACAACAGACTGACCCCAACCCACCATCGTTTACTCATCATGCATCCCCTCCAGTGCCATTATTGACGCTCCGGAGGAAGATCATACCCCCAAAATCGGGGATTCATTTGCTTAAGGCGCGGCAAGCGAATTGTTTTTTCCTTCAACCGGCCGGCCGCACTCAATGATGCCGGGCTCTCCGGTGGGGAATGAATGAATTCATTCACCGACCGAAACAAAAACTTTCGTAACCGAACGAACTCATTTGGTTACCGAACAAGCTGGTTCGGTAACTGAGTGAACTCATTCAGTTACTGAATCGAAACTTTCCGTAACCAAACGAACTCATTCAGTAACCGAATGAAAATCTTCCGTAACCAAACGAACTCATTGAGTTACTGAATAAGTACGTTCAGTAACCGAATGAACTATTTCAGTTACTGAATGAAGTATTTGGGTTATTCAACGAAAATCAGCCCGGGGTGAAATAAAAAATCCGAGAGCCAAACATCGCTCTCGGATTTTGGAATTTGCTTTTGGGGTTGAAGGAGTAGCGCCGGCCCCGATTATTGGGCTTTCCGCTTGGAGTAATCCAAGGCCGCCTTGACGAAATCGCGGAACAGCGGTTGCGGCCGTTGCGGCCGGGATTTGAACTCCGGATGGAACTGGGTGGCCACGAACCAGGGATGGCCGGGCAGTTCGATCACTTCCACCAGCTGCCGGTCGGGCAGGAGGCCACTGATCTTGAGGCCGGCCGCCTGTAGCTTGGCCAGGTACTCGTTGTTCACTTCGTAACGGTGGCGGTGCCGCTCGTAGATGAGCTCCTGCTGATAGGCACGGTAGGCCAGGGTGTCGGAATTGAGCCGGACCGGATCGAGCCCCAGGCGCATGGTGCCGCCCATATCCTCGATCTCCTGCTGTTCCGGCAACAGATCGATCACCTTGTGCGGCGACTCGGGATCGAACTCCGAGGAGTTGGCCCGTTCCAGGCCGCAGACGTTGCGCGAGAATTCGATCACCGCGCATTGCATGCCCAGACAGATCCCGAGGTAAGGCACTTGGTTCTCGCGCGCCCAGCGGATCGCGGCGATCTTGCCCTCGATGCCCCGGTTGCCGAAGCCGCCCGGCACCAGCACCCCGTCGACGTCGCCGATGACTTTGGCGGCGTCTTTCTTCTGCTCGATCACTTCGGAATTGACCCATTTGATCTGGACCTTGGTATCGTGGGCGATGCCCCCGTGGCGCAGGGCCTCGGCCACGCTCAGATAGGCGTCGGGCAGGGAAACGTACTTGCCGACGATGGCGATGGTCACTTTCTCCTTGGGCGACTTGATCTTCTCGACGATCCGCCGCCATTCCTTCAGATCCCGTTCGTTACAGTCCAGACCCAACCGGTTGATGACGAAATCGTCCAGCCCGGCCTGTTCCAAAAGGAGCGGCACTTCGTAGATGGTCTCCGCGTCGAGGTTGGGAATGACCGCTTCCTTATTAATATCGCAAAAGAGCGCCAGTTTGCTTTTGAGCTCGTCGGAGATGGGCTTCTGGGAACGGCAGACGATCACGTCGGGCTGAATGCCGATGCCCCGCAGCTCCTTCACGCTGTGCTGGGTCGGTTTGGTCTTCAGTTCGCTGGCCGCCCCGATGAAGGGCACCAGGGTCACGTGGATGTACATCACTTCGTCCCGGCCGATGTCGTTCTTCAGCTGGCGGATGGCCTCCAAGAACGGCAGGCTCTCGATGTCGCCCACCGTGCCGCCGACCTCGACGATGACTACGTTGGCCTGGCTTTCCTTGGCCACCCGGATCACCCGGTCCTTGATCTCGTTGGTGATGTGCGGGATCACCTGCACCGTGCCGCCCAGGTAATCGCCCTTGCGTTCCTTGGTAATCACCGACCAGTAAATCTTGCCGGTGGTAACGTTGTTGCTCTTGCTGAGATTGACATCGATAAACCGTTCATAATGGCCGAGGTCCAGGTCGGTCTCGGCGCCGTCATCGGTCACGAACACCTCGCCGTGCTGGTAGGGGCTCATCGTGCCGGGATCCACATTAATGTAAGGGTCCAGTTTCACCACTGAAACCTTGACGCCTCTGCTCTTTAACAGACAACCCAATGATGCCGCGGTGATTCCCTTGCCGAGCGAAGAAACGACTCCGCCGGTGATAAAGATGAATTTTGCCATAACAATCCTCCTAATATACGCCGGGCCAGATTTTCAGCGGCAACGACTTTTATTCGAAAACGTCGCGCGGACCAACGCAGCGTCGCCCGTCTTCCGCCGGCGCGATCCGCCGGGTCCGATTCGTTGCAACCAAAACCGACCTATATTCATGCGAACCGGTTCATTCGCCGTATTTGTTCCAGATCTGCCCAAAACCGGAGTCGATCACGTAGATCAGTAAACCACCGTAGCCGAACAGCAAAAACGGAAACAGCGTGCTCGCCACCAGCAAGACGCCCAGGACCAGGTTCAGCCAGAAACAGACCCCGAAGTTGTCCAACAACAGAATGCAGGACTTGCGGATGGTCTTTTTGATACCGTGTCCCAAATGCAATAACGGATGAAAGAAGAACGGCAATAAAGACAGGAAAAAGACGCAATAAACCGAGAACAGGCTGGCGATCTTAAACAACAGATTGGTCTTGGGAAAGGCTGACAGGCCGATATTGAAGAACAACAGCGTAACCACCAGCCAATAGAGCCCGTGCAGGCCGGCCGAGCGCCAGTACACCTGCTTCAAGGCGCCGAAAAATGATTTGAGACTGGGATAGCCATCTTTCCGTTGTTGATAGAGGCTATACAGCGCGCTGGTGATCGGGCCGGCCAACAAGGCGTTGACCAGGGTGACGCCGATCATCCCCAACACCGCGAAGGAGAGGGCCTGCTTCGCCATTCCGAAAAGGATCGGCGTCGCGATAAACAACAGCAGCAGGTAGCCGGGCAACCAGATCACCCCGAGCAGCAGGGAGAAGCCAAACGACTGATAAAACTCGACAAATGATTTCTTTAGGACTGCACCGACAGTTGGAAAGAGCGGTAGCTTTTTCATGCGGCCTCCTTTCGCCTTGGCGAAATAAAATCAATCCGTTTTTTACATCCGGTCCGGCGCGGAGACTCCCAACAGTTTGAGGCCCCGTTCCAGAACATGACCGATGGCCCGGGCCAACCTCAGGCGGGCGCTGGTCTGGCCGGCATCCTCGCTGATGAAGCGGCGCCGGTTATAATAGGAATGAAACAAGGTCGCCAGCTCCAGCAGATAACCGGTGATCCGGTGCGGTTCGCGGCGCCGGGCCGCCTCGCTGATCAGGTCCGGAAAATGAGCCAGTTTCTCTAGAAGCAGCTCTTCCTCGCCATCCCAGTAAGCCGCCGGATCGAAATCCGCCACTGCCGTCAGATTCTCCGGCGTGGCTTGCCGGAAGATGCTGGCGATCCGGGCATGGGCGTATTGGACGTAAAAGACCGGATTCTCATTGGTCTGGGATTTGACCAGATCGAGATCGAAATCCAGGTGGCTGTCGGGGCTGCGCATCAGCAGGAACCAGCGCGCTCCGTCGTTGCCCACTTCCTCCAGGAGATCGGTCATGGTGATGAAATCGCCGCGCCGCTTGGACATCTTAAACGGCTGGCCGTCCTTGATCAAGTTGATTTGCTGGGCGATCAGCACCTCGAAACGCGCGGCGGCGATCCCCATGGCCGCCAGGGCCGCTTTCATCCGCGGAATATAGCCGTGATGATCCGGTCCCCAGATGTCGATGGCCAGGTCGAAGCCGCGCGCGAATTTATTGAGGTGATAGGCGATGTCCGCCACGAAATAAGTGGTCCGGCCGTCGGCGGTCTTGAGCACCCGGTCCTTGTCGTCGCCATAGGCGGTCGTTTTCAGCCAGAGCGCGCCATCCTGCTCATAGGTGAGGCCGCGCGCCACCAGCTCGCTTACGACCTGGTCGACCGCGCCTCCTTCGTGCAGGGAGCGTTCGCTGAACCAGCAGTCGTACTGGACGCCGTAAGCGGCGAGATCCCGTTGCTGGCCGGCCAGGATGGTCCGGTAGCCGAAATCGCGGAACGCGGCGATCCGTTCCTCCGCGGACAGGGCCAGATAGGAATCGCCCCGCTCGTCGACGAGCTGCCGGGCCAGGTCATAAATGTAATCGCCTTGGTAACCGTCTTCCGGGAACTCCACCGTCTGCCCGAGCAGCTGCCGGTAGCGCGCGTCGATGGAGCGGCCCAGCGTGTACACCTGGTTGCCGAAGTCATTGACGTAATATTCTCGTTGCACCGCGGCGCCGCAGGCGCTGAAGAGGTTGCCCAGCGTATCGCCGAGCGCGGCGGCTCTGGCGTTGACCACGACCATCGGCCCCACCGGATTGGCGCTAACGAATTCGAGCTGGATCCGGCTGTCCGCCAGATCATGATTATCGCCGTAAGCGGCCTGTTGTTCCAGGATCGCCTGCTGCACTTCGCGGAGCCAGTTCCGGTTGAGATGGAAATTGATGAAGCCCGGCCCGGCCACCTCGATCCGCTCGACGTAATGATTGGCCGGAAAATGCGTCTGCAGCAGCGCGGCGGTCTCCCGCGGCGCCTTGCGGACCACCTTGGCCAAAATGAGGGCCAGGTTGGAGGCGAAGCTGCCGTGGCTTTTCTCTTTGGGCACTTCCAGGACGATCTCCGGCAGCGCCTCGAATTCCAGCAGTCCGCGCTCCTTGGCCGCTAAAGCCGCTTGCCGGAGGCCTTCGCAAAGGCTCTCCCGAACCCGGCGGGTAATGATCTTCTCCATTGTTGAAAACACCTTTTCCGATTTTTTCGAGCCCGTCATCCATGCCGGCCGTCCGGCGGATCGCCGGTGACGCCAGCGGATTTGGCTTGGACATGGATCGAAAGCCCCCGTTCGATCCGCCATGAACCCGGGGAGCGTCGCGCTGGCGCCTTTCCTCAGGCCATGTCACGAAGAAAGGTCACCGAAGTGACCTTTCGTTATTGCGATTACGAAGCTTTGCTTTCCGTTTTGGAGTCGGTTGTGGAGCCGGCAGTAGAGCTGGAGTCGCTACTGCTGCCCGTATGGGCGGAACCCTTCTTGGGAGAGCTTGCCGAGCGATTATCCGTGGTGTAAAAGCCAGACCCTTTAAAGATGATGTTATTGTTCTGGCTGATTAACCGGCGAACCGCACCGTGACATTGGGGGCATTCATTCAAGGTGGTGGTGATGCTGTGAAAAGTCTCGAAAACCCCACATTTCTCGCAAAAATATTCGTACGTCGGCATGGCTTACACCTCCTTTAGCACCGAATTAAACTACCAATAATATTACGGGAAAGCGCTGCAAATGTCAAGGAGTGCTTCCCTGAAAAGAACGTAAAATCTGCTTCCATCCGTTCCGCTCCGCGCTCGCCGTCCCGTGGCAATTATCCCCGATTCTCAGGCATTTTTGTCTGCGGTCTTGCCCGGAGCGATCAAATGGCGGAAGAGTTCGATCGGCAACGGGAAGAGGATCGTCGAGTTCTTTTCGACCGCGATCTCAGTCAGGGTCTGCAGGTAGCGCAGTTGGAGCGAGGCCGGTTCGGCGGCCAGCACCCGGGCGGCCTCCGCCAGCTTTTCGGAGGCTTGAAATTCGCCATCGGCGGCGATTACCTTGGCCCGGCGCTCCCGCTCCGCCTCGGCCTGGCGGGCCATGGCCCGTTTCATGCTCTCGGGCAGCTCGATGGCTTTGACTTCGACGGCGGTCACCTTGACGCCCCAAGGGTCGGTGGCTTCATCCAGCAACTGCTTTAACAGCTCGTTCAGCTCGGTCCGTTTGGAGAGCAGTTCGTCCATGTCGTGCTGGCCCAGGACCGACCGGAGGATCGTCTGCCCCAGGAGCGAGGTGCTGCGAACGTAATCGGCCACTTTGACCACGGCCAGGACCGGATCGAAGATATTGAAATAGACCACCGCGTCGACCAGGATCGGCACGTTATCCTTGGTGATCACTTCCTGTTTGGGTACGTCGATGGTGAAGGTGCGCAGGTCCATGTTTTTGACGTAATCGATGCCCATCGGGAAGATCAGGTTCATGCCGGGCTGCAGTACCGCGATCTGCCGGCCGAACCGGAACAACACGCCCCGCTCGTATTCGTTGATGATCCGGAGCATGCTGGCGAGAAAGATGTAGAGCAACAAGAAGAAGACGTAGCTGAAAAGCGTCATGCCGTAGCCGAGCAGCGCCCATTGGACCAGGACTACCAGCACGGCCAGCCCGCCCAGGAACAAGACGATCCCCTGCGCTTTGGTGGTCAGCGCCAGACCCATGTACAACAGCCACCAGATCCCGAAGACCGCCCACAACAATACCAACAATTGCAGACCCATCCGCTCCACCCCTTATTTTTAATTTTTTTATTGTTAAATCACCCACTCGCGACTGGCCGTCAACCAACAATATAGACCCACCGCGGCCAGCAGGACGATGAGCCAGCCCAACCAATAGGCCCAACCCGGGCTGCTCTTCCTGACCAGAACCCGTAGCCCGGCCAGGATGATCAGGACCGGCCAGTACTTCTCAAAGGCCCGGGCAATCGTAAAACCGAGAGCTTCCGGCAGCCAACCGGCGTTTTTGATGAACAGCAGCAACCCGCAGCCGATCAAAAGGAGCGCTCCCAAAATCCGTTCTTTCATCGCACAATCGCCTCCGGCAGCAAGTGGGCCGCTACTCCGTCACCCTCATGAGCGGACCGGTAAACAAACAGATAAGTGCTGCGCTGCGCCGCCGGTTCCCGGGCGGGATCGGCCGCCAATTGCGCCGGATCGAAATCGAAGGCCGCGAAAACCACCCGGCGCTGGATCTCGCGCACGGTGCGGTCGGCCCAGTCGGGGATGTAGCGCTGACGGAGCGCTTCGTCCTGCCAGAACCGGTAACCGGCGCGCTGGAGTTCCGGATCGCTGCCGCCGGCCCAGTCCGGCAGTTCTACCAGACGCTCGCTGGTGAGCAGATCGTATTTCAAGGTATTGCGCAATACATTCGCGGCCGCCGCACCGAGGACAGCCGTGCCGAACTGCAGCAAATAACCGTACAGATCGCGGCTCTTATGGGACACCCGGTCATGGCCCCGTTTCTTCCACCAGGCGCCGAAGGCCTCAAACAGCTTAAACGGGCTCGGAAACCGCTGGAACAGATATTCGAAGCTCAGCCGGAACCTTTCCGAATTATAATAGCGTTCCAGCAGATCCTCGATGACCTTCAGCCGCAGCAGTTCGTCATAGCGGATCCAGTCATTGGCCAAAACCTCGTAAGGAGCCTCCTCGGTGTATATATAACCATATTCGGCGGCTTTATTCCGGATCCCCGAGCCGTGCAGCAGTTTCAAGAAGCCGAGCTGCAGTCGGTGGGGCCGGATCGCCAGATTGTCGTCGAAGGTCCGGCTGAAAGACTGGTAATCCTCACCGGGCAGCCCGGCAATGAGGTCGAGGTGGACAAAGACGTTGCTCTCCCGGATCAGGCGGCCGCATTGTTCGGCCAAACGTCCGAAATCGGTGCGCCGTTCGATCAGACGCAGCGTCTCCGGATTGGTCGACTGCACCCCCACCTCGAACTGAAACATTCCCGGCGGAGCCTGGCGCAGAATGGCCAGCGACTCCTCATCCAGCAGGTCGCCGACGATCTCGAAATGAAAGTTGGTTTTACAGGGATGCTCCAAAAGGAACTTCCAGATCGCTTTGGCCCGGCCGGGATGACAGTTAAAGGAACGATCCACGAATTTGACCTGGACGATCTCCGCCTCAATAAACCGCAGCAGTTCCGCCTTGACCCGTTCCAGGGGCAGGAACCGCACCCCGTGCTCATTGGCGGAGAGGCAATACTGACAATGGTAAGGACAGCCCCGCGATGCTTCATAATATACCAGTTTATCGCGGAAGGGCGTCAGATCGGCGGGATAGGGAAACGGCAACTGGTTCAGGTCGGCGATATCCGGTCGCGCTTCGTTACGAACCGACTTTCCTCCGGGATTCCGGTAGACCAGGCCCCGGATCCGCTCCCAACGAGGCGCCGCCGTGGCGTACTCCGCCAACCATTCCTTGAAAGTCAACTCTCCCTCGCCGACGATGATCTGATCGACCCACGGATGCCGCTCCATGATGCCCTCGGGATCGTCCCACACCTCCGGACCACCCAGAATCATCACAGTCTGTGGCGCCAAAACCTTCAGGCGACGACTGATGCTCAAAGTAGCCGCCAGATTCCAGATGTTGCAGGAGAAAGCGACCACCGCGGCGCGCTCCAGGAAAATCTCGCCGCAGACCCAGGCTAAATCCTGATTGATGTTATATTCGCGAAACTCCAACTCCGGGCAGTCGTCCCGGCAATATTGATAGATGGACCACAGTCCCAACGCGGTATGGACGAACTTGGCGTTCAATGTCGCAAGCAAAATTTTCATCGTTAAAACCTTTCATAGATGGGTTTCACTCCCGCAGAATCGACAGCAATTGATTCACGAGTGGAGCGACAGAAATATTATTTACCATCGCTTCCCGAAATCCTGCTGCCGTTTTTACCGCAATGGGGAAAGCGATACGGTTTATAGCCAAGCCGCCAAGGAAAAAATAGAGCCTTCGGGAATTTGTTCCCCAAGGCTCCTGGTTCCATGCGCCAAATCCGTTTTATCGAGCTACCGTTTGAACTTCAAGAAGTCGCCCCAGATGATCGCGCCCTGAGCATCCCGGGCGTAGGGCACCTGTGGGGTCAGACTGGCAAAATCGGTATCCTTCAGCGCCAGGCCCGACTTATTCTGGCTAACCGTCCCATTCCAGAAGAAATTGCCGTCACTGGCGACCGACGCCGGATAGAGATCGCCATTTCCCGGACCATTCCGGTAGGATATGAAGTTACGAACCTCGAATTGCAGCGGAATGCCGGCATACGAGGTGAACATCAGGTTGACCCGGGCGTTGTTATAGGAAACGCAGTCCGCCGCCCGGACCGCCGGATTGCTGTTGCTGGTGAAACCGACCGCGCCGTTGCCGAAGGCGAGACTGTTGCGAATGAGGTGCGGTACGGCAATGCCTTCGCCGCCGAGCTTAAATCCGTTTTTATCGCCCCGGCCCACCGTACCGTCGCTCAGGAAACCATTGTCATAGGCGATGCAACCCTCGATCAGCACGGCGCCGATGGCACCCGAACCGGCTTTGGTGTACAAATCCCAGCCATCGTCGATGTTATGGTGCGAGATACAGCCCCGGAAGACATTGCCCACCCCCGCCGTGAGCTTGGCGGCGAAGCCGTCGGCATTATTCTCGGAGGGATCGCGGTTGTCATGGGAGGTGCAGTTAAGAATCAGGTTATAAGACGGCCATTCCGACAGCTTCTCCGCGAAATCGGTGCGGCTGATCTGCAGCCCGGTATCGCCATGCTCATAGAAGTTGCAAAGTTCCACGGTGTTGTGGTTGCCGCCGATGGTAAAGCCCCGGGTATTCGGCGCCGAACGGGCGAAGTCGATTCCTTTGACGTACCAGTAATCGCCGCTGAGCACGGCTCCTTCGGATTTTTTATTAAAATCAATCACCGGATGCGCCCCGGGGGCGGCGACCAGATACTTTAGCGCGGTCGGCGTGCCGTTGTTGTACTTTTTAATCTCCAATTTGGAGCTTCGCAGGTATTGACCGTCCAGCAGGACGATCTTCTGGCCTTCCCGGACATAGGTGATGGCGGTATCCAAATCCAACGGACTGGCCTGAGTCCCCGTGCCCGCGCTTGTGCCGGCAGGCGACACGTAGATATCGCCGTTCGGTGCGTAGGAACGCGTGGTCACCGTGAAATTCTTGACTATCTTTTCGTAGGAGGTCAGATATTGAGTGTCATCGGGCAGAAACACTGCGCTAAAGTTGGTAGCGCGACCCGCGGCGAGTAGGGCCGGGACGGCCAGGGTCTTGCCGGCCGCGACGGCCTGATCCTGAGCGATGAACTGATTGCCTTGTTTTACCGTCACAATGCCGTCGACATTGGCCTGAACCAACAGCGGATAGGCCGTCGCGGCGGTTTTATCCAGCGAGACGATGTCGAAAAGCGGCGCCACTCTCTGCCGGGGCGGCTCGACCTTGGGAGCGTCGGTAGCGGCGGCGGTCACGGTCAACTGGATATGGCTGACTTCGATCGTGGCCAGCCGAGCGACGTAAAAACCCACGTAAATCTTGGCATCTTGCACTTTTAAAATATCCGGTGCGTAGAATAGCTCCGCCTGGCCATCATTCAGCCTGCCGCTGTAGCCGGTGTTGGTTTTGACCAGCGTCAGCCGGTAGGCTTTGGCGGGATAGGTGTTGGTCAATTCGGGCTTCTCGGGATGAAGCATTTTTTTCTGAATGCCCCTGCTGCCGGCGCCATCGGGAGAGGTGACCCCGGTACGGATGAAAAACTGGGTGCCGTTGGCGCTGCCGGTGCCGCCGCTGTAGCCGCCCACGGCGGCGATGTTGGAGGCAAAGATACTGGAATCCCCCGGCTTGCCGATGGCGTCCCGGGCCATGATCCCGAATGATTCCTGGCCGTCCTGGGGATTCTTGGCGTAAGCCTTGACCTTAATGTCGGCCGATAAGACGAAGTTATCTTTTGCGGCGTCCAACTCAGTATAGTAGAAAGTGATGCCGTCATGGTCCCCGGTGATTTTGCCGCCGCCCTCCAGCGCCACCAGCTCCACCGTGCCGTCGGCTTTCACGGTCGCGGTATTGTTGGCATCCGAGGTCGACTGACCGAAACGGATCGCTTTCCAGGGGTAGGCTTTTTTCTCACGCACGGTGACCTGGAAAACCAGCGGCGCGATCCGGCTGTCCTTGGGCACGATCCGGATCGGATAAGTTCCCGCTTTGCCGGAATGAAAAGCCACGGTATCGATCGTGTAATCGGCTCCGGGCAGGATTTCCCGGTCTTGATTGTCATAGACCTTGGCTACTTCCAACTCCGCTCCGTCAAAAGGTTCGCCTGTAAAATAGGTAGTCCGCGGGTAGCGGTTCAGCTGAATGCCGGTCAACTGTTTGACTCGCACCGTCACTTTTAACGCGGCGGTTTTGCCTTTGTGGGAGATCAGGACCGTTTTCTCCCCCGGGCTGGCGGTATCCAAGGCGGATAAGGAATATTCGTCCTTCATCAGCCGGACCGTTGTTTGATCGCTGTATTGGGCGTAGACGACCATGCCCTCGGGATCCAGGAAATCGCCGATGAAATAGCTCAGCCGCGCCGGCGGCTTACGGATCTCCAATCCCAGCAACTCGGCCAGTTTTACGGTTACGGAGAAGCTGGCCGTTTTGGTGGGATCCGCGATCAAGGCGGCCGTGACCGTCTTCTCCCCCGTGCTACTGCTGTCAAAGCCGGTCAGGGTGTATTCGGCGGGGTCGAGCGTTCGTATCGTTCCATCGTTGAAGCTACCGTTGATTACTATCCCCGCCGATTCCAGCCGGTCGTTCCGGTAATAGACCGTTTTGGCCGGTGCATAGACGACTTCCAATGCGGTACAGCTCAAAGCGGTCACATTCACTTGAAAACTGGCAGTCTTGCCGCCATAGGCCACCGTGACCATCTGAGTTCCCAGGGTATCGGCGTCAAAGCCGGTAACGGCATAGTCCACCTCCGTCAGCGCTTTGCTGCTGCCGTCGGCATAGGTCGCGGCGACTCTCAGACCCGTCAGATCCAAGGTTTGGCCCTTCAGATAATCGGTCTTGGCCGGCCGGCTGGTGATGGCGACGTTGGTAACATTCGTAATAAGGGATATATTGGTGAAAGTGACCTTGGCGTTGCGCGCCGCGAAAAGGCCAAGGTAGAACCGGTCGCCGCCGAAAAAGCCGGCGCTGTCGATGACCGCAGTTTGCGAGCCGCAACTGACGATGCATTGATCGACGGTCTTGATCATCCGCAGGCGGTATTTATTTCCCGCCTGGGCGGGCGCATCCGTCAGCATGATCGAGGGGTTGGCGAGCAAGGCTCCTTTTCTATAGAAAGCCTGCATTTTATCATACAATGCGCCCACCGCCAGGAAATTGGAGGCGTGGCCGGAACTGTCCCCGTTCTGGCCCACCGTGTCCCTGAGCATCAAGCCGAAGGCGACCTGGCTGGCATTGGTGTAACTTTCCACCTTCGCCTCGGCAGTGAGCTGAAACGGCTGGCCGGATGCCAGCGCCGTGAAATAAAAGGCGATGCCCTCCACGGTGCTGGAGATCTTGCCGCCATTCCCGGTGCTTTCGATGGTTACGCTCTGATCGGCGTTCACCGTGATTTTGTTGACAGCGGAAGATGCCGTGGTGCTGCTGCCAAAGATACTCGCTTGCCATGCTCCGTCCCCCGGCGCCCCGAATACCGGCAAACCGCCGGGCACGATGACTATGGCCAGCGCCAGCAAGAATAAGACCCTGGCAATGATGCCCGGTCCTGATAACGGTTTTTGCCTCATCAACCTAGCCTCCTTTTTTCTTTACCGTCAAAAATTTCGGCAATTTCCCGTGCCAAATCAGCCCGCCCGAACGGCCAGGCTGCTTTAAAAGTATTGACAATGATCAGTATACGGTAAGAAAGAATGAAAGCCTATGGTCACTTTTTTAGTTGGAATGGACAGTTTTTATAAAAAGAAACCTTCACAATCTGCTCAGACTGCGAAGGTTTCAGCCTATAAATCCATTCAAAACAATTCCGGCGCCAACTTACCGCGCCAGCCAGCCGCCGTCCACGGCGATGGTAAAGCCATTGACGTAATCACTGGCTTCGGAGGCGAGCAACAGGGCCACGCCTTGCAGATCGGCGGGCGTTCCCCAGCGGCCGGCCGGAATCCGCTCCAGAATCGCTTCGCTGCGCTGTTCGTCGGCACGCAACGGGGCAGTGTTGTTGGTGGCCATGTAGCCCGGGGCGATGGCGTTGATGTTGATCCGGTATTTGGCCCACTCATTGGCCATGGCCCGGGTGATGCCCATGACTCCGCTCTTGCTGGCGGTGTAGGACGGAACCCGGATCCCGCCCTGGTAGGACAGCATCGAGGCGATATTGATGATCTTGCCCTTCGAGCCCTGTTTGACAAATTGTTTGGCCGCCAGCTGGCTGAAGAAGAAAACCGTCTTGAGGTTGATATCGAGCACGTCGTCCCAATCCTGCTCCGAGAATTCCAGCGCGTCGGTGCGGCGGATGATGCCGGCGTTGTTGACCAGGATATCCAGTCGCCCGAATTTGGCCAGCGTCTGATCGAGGATACTCTGCAGCGGCTCGATGGTGAGCAGGTTGGCCTTGAGCATCAGGCATTTGCCGCCCAGCTCCTCAATGCGTTTTTGAGTATCGGGCGAATCCACGTAATCGACGCCCACCACGCTGGCGCCCGCCTCGGCCAGGGCCAGACAGATCCCCTGTCCCAGACCGGTGCTGCTCCCGGTGACGATGGCCACTTTGCCATCGAGTTTGAATTGATCTAAAATCATCTTTAGCAACCCCCTTTATTTCAGTTCGCTCATGGGGACGGCGTCCATATCCGAGAACACCTGGTTCTCGCCGACCATTCCCCAGATGAACGTGTAGTTCTTGGTGCCGACGCCCGAGTGAATCGACCAGCTGGGATTGATCACCGCTTCTTCGTTGCGCATCACGACGTGGCGGGTCTCCTTCGGCTCGCCCATGAAGTGGAAGACCACCGCGTTATCGGGAATATTGAAATACAGGTACACTTCCATCCGCCGGTCGTGGGTGTGGCAGGGCATGGTGTTCCACATGTTGCCCGGTTCCAGGATGGTCATTCCCATGACCAGCTGGCAGCTCTTGACGCCGTCGGGATGGATGTATTTGTGGATCGTCCGTTCATTGGACTCGCTGAGCGACCCCAGATGCTGGGCAGCGGTCTCGCTGAGCAGAATCTTCTGGGTCGGGTAGCTCTTATGTGCCGGCGCGCTGTTGAAATAGAACTTGGCCGGTTGTTGCGAATCGGCGCTGGAAAAGATGATCTCCTTGGCGCCCATGCCGATGTACAGGCCGTCCCGGGTATTCAGCTCATAAGCTTGGCCGTCGACGCTGACCGTGCCCTTGGGGCCGATGTTGATGATCCCCATCTCGCGCCGTTCCAGGAAATAGGCGGCCCGCAGCTCCTCGCCGGCCACCAGGGTCAACGGAGTCACCGGACAGGCCGCGCCGGTGATGATCCGGTCGATCTGGCTGTAGACCAGTTTGATCTCACCCGGCAGGAACAGGTTTTGAATCAGAAAATCCTCCCGAATGCGTTCCGTGGTATAATTCTTAAAATCGTTGGGATTTGCCGCATTGCGTACTTCCATCGTATAAAACCCTCCATTCTTCATTTTGATTATTGGGTTATTTGGAATGAAAACCGGGCTGGGGCAGCGGTCGGCTGGCCGTCCTCCGGTTCCAGTTCAAACAGTCTGGCACTACCCTTTCGGGTCCTCCCGGTTCTCCCCGCAGGAACGCCGCACCACCAGGCGGGGCTGGAAGGTGATCGCCTTGGGCGGGGGCTGGGGGGCATCGTCCGGCGCCAGGATCCGGTCGAGGATCATCTGGGCGGCGACCCGGCCCAATTCGTATTTGCGTTGCCGGACGGTGGTCAGGGGCACCGGCAGCATCGCCGCCATCTCAATATCGTCGTATCCCACCAGCGCCAGGTTCTCCGGGACCCGCACCCCTTTGCGGTAGAAATACTTGAGCGCCCCCATGGCCACGCTATCGTTAACCGCGAAGACGGCGTCCGGCAGTTCGCCGCCGTGACCGTGAATCAGCTGACGGGCGGCCTTCTCGCCGCCGTCGAAGGTGGCGTTGGTCGGGATGACCCAATCCGGGGCGACACTCAGCCCATGCGCGGCCATCCCTTCCAGATAGGCCCGCAGCCGCTCCTGGCTGGCGAAAGAGTCGCGCGGCCCCGCGAAATGAACGAGGCTCCGTTTGCCCAGCCGGATCAGGTGTTCGACCGCGGCAGTCGCGCCCGCGAAATTGTCGTTGGTGATGAAGTCGGCCGCCACCCCCGGCACCAGGTTGTCGATGAGCACCAGCGGGATGCCGTCGCGGAGCAGATCCTGCAACGGCTCCGGGTCATTCGACACGGAGACCATGATGATCCCGTCCACCTGCTTGGCGCGGAGGAACTGCAGGTACTGCCGCTCCTTCTCTGGACTGCGGTCGGTGTTGCAGATGATCAGGCTGAAATTTTGGGAACTGGCGACCCCCTCGACGGCCTTGCTGATATGGGCGTAATACGGATTGATGATATCCGGAATGATCAGGCCGATGCTGTCGGAACGCTTCAGGACCAGCCCGCGCGCCAGGGCGTTGGAGGTGTAATTCAGCCGTTTCGCCAGCTCCTTGATGCGGTGCCGCGTCTCCGCGCTGATCTCCGGGCTGTCCTTGAGCGCGCGCGAAACCGTGGTATGGGAGACATTGGCCATGCGGGCGATATCTTTAATGGTAACCGTCATCGGGAGCTCCCTCTCAGCTTTAACGTGTGCGGAAACCCGCCAGCCCAACCCCCGGCAATCGCTCACCGCATCAACTTGCCGCAGCAACGCCGTTCAATCCCGCAAACTCACTCCGCGCCGGAATGATGCCGCACCCGACAGCTCGCTTTGCCGGCCCGAAAACTGCCCCGTTGCAGCGGGGAATCCGATCCAACGTTAACGTGTGCGGAGAACACCAAAAAAATATTCTAACGATCATTTTTAGTATAACAGATAGCTGAAGAATTGCCAAATGATTTTTTGAAGGGATTAGGTTACAAATCCGAATCACGATTCCACTGATTTGATTTAAGGATTTCACGAAAACCATCCGTTCTTCGGATTTCAATCCGTGGAATCCATTCATCCGTTCAATTCGTGATCCGATTTCCCCTCCCGGCCTTCATGTCAGGTATGGCTTTTGGTCCAACCAGGATATTCTTTATCCATGTTAGGACGAAAGACATCCTTGTGAGGGATGCCTTGATCCTTACAAGGTATGCCTCGATCCATGTTAAGAATGGTCTCATTCTTGTGAGGGATCTCCTGATCCTTTCAGAGGATCAGGAGATCCTTGTAGGGGATCGGTCCATTCCTACTTTCCCAAGCCTTGGGAAAGCATTCCTAAAGTTTGGAAAAGCAGGACCAAATCTTCAGGATGCTGTGGCGACTCTTGGGGAAAGCGGACCAAGGTTTAGGGTAACTGGATCGAGACGCAGGGAACCGGCCCCGGATGCCATCCGAAGTTGCCCATGGTTATAACCGCCCGTTAAGAAAGCATTCCAAATTTATTAGCCATTGCAAATTTCTTTCTTGGAAGCAATTGCTTTCCCGACTCGATTATGACGAGAGATCCGATAGTCCTTTCAAGAGCACTCCCGTCCATGTAAAAGAAAGGTCTTTGCCCGGCAAGCGCATCGACCGATGGCTACGACATTAAAAATCTCCGCATCATCCCGACACGGAGATTTCACTGATAGGATCTATAATGGATCGGCGCGGCGGTTGGGCTCGGCCGAACTCCCGAAATTATCTTCCTAAAATGCTTTGCGCCGCTTTGACGATGTTGGCTGCGGTCAATCCATAATACTCCATAAGCGAATCGCAATCGCCCGATTGGCCAAAGCAGTCCACCAGCCCGATGCGCTTCACCACTGCCGGCTGGTGTTCCGCGAGCACCTCGGCTACGGCCGAGCCCAGTCCGCCGATGATGTTGTGATCCTCGGCGGTGATGATGCCGCGGGTCTCGCGGGCCGCCTTGACGATCGCCGTTTCATCCAAGGGTTTGAGCGAATACATGTCGATGACCCGAACCGAGTATCCCATCCCGGCCAGTTGGTCGGCGGCCTGTAAAGCCTTGGCCACCAGGTTACCGATGGCGATGATCGTCAGATCGTTTCCGGGCCTTAACTGATGGCTTTTGCCGATCTCAAACCGGAATGAGGCATCGTAAATCGCTTCGTGATCGGCTCGGCCAATCCGCATGTAAACCGGTCCCTGGAAGCGCGCGATAGTTTCCACCGCCTTAGCGGTGGCTACATGATCCGCCGGAGCCACTACGGTCATATTGGGGATCGCCCGGACGACCGCGATATCCTCGACGGATTGATGGGAACCGCCGTCCCCCCCATTCTCGATACCGGCGTGAGTGGCCACGATTTTCACGTTGAGTTTGGGATAAGCGATCATGTTCCGCAATTGCTCGCCCGCACGGAGGCTGGCGAACACCGCGAAAGTGCTCACAAAGGGAATCAGTCCGAAGGTCGCCATCCCCGCGGCGGTCGTCATCATATTCTGCTCGGCGATTCCCATATCAAAAAATCGTTCCGGGAATTTGGCGGCAAAATAAGCGGTTTGAGTGGCTTTCGCCAGATCGGCGTCGAGCACCGCCACTTCCGGCAGCCTCGCCCCGATTTCGGCCAGAGCCTTTCCATACGCCACGCGGCTCGAAAGTATCGCTTTCATCGCTGTCCCACCCTTTCATCGATCTCCGTCAACGCCCTGCAAAGCTCGTCCGGGGAGGGCGCTTTGCCATGCCATCCCACCTGGTTTTCCATGAAGGAAACCCCTTTACCCTTGACGGTATGAGCCACAATGGCCGTGGGTCTTTGCGGGATCCGCTCGGCCACGTCCAGCGCGTCGAGGATCTGAACCACCGAGTGGCCGTCGATCTCCAGGACATTCCAGCCGAAGGCCCGCCATTTATCGGCCAGTGGGCTGATCTCCATGACCTGAGCATTTGAACCGTCGATCTGTAATCGGTTATAATCCACGATCGCGGTCAAATTGGTGGCTTGATAATGGGATGCCGCCATCGCCGCCTCCCAAACCTGGCCTTCCTGCAATTCACCACAGCCCAGCAAGACATAGATTCGACTCGTTTTTTGTTGCAAACGGGCGGCCAGCGCCATTCCGAGCCCGGCCGAGAGCCCCTGTCCCAAGGAGCCAGTATTGATATCGATGCCCGGGGTCTTCCGCATGTCCGGATGCCCTTGCAAAAAACTACCGAACTTTCGTAACTTTTTCAATTCAGCGATTTCATAATAGCCGCGCAAGGCGAGCGCGGCATAAAGCCCCGGACAGGCGTGGCCTTTGGAAAGGATGAAGCGGTCCCGCTCCTGCCAATCCGGTCGCGTCGGATCGATCCGCAATTTGTGAAAATATAACGCGGCCAGGATCTCGGCCTCGGAAAGGCTGCCGCCAGGATGGCCGGATTTGGCCTCACACAGCATTTCCAAGGAAAGCCTCCGGATGTGATCGGCCTTTTTCTGCAAATTTCTCACTTTCGCTTCGTTCACGATTGGATCATCCTCTCTTTTCCCTTCCTGTTCTCGACGGAATTCCCGCAGACCGAACCGGATTGCAACGCTACCGTTTGGTAATGAATGAACTTTCCTATGCTTTAACCGGCACGGCAATCTCTTTAAGAAATTCCGGCTATAAACCGGCTCCAAATCAGGGAATCGAAAGATACTGTTTGAGAAATAACGCCATTTTCTGCAACCGGTTCACAGTTCAGCTAATAATCTTCGCCTGATTTGAATAAGTTAAAAACTCATACTGTGACATGAAACGAATTAACCTATGCGCGGGATCCATCTGTTAATTTGCCCCGCAGATCCGCTGCGAGGCAATCCGACAATCTGCCGTCTTATTTCTGATAATACTCCCCATTGACCAGGTTCAGCAGCACTCCCTCCTCGAAGAAGCGCCGTACCAGCAGGGCCGAACTGACCCGGCATTCACGGAAGGATTCCCTTGAATAAAATGCGGCGTGCGGGGTGGCCAAAACGTTGGCCATCCCCAGCAGCTCCGGATCGTTCGGCGGCTCGGTTTCCAGGACATCAAGGGCCGCAGCGGCGATCTTGCTCGATCGTAGCGCGTCTTTCAGATCCGACTGATTGATAATGCCGCCCCTGGCCGTATTGATCAACAGCGCGCCCTCCTTCATCTTGGCGAATTCGTCCTCCCCCAGCATTTCCCGGGTTTCTTTGGTCAGCGGGCAGTGCAGGCTGACCAGATCCGACCGCCGTAACAGCTCATCAAGGGACCAGGCCCGGGATATTCCGAGCGATTTTTCGACGCCGAGCGACAGGTAGGGATCGTAAAACAGCACTTGGTAACCCAATGCCTTGGCCCGTAGCGCCACTGCGGTCCCGATGCGACCGAGGCCGACGATTCCGAAGGTCTGCTCCCGGAAGCGGCGCATCCTTTGTTCGCCGATCTTCCAATCCCATCCCAGAGCGTGCGTCTGCCGATAATAGGGGATCAGATTGCGGGCCAAGGCCAAGGCCAGGGCTATCGAGTGATCGGCGACTTCCTCGGTGCCGTAGTCGGTAACATTGCAAACGGCAATCCCCTTAGCGCCAGCCGCCTTGATATCGACATTATCAAAGCCTACCCCGTTCCGGACGATAATTTGGCAACGCCGCAGGCGCTCCAGCGTATGAGCGGTCAGTTTGACTTGGTGCCAGATGATGATGGCATCCGTTTCCTCGCACCAGTTAGGGAGTTCGTCTTCATGATGGACATGAATGCTTCTCACCTCAGCGACCCCCTGTAAGGCCTGCGTCTCCAGTTCAATCTCGCTCGCATTGGCGATCGTCGAATCCAAGACCAGCGTCTTAATTATCTGGCTCACCTACTCAAACACATCCTTTCCAAAAGCATCATTGTCGGCCATCATTCAATATGAGAAAATTATTTCAAGTACCTGAAAAGAAACAGCTTGTAACAATGTACATTCGATCCGACTTTAACTCATCCGTCCTCCCGGTCGGGCATAAAAAGAACCTTGGTGCCTTGCCCTTTTTCACTGAGATCGAAAGCCTTCTCCCATTCGGCAAGTTTGAAACGATGGCTGACCACGAAACCCGGATCGAAACGGCCGTTCTCCATCAAGGCGAGCGCCCGAAGCCAGGAGCGATGGGAAGAGCTCATATTGAAATGGAGATCGGCCACTTTAAACATAGCGGTTTGCCACGGAAAGCTGACCGGTTGCTCGCCTGGCAATCCGATGGCGATAATTCGGCCCAGTTTTCGAATAACCATAGCGGTCTGGGCGATCGCCTGGGGCGATCCCGAAGCCTCGATGGCTACGTCGGCCAGCTTGTTTTGAGTCAGCTTTTGAACCGTAGCGAATACCTCTTCATCACTGGCATTAATGATATAGTCCACTGGGATGCCCCGGGCTACTCCGAAACGATAGACCCGATCCTGATCAGTCCCGACCAAGATGACTTGGGCGGCTCCGGCCAATCGAGCCACGGCCGCGGCCAACAGCCCAATCGGGCCGGCCCCGAACACCACCACCCGATCCCCGGCTTGAATCTGGCCACGTTCGACCGCCTCATGCAGAACGATCGCCAGCGGCTCGGCCACGGCGGCCGATTCATCGCTGATCGCATCGGGAACCCGGTGAAGCAATGCCGCCGGCATGGTCAGATATTCCGCGAAGGCCCCATCAATTCCCCAGCCGGGAGAGCGCTTTTCGGCACAGATCTGGCTGTAGCCGGCCCGGCATAGATCACAGACGCCGCAAGTCCGCGCGTGCGGTTCAGCGACCACCCGGTCGCCTACCGTCCATCCCTTAACGCCCTGACCCACCGCAGCGATCTCCCCCGCAAACTCGTGGCCCAAGATCACCGGCGGATAATAAGGAAATTGATCATGCCGGATATGGATATCCGTACCGCAAATTCCGGCAGCTTTCACCTTGATCAATACTTCCCCCGCCCCGGGGATAGGTTCGGAAACCTCCCTTATCTCCAGCAAACCGACTCCTTTGCCGGTTTTGACCAATCCTTTCATCGCAAATTCCTCCGACTCCGTTTTTCATCATACCTTGCGAATCGGCTCGACACATTCGGAAATGATATTCTTGCACGCCGCCTGGAAGTTAAACATATCGCTGCCCATGATGAGCATATTGACGCCTTTGGCGATCGCCCGCTTCGCTCCTTCCAACGTGGGCGGGACGATTGGAGCCATAATCCCGATGCCGAGTGGTTTCGCCTTGGCCACGATCTTCGCCAGCGCCGCTTCGATCGTCGGGTCATCCATCTTGTAGAAGAGTTTCAACCCCACCGAAAGCGCGTAATCGGTCGGGCCGAAATTGATAGCATCCATCCCGGGGACCGCCATGATCTCATCCAGATTATCAATGAACTCAAAATCTTCAGCCATCGGCAGGACCAAACCGTCCTTATTACTGCGGATGATATAATCTTCCCAGTTAAATCCCGGACCCGCATACCGGGCGGAACGAACCGTGGCGTCGGCCCCCCTGCGGCCAGCCATCGGGAACTTGGCGGCCCGCACGCATAATTCGGCATCGGCCCGGGTTTTGACATGGGGAATGATTACCCCTTCGGCGCCCATCTCCAACGCCTTGCGAATCTCGATTTCATTGCATCCGGTAACCCGAACCAAGGGGCTGACCCCGCTCAGTCTGGCGGCCATGACCAGCTTCTCCATTTCGAGGCCGACTCCCATCGGTGTATGTTCGGCATCGATGAATGCAAAATCAAAACCCCAATTGCCCAATGTCTCGATGGCTGCTACCGATCCGGTGTAAACCGTCATTCCGAAGACCGGTCCCTTTTTCATCTTTTCCTTCAAATTTTCTTTCAAAATCGTCTGCGACATAGCGATCCTCCTCAAAATATACTGTTATAGCCGTTTCATATATCGAGCCCGTCAAACTCATTTACGCCCAAACCATTTGAACCGGAGGCTTCAGTTCTTGAAACTCCATGTCCTTTTGCGGGGTATCCGTTTTAAAAAGAACCAGAACACCGGCGGTCTCTTCTAAAGGAAAGGGAGCCAGGTGCCAAACTCCAGAATGGATAATTAAGCCCTCCCCTTGTGGCAGATAAAACGCGATCATCTTCCCTTGGGACTCGGCCAATTGGCCGGCCGGAGCCATCGGTACCACCACCGGGCCGTTCAACGCGATGACGACCTCCTGCGTAGCGATATGCCGCTCCATCCTGGATAACCAAAAGGAACGCTTTTTTACTTGAAGAAACATGGCGGACGTCGGCTCGCCAAAGACAAACAGCTTATCCCATGTGTTAGCATTGATTGTAGAACGATCCGGCGCGGTCCGCGGCAGGCGAATCCGCCCGGCCAGCCTGGCGATGGCCTCATCGCTGATACTTTGAATATTGACCGGGAACGGTTCGACGGCAGTGTTCATATCATGCATGATTTTATACTCCTTTCAACGATAAAATGGCTAATCCGCTTTGCAACGCTCGTTCAAGTGAAATCGGGAAGGGTCGTGGCGATATCGGTTCGTCGATATCCTTCTTCATGAGCGGCCATCGCCCACAGATAACGGCTGCTGGTATTCGGCGCGGCCACGGTGGGATGCCCGCCCCGCGGCAGAATTGCGGCATCTCCTTCTTTAACAATTTCACAAAGATCGATCTCTTGAAATGAGTTGAGGCATACTTGGATCACGAACCCGGGCGCCGGTAACTCATGATATAAGTAGAGCTCTTCCAGTTGGGCGGTATGATCGTGCGGCGGCCAGCTGGTCCAAGCTCCCTGATTGCCACTGGTCAACCCGACTATCAACCGGCAGGCATTTACTTTCTCCGGGTCGATCATCGTGCAGACTTCTCGCGCGTAAGTCCCGCCGCCCACTATCTGGCGACGCGCTGGATCAGATTGTACTTCATCGAACGGCACGAACTTCGGATCTGTATCTTGAAATGCATCTGCTTCAAAAATGACGATGTCTGCCGTCTCCCTATTCGGGTTCTTCGCCGCAAAACCCATGTGCCAAGGCAGATAGAGTACATCGTTCCGGTGCAGGACATATTCGACGCCTCCCGCCGTCACTGCCGCTTTACCGTTCACGCAGACCAATCCCCGCTCATTGGCGGTAGCTGCGAAGGAATAGTCGGAATGTTCCTTCAACCATAGGCGGCCATAGGTCAGGTGCTTCAGATCACTATTTTGGGGAGAGACTATCGGATAATAACCCGTTTGTGGTTTTGGGGTATGAAATATCCATTTGTTGTCGTTCAACTGTTTCACCTTCTCTTTTTTATCTGTGCTTCTTTCGTTGACGCCGCGTCACAGCTTGATCTTCAAACGTTCCAAGGTTTCGGGATTCAAGGCGTTTACCGGCGGTTTCCCTTTGATGATATTCATGATGTTCAGGGCGGCCAGCTCGCCAGCACGCTGAATCGCTTCCGGGGCGCTTCCTCCCATGTGGGTGGAGAAAATAACGTTTTGGGCTTTAAACAACACATAATCGGGGGGCGGTGGTTCGATCGAAAATACGTCGATGCCGGCGCCGGCCAGCTTCCCGGCGTTCAGCGCCCGGGCCAACGCCGCTTCGTCGATGATTCCTCCCCGGGCCGAATTAATGAGATAGCATTCGGGCTTCATCAGTGACATCTCTTTTTCGCCGATCATCCCAAACGTCTCCGGGGTCAGTGGCGTATGGACGGTGATGAAATCGCTCTGTGCATAGAGCTCTTTTTTGGTGACCCAATCGATCTCATGCTTTTTGGCAAACTCCAGATCAGGTTTAATATCATTGGCGATCACTCGCATCCCGAAACTCTTGGCCCGCAGCGCCACCTTCTTGCCGATATTGCCTAGGCCGATGATCCCCAGCGTTTTTTCGGCAAATTCCGGGCCGATGTACGGCAACAGTTGGCTTTGACGCACTGTCGCGTCGGCCGCGATGATCTTTCGGGCCAGACAGATCATCAGGCCCAGCGTCAGATCGGCCACCGCTGTGGAATTGCTGCCGGGCGTATTGCATACGACCACACCGTGCTTGGTGGCGGCCCGGATGTTGATATTATCGGTCCCGATACCGTGTTTCGACAAAACCTTCAGTCGCTTTCCGGCCGCGATAACCTCCTCATCGACGATGTCCAGGCCCACAATGAAACCGACCTTGTCCGCGACCAGCTTCAGAAGCTCGGGCTTGGGGAGTCCCGCGTCATTCCAGCAAGCAGTCACCGGAAAACCACTCTCTTCCAAAATGGTAATGGTCGAAGTCAAATATTGTTCAAAGGTGGTTGGCAAGGAAATCAGTACTTTATTTTGTTCCGGCATTGAACTACCCCTCCTAATGATGTTACGTATCGTGATACTCAGCCTTTAATCGCACCTACCGTAATTCCGCCAATTAAATTGCGCTGAATCAAAAGGAAAATAATGATGATGGGAATGGCAATCACCGTTCCGGCCGCCATCATCTCACCCCAGACCATTCCAATCTGCTCATTCAGATAAATGGATAGGCCCACCGGAGCGGTTTTTACCAGATCCGACCGGATCAAGATCAATGGGAAAAGATACGAGTTCCAGGCATTTAAGAAGCACACCAGGGCCACGACCGTCATTCCCGGCAACGCCATCGGCAAAATGATCTTGGAGATGACCTGTAGCCGCCGGCAGCCGTCGACCAAGGCCGACTCCTCGACTTCGAGCGGCATTTTTACAAAATATCCCCGCAATAACCACAAGCAAACGGGTATATTGAATATGGTTTCGATGATCGTCAAGCCAATCAAGGAATTCTGCAGATTGAACTTGACGCAGAGAATGAAAATCGGTACAATCAAGGCCAAAGGCGGCACCAGGTAACAGAGCAATACGCTGCTGGCGGCCAGTTCCCGCCCTGGAAATTTGAGACGAACCAGCGCGTAGGCGGCCGGGGAAGCCAAAAGCAAAGTCAGAAAGGTGCTGATGGTGGCCACGATGATCGAGTTCCGAATGAAAATAAACGCGCTTTGTGTGATCTGCACCTCCCCGGAGAAACCGCTGAAAATATTGCGATAATTCTTCAGTGTCATTGCTCCGTCCGGCAAGATGCGCGGTATTTTACTGATAATCTCCGTCTCCGGCCGAAAAGATGTTAAAGCCATCCAATAAATCGGAAAACAATTGATCAGCACAATTACGATAATTACCGTCAGGGCAACCAACCGCCACAGCCTTTTGAGCGGTTTTCTCGCTGTTACATCCACGCTTCAACCCTCCTATCATCGCTTCGAAAAGGATTCTCTATGAAAATGCCTCCTTCCCGAAAGCTTTGTAGATGATAAAGTAAATCAGTCCGACAAATAGGAAAATATGTACCGCGACCGCGGTCGCCAATCCTAAATCCATGCCCTGAAAAGCAGTGCGATAATACAGAATGGGCAGAACATTGGTGGCGTCGCCCGGTCCGCCCTTGGTCAGCAGCCACACCAGATCGAAACTACGGAACAATGCGCCGACGCGCAGTGTAAATAACACGACCAAGGGAGCCTTGATGCTCGGAATGATGATTTTGGTATGCAATCCCCAGGTTGACACTCCATCCAACCGCGCCGCTTCCGTCAACTCCTCTGAAACTTGTTTCAGTGCCGCCAGAATTACCAGGGTGGAAAAAGGCATGAACCGCCAGACGCTCGCGAAGATCACCGCCCCCAGGGCTGTATCCGGTGAACCCAGCCATGAGATGGGTTCCGGCAGCAGGTGTAGAATATTCACTAGTAAATAATTGAAGATGCCATAGGTCATGTCATAATTCCAGCGAAAAACAAAGGCGGTAATTACATCAGAGATAACCCAGGGAAGAAACAGCCCGGCATAGACGATTGATTTACCGCGAAAATCGAAATTGACGAGCGCGGCGATGCAATAACTCAAAAAAATGCTGAGCACCGTCGAGAAAAAGGTAAAGACCAAGGAACGGTAACAAGCGATCCAAAACCCGGTATCTTGATACAGCCACCGATAGTTCTGTAGAGCGATAAACCGTCCGGCCCGGTCAGGCTGGAGCAGATTGGTCTTGGTAAAGCTGAGGATGATCACTTGCAGGCACGGCCACAACAAGAATATGCCAAGAACGATAAAGGCCGGTAGGAAAAAGGCTAGTCCAAGTTTGGTTTCGGATTTAAATAACCGGCCCTCATGCATTGACTGCGAATTATTATTCATCTAGGCTTCGCTCTCCTCACTGCAACTGCTGGGATAGGCCTGATATTCTTCATAAATTGCCGGGCCATGGCCATGGCCCGGCAATTTCCCCCGAATCATTTCCAGTCCGACTTGACCTCGGTAATGGTTTGTCTCAGCCACGACAACACTTTCGGCGTCGACCATTTCATTACGTAAATGTTATCCATGACCTTATCGTAGCCAGCCTTTGAATAAAAGATCCCCGACCACGGCACGACCGGTTCATCCCATTTGCTCGCCTTGACGGATGTCAAAGCGGCGCTGTAAGTAGATCTGAATTTTTCGCGCGCCTTCCAAAAATCCTGATCCTCCCATACCGGGCTCAAGGCCGGGATCTGACCCGCCACGTTGTTCGAAAAATACCTGGCTGCAACATCTTTCCTGATAATGAACTGGATAAATTGCTTGGCCGCTTTTTCCCGGGGCCCCTTCACGGCGACCAGGGAATTATAGCCGATCCAGGTGCCTTCTCGGCCCTTCACGTTCACCGGTATGCCCGTCGCGGCGATCTTCCCCTCCTCGAACCAGTGCGGAACATCCCGGTCGAACGGGAAAAGATAAGAGGTGCTGGTGGCGATCATCGCGGCGATCCCTTTGGTGAATGCGAGCCGCGTGTCTTCATGGGTATAATTCACCGAACCGGGATACATCGTCTCATTGGCCATCTTGCGGAAAAAATCTACCGTCTGCCGAGTGCGGGGTCCGACCGTCGGATTGCCGTTCTTGTCCCACCAATAATCGCCATTGCTGCAAACTAAGTCCATAAATGGAAATCCCTCTTTGAACCCGAAGACTGTGCCCCAACGGTCGATTTTGCCGTCTTTATCGGTATCCTCGGTAAGTTTCTTGGCCGCTTGATACCATTGCTCCCAAGTCTTGGGAGCAGTCAAGCCTTTCTCATCAAACCAGTCTTTCCGGTACACCAAGACATGCGGAAAAGTGATCCAAGGCACTCCGTAACATTTTCCATCGAAGCTGGCGCGTTTGATGAAAATCGGATGCACCCAGTATTTTTGGCCCCTTTCCCGGATGATATCGTCTACCGGAGCGGCCACGCCCATCAGGCCCATGCTAACGCTCTGCGTATCGCCATAATCAGCCAGGATGACATCGGGCAGCGTTCCGCCGGCCTTGGCCGTCGATATCTGGGTCATCAACTCCCCGGTGGAAAAGATCGACTTTTTCACCTTTATCCCGGTTTCCTTCTCAAAATCGCTCATGATCCGGTTGAAAGCCGCGACGTGCGGCGCCCGGGTATTGACGTCCCAGAACTCGATGATCTGGGGCTCCGCAAAAGCCCCATTCATAAAGGCTAAAGTCAGAATGAGTACCAGCGATCCAAATAAAACCTTTTTGGTCATCACTTCATTAACCTCCCTTTTATTGTTTTTCTTGCCAATCGGTCAATCTATCCGCATCACCTCCTCGATAATCCGTCATCCTTGCCTATCTCTGTTGCTTTCATGAGTGGCACAGGGCATTTACCGATTAACGAAACCGGTTTCTAAATTAGTTTTGCTAAATTTCATTGAAAAAATTATTATCACTTCTTACTATTACGCTTATTTATTATAATAAACTATCCAATATAAATTAATTATAATGCCATAATTTATATTATCGAAAAATATCTTTATTTTCATTAAATATCTTATGCAACCGGTTGAGTAAAAATAGAAAATTTTTTTATTACGGTTGATGGCACGAATTTCTGATGACGAGTGACGTTTCTAAAAAAATCCGCCGGGGAGTCGGATCGCCGTTGATTACTTCCAACAGGCGTTCCACCGCCAGTTTGCCTTTCTCATAACCCGATTGCCGGACCGTAGTCAAAGGCGGATGAGTGAATCTGGCCGCAAAGATGTCGTCAAATCCCATGACCGAAATATCATGGCCCGGTTGATAGCCCGCCACGCGCAGAGCATCCAGCGCGCCGATGGCCACCAGATCATTAAAGGCAAAAAACGCGGTCGTCTCGGGGACATTGGCCAAGATCTCCTTCACGCTCTGGGCACCGACATTTGAAAGCGGAATTTCACTGGTGGTAATCAAGTTTTCAGCCACCGAAATGCCATGATTGGCCAAGGCCTGACGATAACCCTCGAGACGGTAATAGCCGGATGCGACTTTAATCGGGCAGCCAATGAAAGCGATCTTTTTATGGCCCAATTGGATCAGGTATTCGGTCGCTTGTTTCGCCGCCTTGAAATCGTCGATCTCTACCTGATTGAAGATGTCGCTCCCGATCAGCCGGCACAGCATCACAAAGGGAAAGCTGTTTTCATTCAGTTTCATGAGTTCGTAGTCGTTTTGCTGGGCACTGACGATAATGACGCCGTCTACTTGTTCTTGCTGAAATAAGTTGATACATGAGTCTTTTTCCGAGGTTACAATCAGCAAATTCATTTTTCCCCTGGCTGAAGCGTCCACTGCGCCGCGCAGGATGTCGAGATAAAAGGGGTTGCTGAACACATATTCATCGGGTCGCGGGATCACCAAGCCGATGGCCCCGGCATGACCTTTAAAAAAATTCCGCGCTTTCTCACTGGGTTTGAAATCGGTCTGAATCAGTAACTGTTTGATCCTTTCCCGCGTCTCATCCGAGATTCCGGGATTATTATTCATGACTCGCGAGATAGTCGAGGGCGAAACGCCCGCCATCCGTGCCAAATCCCTAATGGTCAGCCTTTTATTACCGGATTCTTTATACAACCAATTGCCTCCATCTTTGATTTTCAAGTATATTAATTGCAGTCGTCGTTATGCAACCGTTTGCTAAGAACATTGTAGATCACCGTCCTGGAAAAGTCAACGAAATATTCCTCCTTTGTTTTTAAAAATAATAGGAGGTCAAAAATGGCATTTCATTGACTTTCTTCCGTGTTAGAACGCTCGTAACAATCCGGTATTAAGTTTTGGAAAACGGTTGCGAATAGCGATCCATTTCGTTCCATCACCCTCACCCGAAAAGCGCCGGAGCATCAAACGAAGCAATAAATCGCATTATCAGGCCCCGCCAGGTATACGCAGCCATTAAACTAAAGCTGCCTCCCGGAACGGTCGACCAGTGCTCGATACTTGTCAAAACGCGCTTCCCCCATCAGGGAGACGGATCCGTCCGGGCGGAAATTGTTCCAAACCTCCCGGAATTAATTCAGTCCGCGGCGGGAGTGGAGCCCTCATGTCAGTTATACTCCTCGGTCCTTTAGGGACAATCGTCATCCCTCTAGGGATGAGACATGTCCGTGTTAGGGACGGTCTTCGCCCCTAAAAGGACCAGCGCATCCTTGTCAGGTACACCATGATCCTTGTTAGGTATGGTCTTCGTCCTTGTAAGGTACGTCATGGTCCTTTCATAGGACGCGACCATCCCTGCTTCCCCAAAGACCATCCCTACATCCCCAAGGCTTGGAGAAGCTGATCCGAGGCTTCAAGATGCAGGACCAAGGTTTGAAAATGCATGATTAATCTTTGGCACTAGATGACCAAGGCTTGAAGAAGCATCGCCGAAGGCCGGAGATGCTTCTTCGAATCTTGAAGAACCATCCCCGACTGCCAGCCCCACTTCCCCACTCCGGGAGAAACAGCGGGGATCAATAACCCAGTGATTTGCCGACGATGATCACTTTGATGCGGTCCTTGACGAACTGCCGCTTGATCACCACGAAATCATTGCAGATTCTGGCCGGGCTTTGACAGTCCACACAGTAGCCCAGGGAAGCGCAAGGCGTGTTCTTGCCCAAGCGTTTGGCGTCCAGCGGCGCCGCAAGGTTTCTGGCCCGCCGTTCCGCCTCGGCCAGGTCCCCGACGATCTTATTGATCCCAGCCACCACGATCACCTGATCCGGCCCATACAGCAACGCCGCAACCCGGCTGCCGTTGCCGTCGATGTTGTAAAGCTCGCCCGCCTCGGTCAGGGCGTTGGTGCTGCACAAAAAGGTGTTCGCGCTGAAGCTGCGCCGGTATAGCTCTTTTTTAGCGGCGGCCGTAATTCCGGAGCGGTACTTGTCGAGAAAATCGTACGTTCCGTCGCGCAGCAGATCGATGACGCCGGTTTCGAAAAGGGTCATCGAATCGCCCACCGCCACCGTCGCTCGCGCAGGGATCCATTCCTTGATCTTGGCTCGCAGTTGGATCTCATCGGCGACATAAAAGCCGCCCATCTGGTGTTTCTCCAAATTGGCGATGGTTCTCGCCACTCGTTTTTCGATGGTCCAGTCCGTCTGGTTATCCGCCAACGGTCATGCCTCCCGTTCGGTGTCAGCGCTGAAAGCGCACTCGCATCCCCGAAATAATTTATCGCTAGAATCATTCGACTTGTCGAACGGTTTCTCCTTGCACGGCCGGCCGTTTCGATCATTGCCGGTTTTCCAGGCCATGATCATCCGCATCGATAAAATAAACGGACCCATCCGCTCATCATGCCGGGTGGGTCCGTTTATCCGTGAAACAACTTACATGCCGTTGGGCAATCATGCTTCGAGCACTTTATAGGAAGCGCATTGCCGCTCGATCAGCTCCCAATCCAGTTCGGCCCCGATGCCGGGCCTCTCCGGAACGGTGATCATCCCCTGCTCATCGATGGGCAGCGCGCCGCGCATCGGCAGTTGGAAGTCGCTCTCCGGCACGAAATACTCGAAGTATTCGCAATTGCGGATGGCGCACGACACATGCAGGTTGACGATGTCCATGTAATTCATGGTGGTGGTATGAATCTCACAGCGCAGTCCGAACGACTCCGCCAGGTGAGCGATTTTCAGGGTTCCGGTGATGCCGTTTTTCCAGGAGACGTCGGCGCGGACGATATCCGCGGCGTGCTGGGCAATGGACTGGGCCACTCCCCAGTGGCAGCCCCGGGTCGTTTCGGTGGCCGCGACCGGGATATCCAGGATCCGGCACAATTCCTGGTACTTATACAATTCGAAGTCGCGGAAAGGTTCCTCGAACCAGCGGTAATTCAACCGTTCCAATTGCCGGCCGATGGTGACCGCCTCATCCAGGCTGTACTCGGCCACCGGATCGGTCATGAGTGTGAAGTCGGGACCCACCGCGTCGCGCACCGCCTGGTGCACCTGGAGATCCACCGCTATCGGCCCGGGCGGGTGCGCTTTGTAGGCTTTGATCCCCTTGGACTGATAATATAAGGCTTCCTGGACATACTCGGCGACATTTTGGTGGAAAAGGCCGCTGGCGTAGACCGGCAGCTGGTTCCGGTAAGCCCCCAGGTATTTGTACAGCGGCAGCCCGGCCGCCTGGGCCGCGATATCCCACAACGCCACGTCCACCGGCCCGGTCAGATAAACCGGGAAAAAGCAGAGATGGCGGTCGATGTTCCAGAGTTCCTGCCAGATGGCTTCCCGATCGTAAGGGTCCCGCCCGATCAGGATCGGCGCCACATTCTCCTGCAGGTAAGCCTCGGTCACCGCGCCCGAACGCGCCGCCAGCGCGGTGGCGATCCCGGCGATGCCGCTATCGGTGGTCAGTTTCACGACCACCACGTCCCAAGGCATGCCGCTCTTGCCCTGGCGCTTTTCGTCGAACAGACACTGGTCGCGCCGGACCCACCAGGTTTCAAATTTGATAATTTTCATCGTTTGCTCCTCATATCCCTGATATCCCGCGACGGTTGCGCTCCGATCGGATCGCGCCGACCCGCCCGGCAACCGTCTTCAGCCTTTCAAGGCCCCTTCCATCAAGCCTTTTTCAATAAAGTATTTCTGCATGCTCAGGAAGACCGCCAGCAGCGGAATCAATGACAAAGTAATCACCGAGCAGAGCGTCCCGTATTGCCAGGAGGAGGCCTCGTCGCGCAGGAAGGTGATTCCCACCGCCAAGGTTTGCGCCGCCGGCGAACTCGACAGGGTCCGGGCGAACATGAACTCGCCCCAGACATTGATGAAGGTGAAGATCATCACCACCGCCAGGCCCGGACGGGCCAGGGGCAGCATGATCTTGGACCAGATCTGATAAAAGTTGCAGCCGTCGATCATGCCCGATTCGGCGATCTCGTTGGGAATGTTGATGAAGATGCCCCGCATTACGAAGATCGACATCGGCAGATTGATGGCGATATACGGCAAAATCAAGCCGGGATGGGTATTAACCAAGCCCAGGCGGTTTTCCATGATATAGATCGGAATCAAGTAAATCGCATACGGCAACGTGAGGATGATCATCACAAACAGCAGGTAGACGTTCTTGCCGAAAAACGTCAATTTGCCGAAGGCGTAACCCATCATCGCGCTCAAGAGCATGGTTCCGCCGACGCTCCATAGGGTGATCGAAACCGTGTTGACGAAGAAGTTGATGACCTCCTTCATCTGCGTCAAAACCCGAACGTAATGCGTCAGAGTGATCCGGCTCGGCAGGATAATCATCCGACTGGAATAAATCTCTTTGTCCAATTTCAGCGAAGTGAGCACCGTCCATAGAAACGGCACCAGAAAGACGAAAGCAATGACGATCAAACAGGCGAACAAAAAAGCCCGGGCGATCGTGAGCGGTTTTTTCACGGCGCAGCCCTCCTTCATTCCGTGCGACTCAGTTTCAGGTTCAAAAACGATAGCAGTAAAATGATGGCCGCCATGACGTACGCCATCGCCGAAGCATAGCCGATCTCATAAAACTTGAAGGCGTTTTCCCAGGTGTACTGATACAGGACCAGCGTCGCGGTTCCCGGCCCGCCCTGGGTCATGATAAACGGTTGTTCGAAAACTTTGATCGATTGAATGATCGACCAGATGCCGCAGATTACGAAGGTCTCGCGCAGGTTGGGCAGGATCACCTTGAGGATCTTCTGCCATTCCGAAGCCCCGTCCACCGTGGCCGCCTCATACAGTTCCTTGGGAATGCTCTGGAGTCCCGCCAGGTACAGCACCACCAGCATGCCCATGTACTTCCAGAGGCTGACCCCGACCAAGCTGAGCATGGCCCACTGGGAATCGCCCAGCCAGTTCTTGGCCAGGAATCCCAAGTGCAAAAAATCGCTCAGGAAGAAATTGAGCAGGCCGTAATTCTCATTGAGAATCCATTGGAAGACGATCCCGCTCAAGGATAACGGGATCACCACCGGCAGGAAGATCGACGTCCGGAAGAAGCCCGACCACGGCAGCTTCTTGTCGAGAATAATCGCGATCACCAGGGACAGCACCATGATCAGCGCGAAAAAGATCACGCTGAAGAACATGGTGTTCCCGAAGGCCACCATGAATGAACTGTCGGACAGCATCTTGGTGAAGTTCTCCAATCCGGCGAAGGTCGGCTTGGGATCGAAAGCGAAGTTATACTTGCAAAAACTCAAATACAACGAATTAAACAGCGGATAGATCATGAAAACGAAAATGAAGATGAAACCGGGCATCAGAAAGAAGTAACCGGGAATCTGCCCTTTCAGCCATTGCCGGACCGCATGGTTTTGGGGCTGAATCATTAATGCTTCTGACGGGGTTTTGTTCAAAATAATCCCTCCCGGGTGTGGAACGGCAATCGGGGGCATTCGGAAACGCCCCCGATCCCGTCCGCAGTTTTAATCTTTCAAACCGACCGTTTGATCCAGGGAATCAATGGTCTTTTTCAAGGTACTCAGGGTTTCGTCGACCGTTTGTTTATCGGTCAGGCATTTTTGGATCTCGACCTGCATGGCCCGTTCCAGCTTGTTCCAATCTTTGTACAGCGGGAAAGTAGCGCTCTTATTGACCGTGTCCAGGACCATTTTCCATTGCGGCGAGAGCGCCTGTTTGTAATGGGCGGCGATCGGCGACATCTTGCCGAACTTATTCATGGCGTACAGCTGAAAGTCCCGCGCCAGCAGTTCCTCTTTGATGAATTGTTTCGCCAGGGCCTGCTCCGGAGACGTCCTGGGGATGACGATTCCCTGCGTGTACAGGAACGAACCGTGTTTGTCGGTGCCCGGGATGGGGATGACGCTGACATTGTCGGCGCCCAGCAGTTCGCCGGCTTCCACCCAGCGGGAAGCGGCGCTCAGGTGCATCGCCACCTTGCCGGCTTTAAAATTGGTGCGGCCGGCGTCCATATCGGCGAAGGTGTCCACCGGAGTATAGCCGTCCTTGACCAACTTCTGCCAACTGGTCAGCAAAGCCTTGGCCTGTTTGCTGGTAAAATCGACCGTCCGTTTATTGGACTCGTAAAAGCTGCCTTTGAGTCCCTGCAGGCAAGCCAGATAGGAATGGGCCATGAAATTGACGCCCCAGTCGATGGAGAGCCCGGTCTGGACCACCTTCCCGTTCTCGACGATGGTCGCTTTCTTGGCGAACTCCGCCAGCTCATTCCAGTCCTTCGGCGTGAGGACATTGCCGTTTTTGTCAACCAGCCCGGCGTTTTTCATCAGTTTCTTATTGACCACGATGAACATGACCTCGCCCAGCATCGGGATCATGTACTGGTGGCCGCCGATATTGCCCAGCTTGAGAATGGACGGGACAAAGTCGGACTTCTTCACACTCTTGTCAAAGAACCCGGAGTCGAAATTGATGATGTAATTTTGGGCCGCAAAGATGACCGCCTGGGCCGGGAGCGGCCCGATAACCAGATCGCAATTGGTTTTGTTTTGGGACCATTGTAAAATGTAAGTGGTAGCGTCGGAGTTGTCAACCTTGTCGAAGCTGACCTTCACCCCGGGGTGGGTCTTCATGAAGTGGTCGGCGGCCTCATTCAGTTGGTATTTGCCGAAAAACCAGGCCTGAGCGCTGATCCGCAATTCCTTCTGCTGGGCCGCCAGACCGAAGGAGCCAAAAACCGCGCAAAGCATTGCCAGGCATAAAACTGTGACCATCATCCGGATCCGATTCTGTTTCATGTCTACATACCTCCCTTTATTTTGTTCGGCTTTTTTTCGCCGAATTTTACACGTAAATATTTCCGCTAAAACCCGATTAAAGCGCCGCCATCCACCGGGAGGACCACCCCGTTGATGAAGCTCGCGGCCGGCGAAGCCAGGTAAACCGCGGTCCAACCGATATCTTCGGACTGACCGAACTTGGCCATCGGCGTCCGGCCCAGGATCTTCTGGGTTCGGACTTCATCGCCGTCGATCGCCTGATGCAGCATGGGCGTGTCAATCCAGCCCGGGGCGATCCCGTTCACCCGGATGCCGTCCTTAGAGATCTCGGTCGCCAGCGTCCGTATCATGCCGAGGTACCCCGATTTGGCGCAGGAATAAGCGATCACATAGGGCGCGCCCATGAAAGCGGACATTGATGTCTGAAAAAGGATGCTTCCTTTTCTTTTGGCCTTCATATACGGCACGACGGCACGGGTCAGGGCAAAGGCCCCCATGACGTGAACGTCCATGACCTTCCGGAAATCGGCGTCGGTCGTCTCCTCAAGCGGTTTTTTGCAATGGACTCCGGCGTTATTCACCAGGATGGAAACCTCGCCAAACTTCCGGGTCACTTCTTTGATGAAAGCGTCCGCCTGGTCCGTCGCGCTGACGTCAAAGCGCATATAATGCGTTTGCGAGCCCAGTTCGGCACAGACTTTGTCGCCGATGGCCGCATCCTCCAGGCCCACCACGATGACTTCGGCGCCGGCGTCGACAAAACACTCGGCGATCGACCGTCCCAGACCGGTGGTGGCGCCGGTAATCAGCGCTCTTTCACCACGTAAACTGAACATTTCCTGATAGTTCTTCATTGCTGCACCTCGTTATCGATAATCGCTATTGATTGTTAAAAACCGATCAGCGCCCCGCCGTCGACCGGCAGAATCACGCCATTCACAAAACCGGCGGCCTGGGAAGCCAGGTAAACCGCGGCCCAGCCGATATCCTCGGCCTGACCGAACTTGGCTAGCGGCGTCCGGCCCAGAATCTTATGAGTCCGCACTTCATCGCCGTCGATCGCCTGATGCAACATGGGCGTATCGATCCAGCCCGGCGCGATCGCATTCACCCGGATGCCGTCTGGGGAAATTTCGGTCGCCAGCGTCCGCACCAGTCCGAGATAGCCGGATTTGGCGCAGGAATAAGCGATCACGTAAGGCTGTCCGATGAACGAAGTCATCGACGCTTGAAAAATAATGCTCCCTTTGTGTTGCGCTTTCATATACGGCACGATGGCCCGAGTCAGCGCGAAGGCCCCCATGATGTGGACATCCATGACCTTGCGGAAATCGGCGTCCGTGGTCTCCTCGATCGGCTTTTTGCAATGTACGCCGGCATTGTTCACCAGGATCGTGATCGCTCCGAACTTGGCGATCGCTTCTTGAACGAAGGCGTCGGTCTTGTCCGTGGCACTGATGTCAAAACGCAGGTAATGGACGCCCGGACCCATTTCAGCGCAGACCCGGTTACCGAAGGCCTCATCTTCCAGGCCCACCACAATCACTTCGGCACCGGCGTTGACAAAACACTCGGCAATGGCCCGGCCGAGGCCGGTGGCCGCGCCGGTGATCAAAGCCCTCTCCCCTTTTAAGCTGAACATCTCCTGATAACTCTTCATGAATTGCACCTCGTTGTCTCAATATTCGTGGTTTGATATTTATAAGGGATGAAGTATTCTTTATGCCCCATCCGTTCCGACTTGCTTTGCTCGCCCGCGCAGACCGCGCACACTTGGTCCAGCAGTTCCAGGGCCAGCGTTTCCAGCGATTTCTCGCCGGTCAGGGCCGCTCCGGCGCAGAAGTCCATATCCTCGATCATCCGTTGATAGGTCGCTTCATTGCCGGTGATCTTGATTACTGGGGCGACCGCGCTGCCCACGACCGTTCCCCGCCCGGTTACCAGGAAAAGCAACTGGGCGCCGCAAGTGATTAAGTCCATTAATCCCTCATTGTCATTGGGATTGGTATACCCGAACTGCATCCAGTGCGGATCGGGCGTGCTGTCCAACAGCCAAAGCCCTTTGCCGCCGGGACGCCCGGCGACTTTCAAGACGCCCTCGATCGGCCGGGAACCGCTTTTGACGACGGCGCCCATGCTCTTCTCCTCGATCGTGGTCAGCCCGCCCACAAAATTGCCCGGCGAAATCGAGAACTGGCGCACTGCTTGGCAATAAGCCAAGGCTTTATCGTAGGTGCAGGCGATCTCCCGCCGCGCCCGCTCGTTTTTGGCCCGCTGCGTCAGCAGTTCCCGCAGCCCGATGGCCTCGACAATCTCTTCGAAAATAGCGGTGCCGCCCAGATCCACCAGGGCGTCGAAGACCCTGCCCACCACGACATTACCGGCCAGGCCGGAGGTGAAATCGGAACCGCCGCACTCCGCGCCGATGATCAGGTCGGTCAAGTCCATCGGTACCCTGACGGACTCGTCGGCCAGCCGTTGCTGCATGACCGCGACGATTTCCCTGCCCCGCGCCACCGTTTTTGAGGTACCGCCGCATTCCTGAATCAGGAGCCACTGGCTGAGCTTCCCGGCTTCGGCCGCTTTTTGGGCCAACCACTCCGCCTGAATATACTCGCAACCCAGGCCGACCGGCAAAACCGCCCCGACATTGGGATGGCGGATCAGGGCCAGCAGCATCCGCACCGCGTACTCGTTGTCAGTACATCCCGAAAAGCCGACCACATCGACGTCATTGCCGGGAAAAGCGGCGCCGATCTCCTTCGCCACAAACGACGAACATTCCACCGTGTAAATGATCAATATCTTGTTGCGGATCCCCTTGGAGCCGTCCTGGCGCAAAAATCCTCGCCAGCTTCGTTGCAGGTCCTTTATCATCAGCCGTTACCTCAGCGATTGCATATTACATTCTTGCGATATTTCAAATTTGGAGTGACGAAAATATTCCTACAATGAAACTTATTCGCACTTGGTATCCGTCGGTGCTCCGGTATTCAGGTCGAGGCTTCCCGACCGCTCGTCATACAGGCTGCGGCAATTATGCAGATGAACCCATTCGCCGGCGACGATCGGGCGCAGCGCTTTGCCGATGACGACGCCATATTTAAGGATCGGTTCACCCGGCGCGATCGCCCGGTTGGCCAGTTTATGCCCGCTTTTAATGGCCTGGGCGATGGTCAGCGACGGTACCGCCGCGTTGCCATTGACCTTGATGGCCCCCGGAGCCAGGTCCGCCAGCGCGGTACAAACATTATCCGCCCTCTCAATCTGAAAACAAGCTTGCCCAAATTGCCCCGCCATTCCTCTTACCTCTCATAACTTAAAGTATCGTTCGGCATTGCAATAACAAATATTTTCGACCGTCCGGCCCAGCAGTTCCAGGTCTTTCGGCAACCGGCCCGATTCCAGCCAACCGCCGATCAGGTTGCAAAGCACCCGGCGGAAATACTCGTGGCGGGGATAAGAGATAAAACTGCGGGAATCGGTGAGCATGCCCACGAACCGGCTTAACAGCCCCAGATCGGCCAGGGCTTTCAGTTGGCGGGTGATTCCCTCCTCGGTATCATTGAACCACCAGCCCGAGCCGAATTGGATCTTGCCGGGGTAACTGCCGTCCTGGAAATTACCGATCATGGTCCCGATGATCTCATTGTCGCTGGGATTCAGGCAATAAAGAATCGTCCGCGGCAATTGATCCCATTGGTCCAACGCATCCAAGAGGAGCGCCAGCGGTTTGGCGAACGGGCGGTCGCCGATGGAATCGAAGCCGAACACCCGCCGCATCCGGGTGTTGTTGAAACGCATGGCGCCGATATGCAATTGCATGGCCCAGTCCAGCTGATGATATTGCCTGCCGAAGAAAAGCAGCGTTTCGGTGCGGAATACCTCGATCTCCTCCGGAGTCAACGGCCCGCCGCCGTTCATCCGTTTCTTAAAGGCCGCCGCGACCTCGCCGCCGGTATCGCGGCGGTAGCAGACCTCATCCAGGGCGTGGTCGGCGATGCGGCAGCCGTTTTGGTGGAAGTAATTCAGCCGCGCCTCCAACGCCTCCAGGAAATGCGAATAGGAATCGCCGATGCTCAGGCCGGATACCTTCTCCAGCTGTTTCACCCAGTTGACGAACTCGGGCTGGCCGATCTCCACGGCGTTGTCCGGCCGGAAAGCGGTGGACACCTTGACCGCGAAATCAGGGTCCCGCCAGATCTGCCGGTGATGCTCCAGATCGTCCAGCGGGTCCTCAGTGGTGGCCAGCACCCGGACATTGGAGCGCCGGATCAGATTCTTCACCGAATAATCATCCCTTTGCAATTGGGCGTTGCATTTTTCCCAAATGGCATCGGCGGTGGTTTCATTCAATATTTCGGTAATTCCGAAATAACGTCGCAATTCCAAATGGGTCCAATGATACAGCGGGTTGCCGATGCAATTGGGCACGGTCGCCGCCCAGGCCTTGAATTTGTCATAATCATGGGCATCGCCGGTGACCAGCCGTTCCGGGATCCCGTTGCTGCGCATGGCCCGCCATTTGTAATGATCGCCGCCCAGCCACAGCTCGGTAAGGTTTTTAAACTTTTTGTCCGCGGCGATGGATTCGGGCGGGATATGACAATGATAGTCGTAAATCGGCATCTTCGCGGCATAGTCGAAATAGAGCGTGCGCGCGGCCGGACTATCCAGCAGAAAATCTTCAGTCAAAAATTCTTTCATAATATGACACCTTTCTCGAACCGTCGGCTTTATCCCTCACAGGATCCCAAATTCCTTGAACGCATCGGTGCTGGACATCCCGTTTTCAATCGCTTGGCGCACCTTTTTTTCGCCGCGGGCTTTGGCCAGCGCCAGTTCGATCACTTCCGCCTCGAGCTCCCGCGGGATAATCAGCACGCCGTCCAGATCGGCGAAGACCAGATCGCCGGGGTTGACCCAAACCTCGCCCACCTCGATCGGAACCCGGTAATCGACCACCTGGGTCCGGACCGAAGAGTCCTGGGCATACCGCCCCCGCGCAAAGACCGGCCAATTTTGCTCCAAAACCTTGGGCGTGTCGCGGATAAACCCGTTGATCACCGCGCCGACCGCGCCTCGCGTCCGGGCCGTGGCGGTCAAGAGCTCGCCCCAATAAGCGCAACGCATCGCCCCGCCGCTGGCCAGATAAATTTCGCCCGGCTCCAATTGATCCAACGCTTCGGTGAGGAGGCCAAAAGGCTTCTTTTGCTCGCCATAGACGTCAATCATCAACACCGGCATCGCCCGACCGGCCAAAACCATCGCTTCCCGCAACGGTTGAATCGGCTGCGGCAAAAACTGATGGAATCTTCCTTTTTGATCCAGGATATCTCCCACCACCGGCGTGTATAATTCCTTTTTCAGCAATGTAAAAAGTTCCTGATCATTCTTCCATTCGGGCATGAAATCATCTCTTTCTTATTGATTTATTGCAAAGGTTTAATATAATTATATTATAGCTATAACAGCCTTTCACCACTAATAATTGACTAAAAATATATAAAAATTGCGAGGTTTTGGTCGATGAGCCGCTATTTATATAAAGTTAACGATGCCTTCCTCCCCAACTCCAAATTTATCCTGTACACGCCCGGGCCGACCTCCAAAAAACTGCCGTTCCGGGTAATGGCCTGCGGCCATTTTTACGCCACCGGCAGCTATGATGTGGAACGAGAAGGGCTGAACAATTACTTGGCGTTGGTTACCCTCGCGGGCGCTGGCGAAATCACTTACGAAGAGCGCCACTTCCAACTGCAGAAAGGCTCCACGATCTTGATCGATTGCGCCAAATATCACCATTACAAGACGGTCGGGGATATGTGGGAGATCTTATGGGTCCGTTTCGATTGCAACCAGGACATCGACTATCTGCAACTGCTCAACGGCGACTCCTTCGAACCCATTTTCCTGGAGAATACGGGCGCCATCGAAATGAATATCGAACAGATCCTGCAATGGACGCAAACTCATGAACCGACCGGCGATCTGATCCTTTCCAACCTGATCAGCGCCGTCCTTACTGAACTGGGCATCCAAAAGCATCAGCAATCCACGGTGCGGCTGCCGTTATTCGCCAAGAAAATCATCGCCGAAGCCATCTCCTTCTTTGAGATTCATTACGCCACCGACATCAACATCCAGGAGTTGGCCCGGAATTTCCATGTGAGCCAGTATTCGTTCATCCGCCTCTTTAAAAAACAGACCGGGCTGACTCCCTACGAATTTTTATTGAAAACGCGCATTACCGAAGCGAAGATCCTGCTGGAGCAGGGCGACTCCACCATCGATCAGATCTCCCAACTGGTGGGTTTCAACAATCAAAACAATTTCATCCGGAAGTTCAAACTATTGACCGGAACGACTCCCCTGAAATACCGCAATCAGACAGGAGTGACCCCTATCTGAGAATACCCGCTCCCACCGCCCTTCTCATCGCATCTCCTCCGAAAATAAAAATACCTTTCCAACCCGGAAAGGTATTTTAAGATGAAGCAGCGAAGTGCATTGACTCGGTCCCTTCATTAATATAATGTTGCATTTTGGCCGATCCCAGGCTGCGCCTTCCGGGTCCCGGCCCGGTTCCGTTTCAAGCTTAGCCGAGTTCATGTAAATTGAGTTGCATTTATAGTTGAACTTTCAACAATCTTGCCTTATACTAATAGTTGAAAGTTCAACCAATCGAGGAGGTGCCTGCCATCGCTGCGCTCGAGAATGATTTATTGCGGGAGATCGGTGCGCTTTCCCGGATCATCCATTCCAAATGCGATCTGAAATACAAGGAATATCGGCTGCAGAAAGGACAGTTCATCTTCCTGACCCGCATCTGCGAGCATCCCGGTCTGAATCTCGCCCAATTGTCGAATGTTCTCAAAGTCGATAAAACGACCACCACCAAAGCCATTCAGAAGTTGATACAGAGCGGCTATGTCCATAAAGAAAAAGACGCCGCCGACAACCGGGCGGCCAAACTGTACCCCACCTCCCGGGCGCTGCCGATCTACGATCTGATAATCGCCGAGGAAAACACGCATATCGAAGCCTGTCTGAAAGGGTTCAGCGCCGACGAGATCCGGCAAGCCAGCGATCTAATCCATAGAATGCGGCAGAATACGGAGTTCCTCTGGCAGGAGATGAAACGACCGAAAGGAGAATCGAACGAATGATTCGCAACGCTCAAGCGAGTGACCTTGATGCCATCATGGCCATTGTACGGAAAGTCAATGTGGAAATGCGGGCCGAAGATCGGGTCCAGTGGGACGAGAGCTATCCGCAGCTGGAGGATTTCGCGCAGGATATCG
The DNA here is from genome assembly GCA_023400055.1 of Bacillota bacterium. Classification (GTDB taxonomy): domain Bacteria; phylum Bacillota; class UBA4882; order UBA8346; family UBA8346; genus Hydrogenispora. Next base: position 89,223 of record JAEXFN010000055.1, read on the forward strand.
CGGAAGAGACCTTATACGTCAACGAAACCACCGGACGGATCAGCGGTTTCATCTGTCTGAACCAGCTCGAACCGGAAGAATACCGGCTCCTGCAATGGTCCCTCAACGAAAAACCGCTGGTGCTGCACAGAATGGCGGTGGATACCGCCTTCCGCAACCGGGGAATCGCTTCAAGCCTGATGCGCTTCGCTGAGGAGCTGGCCCGGAATGCCGGGGTACGTTATTTGAAATCGGATACTTATTCTTTGAATCCGCAGATGAACGCGTTATTTAAAAAGATGGGCTTCAGCTTCGTCGGCGCGATCCACGCCTTCGGCCGGCCGAGTCTTTTTAATTGTTATGAGAAGATCCTGGACACCCACCGGGCGCAATTGCCATGACGATGGGACTGGCCTGCCATAGTAAAAAGTGGCGTATCAATGCAGTGACCGGAGCATCCTTCCCATCAAGCGCCGAAATTCAGAGTTCTCTTCTCAGTCGAGCCCATTGACTGCGACAAATAATTCCAGCAGTTCCTCGCGGATGACCGGCCGGTTGGCATTGGCGGCCCGGAATTCTTGCAGCTTCCGTAGGAAAACCGGCCGCTCCATCGGCTCGTCGAGCAGCCCCTCGCAGTCAAAATAACTCCGGGCCGTCTCCGGACTGTCATCCAACTCCGAAAGGACCTGGTAGTTCTCGGCTAACAACCGAAAGGCAGCGCCGAAATCGGCCTGTTCAAAATGGTATAAGGCCAAATGTAAAGTGGGATGCAAAAAGCCGTCCACCAGAATGTAACGCCATAAGGGAGCACCAAACCCCAGCGGCCCGGTCTGCTCCAGCAAATCCCGCTCGTTAAAAGCCATCACCTTCTTTTGAAAGCTATCATAACTGGCTGCGACGAATCGCCCGACCTCGGCCGCAGAATCGTGTCGATGTTTGGCGTAATTGCGGCGGTTGACGGAGTCGAGATCCTCATGGAATGAAACCGTTTCTCCAGCGGCCAAGGCCGCCAATTTCTCGGCCGCAATCAACCGCCATTCGCTGAGATGAGCCAGAGTGTCCTTGAGCGTCCAATGATCGTAATCGCCGCTCGCGCTCATCTCCGGTCCGGACAGGACTGAGCCATTCAGATGCTGAACTTCCTGGCCGCGAACGTGCTCAACCAGCTGAATCAGTTTCCCGCGATAGTCCATGTCCTTTACCCTCCAAAATTGCCAAGCCTGGCAGGAGATTTCCCCTTCTTGTTTTAATATCGGCAACTGCTTCACGGGGTCCAAAATTCTGTCGCACGGCTGGAATTATCAGCCGGGCTCTGCCGCGTATCAGGTTGCGGAGGAATATTTCCTGACGATTCCGGCGGCCATCTCCCGGAGAATCTCCCGGATATGCGGCGGCTGGACGACCTCGAGCCCCGGACCGAAGGACAACAGGAAACTGTAAAGCCACCGATTCTCGGGCAGAATCGCTTTTACCGCCAGCCGGCCGTCCGTCCCGATGCCCGGATCCGCCTCGAACCATTCCCGGACCGCCGGCGCCAACTCCGGATCGAAGCGCAGCTCGAGCGCGACGCTCCGGTCTTGATTCAGCCACGCGCCATCCCAGGGCCGCTGCTCCAGGGAAACCGGCCGGGGCGCAAAGGCCGTCTCCGTCACCCGCAGTTCGGTCATCCGGGTCAGTTTGAACAGACGAAAATCCTGGCGTGCCTTGCACCAGGCATACAAATACCAGTTCCGCCCCTTCAACACCAGCGAATAGGGCTCGACCCGCCGCTCCGTGCTCTGGCCGACGGAGTCCGAATAGGACAGGTCGACCTCCCGGCGCTCGGCGATGGCCTGACGCAACAGCGCCGTGCGTCCTTTGAGCAGGCCGCTGCCGCCCCAAGGCTCCAGATCGATCACCAGCTGGTCGGTCTTGGCCCGGACAGCTTCCCGTTGCGCCGGGGAAAGCGTATTTTGCAGCTTTTCCAGCAACACCGTATGCCGGGCATCGGGAATGCTGCTGGCCACCCCTTTTAAGGAAGCCACCAGCGCCGCCATGTCGTCGGGCGTCAAAAGGCTCCGGTCCAGCCGGAATCCTTCGACGATCGCGATGCCGCCGCCCGCTCCCTGATAGGTTACGATGGGAATCCCGGCACGGTCGATGGCATCCACGTCCCGCAAGATGGTCCGCACCGATACTTCAAACAGCTCGGCCAGCTCCCGGGCGGAGATCCGGTCGCGCCGCAACAATAACACCAGAATCGCGATCAGTCGGTCGAGTTTCATCGGACTTCCTCGCTTCGATTGCAATTGCGCCGAAAGTAAATCGACGGTTTTTGCCATTGATTGTATTATATCATGATTCCCAAAGCCGAAAATTTTCATTGCCGCGAAACTTACAACGGCACGATTACCATTGCAGCGCAAAATATGCAATCCAACCGGACACCATCAGCCCCCGGCGCTAATAATTTAATCACAGAAGCAGTTTTGTTTTCATTTATTCCATTTGCCTATCTGAAAATAGGAGGAATAGGGATGCCAACCATGAATCAGCTCGCGCCTCTGCCGCTCGGTTTTGAGCTGAATGCCGGCCAGGCGGACCCCGCCGTCCATTATCTGGCCCGGGGGATGGGATACACGCTCTTCTTGACCCCTTCCGAATTGGTAATCGTCCTGACGCAGCCCCCATTCAAGCGCGCCAAGGATCGGACGGCGCCGGGTCCGCCGGATGCGACAGTCTTCCGGATGCGGTTCATCGGCGCCGACCCGGCGGCGCTGGCCGAGGCCGACGGGCAGCTTTCCGGAATCGCCAACTACTTCATCGGGAACGATCCGGCCCAGTGGCGAACCAACATCCCCACCTACCGCACGGTCCGTTATCGCGCTCTCTATCCCGGGATCGATCTGGTGTATTACGGCAGCGAAGGCGCGCTGGAGTTCGATTTTCTGGTGGAGCCGGCCGCGGATCCGGGCCGGATCCAGTTGCAGTTCGCCGGCCCCGGCCAATATGCGGAAGACGCCGCCGGAAACCTGTCCTGCGGCGACGCGGCACGGCGCATATCGCTGCGGCGGCCGCGGCTCTATCAACGGACCGCCACCGGGACCAGCGAGGTCAGCGGCGGTTTTCACTTAAACGACCGGCAACAGCTGGGTTTCCGGGTCGATTCGTATCAGGCCGATGCCCCGCTGGTGATCGATCCGGTGCTGACTTTCTCGACCTATCTAGGGGGGAATGCGGTCGATGACGGCTATGGCATTGCCGTCGCCGACGATGGCCATATTTATGTCGCCGGCGCCACCTCGTCGACGGACTTTCCCACGGTCCAAGTCCAGGCCCAAGTCCAGCCGGAGTCCGATCCAGAGCGTCCCCGCGGTCAAACGATGGCTTTTGTCAGCAAAATAGCCCTCTCCGCCGCCGGCCCGGAACTGGTCTACTCGACCTACCTCGGCGGCGAGGGCTTTAGCGGCGCCAACAGTATCGCCAGCGACTCGAACGGCGCGGCTTATGTCACGGGATATACCGATTCGGGCGACTTTCCGATGGTCCGACCGCTGCCGGGCCAGGACCAATTTCGGGGCAATCAGGCCGCTTTCGTCAGTAAACTCAGCGGCGACTCCGGCGGCATCGCTTTGGCCTATTCGACGTATCTCGGCGGCAACGGCGCCACCAAAGGCCAGGGCATCGCGGTCGATTCCGCCGGCAATGCCTATGTGACCGGGGACACGGCGGCGCCGGACTTTCCCACGCTTCATCCGCTGCCCAGCCAGGAACGGCTCCGGGGCACCCCGGCCGCTTTCATCACCAAGCTCAGCTTCGGACCAGACGGCGCCGCGCTGGTTTACTCCAGCTACCTCGGGGGCGATGGCGCCACCGAAGGCAAAGGCGTCGCGGTCGACAGCCGGGGCAATGCCTATCTTACCGGAAAAACCGCGGCGACCGACTTCCCGGCGGTTCATCCGTTGCCCGGCCAGGAGCAGTTGTCAGGAACCGCGGCGGCCTTCGTCGCCAAAATCAACCAAAGCCCCGGCGGCATCGACTTGGCGTATTCCTCTTATCTGGGCGGCACTGGCCAGACGGAAGCCCGGAGCATCGCGGTCGACGCCCAGGGCCATGCCTACCTCACCGGCAGCACCGATTCGGCCGACTTTCCGACGGTTCGTCCCCTGCCCGGCCAGGAACGGCTCCACGATTCCGGGGCCGCCTTTGTGGCCAAGATTACCGGCAGTGACGATATTGCGCTGGCTTACGCCACTTATCTCGGCGTGGACAGCGGCGCATCCGGCTACGGGATCGCCGTCGACGGCAACGGCAACGCCTACGTCACCGGGACCACGGCCGTCGATTTTCCGCTGGTCAATGCGTTGCCCGGCCAGGAGGAATTTCAGGGGTTTCACGATGCCTTTGTCAGCAAAATCATTGCCGATTCCGACGGCACTGTCCTCGCTTATTCCACTTATCTCGGGGGAAAACATTCGGCCAGCGCGGGTCTGGGCATCGCGGTCGACTCGGCCGGCAGCGCTTATGTCACCGGCTACCTGATGGTTTTCACCTCGACCGATGTGACGAACTTCCCAATGGTCCAGCCGCTGCCCGGCCAGGACCAACTCCGGGGCACCGAGGACGCTTTCGTCTGCTGCATCCGCTCCGAAGCCAACCTGATCGTCTCCAAAACCGACTGTCCCGACTCGCTGGCCATCGGCAAACACCTCGCCTACACGGTTCGAGTCATCAATACCGGCCCCGACACCGCCACCGGCGTCATTCTGACCAATGCGTTGCCAACCGGAGTCACCCTGGCCGCGACCACCGTCAGCCAAGGGGATTATTCGCAATCCGGCAGCGTGCTTACCTATCGTCTGGGCACATTGCACCCCGGTGCTGCGGCCGATATCAATATCGCGCTCATTCCCGGCGCGCCGGGCGATCTCACCCATCAGATCCGCGGCAGCGCGTTGGAAGCGCCGGTTGCCCCGGAAACCTCGATCGCGACCCGGTCCGTGCTCCCGACGGAGTTGACCGTTGTCGCCTCGAGCATTCCCAATCCGGTCTGGATCTTTAAAAAGTTGTTATACTCCATTACCGTCATCAACAACGGGCCGGACCCCGTCTCGGGAATCGTCCTGGCCGATACGCTCCCCGCCGGCGTCAAATTGGTCTCCGTCAAGGTGAGCCAGGGCACATCCAACCATTCCGACGCCACGGTCATCTGCGATCTGGGCACGCTCGCCAGCGCCGAATTCGCCAGCGTGGACATTGTGGTGGTGCCCCGCAGCCGCGGCATGATGACCAACCTCGCCAAGTTGACCAGCAACGCGTCGGCTCCCAAGCTGATCGTGGCCAAAACCTTGGTGATTTAACCTCGGATCTTCGAGCGGTGTCCATGGCGGCGCCGCCCGAGAGCCCGGTTTAAGTGAATCCGGCCGTTCTCCGGCTTCCCCACCCCACGGGCATGCTTTCTCAAACCTTGGGCATGCTTTCTCAAACCTTGGGCATGCTTTCCGAAGCCTGCGGGCTGTCGCCGCTCGGCTTCGGAAAGCTGGCCCGGTTCACGTTCCCCGATCGACTCCGGGTGGCAATTGAATCCAATGTTGAAAGGCCATCGATCCGACTGCTGCCCAGCCGCGATTTCCGGATGAAAAGAAAACCTCCGCCGTCTCGTGGAAAGCGAAGGTTTTCTTTTCGATACCCAACTTGAAGATGTTGCTTATCGGGCGATCTGATATACTCCGAGTTGCTTGATGATTTCCGTCAGTTTGGCGCGGTTGGCGTCGGACAGCGGGCCCACCGGACGCAGGGCCACTCCGGCGTCGATCCCCACCAGCCGCAACGCTTCCTTCATCACCACCGGGAATGTCCCGAGTCCGAAAGCGATCCGCAACGGCGCCAGACGGTACTGGTACTCCCTGGCCTTGGCGAGATTGCCTTCCTGATAAGCGTCGTAGATCCCGGCCACGATCGCCGGCACGATATTGGCGGTGGCGGCGATAGCGCCCGCTCCGCCATAGGCCAGGTTGGCCAGGATCAGCGTATCCCGTCCGGCGATGACATGAAAATCTTGATCGGCCGTGCGGCGGATATACTCGCCCATCTGGGTCATGTCGCCGCTGCTGTCCTTGATGCCCACGATATTCTCCACCGAGGCGAGCTCGGCCACCAGATCGGCCGAGATGTTGACATGAGTGCGATCGTTGTTGCCGTATAAGATCACCGGCAGCTCGGTCGATTGGGCGATCGCCAGATAATGCTCCTTGAGCTCGTTCTGGTTCGGCGTGATGAAGAAGGGCGTCAGCACGGAAATCGCCGCCACGCCACCGATCTGCTCCGCCAATTGAGCCAGCCGGATGCAATCTCGGGTCGTAATCTCGCTGGCGCCCGCATAGACTGGAACTCTCCCGGCGGCCTGTTCGACCGCGATCTCGATGGCCCGTTTCTTTTGTTCCCATTCCAGGCCATAGATCTCGCCGGTGCTCCCCAAGATAAAAATGCCGTGCACGCCGCCGGCGATGGTGTAGTCGATCACCCGGCGCAGCGCCTCTTCCATCAAGTTGCCTTGCTCATCCAGCGGGGTAACCAAGGCGGGAATCACTCCATAGGGTTTAAACATGCTGACCTCCTGATTTCTTTTTCCAAAACGCTCCGTCGCTCCGGGCGACCGCCAGCCGCTCCATTGCGGATGGCCGCCGCGGACCGGCCGGTCTCAATGCATGTTTTTGATGAGCGAGAAATCGCCCGTCTTGGCCGCTTCCAACAGCGGCGCCATATACTCATCCACCAGCGCGGCGTTTAGCGCCACCGGCATATTCTTGAGCTTCATCTCCAGCTGCGGATCCTTGGCCGCGGCCAGCGCCCGGGCGATATGGCCGTCACTGAAGCCGGGCAGATCGCTCAGTTTGGTCGGCGAGTTGATGCTCCGGCTGAAAGCCACCATTCCCTGGGCCACCGCCACGCCGAGTTCCCGGCCTTGCAGCACCTCCAGATCGGCGGCGATGAAGCCGGCCCGTTTGAAGATCCCGCCCACCAGGCGCAGCTGTTTCTGCACCACCGGCGCGAAAAATACCGTGTAATACGGATTCATGATGCCGCAGGCCCGGCCGTGGCTGGTGACATCGACCAAGGAAAAGCTGGTCAGATGGGCTCCGTTGGTGCCGCCGACCATGATGGCGCAGCCGCCGAGGTCGGTGGCCAGGCCCAACGCCTGCCGGGCCGACAGGTCCTGCGGATTGGCGATGACCTTGGCCGCGTTTTGCACCACCAGTTCGATCCCCAGCAGGGCGATCTCCTGGATCCGGTCGAACTTCTCGGGGCTGGCGCCGAAGAAAACCTCCAGGCAATGGGCGATGCCGTCCAGCGCCCCGTCGATGGTCAACCCCAGCGGCATGGTCGCGGTGACCGCGTAATCGAACAGCGCCTTGGTCGGAATGATCGCCTCGTCGACGATTAACTTTTTCTGGCCGGCCACCGGGTCGGTGACATTGGAGTATTTGGTCAGATGTGCGCCCGAGCTGGCCGCGGTCTCCACCGCGATCAGCGGATAAAGCTTCTTGCCGGTCCGCTGCAGGGCCTCGCTGACCAGCCCCGTCCCGAAATAGCTGTCGATCTCCGGGCTATGCTCGCCCAGGGTCGCCAGGACATTGGCCGCCTTGGCGGCATCGATCGAACTGCCACCGCCCAGCACGATGAGGCAATCCGGCCGGTAATGCAGGATATAGCTCTCGATCCGGTAAACATCCTCGCGGGGACAATTGGGACCGGCGTCGGGAACGATCCGCTCGCCCGCCAGCCGGACGTGGTGCTGGCGCAAGGACTCGACCACCCGGTCCGTGACTGGTTTTAAAAAACGTTGATTCGCGATGACCAGGGCCGATGTGCCGAATTGCCCGGCCAGTTCGCCGACTTGGTCCAAGACATGAAGCCCGAACCGGTAATCGTCGCCTTTGAAGTCCTTCAGTAGTTTTACCGCTCTTTCTTGCAATTCCAATTGCGATCGCCTCCAAAATGTAATGGTTTATTGGGAGTCTCCCGCCGCCAGCAGTTCGATTGCCGCGGCCAGACCGAGTTCCTTGAGTTCCATTTCCTGGTTCAATAACAATTCGCCGAGCTCAGGAGCGCCCTCCGGCCGTTTCCGCTGCAGCTCCTGCTTCAGCCGGTCGACGATCTGATGGCCGGAACGGATTACGTGCTCCCGCAGCAGCTTTTCCGCCTGAACGGTGTCGCGCGCAACCAGCGCCGCCACGACCCGGCCGTGCTCCTCCCAGCCCAGATAGCGTTCTTCATCGACGCCCAGGTTCAATTGGCGGAAGATCAAGTCGTAGGAGATGACCCGGTTCAACATGCTCAACAGGTAAGTATTATGAGCGGCATTTCGGATCATCCCATGGAATTGGGTGTTCTGGCGGATCAGATCCGGCGAAGCGCTATCGATCAGGCTCTTTAGCCCCAGCCAATGCTGATGAATATCCTGCAATTCCCGGTCGGTCGCGTTTTGGGTGGCAAAACCGGCGGCCACTCCTTCCAATGCGGCGCGGATCTGAAACATTTCGGTGATCTTCATCGCGGCAAAATCGGAAACCACTGTGCCGCCCCGGCGCGAAGTGATCTGCACCAGCCCTTCGGACTCCAGAATCCGCAAAGCCTCTTTGATCGGAGTGGTGCTGATGTTAAAGGTCTGGCTCAGCTGTCGCTCGGTAAGCCGCTGTCCCGGTTGCAGCTGCCCGGTGATGATCGCCCGCCGCAGCGTGTTCAGGATCGCATCCCGGACCCGGCCCGGAATATTGATTTTTAGGAATTCCAGATTGGTAAGCTCTTCATTTTTCTCCATAACGAACCTCGACACGATAAATTGATATTTGATATATCAAAACTAAAAAACATTTTAGACAAATCTCGTTGAATCCCTGCTGCGAAATAAAATTTTTTTAGGTTCTCGGGCGCTATTCGCAATCCCTGCCCCACAATCAGCGAAAAGGCCCGAATCAAAACGATTCAGGCTTTTCTTCCTAAGAATAAACTGATTTGTGACAGTTAACCCTTGGTCGAAAATCGCAGGACATTCCAAGAGGCTTTCGGCAACACCACCTGCGGGGTCTGATTTTTGTCATTCGGCGCATCGGGACTCCTTCGCGGCACGACATTTTCCGGCCGGGTAAAGCTGTTTTGGGCATCCAAGTCCGGACCGTCCAAAATGACATGCTCGATCAGGCTGACGGATGCGAATGACCTCAGGTCCAGAGCGAGCTGTAAATCGTCTTGCTGATTGCAATTCAATGCGAAAACGGTAAGTTGAGCCGCTGCTTCGTTGAAAGTGGCGGCGCTTTGGACGCTCGGGACAGCGCCGTAACGTTTGGTCTCCAGGGCCGGACAAGTCATTAGAGTCTTTAAGGCATTCCCGCTGCCATACTGAGAGACCTGTTGAAAGGGATAGAAGATCGCCTGTTTGATGGCACCGCCGCCTTTTTGGGTGTAAATCGGAGCGATGACATTGACCAACTGCGCCAGGCAGGCCATTCTGACCCGGTCGGCGTTATTCAGCAGCGTGCAAAGCAAGCCGCCGAATACTAGCGCATCAAGCAACGAATAGCTCTCTTCCAGAATGGCCGGAGCCACCTCCCAGGGAATTGGCGAACGGGTTTGTTTTTTGATATACCAGACATTCCATTCGTCGAAGGACAATTTGAGCCGCTTCTTGCTCCGGGTTTTGGCCTGCACGTAATCGGCGGTCGCCGCGATGGTTTTGATAAAATGATCCATATCAAAAAACGCCGCCAGAAAATCTTCGTTGCAGCCCTCGTTTTCATAATAGCGGTGCAAGGAAAGATAATCCACCTGCTCATAAGTATGTTCCAGCACTACCCGATCCCATTCGGGATAGGTCGGCATCAGTGGCGAGGAGCTGCCACAGGCCACCAGTTCGATGCCCGGATCGACCCATTTCATGATTTTAGCCGTTTCACGGGCCTTCTTGCCATAGTCCTCCGCCGCGAGGCTGCCCGTCTGCCACGGTCCGTCCATCTCATTGCCCAGGCACCAAACCTTGATGGCATGCGGTTGCCCATGCCCGTTCCGGCGGCGCAGGTCGCTCCAGTACGTCCCGGCGGGGTGGTTGCAATACTCGACCATATGGCCGGCATTCTGCGGGGTACCCGTGCCCAGATTCACCGCCGCCATCACCTGGGCGCCGACTTTCTGACACCAATCGGCGAATTCGTCGATCCCGATCTCGTTGGTCTCCGTGGAACACCAGGCGTAATCGAGCCGGCGCGGCCGGTTTTCCCTGGGCCCGATGCCGTCGGTCCACTGGTATCCCGAGACAAAATTGCCGCCCGGATAGCGGACGATCGGGACATGCAACGCTTTCACCAGCTCGATGACGTCCTTGCGAAAACCCTGTTCGTCCGCAAGCGGATGATCCGGCTCGTAAATGCCGCCGTAAACGGCCCGCCCCAAATGCTCGATGAACGACCCGTATAACTTGGGATCGACCTCAGCGATGACATAATCCTTATCAACGATACACTTTGCCTGTTTCATCCTTCTGCTCCTTTGCAATGATTCATTGAACCGCTATTGCCCCGCCGCCCGGAGACGCAAAACCGTGAGCGAGTATTTCTTAAAGGTGTAACGGAATGCCGAATCCGCCCGGATATGGGTAGAGACGGGGACCACCTTGGCGGGTTGCGCAAATGAGTTGCCGCTGTTCAGATCCTCCGCAGCCAGCACGGTAGCCGTGCCATCCCAGCCGGCTTTGGCGACATCGTTAATCCCGATTTGGACTGGATAATCCCGCTCCGCCGCATTAACCATGAAAACGATTATCGCGCCATCATTCTCGTCTTTGGTAACCACCGTATAAAGCCGCTCTTGCTCCGGGTCACGACCCTTCGCCTCGCTCAGCTCGGAATGCAAGGTATAGGTGCCGGTATTGACGCTGAACAGCTTTTGGACATAATAATCCGGCGTGCCGTAAGCGCCGGCATTATCGAAGAATATCAGATCCGGCAGCCATTGCGGGTAGTTGATATTATTGAAAAGCGGCGCGTAGGAAGCCATCTTTACCACATCGGCGTTGCGCACCAAGCCGGTCATAAACGCCGCCTCGGCCAGCACGGTCAGCATGGTGTTGCGGCGCCGGAACTCGTGGGCGGCGTATTCGCCGACGAAAACCCCGGCTTCATGGCGGTCATAACCGTCGTAGCGGTGGACATTGTCAAAAAACCACTCCGGATCCTGATAGAAATGTTCATCCACCAGCGCGATCTGGCCCGGTTTGGAGCGGACCCATCCCCAGGTATCGTCGAAGATGCGGCCGGCCGGCTCGGTTCCGGAACAGACGATCAACCGGATATCCTTGGCATAGGGGGATCTGGCCAATAACTGCGTCCGGAAGATGTCGAAACGTTCCTGATATTCCCGGCCCCAGTTTTCATTGCCGATTCCCAAGTATTTCAGATGAAAAGGATCCGGATGGCCCATGGCCGCTCTTTTGGCGCCCCAGCGGGAGGTGGTGGGGCCGTTCGCGAACTCCAGCAGGTCGATAGCGTCCTGCACGTAATCGCTCTCTGCCAGCTTGGCAACGGGGTAGGCGATCTGGCTGTCGTCGCTCGTCGTATAATTATAATTTCTCACCTGACAAGCCATCCCGGCGTTGACGAGCGGCAGCGGCTCCGCGCCGATGTCCTCGCACAATAAAAAGAACTCATAAAAACCCAGCCCGTAGGTCTGGTTATACGGATACGGCTGACCGAGCCCCCACAGATTGTGGTTCATGGGCCGCTCCGCCACCGGGCCGATGGAATTCTTCCAGCTATAGGCGTCGGCGAGTTTGTTCCCTTCCACGATGCAACCGCCCGGGAAGCGCAGGAACTTCGGTTTCAGATCCGCCAGCAGCCGGACCAGATCGGGACGGAGCCCGTTGGAGCGGTTTTTCCAAGTCCGGGCCGGAAACAGCGATACCATGTCCAGATCGACCGTTCCCGGCGCGTCGGCGGTCACGGCGAGCTGGGCACCGACATCCGTAAACCGGGAATGCAACACGGCGGAATATCGACGCCAGCCGGTGGTCAAGCGCGGGATCCGCGCCTGGGCGTATATCCGGCCGTTTTCCCCTGCCAGACTGATATGCAAGGCCCCATGAAAATTATCGCTTCGGGCATCCATTGAAAAATGATAGTCCGCTCCGGCCGCAACCGGGATTCCGCCAAACCCCGGATTGGCGACGCCGAACTCGCCCGGGCCTTGTTTTGGACCCGTTATTGTAATCCGCAGATAATTTGGATTATTGGGGTGCAAGGGCTGGGTCGAGTGGGCCGTAAAAGTCCCATTGGCTCCCTTCCCCTTTCGAACCGGCGTCCAGAATTGGGTAGGATCGTCAAATTCAAAGGAACGGTTCTGGATCAATTCGGCATAGAGGCCCCCGTCGGCCGCATAGTTGATATCCTCGAAAAATGCGCCAAACAAGGTGGGACTGATAGCGACATCCTTTTTGGTCCCGTCGATATCCAACAAGAATAGCCGGGAATTGGCTCCGTCATCGATCGCCGCATCAGCAGCCGGCATCTTCCCCAAGGCAAAGGGCGCCAGTGTCCCGAGGATTATTATCGTGAACCCGAGCCAAAAGGGCAGTTTCTTCATGGCTTCATCCCCTGTTACGATTCGACTTGGTCCTCGTTTTTCGTAAATCCGACGGGCGTCTCCGGGAGTAACGTGCCAGCGGTGGAAGCCCGCTCGATCAGCCGGGGCGCCAGGATGATCTGGGTGGTTTTCTTCTTATGGCGTTTGATCTTGGTAAGCAGCACCTTGACCGCCGCCACCCCCATCTCGAACTCGGGAATCTCCACCGTGGTCAGCGGCGGCTGCAACAAGCCGGTGAAAGGCAGGTTGTCGCAACTGATCACGGCCATCTCCGCCGGAACCCGAATTCCCCGGGCGGCCAGGGCGCGCAGGACCCCCACGGTCATATCGTCGCAGAAACAAAAGACCGCGCTCGGCCGCAACCCTTCCGCCAGGGCTTCCGTCATCACCCGCTCGGCCTGGCCGCCCGGGACGACCCGTACCAAGGCTGGATCGCCGGGGATGCCATGCGATCGCAAGCTCGCTTCGTAACCGCGCTGCCGCAACTCGGCGCTGGAGTTGCGACTGGAATTCAAGAACAGGATCCGGCGGTGGCCCCGGGCGATAAGATGCTCGGTGGCCAGGCGGCCCACCGCCTCATCGTCGCAGACCACATAATCGCTGTCCGCTCCGTTCACGTACCGGGCCACGAAGACGAAGGGGACGTTGCTCTCCAGCAGTAGGCTCAGACCGTCGGGCTTGCTTTGCACGGGGGCGACGATCAGGCCGTCGACCCGCCGTCCCAGCAGAAGCGCGATGGCCGTCTGCTCCGCCGCGGCATCCTCATGGGAATTGCAGAGGATGATGGTATAGCCCTCGGCGGCCAGCTCCTTTTCGATGCCGGCCACCACCGCGGCATAAAAAGGATTCTGGATCGTCGTCACCAGGACCCCGATGGTCTTGGTGGCGCCGGAAAGCAAGCCGCGGGCCAGAGGGTTCGGCGTGTAAGCGAGGACCTTGGCGGCCTCCAGCACCTTCTTGCGGGTCGCCGGGTCGACGTCGCCACGGTTGTTCAAGGCCCGCGAGGCAGTGGCCAGGGAGACCCCGCTCAGCTCGGCGACGTCTTTGAGCGTCGAATGTCGCATCCGAAATCACCTATCAATCTTAATCCGTGGTTATTGTTAAATGCATGAACACAACTTTACAGAGAAAAAAGATGGCAAAACCAGGGAGCTATATAAGCATTGAAAAGAAAGATACATTGACAAATAGCCTAAACTAAATTCCACGCTCCGATGAGAAAATGCAAAGGCAAAAACTTTTGGACGCTTGTTTCGATGGCCCACGGTTCCGTCGGCGGGTTACTTTTTTGACGTCAAAAAAGTAACCAAAAAACCGTTGGAACCTACGGATTCCAAACCTCCCTTATGCATCCGGTAATCGTCTTCGCCATCCCTGGCCATCTGCCTGGCTACCGGGCCATGACTTCCGATGTCCCCTCCGCAGGGCGACCGCTATTTTTCATCCAGGAAAAGAAGCGTCGCCCGCCTTCCTCCTTGAAGGCGGAAGGTATTCGAAATTTACTGCATCCATCAAAAATTAAACTTAGTAGTATAATCAAACAACGGACACCCGTCTCCAGGGAGGGAGACGGCGCCGCTTCTTTTCAGGATGAAAAACAGCGGTCGGGGTCGGAAGCCTACACTTGGTAGCCAGTCAGATTGCCATGGATGGCGGCGACATTCTAAAACCCCGGATGAATGAGGAGGTCTAGGAACCTCGGTTCCTAGTCGGGGGATTCCAAAGGGTTTCCGACCAAACCCTTTGGTCCTGGGGGGTGGGGGCAGGAATAGCCCCCATCGACCCGCAGTTGACACTCAGCTGCTTAAGTCAAATCGTCCCCGTCTCCCCATCGGCCCTCAGTCGCTTAAACCGCCATTCGCTTACATTTACATAAAAAGTTAAGTTACTTGCTTTAAAGAGTAATAACCCGTCCGTTACTTGATCGCTCCGGCCAACTGCGGGGCAAGAAACCGCTGTCCCACCAGGAAGAGAATCAATAACGGCAGACAAGTGAGAAAAGCCCCCATGATGACCAGATTGTAAACCGGGAATCCCTGCAGCGACGAGATGGTGGGGATGCCCAGAATCAAAGGGAACTGGTCGCTGCTGTTCAGCAGGACCAGCGGCAGAAAGTAATTGTTCCACACCCCGACGAAGGAAAGCAGGACCAGGGTCGTAAAACCCGGCAAAATGCTCGGCAGCCCTATCCTGAAGAAGATGGTCGTGTCGCCGGCGCCGTCGATCATGGCCGCGTCGAAGATCTCCTGCGGCACCTGATTGAAATAGACGATCATCAGGTAAACGCCGAAGACATTGACCAGCGAAGGGATGATGATGCACAGACGAGTGTCCAGCAAGCCCATATTCTTAAAGATGATAAACAGCGGCAACACCGTGGCAAAGGCGGGCACCATCGAAAACCCCAAGAGTAGAATGTAAAGCACCTTCTTCCCCACGAAAACGAAGCGCCGGAAGGCGAAACCGGCCAGCGAAGCGAAGAACGTGCCCAGCAAGGCGCCCACCGTGGCATACAAAAACGAGTTGCCCAGCCAATTGAGGAAGACGGCGTTTTTATAGGCGAAGACTCCGGCCAGGTTGGCCAGGAAATGGTTGGGCGCTCCGGGCAGGAATGTCCCCTCGAACAATTGGCCGACATCCTTGGTGACGCTGATGACCACCCAGTAAAACGGGAAAAGGAAGAACAGCGCCAGCAAGATCGCGATCAAGTTCAGCCCCGGTTTAGCAATTCTTTTCATCCATCTCACCTCACTTTTTGCGGATCATCGCCGCGCAGCCGGTTGCCGGACGCGGCGAACTCCGGGAATTACTCGTGGCTCTGCAGGACTTTCACCGACATGCGCATAAAAAAGAACGAAACCGCGAAGATGATCACCGCCAGGATCAGGGCCATGGCCGTGGCGTAGGTGAAGGCTCCGTAGTTAAAGGCCTGGTTATAGATGTACATGGCCGGGGTGTAATTGGGCGGCAAGGCGATCATGCTGAAGTTGCCGATCCCGCCCAACATCCAGGGCTCGTTGAAGACCTGCAGGGCGCCGATGGCGTTGAAGATAAACAGGATCAACACCGTGTTGCGCAGCAGCGGCACCTTGATATGCAACGCCGCTTGCAGGTAATTGGCGCCGTCGATCTCGGCCTGCTCGGTATACTCCTTCGGAATGGCCAGCAAGGCGGAGTAAATGATGAGCGAGGTGTACCCCGTCCATTCCCAGAGGATGATCACCAGCAGAATCCAGGGGATGTTGGACTGGGTGATAAATTGGAAATGGTGCAGCCCCACCAGCTTGAACAGCGGGATAAACGGCGACATCGATTTGGAGAAGATATAGGACCACAGGATCCCGGCGATGATCCCCGGAATCGCATAGGGCAGGTAGAATATCAGCCGGAAAATCCGCGCGAATCTAATCCGCTCGTACAATAAGCCGATGAAGGTGGCCAGCACCAGCATCAGCGGGATTTGGACCAGCAACAGATAGAGGGGGATTTTAAAGCCCTCCCAAAACTTGTGGTCGGTCAGGATGGCTTGGTAATTGCTGAATCCGACATACCACATGCGCGCGCCGCGCTGGCCGAACAGCGAAAGATAGCCGGCGTAGCCGACCGGATAGGCGACGACCAGGATGAAGAAGATCAAAAACGGAGCGAGAAACAGATAAGGCTTGAGCAATCCCAGGATGGTCCTCCGGAGCCTCGGCCGGGTTCCCCCGGCGGAGATTCTTGGCGTCGTTTGTGCCGTTTGCATATGCAATCACCTTGCCCCTGTTTATTGGCAGCCGTTCGCCGTGGGTCGTCGGTTGGGCGGCGGATGCTCCCCGGCGCGGGCCTTGGGCCGGCGCCGGGGGAACATCCCATTCAGTCAATTGCCGTCCGCTCAGGGTAGTTTGCCGACGATCAGATTGTTGTAGCCCTGTTTCTTCATGAAATCGACCACGCTCTTCTCCCAATTCTGCGGCACCGCTTTCAGCGTTTGTTTGCCGTCGTTGACCTTCTGGAGCTCGGTCTGGACGCTCGATTGGACGAAATCCATCACCGGCAGGCAGACGAAGGAGGTTTTGACCTGCTCATCCCCTTTCAGAATCACCGGGGTAATCTTCTGGCCGCCGAAGTACTCGTGCTCAAAATCGGCGTATTTGGGGGCCACTTCTTCCTTGAAGACCTTGGAGACCAGCACCGGCAGCTGGCTGCGGTCGTGGAGAGCGGCCAACGATTGGGGATGGGAGTTCAGCCACAGCACGAACAAGGCGGCCGCCGCCGGGTTCTTCGATTGGCTGCTGACGTAAAAGCCCGAGCCGCCCATCTCGCCGTTCTGCGGTTTGGCCGGATCCCATTGCGGCGGAACCGCCACCCGCCACAAGCCTTTGGTTTGAGGACTGTTCAGCTGCAGCCACTCGGGATACCAGGCGCCGCAGAGGACCGTCGCCGTGTCGCCGTCGTTCAGACCCTTGTACCAGTCGGCCGACCACCACATATCGAGCCGGACGGCTTTCTTCTCCACCAGATCGTTCCAGTAGTTGAAGACCTTGGCCGAAATCGGGTTGGTGAAATCGACGTACCAGTTTTTATTGGCATAGTCGAACAGCCTGCCGCCGGCCTGCCAGACCATGCCCATCGGCCACAGCACCCAGTTGATGGGGATGGTGGTGAAGGAGATGCGGGGGTTGGCATTGTGCAGCTTGATCGCTTGCTCCGCGAATTCATCCCAGGTGGTCGGCACTTTCAGGCCGTACTTGTCGAAAATATCCTTGCGGTACACCATGGTGATGGCCCCGCTGTCCTGGGGCGTGCCATAGATGTTGTTATCCAGCGCGACCCATTTCAGCGAGGTCGCCGGGAAGTACGCATTGTAGCGCGACGCCGGAATCCATTTGTTGATCGGTTGAAACGCCCCCAGGTCCATATACTGCGAGGCGTAGGTATATTCGCTCATAATCACGTCCGGCAGGCCTTTGCCGGCGGTGGTGGCGGTCAACAGCTTGTTGTAATGCACGCCGAAATTGTCCCATTTGACCTTGATGTTCGGATACGCCTTTTGGAAGGCGTCGATCGAATAGTTCTCATTGCTGGTCCAGGCCCACATGGTCAGAGTCACCGGTTTGCCCTTGTACGCCGGATAATCGGGGAACTTCGCCCCAACTGTCAGGGTCATTCCCAGGAGCACCGCGCTAACGATCATGATGACTGCGGCCCGATGCAGGCCGAAAATACTACGGTTTTTCATCATTGCATACCCTCCTCGCTTCCCAATGTGGATTGTAAGACTTCTAATCCTACCTACCCTGAAATGGTCAACCAGCCAATCCGCCGCTGCGCCTGATTACCGCACGCGATCCCCCCTTTCCCCGAAACGTTTCCGGGCCATTTGTAACATTTTGCCGGAAACCTTCCCGGAAACCTTTCCGGACGCTTACCTACATAATAGATTTACTTTTCCGGAATCCTCTATTATTTGGCAAGAAAGTTTCGGCGAGTGTAATCGGTAAGTTACGCGGCAATGATTCAACGGCGGCAAATCGTTCTAAAGCACCCGGGCGGGATGGGGAAACAATTGATTGAAAAGGTAATTCATGTCGGAGTAAGATCCTAATCAAAACCGGCCGGGATCGGGCCGGGATTTAATCCGACCGAACTGCCCCGGCCCGTCAAAATGCCGTCCCACCGCTCCGATCGCCCGGGAGTGGAGCGCTCATGTCAGGGATGGTCTTTGGTCCTTGAGGGATGGTCGTCATCCCTTTAGGGATGAGATATGTCCGTGTTAGGGACGGTCTTCGCCCCTCAAAGGACCCTCGTGTCCGTGTCAGGTACGCCATGATCCTTGTTAGGTATGGTCTTCGTCCTTGTAAGGTACGTCATGGTCCTTTCATAGGACGGGACCATCCCTGCTTCCCCAAAGACCATCCCCACTTCCTCAAACACCGTCCCTGCTTTCTCGAAGCGGATCCCGGTCGCTTCGAAAACCATCCCTGCTTCCTTAAAGAGCGGGGAAACCGATCCGAGGTTTCAGGATGCAGGACCGAGCCTTATTCCTAATCATTCATAGCGTATCCCTATCGGATCGGCTTACATCCAAGTTGGCCCAAGCTTCGGGGAAAGAGGAACGAGGTTTGGGGAAGCAGAACCAAGGCGCGAAGTAGCAGCGCCAAGTCCTCGGGCAACCGGACCCGTCCCTTGGCAGCGGGCAGCGCAAAAAGCCCGACTCTCCTCGAGTCGGGCTTTGGGGCTATTTAATCAGAAATTTATAAATAAAATATAAGATACTCTGCCGGTCACAACTGCTCCAGTTCCAAAAGCCGCGCCGAATTCTCGCCCGATAACTTTACGGTGAGCTCCCCCGGATGCGGATGCCATTCGAAGTCGCAGCCGCCGTGAGCCGGATAGCCGAAACGGACCCGAACCTTCTTCCCCTTTAAAAAGGCCAACGGTATCCGGCAGTATGGCGGGGAATTCTCCAGGCGCCATACTGCTAAATACGTCTTGTTGCCGCAGCGTAATCCCCAACTGACCCAAGGATCGCCAAACGCGGCCAAGCCAAGGGGCCAAAATGGCATTCCGCTCTTAATATCCTGCCGGATCCGCTTATAGTAGGCCAGCCCTTCTCGGACCAACGCCAACCGTTCCGGCGCGATCTCCGCCAGCTGGCCGCTTTGATGGATGCGCATCAGCAAGGCGTTGACCATATTGAAGATCACTTCCTCGGCATCGCCTTCGCGTTTGGGATAGGACCAGACCGCGCATTGCTCCGGCGTGACCGCCGTGGCACAGCAGGCTGCAATGACGGCATACTTGCGGTAATCGGTCTGATCGCTACTGGATTGAATGCTATGCCGGCTGAGCAAGGCGTAATCCATCCGCATCCCGCCGCTGCCGCAGTTCTCGATGACCAGTTCGGGATAGCGGTCGAAGACGCCGTCGAGCCAGGCCAGATACGCCCGGTTGTGGGCCAACAGGCCGTCGCCGAAACTATCCGCTTCTACCTCGGTTCCGATGCCGGCATTGATGTTATAGTCCATTTTGATATAGCCGACCCCGTATTGCTGAACCAGCCGGTCGATGACCCCGTCGGCATGCTTGCGGACCGCCGGGTTGCGAAAGTCCAGCTGATAGCGGCCATGATCGATGACCCGCTTGCCGTGTCTCATAAAGAACCAGTCGTCCGGGACTTGCCGCGCCAAGGGGCAGTGGATCCCCATCACCTCGATCTCCAGCCACAATCCGGGAACCATCCCCTTAGCGCGGATGAAGTCGAGCACTTCGACGATCCCGCCCGGAAAACGTTCCGCCGCCGGCAGCCACTCGCCGACTCCGTCCCACCATTCCCCGTCCGAATACCAGCCGGCGTCGATGACGAAATACTCGCATCCCACCTCGGCTGCGGCTTCGATCAAAGGCAAAAGCTTGGCGGTGGTGGGGTCGCCAAACAAACAGTTCATATAGTCATTAAAAATGATCGGCAGCAGTTCATTATCCCGGTTGGGACGGCGAATCGTACGGCGATAGCCCGTCAATTGCTGTAGCGCGGCGTCCAAACCGCCGGCCACCGCTCCGACCGCCACCGCAACGGAAGTAAAACCGGCGCCGGGAGCCAGCCGTTTCCACCAATGATGCTCGTTCTCGGTCGGTCCGCTCAGCTGTAGATAAAGCAGGTCCGTATCGCTGATCTCCCAATGCCAGGAACCGTTGTGCTCGATCTGCCAGAACAGGCAGGTCCCGCTCTCGCTGTTCTCAAAACAGCCCATCGGAAGATACTGCGAGGTGGACCAGGTGCCGGTGCTGGAATAGGCCAGCCGTTTGATGGAGAAGTCATTCACCCGCGACATTCCGAGCTCGGGCAAACGATGGACCTTCCACTGGGCCTCGCCGTACCAGGCATTGTGTGGAATGTATAAGCGGCATTTCTGATCCCAGGGCTGCAAACCTTCCTTGTCGATGCCGGTCAGCGCAAAGGATGAAACATACTCCAACTCCTTGGGAATGGCACTGTCGTTGCCAACCTCGGTCCACGACCGGACCACCGCCAGCCCGTCATAGAACTGGAGGTGACTCGTGACCCGCAAGCCGTCATCCGCCATGACGATCTCCAGCTTCCGGCCCTGGGCCGTCCGGTAATCACGGTGCGACTGGTAGCGCAAGCGATTGCCGGGCATGGTCCCGGTGTGCTTGGAGCCATGATGATCATCCTGGTTTTCTCCGGTCAGCTGCAGCTCCACCAAGCGGAATCGCTGTTTATCTTTACCCGTTAAGACCGTTGCGTCGAAAGCCGCCGGTCCGAAATGTAAAAGCCGTACATCCCCGGCCTCAGTGACCTCGATGACGAGATGAATCCCGTTTTCAGCCACGCTTATCTCCATGATCCATTCCTTCTTCTTTGTTCTTTAGCGAAATTGCGGCAGATAGGCGGCCTCCGCCACCAACAGCTCATCGACCAGCGCATGGATCTCATCCATGGTCAACTGTGCGGCGGTCAACGGGTCCATCAAAACTGCTTGGTGAACCAGATCTCTGTCGCCACTCAGTGCTGCTTGGACCGCCAGCTCTTGAACGCTGACGTTGCTCCGGTTCAGGGCGGCCAGTTGGAGCGGGAGAGTGCCGACATAACCGGGGGTCAAACCATTTTTGTCCGCCAAAACGGGCACTTCGACGCAGCATCCGGCCGGCAGGTTGGTGATTAACCCGGTATTCTTGACATTGCCATTGATCACCCGCGGGATCCCGGTTTCCAGCGAATGAATGATAAACGCCCCGTACTCGTGGGTCCGTCTCAGCGCCAGCGGTTCCGCCCCGGACATTTGGCGGCTGATCTTGCGGAACTCCTGTTCCTGCCGGTTGAGACAGTGGCTGTAATAATTGCCTTCGTCTTCTTTGAGCCACGAATCGATCGTTTTGATTTTTTCGACCCAATCCGGCCGTTTCCGGAAATACGGCACATATTCGGACATATGATAACTGGATTCGGTAACGAAATAGCCGAAATGTTTTAAGAACTCAAACTTGATGCTATCCTGCCGATAAATCGCCGGATCGTGATACTTTTCCTTAAGCAGCGGATAAGCGTCCTGCCCCCGCCATTTATACTCCAGGAACCAGCTCATATGGTTGATTCCGGCGCTGACATAGGACACTTCCGCATAGGGCGCGCCGATATAGCGGGCGATGTCTTCGGAAGTGCCCTGGACGCTGTGGCAGAGGCCGATATTCTTAATGGAAGTGGCATCGTTCATGGCCCAGGTCAAAATGGCCATCGGATTGACATAATTCAATAACAGTGCCTCCGGACAGAGTTTTTCCATGTCGCGGCAGATGTCCAACAATACCGGTACCGTGCGCAGGCCCCGGAATACCCCGCCCGGGCCCAGCGTATCCCCGACCGCCTGGTCAATGCCGTAGCGGGCCGGAATAGCCTGGTCGATCCGGTAGGCGTCCAGTCCCCCCACTTGAAACATGGTCAGGACGTAGTCGGCGTCTTTCAAGGCGACGCTCCGTTCCAAAGTGGCCTCGATTCGCGTCGGCAATTGCTGCTGGGCGATGATCTGGCGGACCAGGCCGACGGTGCGTTCCAATCGCTCCGGATCGATATCCATCAATAAAATGGTGGCAGCGGCCAATTCCGGAAAGGATACGATGTCGAAGATCAGATTTTTGGCAAAAACCACACTGCCGGCGCCGATAATCGCGATTTTAAGCATGCAAAACCACTCCATTCGTTTTTACGATTGATATCCCATGGTTCCGTTCAACCTTTGACGGCCCCCGCCGTCAAACCTTCAATGATATATTTATTGGCGATCACAAAAACCGTCAGGACCGGCAGCACCGTGATGGTCGCGGCCGCGGTCATCGGACCCCATTGCACCCCCCAGGTGGATTGCATGTTGGCGATACCAATCGTCAACGTTCGGGTTTGCTCCGAATTGACGAAGGTATTGGCGAACATGAAATCGTTCCAGGCCAGGATGAACGAGAAAACGCTGGTAACCATCAGTCCGGGCGCGGCAATCGGCAGGCCGATTCTCAGAAACGCCTTCCAATTATTGCAGCCATCGACAAAAGCCGACTCGAATAGTTCGTGGGGGATTTCATCAAAATACGATTTTGAAAAGAGGAAGCAAAAAGGAATCGTAAATGAGACATAGCTCAAGATCAATGAGAACGAGGTATTAATCAGGCCAAACCGTTTCATCAATAAATAGAGGGGAATCAACAGCAGGATCGATGGCACCATTTGAAACATCAATACCGTCTTGCTGATGAAATTGGAGCCTTTGGTCCGCAAAATGGAGATGGCGTAGGAAGCCGGGATCACGGAGAAGAAGCTCAGGATCACCGTGCTGAGGGCGACTATGACGCTGTTTTTAAAGTAAATCCCCAATTTGCCATAGGTAAAGACATTCCGGTAATGCTCAAAACTGATCCGGGACGGCAAAATGTTCAGACCCGCCGCGAAGATCTCCTCGTTGGGCTTGAAGGAGGTCGAGATTAGCCAGATAAACGGAAAGCCGACGAAGATCAAAAGCAAAATCAGCACGGTATAAGCTCCGGCTGCTTCCAGCCGTTTCTGAGGAATGCTCATGGTCACACCACCTTATTTTGCTGACAGACAGGTTTTGGTGTAGGAGCGGCCCACCGCCAGCAGTAAAAATACCAGGATAAAAACCCCGATCGCTGAAGCGTAACCCAAGTCGAAGTTTTCAAATGCATAGCGGTATAACAGGGTCGGTAAAACCTCCGTGGCATGCAGCGGTCCGCCGCCGGTTAACAGGTAAATCACGTCAAAATTGACGAAGGTCGAGATCAGATGGAGCACCACCACGACCATGGAGACGTTTTTAATGCCGGGCATGGTGATATGTTTAAAACTTTGCCATAGCGAGGCGCCGTCGATATAAGCGGCTTCATAATTCTCCGGCGGAATTATCGCCAGTCCGGCCAGCAGGACAATGGTATAAAAGGGGAAACTCCGCCAAACATTCACAAAGATCACACTGGCCATCGCCAGGTTGACTTCGCCCAACCAGTTGACGGTCAGCAAACCCGGAAAACCCAAGCTCGCCAGGAGCTGATCGACAAAACCATTGTTCGGCGTAAGGATAAATTTCCACATCAGTGAATTTACAATGATCGGAACGACCCACGGTAACAAGATGATGGCCCGGAAGATATTACGGCCCCGGATATATTGGCTGTTCAGCGTCAAGGCGGAGATCAAACCGATGAGATACTCGAAGAAAACCGAGCCGATGGTGAAAATGACCGAGTTGACGAAGGCCGGCCAGAAATCGGGATTCCCAAAGAAAAGCTTCAAGTAGTTTTGGATTCCGACGAACTGATTGGCGGCGGCGTTGATCAGATTCTTCTGGAAAAGGCTGATCCATACGGCGCTGAAAAACGGATAACAAGTGACGAGGCCCAGCAGGATCACCAGAGGCGCCAGATATAAGTAAGTTGTCCAATGATTGCCGGATAATTTCGGAGTAACAACCGGATGCGCCATGCCATTCTCACCCTTTTTACGCAGCTGCGGCGTATGAAGCCGGATGACCCCATCCGCCGCAGCCGGTCGCTTTTATTTTAAAGTCGCCAAGTAGTCCGCTACCTTTTTATAGAACGATTTGGCAGCATCATCCGGTTTGGTTTTTTCGTAGATCACTTCTTGCACACTCTCCATGGAAGCGCGGAAGATCGGGGCCAGCGGAATCGACGGAACAGTCCGGCCATCCTTGACGGTTTGGAGGAAGGTCTTTTTCCAGACCGGATCCGACTGATAGTAGGGCAGTTGCATCACATCGGTACGGGAAGGCATATTGTCGGTCTTGGAAATCCGGGCCATGTTTTCTTTGTTATAGACGAACTTCAATAGGTCCCAAGCTTCTTTCTTGTGTTTGGAGTAGGCGCCGATGCCCTCCACTTTTACCTCGAGGTAGGTGGCAGGAACCTTGCTGTAGGGGAAGGGAGCCGTCTTCCAGCTCTTGCCGGTCTTCGCGTCCAGCGCCCGGTTGGCCATCCAGGCGCCGTTTTGACACATGGCGACGGTGCCCATTTGGAAAGCCACGTCCATATTGTCCCATTCCCAACCCCGCGTGTAAGCCGGAACCGATTTGTCGGTCACTACCAGATCATAGTAAAGTTGAAAGACGGATTTCACCTGGTTTACCGTGAAAGCGGGAACGTATTTCTCCCCGTTCTTCTTCACCAAATCGGCTCCGGTAGACCATAGGAAAGTCAAAAATTCTTGCGGGCCACGTACCGCATTCGTGGATGAGCAAAAGGCAAATCCGGCGACGCCGTTTTTGCTCAATTTTTTGGCGTCGGCGCGCAGATCGGACCAGGTCTTCGGCGGCGCGCTGATGCCAGCCTCCTGGAACAGATCTTCGCGGTAGACCAGCACCCGAGTGCTGGCTATGCTGGGAATCCCATAATATTTTCCGTCGACATTGGTGACTTTCCAGGTGCTCTTGGGAAACTCCTTGCGATCGGCCCAGCCGTTGACGTTGCCGGTGATATCGCTGATGATTCCGCCCTGTGCAAATTCGGGAACCCATTCACCGAGCATATGTACCAGATCGGGACCGCTGCCGGCCTGACCGGCGACTAACAATTTTTGGTGCAAATCCGCATAAGTAATGGTGTTCAGATTGATAGTGACGCCGGGATGTGCTTTCTCATAATCTTTATATACTTCAACCAAGGCGATCCCGTCGCGGGAGTTCGTCGGTCCCAGCGCCGACCAGACTTCCAAAGTGATATTATTGTCCGCGAAAATACTCAGGCAGCCCAGAGACATCACCAGAACCGTAACCAAAACCAACGGCAATAATAAACGCTTCATCCCAAAAACCTCCCTTAATTTTTGTTTCTATTCACGTCAAATGCTGCTTAAAGCACCTCCCCCCTGCCGACCGGCTCACTTGGACCAGTCACCCTTGCCGCTTCTTCTAAATAATTTTGATACTCTCTCCCCTGCTTATGGTAACGTTATCATATCAATCAAAAAATTGCTCTTTAAAAGCGATTCCCTTTTACACCGGCGGTCGAACCTCTTACCACCAACTCTTCCGGCAAAGTAATCAGCCGTTTTTCGCCCCGATACAAGTTTTCAATCCGTTCCAGCAATAGCTGCGCCCCGATATTGCCGACCTGGTACATGGGCAACGAAACTGTGGTCAAACGCGGCCGCATGAAGGCCGCAAAGGTATTATCAAATCCAATCACCGAGAGATCCGCGGGGACTTTTAGGCCGGCCTGATCAATGGCATCCATCACGCCCATGGCCATGATGTCGTTGGCGGCGATAATGGCGGTCGGCGGCTCCTCGCGCATTAACAGCAGCTTGGTCCCGGTATACCCGGCATTCTCCGAATAGTCAGCCGCCTCGGTGATCAGCTCTGCTTTAAGCTCGGTCCCCGTTTCCAGACAGGCCTGGCGGAAGCCCTCTAGTCGCAAATTGCTGGTCGTGCTCCCTTTGACTGCGATCATGGCAATTCGTTGATGCCCCAAGTCCAGCAGATGCCTGGCAGCCAGATAACCCCCTTTTAGATCGTCGCAGATCACCTGATCAACATCGGGGATGCTCCGGGTGCCATGACAAAAAAGCACCGGAACGCCGCTCCGGCTACAAGCCTTCACCAATTGGGACACGGATTCGTCGGCTGGCAAGGAGATCACCACCCCGTCGACCCGGTTCTCCAATAGCATCCGGCCATATTCCGCAGTACGCTGCGGATTGACATCGGTGCTACAAAGGATCACGTTATAACCGTGGGAACTGGCTACATCCTGCAAACCCTTGGCAATCTGGGCATAGAAAAGATTGGTTACCGTCGGCAGCAAATAGCCCCAGGTCTTGGTGCGCCGGCTCTTTAAATTGCGGGCGACCGCATTCGGCTTGAATCCCAGCTGTTTGATGGCAGCCAGCACTTTTTCGCGGGACTCCGTTCCGACATATCCGTAATCCCCGATCACCCGCCCTACGGTGGCTGGCGACACCCCGGCCAGCGCTGCGACATCTTTAATGGTGGGATTCTTAACCGCGTCTTTCGTAAAAAGGTCTTTCGCAGAATTTCGATCCGTATCGTCTTTGGTTTTATCGTTCATTCCTATGATTTATATCCATTTCGTTTATATGATATCGTTATCATAATATTTCAAAATCCGTTTGTAAATTCCTTCTTTTCTGGATGGAATTTTTTTGATGATGCGGCAGGATTCACTGCTGTGAACTTTCACCCCAGTTAGCAGTTACGCGCTTTACTGGGCGCAGGCAACCCAAAAAGCCCGACTCTCCTCGGAGCCAGGCTTTTCATGGCAATCTTTAAAGAAATACGGGCCCTATTATATTGGCAAAAAACGACTCATCAGTTACTATTATTGACTCATTTTACTTCTACCAGAAGCTCGATCTCCACCGGGATATCGCCGGGCAGCACGTTTACACCAATCGCCGAGCGGGCCGGCAATCCGACCTCTTCGCCGAAAACGTCCAGCAGAAGTTGACTGGCGCCATTGGCTACCGCGGGCTGGCTGGAGAAATGATTCTCACTCGCCACAAAGGCCAGCATCTTGACAAAGCGTCGAATCCGATTCAGATCGCCCAGCTTATGATGGAGCACGGCTAAAATATTCAGGATGCAATTGACGGCAGCCTGTTGTCCCTGCTCGATAGTATATTCCTTTCCCAATTTCCCCTGATAGTTTTGTACGCCATTGATGTCCGTGCCAAACCCGGACAGATAACACATGTTGCTCCCAAATTCCCTGGCCTGGGTATAAACCCCGCCTTTGGGCGGCGGGGAAGGCAACTCAATGTTTAACTCCTTCAAACGCTCATAAACATTCATCGAAAAAGCCTCCTAAAGTATCATCCGATTGCTTGCGATTCGCTTAAAATGACGGCGAGGTTATGAAACTTGCGCCGGATTTCAAAAATATGCTCATTCGCCCGGGTGGGGTGAACGCGGTTGGTGAGCAACACCGCATACAAATCCCGGGATGGATCGATCCAAACCGAGGTTCCGGTGAATCCGGTATGCCCATATGAAACATTGCTAAACAGATCTCCCGCCGGAGAACCGTGTTTATCCTTGGCTTGCCATCCCAGGCCTCTGGCCAGATTGAGATCGGCGGTATGATTTTGGGTCATCAATTGGCAGACCGCCGGACTCAAAAAGGGATCCCCCTGGGCGGTTTTGGTAGTCAGCAGCGCCACGCAAAGTTTGGCAAGATCGAAGATATTCGAAAAAAGCCCGGCGTGGCCGCAGACGCCGCCCAAAACTACCGCGTTCTCATCATGAACCTGGCCGATGATCATCCGCTGGCGCCATTGGCAATACTCGGTCGAGGCAATGTTGCCGAAAAGCCGTTCCGGCGGATTAAACAGTGTGGCATCCATCGCCAAGGGCTCAAAGATCATTTCCTTGAGAACCGCATCCAACGGCTGCCCGCAAATTCTTTCAATGATGCAGCCCAAAACGATCATGCCCTGTGAAGAATATAACACATCGTTTTTTTCGCGATTAGGCATATGGATGATGGCTTCCAACAATTCCTCTTTGGTATGGGCGGTTTTATACAATGGAACGCTACCATAAATCTTTGAAGTATGCGTCAATAATTGATAGACCGTAATATCGCTTTTGGTTGTGTTTTGATATTCGGGGAGATACATATCAACCGTATCATCCAAAGCGATTTGGCCATTTTGCAGAAGTTTCATCGCCGCCAAGGCGACGATCGGCTTCGTAACGGAAGCTAGGTCGTAAAGAGTATCTTCTCGGACCGCTTCTCTACCCTCGCCTAGAAACCCGAGTGCTCCCTTTTCCAATACCTCGGCGGATGTTCCTATCATATATGTAGCGGACGGTATCTCACCATTTTGGATGGTTCTGTTTAGAAACTCACGGATTGCAGACATCTTTCCCTCCTGTTTCTTTATCGGAGAAAGCCCCGAATTATTCTCTCATAAATATCGACGGCTTGCTGGAGCTGTTCGATCGCCACAAATTCATCCGGCGTGTGGGCCTGTTGCAAACTGCCCGGGCCGCAGATTACGGTCGGAATGTGCGCCACCGTGACGAACTTGGACATATCGCAGCCCGCATTGAAACCCTGGGGCTGGCTTTGAATGCCCCGGACCGCGCCGGTAGCTTTTAAAGCCACCTGGACAATTTCTTGAGCCGTATCCGTCTGAGAAGGAACGGTTGAGGCCAAAACTTCGACGGTCTCGCAATTCAGCTCCGGGAGATCCCGTTTTAACCGTTCGAGGATGGCCGCAACCTCACGATCGGCTTTCTGGCTGTCTTCGGAGGGAATCAGCCGGCGGTCACACACCACGGAACAGGATTCCGGAATGGTATTCTGACGGGTGCCGCCGCCGATCAGCGTCACACTGGCATTGGCCGGGCCGAGAATCGGGTGGGGATACTGATCCAAGGCGGTTTGCAGCTCACTGTAGCTGGCGGCAAACCGGGCGGCGTGATGGATCGCGTTGATGCCCCGATGCGAATTGGCGGAATGGGCCGCCTTGCCCTTGAAAACGAACTTGCGGATATAGGTTCCTTTATGCGCGGTGCATATTTCGAGTCCGGTCGGCTCGCCGACTACCGCCCCGTCGGCGGCGATTCCCTTTTGCACCATATGAAAGGCGCCGAGGCCACCCGCTTCTTCTCCCATGACCGTTGTGAATAACAACCGGCCCCGGACATCCGCCGGATCATCGATGACGCGCTGCACCGCCATAAGCATCGCCGCCAAGGAACCCTTGGTATCGCAGCTGCCCAGGCCGTATAGTTTGCCATCCTTTTGGAAGGGCTGCAACGGATCGAAACTCCATTGCTGGCCGGAAGGATTGTTCACATCCATGTGGCTGTTTAATAAAAGCGTCTTGCCCGCGCCAAAATCAAACGTTACAATGCAGTTCTGTTTGCCCGGCTCAACTTCCTGGAGTTCGATCGCCGCGCCGTTACGGCTTGCAAATTGCCGGATGATTTGAACGACTCCGCTGACATCCCCCGGCGGGGTGGCTGAATCGATCCGGATTAACTCCTCGGTCAGTTGGATCACGGACATTCCTTGCTCATTCAACGATTCCACTCCCTATCGTCCGTCGTCCGCGCCAGCCTCGGCTGACGCAAACGAAGGGATTTTAATTTCCCAATAGGCCTGCCCTAGCTTTTCATAGGCTAAGCTTCTTGCAGCTTGGGGAGGGCTAAAAATTCACCGTCATAAATCAAGCCGGTCGGTTCGATCTCCTTTTCGGCAGCGATCGCCTTTTTCATCGCGTCCATCAGGATGGGATCCTCCGGTTGGCGATCTCTGACCTTAAACAGAGTGGCCCCGCGAATTGGCCGGTCCAGCCGGCACCAATCTTCGAGCCCCAGGGCTTGAGCCGGCCGGAAGGTTACCGCGGCGATAACTTCCGGCAAAGCCATTCCCAGCGCCAGAAATTTGGTCATGGTCTGCGCCAGTGAATAGACCGGGCCGTTGACATTCCGGATATGCAGGTCGGTACTGATGATGAAGTCGCGGTAACCCCGCCGGATTACATTGCGGGCCACGTCCCGATCCATGCTGGCCGCTCCGTGGGCCACATCCAGGACGATCCCCCGCTGCATCGCTTCGGCCATTTCCGGAATGGGCGCCCCGTCCGGCCCGAAGAGCGGCTCATTTTTGCCGTGAAAGCAATGGGACAGGATATCGCCCCGGCGGAACAGCGCCAAATTATCGGCATTGGCGGGGGGCGTCTCGCCCATATGAACCATGAGCGGCACTCCGGCCTTCTCGGCCGCCCGAATGGCGTTCTTGAACGGCAACAGCCCCTTGTCCTCGACAATGATCCCGCTGGACCGGACCTTCACGCCGCACAGGAAATCGCGGTACTTTTCGATGGCGGCCGCGGTTTTATCCGGGTCGATATTGCGGATATCCGCATATTCCCGCATGGTGGTGAGCCCAATGGTGCTGATATTCAAAAATGCCTTGATCTTGGTTTTATAACGCGGCGCCACATAACCGATGAACCCCTCCACCGTTTCCGCGCCCGCGCTGCCGGCATCGATCAACAAATGAACGCCGCGGTTGACCCCGATCGCATCGGGATTGACGCCCAACGAAGTCACCCCGTGATAGACATGGGTATGAAAATCGATCCAGCCCGGACTGAGATAGGTTATTTCGGTTTGACCGACCGCCTCGCCGGTCGGCTTTAAATCATAACCTTGTTCCGTTTTGACCAATTCAGCCGGGAATACCCTATTCCCGGCGGGGTCGATTACTTTGACAATCATCATAAAGATCTCCTTCCGGCCGGCTCGCTCCCTAACCGCTTAATAAAGATGACAGGCGATTTGATGGTGATTATTGAGCAACTGGGGAACCGGTTTTTCGGTTTTGCATCTCTCCAGGCATTGCGGGCAACGGGTATGAAACGGGCATCCCGCCGGAGGATTGGCCGGGTTCGGCACATCTCCGCTGAGCAATATCCGCGCTTTCCTTTTCTTCTTATCGACGACCGGCGCCGCCGATAACAGCGCCTGGGTGTACGGATGGAGCGGATTGTCGAAAATGTCGTTCTTATCGGCCAGTTCCACCAGGTTCCCCAGATACATGACGCCGATCCGGTCGCTGATATGTTTGACCACCGCCAGGTTATGGGTGATGAACATATAGGCCAGGTTGTATTCTTTCTTCAAATCATTCAAGAGGTTGAGGATTTGCGATTGGATCGATACATCGAGCGCCGATACCGCTTCGTCGGCCACGATCAGCCGCGGGTTCAGGGCCAGCGCCCTGGCGATGCCGACCCGTTGCTTTTGGCCGCCGGAAAACTCATGCGGATATTTCTGGGCGTCGCTTGGGCGCAGGCCCACCTTGACCAAGAGCGCTTCGGCCCGTTGAAAAGCCTCCGCTTTGGCGACGACATGATTGACCCACAACGGCTCGGCGACGATCTCTCCCACCCGCATTTTCGGGTTGAGCGACGCAAAGGGATCTTGGAATACCATCTGGCATTCTTTGCGCAGACTCTTTAGTTGTTTGCCTTTTTTGTGGGTGATGTCCGCTCCGTTCAATATGATCTGGCCGGAGGTCGGATCGTATATCTTTAAGATCACCCGGCCCAGAGTCGATTTGCCGCAGCCCGATTCGCCCACGATCCCCAGGGTCTCGCCGGTCCGGATGGTTAAGGAGACATCATCGACCGCCTTGACATATCCGATGACCTTTTTGAGCAGTCCCGACTGGATCGGGAAATACATTTTGATGTTTTTAAGCTCTAGGATATTCTCTTCCATAATCCCTTCCATCTCCTTACGATTAGCCTTTAGCAACGTTGTGATAAACCCGACTTATTGGCCGGGAAGGTTCAAACCCCTCAAAAAGCAGCGCCTGATTCACAGCGGGAAGATCTTGAGCCACCAAAAATAGATCTTTATCCACAAAAGATCGATCTGGAATCATCGCGGGCAGATCTTTATTCACAAAAGATCGATCTTGATTAACAAAAGGAAGATCTTTATCCACAAAAGATCGATCTGGAATCGTCGCAGACAGATCTTTATTAACAAAAGATCGATCTTTATTCACATAAGGAAGATCTTTATCCACAAAAGATCGATCTGGA
>JAEXFN010000039.1 GCA_023400055.1 Bacillota bacterium
CCGGATGAATGAGGAGGTCTAGGAACCTCGGTTCCTAGTCGGGGGATTCCAAAGGGTTTCCGACCAAACCCTTTGGTCCTGGGGGTGTGGGGGCAGGAATAGCCCCCATCGGCTCTCAGTCGCTTAAGTCGAATCGTCCCCATCGTCCCTCATTGACTTAAATCATTGCTTACTTTTACTTTTTTACATGGAAAGTTGAGTTATTATATTATTTGTTATGAAAGCATGTTCAATCTGTTTGTTGTATAGACCACGCCCCCACTTGTTCCTATTTTATCATAAAATTATTGTTTCGCGAAAATGTGATTCAAATCATAGCGGTCCCGCCAGAAAATTTTTACAATAGGTTTGATAGGTTTGTCAGTAAATTATTTCACGGAGGGGATCGCGATGTCGATTACCAGTAATTTGCGCCGGCAACATACGGAGATCTTAGCGCTGGCTTCGGAGATTCGCGGGGCCTTGCAGCAAGATCCCGCCGGAATCGAATCAATCGAAAAACTTTTACCGGCGCTGACCGGGAAGATTAAAATTCATTTGGCGATGGAGGACAACGCCCTTTATCCGTTGCTGCTGGATGCGGCAGAGGCCGAGACGCGGCGGCTCGCCGCCGATTACCTCAATGAGATGGGCAATTTTACGGTTTTATTCGCCGAGTATCATCAGAAATGGAACAGCCGGCAAAAAATCAAAGACCGGATCGACGAGTTCAGCCGGGAAACCCAAAACATCCTCAACGCCTTGACCAAACGAATCACGCGGGAGGAACAAGGATTGTATGATGTCGCCGATCGGATGAAATGAGAATAGGCGGCGAAGATTGGGGTGCGTCGCGTCATCGATTCGATGGCATCCGGGGAAGCCTTCGGCCATAATTGGGCCGGAGGCTTTTTATTTTTGGTCTTTCCCGAACTTTCGGAAGGCTTTCCCGCACCCCGCTCCACCATCCCCGGGATTCGGTCCGGCTGTCCCAATCCCCGGGACGGCTTCCCCGAGGCTCGGGATTGCTTTCCCGGACCTTGAGATTGTTTCCCCAAACCCTGGGGCAGTTTCCCCAAAGGTCGGGAATGCTTTCCCAAAGGATGGGAATGCTTCCCCAAGGCTTGGGAAAGTAGGGACAGTCTTTGGGAATGCAGGGATGGCATGGTCCGTTGAACGGACCATCGCGTACCTTACAAGGACGAAGACCATCTCTGACACGGACCGAGGCGTACCTGACACGGACGCGAAGATCCGTCCAGGGATGAAAGCCATCCCTAACACGGACCTGTCTCATCCCGCGAGGGATGAGACTATCCCTCAAGGACCAAGGACTATCCCTGACATGAGAACGGGGATCCGTGGTTCGGCATCGTTTGTACCAGGAATTTTGGGGGCTTACCGTACCTCGGCGACGAAATTCCGGGAAAACCGGACAACCGGGGTAGGAAGCGATGCTCGCTCGCAGCGATTCGCTAGCCCTTCTTGATTTTGCGGTAGGCCGACGGCGACTGGCCCATGATTTGGTGAAACAGCCGCGAAAAGTAATAGGGATCCTTGAAGCCGAGCTTGGCGGCGATCGTTTCGATATTCAAGGTCGTAATGTCCAGATACTGGCAGGCCCTTTGAATCTTCAGGCGCAGGAAATAATCGATGGGCGAGTAACCGGTCTTGTTTTTAAACAGATAGGAGTAGTGGGAGACCGAGAGATTGGCGCGAGCCGCCAATTCGTGCAGAGTCAGGTTCCGGGTCAGATGTTTGGCCATGTATTGAATGGACTCCTCGATATCCTGGCTGCTGGCTTTCAATTGCAGCTGGTAGTCGTGATTCATCAAAAAGATCAGCCCCAGCAAATGGGGGAGGATCTGCGAGGCCAGAATCATGTTATCCAGCGTGAAGCCGTTCTGCAGCACTTCATAAGTCTCGTTGAACAGGCGGACGATGTTGGGGGCTTTCTCCAGCGGGATCGGGAAGGTGTGAAATTCCGGCAATAAGTGCTGGAAATAGTATTCGGATTGGCCGCCCAGGAAATGGAGCCAGTAGATGGTCCAGGGATTGGTATCGCTGGAAGCGTAGACATGGGCCGTGCCCTTGGGGATGATCAGCAGGTTGTCCTGGTGGACCGGCTGGCTCTTGCCGTCTATCGTGAACCAGCCTTTCCCCTTGACGCAATAAATCATGATATGCTGATCACAACCGTCCTGCCGTTCGCGGTAATGAAACTGCGCCTCCGGAAAGTGACCGATGTCGGTCGGATAAAGCGGCCGAATCAACGGATGTCCCGTAACTTCCTTCAGGAAATTCCGCGGCAGGACGATGATCCTTTGGCCGGAGAAACCCTCGTCTTTTCTAATCATCGCCATGATTTCATTATAATCGACGGCCCGGTTCTTGGCAACCGAAAACCGTAATATCATCCAGGTTCTTAAGCGGATCGTGAATGGAGTTTTCCCGGCGCTTAAGCTATATTTAACATATTGGCAATATAACTTCGTTCCAAAGGGCCCGTTTTGGACGGGTTATATCCGGACGATTTTTCGGACGCTGACAGCGCAAAGCATAGTAATGCTCCCGCCGGGAAGCTCGGGTTGCCACCTGAGAATCGCGATGCGGGTGATCGAGCCGCTTTCAAAATTCTCCGCGTGGCTGTCAAGGATGCAGGAATTCACATTCGAGGAGGACCGGGCATGAAATCAGCGGATTTTGCGGCCCAAATATGGGAGGAAGAGCTGGAGATACCGACTTACCCCGTAGGCAAGCCGGACAAGAACCCGATGTTCCTGGAGAAGCGGGTATATCAGGGCAGTTCCGGAAAGGTTTATCCCTACCCCATCATCGATAAAATTGATGACCGGAAAGTGAATCAAAAATACCGCGCCGTGTTTCTGGAAAACCCCTATTTGTTGATCGTGATCTTGCCGGAGCTCGGGGGCAGAATTCAAAGGGCGCTCGATAAGACCAATCAATATGATTTCGTTTACTACAACCGGGTCATTAAACCGGCGCTGGTGGGGCTGGCCGGTCCCTGGCTCTCCGGGGGCATCGAGTTCAATTGGCCCCAGCATCACCGGCCCAACACCTTCGGCCCGGTCGAATATCTGCTGAAGGAAAATCCCGACGGCAGCAAAACCGTTTGGGTCAGCGAGATCGACCGGATGTACGGCACCAAGGCGACCACCGGGTTTACGCTTTATCCCGACAAAGCGTATCTGGAGATCAAAACGCAGCTTTATAACGGGACGCCGCAGTCGCAAACCTTTCTGTGGTGGGCGAATCCCGCGGTGGCGGTCAACGAGCATAGCCAATCGGTGTTTCCCCCGGATGTGCACGCCGTATTCGATCACGGCAAGCGGGATGTTTCGCGCTTTCCCATCGCCACCGGGACCTATTACAAGATGGATTACTCGGCCGGAGTGGATATCTCCCGCTATAAAAACATTCCGGTTCCCACTTCGTACATGGCTTATCATTCCGATTACGATTTTGTCGGCGGTTACGACCATGGGAAACGGGCCGGCATTTTGCATGTCGCCGATCATCACATCGCGCCGGGCAAGAAGCAATGGACCTGGGGCTGCGGCGATTTCGGCCGCTCCTGGGACCGCAACCTCACCGATGACGACGGCCCCTATGTCGAGTTGATGACCGGCGTCTACACCGACAACCAGCCCGATTTTACCTGGCTGTCGCCGAACGAGGAAAAGTCATTCACGCAATACTTCATGCCCTATAAAGACATCGGCCTGGTCAAGAACGCTGCCATCGACCTGGCGGTAAACCTGGAGACCCGAGCCGGCCGGGCGCTGGTCGCGGTGTATGCCAGCTCGGTTCTGGAAGGGGCCGTCGTTGAACTGCGAGGCAAGGAACAGAGTTACTTCCGGACGGCGATCGACCTCTCCCCGGAACATTCCTGGAGCCAGGAAGCGGCTTTGGACCCGGCTGAAAAAGAATATCATTTGTCCCTAAAGGTGTTCGGGCCGGGCGGGGAGTTGCTGATCTCCTATCAGCCGGCGGAACCCAAGATCGAGCGGATTCCGGACCCGGCGCAACCGGCGTTGCCGCCGGCCGCGGTTCCGACCAACGAAGCCCTCTATCTGCGAGCGTTGCATCTGGAACAGTACCGTCACGCCACCTACGATCCGGATCCTTATTATTTGGAGGGGTTAAAGCGGGATCCCGACGACATCCGCCACAACAACGGCTATGGCGCTTTGCTGCTGCGCCGGGGGCTGTTTCAGGAGAGCGAAGGTTATTTCCGCCGGGCGATCGCCAGCTCCACCCGGTACAATCCCAATCCGTACGACGGCGAGCCCTATTACAATCTGGGGCTGGCGCTGAAGTATCAGGGCCGGCTCGATGAGGCCTATGACGCGTTTTACAAGGCGGTCTGGAGCGCGGCCTGGCAAGACAGCGGTTATTTTTCACTGGCCCAGATCGCCTGCGCCAAGGGGGGCTATGATAACGCTTGCGGGTTGCTGGCGAAGTCGCTGGTCCGCAACGCCCACAATTACAAGGCCCGCCATCTCCAGGGAGCCATCCTGCGCCGGTTGGACCGTTATGAAGAAGCCGAAAAAGTCGCCGCGGAGACCCTGTGTTTGGATCCGCTGGATTTCGGCGCCCGCCGGGAATTGCAGCTGTGCCTGGAAGCCACGGAGCAAAGCGAGCGCGCCTCGGCCATGAAGCGGGAATTGTTCGCCTTACTGGAAACCAATGAGCACAATGTTCTGGAGTTGGCCAGAGATTACGGCGGGGCCGGACTGTTTAGCGAAGCCTGCCGGCTGCTCGAAGCGGGGATTGCCAGCAAAAGGCAGCTGAACAAGGATATTTCGCCGCTGATTTACTATTATCTCGGTTATTACACGCATCAGAAAGGAGAAATCGCCTTGGCGCTGGATTATTTAAAGGCAGCGGCGGCCGCCGCTCCGGATTACTGCTTTCCCAACCGGCTGGAGGACATTCCCGTCCTGCAGCTGGCTCAGGAGTTGAATCCCGGCGATGCCAAGGCCCATTACTATTTGGGCAACTTATGGTACGATAAAAAGCAGTCCGCTTTGGCGCTAGAATGCTGGGAACGGGCGCGGGCCATTGATGATACTTTCCCGACGGTCCATCGCAATCTGGCCCTGGCGTATTACAATAAACGGCACGATCCGGTCAAGGCCCGGGCCGCGCTGGAAAAAGCCTTTGCCCTCAATCCCGGCGACGCCCGGATCTTTTTGGAGCTGGATCAACTCTATAAAAAAACCGGGGCGGCGCCGCAATTCCGGATGGAGCGGTTGGAAAAGTACCGGGATTTGGTGGAACTCCGGGATGATCTGTATCTGGAGTGTGTGACGCTCCATAATCAACTGGGCGATTACGAAAAGGCGAAAGCGCTCATTGCCGGCCGGCGGTTCCATCCCTGGGAAGGCGGCGAGGGCAAAGTCTCCGCCCAGTATGTTTATTGCCGGGTCGAACTCGCCAAGCGATTCATCGGCGGAGGGGAATTGCAAAAGGCCGTCGACGAATTGCTCCAGGCGGGTCAGTATCCGGCCAATTTGGGCGAGGGCAAGCTTTATGGGACGCAGGAAAACCACATCAACTACTATTTGGGCTGCGCTTATCGGGAATTGGGTTCCCCGGAAAAGGCCCGGGAATTTTGGGAGAAAGCTGCGGTGGGCCTGGCTGAACCGGCCAGCGCCATGTTTTACAACGATCAACCGGCCGATATGCTATTTTATCAGGGCTTGGCCCTGGTAAAACTGGGCCGGCCGGAGAACGCCAGAAGCCGTTTTAACAAACTGGTGGCCTATGGCGAGCAGCATTTGTTCGATCAAGTAAGCATCGATTATTTCGCCGTTTCCTTGCCCGACTTTCTGATATTCGACGACGATTTGACGAAGCGAAACGAGATCCACTGCCATTATTTGCTGGGTCTGGGGTATTTGGGCCTGGGACGGCGGGAACAGTCCGGTCATGAACTCCGGCGGGTTCTGGAGCTCGATCCCAATCATCTGGGTGCCCTGACTCACCTGAAAATGGTAGATTAAACCGCGCTTTTGCAATAATTTTGGTTTTCCACCGCGACGAGCGGTCCCGTCTTGACGATGATTTCCCGGGAGTCTGTTTGATGACCGAAAGGAGGGGATTGGCGGGAGAAACCGGAGAAACGCTGGTTGTCCGTGGCTCGAATGACAAACAAAGGGGAGGAAATTGGAATGAAAAAAACCTGGTTTTCGTTGTTCTTCGTTGGAGTGCTGTTGATTGCCTCGGTTGCCGTTTTCGCGGTCCCGGCCAAAATCAAAATCGGCTTTCTGGTCAAACAAGCGGAAGAGTCCTGGTTCCAAAATGAGTGGAAATTCGCCCAGAAGTTCGCCGATGAAAACAACGTGGAGCTGATCAAGATCGGCGTTCCCGACGGCGAAAAGGTGATGGCGGCGATCGACAATTTAGCGGCCCAAAGAGCGCAGGGTTTCGTAATTTGCACCCCCGACGTCCGCCTGGGACCGGCCATTATGGCGAAGGCCAACGCCAAAAAACTGAAAGTGTTTACCGTCGATGATCGTTTTGTCGGCGCCGACGGCAAACCCATGGCCAACGTGCCCTACATGGGAATTTCGGCGACCCAGATCGGGTTCGATGTCGGTCAGGCGCTCTACGCCGAAATGAAAAAACGCGGCTGGAATGCGGCCGAAACCGCCGCCATGGCGGTCACCCATGATGAACTGGAAACCATCAAACAACGCACCGACGGCAGCAAAGACGCCTTGATCAAAGCCGGTTTCCCCGCCGCCAAGATTTACGACGCCGTCAATAAAAGCTTGGATGTTCCCGGCGCGATGGAGGGCGGCAATGTCGCCTTGACCCAGCATCCGGAGGTAAAACGCTGGCTGGTGTTCGGCGGCAACGAGGAATCGGTCATCGGCGCCATTCGGGCCATGGAAGGCCGCGGCTTCAACGGCACCACCATTATCGGGATCGGCATCGGCGCCAGCATCGGCATCAGCGAGTTTAAAAAGCCCGGCATAAACGGGTTCTTCGCCACCAGCGCCATTAGCCCGTACCGCCATGGTTATGAGACCACCAAACTGTTATACGGCTGGATCAAAACCGGCAAGCGGCCATCGCTGGTGACTTTAACCGCCGGTTATATCGTGACCCGCGAGACCTATAAAAAGGTTATGGCCGACCTCGGGCTCGCCGATTCGATTACTAATTAATCAGGGGGCAGTAGCAAGCAATCGCTGAATCCGGGGCTGCTGCAAAGGCGCTTTCTAACGAAGACGATGCATACTGCCGCGATTGGGACAAATACTCGGTCGCCGGCTTCGTCAGGAAAGTACTTTTGGCGGCGGCCCCGGATCGCAATGAAGAGGTGAAGCGGGATGCAAACCGGTTATCTGCGGTTCGAAAACATCGCGAAGCAGTTTCCCGGGGTCAAGGCTTTGGATGACGTAACCTTTGCGGTGGCCGAGGGAAGCGTTCACGCCCTGGTCGGCGAAAACGGCGCCGGGAAATCCACTTTATTAAAGATTCTGAGCGGCGTGTACCGGCCGGACGGCGGACAGATTTTGCTGGGCGGAGTGGCCCAGCATTATTTCAATACCAGTGATGCGCTTAATGCGGGGATAGCCATTATCTATCAGGAACTCAATCTGGTGCCGGATATGACGGTCGCCGAAAATTTGTTTTTGGGCCACCTGCCCGCCCGCATGGGGTGGCTCGGCAAGAAGGCTTTGCGGGAAAATACCATCGCCTTGCTCAAAAGGCTCGAAGAGGATATCGACCCCCATTGCAAGCTGAAAAACCTGTCCATCGCCGAGTGGCAAATGATCGAGATCGCCAAGGCCTTGGCGCGCAACGCCAAGGTCATCGCGTTCGACGAGCCCACCAGCAGCCTTTCCGACCGGGAAGTACGGAAATTATTCGCCATTATCGGCGAACTGAAACGCCAAGGCAAGGTAATATTATACGTTTCGCACCGCCTGGCGGAGATCTTTGCGATTTGTGACGCGGTAACCGTGTTCCGCGACGGCAGGCATATTGAGACCTTCACCGATATGGCCCAGCTGACCCAGGAGCAGCTGGTGACCAAGATGGTTGGCCGACCCATTCGTGATGTCTATAATTATGTCCGTCATCCGCAGGGCGAAGCAGCGTTGGAAGTCGCCAACCTGACCGGCCACGGGCTGGCCGAACCGGCCAATTTGACGGTGCGCCGGGGCGAAGTGGTCGGCATCTTCGGACTGGTCGGCGCCGGGCGGACCGAGCTGCTGAAGTTGATTTACGGCGCCACCAAGGCAAAGACGGGACAGATCAAAGTCTTTGGCCAGGAAGTAAAGATTGCCAAGCCGAGCCAGGCGATCCACCATGGCATCGCCTTTTGCCCGGAAGATCGCAAAAAGGAAGGCATTATTCCGATCCGCTCGGTGCGGGAGAATATCAATATCAGTGTCCGGCGGTTGATAGCGAAAATGGGTTTTATCCCCGAGAAGCGCGACATCGAAACTGCCGAGTATTTTGTCGAGCAACTCAATATCAAGACCCCGTCCATCGATAAGCTGGTCCGGGATTTATCCGGCGGGAACCAGCAAAAGGTGGTCCTGGCCCGTTGGTTAGCGGAAAAAGTAAAAGTGATTCTCTTTGATGAACCGACCCGCGGCATTGATGTCGGGGCGAAGTCGGAAATTTACGCGATTATCTCGAAATTGGCGGCGGAAGGCATCGGCGTTCTGGTCGTATCCAGCGAACTTCCGGAAATTTTGGGAATTTCCGATCGGATCATTGTCATGCGTCAGGGGAGGCTGCAGGCGTCCCTGGCGCATGACGAGGCCACCGAGGAGAAGGTGTTGCGGCTGGCCTTGCCGACCGTTGAAGATAAAACAGCGCTATAAGCGCTATATAAGCTGTATAAGTTGGAATATGTTGCGATGATTTCGGATGGGCCAAAACTTATTGCAACATTTATAGCGTAAAAAGGAGTGAATCTGATGAGCGCCACCAATCTTGCTCCCGCCACCGCCGCGAAGGCCGTTGCCAAACCGTTATATAAACGAATCTGGGATCATGCCAGTATCTTGATTATTTATTTAATCATGTTCGTCATTTTATCCCTGACGGTGCCCTATTTCTTCAGTTGGGAGAATATGGTCGGCCTGTCGCTGGCCATCTCGACCGTCGGCATCGTCGCCTGCACCATGCTGTTTTGCCTGGCTTCGGGAGATTTCGATCTTTCGGTCGAGAATATCGTGGCCACGGCGGGGGTCATCGCCGCAGTGGTCATTCGGGGCACCGGCAATGTGTGGCTCGGGATAATGGGCGGGATCCTGTCCGGTGGAGTAGTCGGCCTGATAAACGGCATCATCATCGCCAAGCTGAAGATCAACGCCTTAATCACCACCCTGGCCATGAGCCAGGTGGTCCGGGGGCTCGGGTTTATCATTTCGGGCGGCGTCGCGGTCGGCATTTTGACGCCGCAGTTTTATGTCCTCGGCAATAACAACTTCCTGGCGATTCCGATCCCGGTATGGATCATGATCCTTTGCTTCGTCGGTTTCAGTACTTTGCTTAACCGGACCACTTTCGGCCGGAACACCATGGCCATCGGCGGCAACCGGGAAGCGGCCCGGCTCGCCGGCATCGATGTGGATGTCATTAAAATCGGTATCTTTACCATTCAGGGATTCATTTCGGGATTGGCCGGAGTGGTTCTGGCGTCGCGGATGACCAGCGGCCAACCGAATTCTTCGGTCGGTTTCTCATTGGATGTCATTTCCGCCTGCGTGTTGGGCGGCGTCTCCCTCTCCGGCGGCATCGGCACCATGCTGGGCGTCATCGTCGGCGTAATTATCATGGGCACCGTCCAAAACGCCATGAACCTTTTGAATATCCCGACGTTCTATCAGTATGTGGTCCGCGGAATCATCCTGTTGCTGGCGGTGCTGTTCGATCAGATGAAACAGAAACAAAATTAATTTTCGAAAATAATAAAGATGACTATCAAGTTAACTCAGTAAAACCGGAAAATAAACCGAACTCACCCCCCAGTGGTTTTAAAGGCTTTCGATTGGCCCTACTTGCCCCCTCTCTTTCTGACAAGACGGCCTGGCAAATCGTCTAAAAAGAGAGGGGGAGCCAGGGCGTGAGTTCGGTTTTGAAAACTGAGACGTTGAACGCCTTACTGACGGTTCCAG
Source organism: Bacillota bacterium (assembly GCA_023400055.1). GTDB lineage: Bacteria > Bacillota > UBA4882 > UBA8346 > UBA8346 > Hydrogenispora. The sequence goes on from JAEXFN010000039.1 coordinate 10,152, forward strand.
GCTTTTAATCGGGCTAAGCTGTTTCAGGATATTTTTATTTTCCGAGCTAATACAATCCTCGGCATAATAAAAAATTGCTGATATCCCGTTAGCATCGGCTTGGCTAACGGGATTTATTTTTTTGACATTTACCCGAATACGTTTTGGTGGATTCGTATGACAAACGACAGACTAAGAAAATATTGCCCGGCAAGGAAGGGGGAGATGAGCAGCGCATCCATTGCTTAGGGCGATGCTTGCGGATCTTGCCCGAACTTTCGGGGCTATTTTTCCAAACCCCGGTCCCGTTTGCCCAAAGGCCGGAAATGATGTTCCGGGGCTCGGGAAAGAAGGGATGGTCTTTAGGCAAGCTTGCCCAAAACTTGGGACAGCTTGCCCAACGTTTGGGAATGTTCACCCAAAGCTTGGGCAAGCATGCCCAAGGCCCGGGAATGCCTTCCCAAACCTTGGGCAGCCATTCCCAACCTCTGGGACAGTTTGCCCGAGCCTTGGGACAGTCTGCCCAAAGGTTGGGCAGGTTTCCCCAAGGCTTGGGAAGGAAAAGAACAGCTGCTGTCATACTGGAATGGCTATGAAAGTGCCTCACCGACGCCGGCTAAGTGGAACGGATGGCAATTTATTGCTAAGGATAGCGGAATCCGCTCGTCCAGCGGCATAAAAAAGGGCTGGCTTGGCTGCCACTTCAGCGGGTCGCGGCGGAGGCTCCCTCCGATCGCCTCCGCAGTGTTTTTATTTTTTAAAAAACTTAAAATAATTTTTCACCATAGCAGGATTATTTTCACTCCAGACGAATTAATTAATTAAATTAATTGTTCTTGGAAGGGCACCCCATGCTTACCAAAAATCCGCGTGGCAAAAATACGGTTCAACTGCAATTGGAAAACCGCTCGACCTTACTGAAACTGCTCCGGCAGCATGATCACGTCTGCCGCAAGGAGCTGGCCGAGATGAGCGGCCTGACCGGGGCGGCGGTGACCAATCTGATCCGCGACTTAATCGAGATCGGCCTGGTGAAAGAGGATCGGGACTTCGAAAGCGCCTCGGGCAGAAACGCCATCCCCCTGCAGCTCAATTTCCGGCGCTTCCTGGTGGTCGGCGTCAATCTGCGCCGGGATCACTTTTCCTACGCCTTATGCGATCTGAGCGGGGTATTTCTGGACAAAAACAAGATCTATTGGGAGAAAGATGAGCCCATTACGGAAATTTTAAACAAGTTATTTCTGGCGGTGGAGGATTGTCTGAAAAGCAATCGCCATAAGGGTCAGGTCGTCGGGATCGGGGTCTCGGCGCCCGGACCGATTAACCTGGAGAAGGGGGAACTGGCCCTCGTATCCAACGTGCCTTCCGAATGGAAACAGTCCGTCCCCATCAAAAGGCTGCTGGAAGAGAGGTTCAATCTTCCGGTGGTGCTGGAAAACAACTCCAATGCGACGGCCCTGGCGGAGAAATGGTTCAGCGACGGGCAGGGCTGTCACAACCTGCTATCCATTTTGATCAGCAAAGGCATGGGAGCGGGCGTGATTATTGACGACCAGATCTACCACGGCGCCTTCGGTTTCGCCGGCGAGATCGGCCATATGAGCATCGATTTCGACGGGCCGCTCTGCGGCTGCGGCAATAAAGGGTGTCTGGAACTTTATTGCTCGACGATGGCCCTGTTGGCCAAGGCGCAGCAAATACGAGGTTCCGACCGCATCAGCCGCTTCGAGGTCTTCAAAGAGCAAGCCAAAAAAGGCGACCCGGATCTCATGAAGCTGGTGGTCGAGAGCGGCCGACATCTCGGCTACGCCATCGTCAATTTGGCGAATGCCTTCAATCCGGAGCTAATCGTGATTAGCGGCGATATGAACGACTTCGGCTCCGTCTGGCTGGACAGCATCAGGCAGGCGGCCTTCGAACGGCTTCACCCCGCGGTGACCGCCAGATTGCGGATCCAACTGACTTCCTTGCCCGAAAATCCGGTGCTCTTGGGGACGGTCGCCATGGTCAGCAACTATATTTTCGAAAATCCGGAGCTGGGCCTGTTCAGCGCTTAACAGCGGAAAAGCATTGGAGGCCGCCTTTCGGGTACAAATCACGGCTGGATGAGTTAATGGGCAGATTTGAAAATTATCCAGGCAATTAATTAAGTTAATTAATGCGTTTCGAATGGATCGCCTTCCGGCAGCGGTCAACGCCTCAGGGTGATCCCATTGCAATAAGGGCTTCTCATTTATGCAAGAGAATATCAAACGAGTTCAATCCGCCCGCTGCTGCGGCAGGCGGCAGAACCATAAAAGAAGGTGATAGATGAGGGAATGTAACGCCGGGGATCTTTTCACAAAAGAAAATTTGGGGAGGTAAGTCGAATGAATTTTAAACAGAAAAGAGTTTTGATGATTCTCGTTTTACTGGTCGCTTCGGTCCTGATGACCGTCGGAGTCGGCGCCGCCAAACGATTTGACGGAGTGACCCTCAATGTGGCGATGCAGGATCACAATGCCACCAAAGCCTTGATCGAAATATTGCCGGGGTTTGAGAAAACCACCGGAATCAAAGTCAACATCGATCAATTGCCCCAATCGGAGCTGGCCAAAAAGGCCGAGGCCAGTTTCGCGGCTGGCGCGGATAACTATGATGTGATCATGACCCTGATCGTCAACGTTTCCCGCTACGCCCGGGCCAACTGGCTGGCGCCGTTGGACGGCTATATCAAGGCGTCGCCCGATGCCAATATCAAAGACTTCATGCCCGGTTTCATCAATGTGCAAAAATATAACAAGAAAACTTACGGCCTGCCGTTCTATGGCGAGAGTTCCTGTTTGATGTATCGCAAGGACCTGCTCAGCGCGGCCGGCGTCGCGGTGCCCCAGACCATGGACGAATTGCTGGCGGCCGCCCAGAAACTGACCAAAGGCAATACTTACGGCATCGTCCTCAAAGCCGGCCGCGGCCAGGCTTCCAACGGTTATCTCTGGCCGATGTTTCTGCGTTCCTACGGCGGGGATTATTTCGATAAGAAATACCGTCCGATCTTCACTAGCAAGCAAGGCCAAAAAGCGACCCAGTTTTTCGCCGACCTGATGAAGTACTCGCCGCCGGGTTCGGTCAACATGGGCTGGAACGAAGTCCAGGTTTCCATGCAGCAGGGGCAGGCGGCGATGACCATCGACGCGACCAACTTCGCCCAGGTGTTCGAAGCCTCCGACATGTCCAAAGTGGCCGGCAAGATCGGTTACGCCCTGGTTCCCAAGGGCCCGGCCGGACGTTTTCCCGCCATCGCGGTGGCTTCCCTGAATATCGCCAATTCCTCCAAACATAAGGATGCCGCTTGGGAGTTCATCAAATGGGCGACCAGCGCCGAATCGCAAAAAGCGATGGCCAAATCCGGTTCCCGCTCCGACGTCACCAGGATCTCGGTTTATAAAGATCCGGAGTACCAACGGATTTATAACTGGGACAACGGCAACTGGTACAAGGTGACCCAGGAATCGATGCAGATGGCGCTGCCGTTTTACCGCCCGGTGAACATTCCGGAATGGCCGAGCATCGGCGATGCCATTTCCATTCAAGTCCAGTCGGTTTTCACCAAGGAAAAGGATGTCAAGAAGGCCTTGAATGACGCGGCGACCGAAGTCCAAAACGCCTTAAAAGAAGCCGGTTATTACTCGCGCTGAGTCGATAAATCATCAAAGCGACGCCGGACTGAGGAAATGCTCCTCAGTCCGGTTTACTAATAAACGCGAGGTGAAGGCAGATTGAAATCAAAGTCGCTCAAGTTCTCTTTAACGGAAAACCATGAAAAAATACTGCTGGTGCTGCCCATTGTGGTGGTCCTGCTGCTGTTTACCACCTTTCCATATTTGATGACCCTGATTCTCGGCTTCTTCAAGGTGGACATGGCCAATCCCGGCGGCAACCGTTTCCTGGGCCTATTGAACTATCTCAATGTTTTTACCGACCCGCGCTTTTGGAATTCCATGAAAGTATCGGCGGTTTTCGTCAGCGTCGGGACGATTATCGAATTGATTTTCGGAGTGGGGCTGGCGCTGCTGTTGCAGCAATTGAACCGGAGACGTGCGGTTTACCAGTCGCTATTGCTGATCCCCATGGTGGTTCCGCCGATCGTCGTCGGCCTCAACTGGCGCATGCTCTACGATCCGAACTACGGGATTATCAATTACTTCTTTTCGTTGCTGAAGATTCCGCCTCAGACGTGGCTTTCCCAACCGTTATTCGCTTTGCCGGCTTTATTGGTGGTGGATATCTGGCAATATACGCCTTTTGTCACGTTGCTGGTCCTGGCGCTGTTGATGAATCTGCCGGAGGATCAGTATGAGGCGGCGCGGATCGACGGCGCTTCCGGGTGGCAAATGACCTGGCGGATCACTTTGCCGATGATTAAAGCGGGCTTAACCGTGGTGGCCACGTTGCGGGCGATCGAGGCGTTCCGGGAGTTCGCCAAGATTTATACGTTAACCTCGGGGGGACCCGGCATTGCCACGGAAACATTGAATTATTACGTCTATATCACCGGCTTTGAACAATACCGGGTCGGCTACTCCTCGGCTTTGGCCACCATTTTGTTCACTTGCGCGATCGGTTTTACCCTCTTGATGCTTTTATTAACGAAGACTTCGTCCGCGGGGGAGGGAAACGAATGAACGCTGCGCAACGCGAAAAACGGCGCCAATTTTGGCTGCATACCTTAGCCACCGTGATTCTGATCGGTTTTATGATCCCGGTTTTCTGGCTGTTTTTGACTTCGATCAAATCCCGGACCGATGCCTTCGCAATGCCCCCGGTGTGGTTTTTTAAGCCGACGCTCGAGAATTATCAGTCGTTATTGCGCGATGAGCCGTTTTTCAAATATTTATGGAATAGTTTTTTCATCGCCGCCATGGCCGCGTTGCTGGCGGGATTGATCGGGACTCCGATGGCCTATGCGTTGTCCCGCTTCAAATTCAAGGGCCAAAACTTTCTGGCCTTCTGGGTATTGGCATCGCGGATCGCTCCGCCGATGGCCCTGGTATTGCCGTTTTTCCTGATGTTCCGGGCGCTTAACCTGGTCAACAGTTATACCTCGATTATTTGTATTTACATGACCTTGAATCTGGCTTTTGTCGTCTGGATGATGCGCGGCTATCTGGCGCAGGTTCCGGTGTCGATCGAGGAAGCCGCCCGGATCGACGGCTGTTCGATCTTTTCGACCTTAATGCGGGTCACCCTGCCGCTGGTGTCGCAGGGACTCACCGCCACGCTGGTTTTTTGTTTCATGGCCAACTGGTCGGAGTTCGTTTTGGCGCTAATCTTTACCGGCACCGCTACCCGGACTGCGCCGGTGCTGATCGCCGGCTTTGTAACCACCGAAGGAATCAAATGGGGAATGATCGGCGCGGCCGGCACCATCGTCAATGTTCCAGTCATCATCTTTGCAATGTTTCTCCAGAAATATTTCGTCCGGGGACTTACTGCGGGCGCTGTCAAGGGATAAGAAACAGGAGGAAGAGTCAGCATGCAACAAGTGTATCTGCGCAAAGCTTTTGAACTGGTGCGGGAGGAAGCGGAACTGCCGACGCCCGGCCCCGGGCAGGTCCTGGTCCGAGTGGCCATCTGCGGGATTTGCGCTACCGATGTTCATAGTTACGAAGGGGAAACGGTCCAGGGGAACCGTTATCCGTTTCATCCCGGCCACGAAATCGCGGGCGTGGTGGCGCAAATCGGCCCAGGAGTCGCGGATCTTGCCGCAGGGGACAAAGTGGTGGTCGATCCGCTGTATCCTTGCGAGGCCTGCGATTTTTGCCGGGAAAACAAACAGAATCACTGCACCCATCTGAAAACCCTGGGCATGATCGGACCGGGCGGTTTCTCCGATTATACCCTGGTCCCGGCCAAGAATTTATATAAGTTCAATGCCATCGATTTTAAAGAGGCCGTCTTTGCCGAGCCCATCTCCTCGGTGGTCTATGCGTCGAACCGGGCGGAGATCGGCAAGGGCGACCGGGTCTTGATCTATGGAGCCGGGCCCATCGGATTGCTCCATCTGCAGATGGCCTTGCATTCCGGCGCCGCGTTGGTGGTCCTGAGCGATTTGAATCCGCAAAAACTGGCGGTCGCCGAGCGGCTCGGGGCCGGCGCCACGGTCCTGGCCACCGCGCCGGACGCGGATCGCCAACTGAAAAGTCTGGCTCCGTCCGGCTTCGATGTCATCATCGATTGCACCGGGGTGGCCAAAGTCGTGGCAAGCGCGGTACCTTTCCTGAAAAACTCCGGCCGGCTGGTTATTTTCGGAGTTTGCCCCCAAGGCAGCGAAATTCGCTTGAATCCGTTCGAGATTTACCGGCGCGATCTGCATATCATCGGCGTTTTCGCCGCGAACCGGACCATGAAAGCGACGGTAGCATTATTAGAAAACCGGATTATCCGGACTGAGGAGTTGGTGGCGGAGATCATTCCCCGTACCCGGCTCGAGGAAGCTTTCAAACTATTGAAGCAGGGGAAAGCGACTGGCAAGATCCTGGTCACGCCCAGTGAATGAGGCCTTGAACCAGATTAGCGACAGCGAGATTAGCGCTTAACGAAAGAAGGAATCAACATGAAAGCAGCAGTATTCGATGGCCGTTCCGGGGTGCAGATCGTCGATCGTCCCATTCCGGAGCTCGGCGCGGGTGAAGCCTTGATTAAAGTGAAATATGTCGGAATTTGCGGCTCCGACCTTACAATTTATCTGGGAAAAAATCCGCGGGCCAAAATCCCGGTGATCCCCGGCCACGAGATCGTCGGGGAGATCGTTGACCTGAAAGGGGATAGCGCGCTGGCAGTCGGCGATCGGGTCGCCGTGGTCCCCACTTTGACCTGCGGCAGCTGTGAACTTTGTAAGACGGGACGGCGCCATCTTTGCAAAACGATCCATTTCATCGGAATCCAGCGGGAAGGGGGATTTGCCGAGTATGTCAACGTTCCGCTCGGCAATCTGTTCCGGCTTCCGGACGACCTTTCCTTCGAAAAAGCGGCCCTGGTCGAACCGGTGGCCGTGGCGGTCCATGCGATCCGCCTGGCCCGGATCCAGGCCGGCGACTTTGCGGCGGTGATCGGAGCGGGGCCGATCGGCTTGTTGGTGGCGCTGCTGGCGCGCCATTCCGGGTGCGAAGTGTTAGTGAGCGAAATATCGGCGAGCCGGGCCGGGATCGCCGCGGAACTCGGCTTCGTAACGGTCCACGCCGCCGGGGCCGATCCGGTCAGCCGGGTCAGGGAACTGACCCGGGATAGAGGCGCCGATCTGATCTTTGAATGTGTCGGCCATCCCAGCACCATCGATCCGATGATCGAGATGGGCAGCGCGGAAGCGCAGTTCGTGGTGGTGGGAGCTTTTAAAGAACCGGCGCCCCTCGATTTGTTCCGGATGTCCCGCAAAGAGCAGCGCGTGGTGGCTTCCTGGACCTATACGATGGACGATTTCCGGAGGGCGATCAAGTTTTTGGCCGAATCGGCCATCCCGTTCGAGCGGGTTATCAGTCATTTTGTCCCCCTGGATCAGGCGCAGGCGGCGATGGAAATGATTCGCAAAGCGGATAAAGCGATGAAGGTCATCGTGAAACTTTGGTGAGCGATCCGCTGGGATTCGCGGAATATTTGGAATTCATGAAATAGGAGTTGTTAGAGCATGGCGCTGGTTACCACCAAAGAGATGATTCTGGAGGCGCAGCGGCGGCATTATGCCGTCCCGGCCATCAACACCCAAGGCGGCAATTACGATATTATCCGGGCCATTTGTTGCGCTGCCGATAAGCTGCGGTCGCCGATTATTTTAGCCCACTATACCGCCACCGGAAAATACTCCGGGGATGAATGGTTCGTCGAAGTCGGCAAGTATCTGGCCAAGCAAGTTACGGTCCCGGTGGCCATCCACCTGGACCATGGCGATAGTTTTGAAACCTGCCTGCGGTGCTTGAAATATGGCTTTACCTCGATCATGCTGGATTGCTCGACGGAACCGATCGCCGCCAACATCCGGCACACCAACGAAGTGCTCAAGGTTTGCCATGCCTTCGGAGTCCCGGTCGAGGCGGAAGTCGGCGAATTGGTCCGGCTCGATGCGGCCGGGGCGGTCGCGGCCAACCGCAACATCGCCAAGGTCGAGGAGGTCCGGGAGTTTTTGGCCGGCTGTCAACCGGATATGCTGGCGGTCGGGATTGGCAACGCCCACGGTTTTTACAAGGGCAAACCGGAGATCCGGCTGGACATCCTGGAGCAGGTCCGGCAGATCACCGATATCCCGCTGGTGTTGCACGGCTGCACCGGGATGGCCGCTGAAACCGTCCAAGAAGCGATCCGCCTGGGCGTGGCCAAAATCAATTTTGGGACGCTGGTCCGCCATAAATATGTCGAATATTTGAAGGAAGCCATCGACAATCTGGACCACCAGGGCCATTCCTGGAAGCTTTCCCAATACGCGGAGGAGAAGCTGGAAGGGGTCGTGGCCGAGATTATCGCGCTTTCGGGTTCGGCTCATCGCTATTGATGCCAATTCAGGGAGGAAAGAATGATTACTACCATTACCAATCAAACCTTGACCGTTGCCGTCAACAGTTGCGGCGCCGAATTGTACAGCATTCGGACCGGGGACGGCTGCGAGTATCTGTGGCAGGGCGATCCGGCCTATTGGATGCGCCGCTCGCCCAATCTTTTTCCAGTGGTCGGGCTGCTGCCCGAGAACCGCTACCGGGTCGGCGGCAAAGAATTCTCGCTGCAACTGCACGGTTTCGCCAAAGAGACGGAATTTCAATTGGTCGCCCGAGAGCCGGACCGCCTGCGGTACCGACTGGCTTATACTCCGGAAACACTGGCCAACTATCCGTTCAAATTTGAATTGGCGATCGAATACCTTATTCAGGGCCAAACTTTGACCCATCGTTTTCTGGTCAAAAACGTCGATCAACGCGACCTGTTTTTCTCCGTCGGGGCGCATCCCGGTTTTCGATGCCCCTTAGAGGCGGGCGAACGTCAGGAAGACTATTCCTTGGAATTTGAAACGGATGAGCTCGCCGAGCGGCGCTTCATCGAGCAAAATTTGCTCACCGGAAAGCGCGAGCGCTTCCTCGATCATGAGAAAACCGTCCCGCTCTCGGCGGCGCTTTTTTCCCGCCAGGCCATCATTCTGCAGGACTTGAAGTCGCGGAGCGTTACTTTGCGAAGCAACCGCAGCGGCCGTAAAGTGACGGTCGCCTTTGCGGGATTTCCTTACCTCGGAATCTGGTCGGCGCCCGGTCCGTTCGTCTGCATCGAGCCTTGGTACGGGATCACCTCGCCGCAAGGAGCTGAGGTCGAGCTGGAGCGGAAAGAAGGGATCCTTGCTCTGGAAAGCGGCAAGCAATTTGAATGCGAATATCGGATCACCGTGGGCTAAAGGGACGCTTTCATTGCAATTTATTCCTATTGATAACCGAATATCGAATTCCGATGGACTAAATTTTTCGCAATTATGAATGATAATGTGATCAATTTGCTGGGGATTTCGATTTGCGATCGCTAAAATTGGATTTTCCAGAGCGATAATTTAATTATTCAGATCGAAAAATTAATTATTCAGATCAAAAGATCAATTCTCCGACTCGAAAAATTAATTCTCCGACTCGAAAGATCGATTATTCAGATCAAAAATTAAATTATCCGGTCGGAAATATAAATTATCCACCACGGAAAAATGATTATCGTGATGGATAATTTATTTTCGTGGCATGGAATCCTATTTTGGTGCGGCGAATTTTCGATTTGGGCGCAAATAATATTTTTTCCGGTTGGCGGGAGCGTTCAGTTTTGGTTGTAAAACAATTTGTGTCCGGCGCATATCTTCATAATCTTCCAGCAACTTTTTGGCGCCGGAAACGTTAAGAGAAGTGATAATCTTGCAATCAAAACGAGTCGGGTTCAAGCGGATAACATCCAGCTCAAAAGAAAGAGGGTCAACTGTATGCCAATCTTGAAAGGGAAGAAGCTCCCTTCGCTATTGCTGATCGCCTTGGTTTTATTGGGAATCGGAATGGTCGTCGTCCAGTCCGGCAATGTCGATGCCGCCGCGGCGACTCCGGCCATCGGCGTCGTGGATTATAATTACTTGCTCAATCACCACCCGGACACGGCCAAGGCCAACCAGGCCTTGCAGGCCGCCCAGGAAGCGGCGCGCAAAGAATTTACCAGCAAAGCGGGAACTTTGGACGACAAGGGAAAGCAAGACCTCGAACGCCAGCTGGAGCTGCGGGTGGAACAGAAACGGCAGGAACTGCTCAAACCGATTCTGGATCGGATCAACGCCGCGATCAAGTCCGTGGCGGACGCCAAAAAGTTGGCGCTGGTCGTTTATAAGAATGCGGTCGCCTACGGCGGTCTCGATATTACCACCGACGTGGCCAACAAATTGAACGGAAAATAGGATTTTCAAGCAGCCGGGAGGAGTTCCCGAGCGAGCCACGAAGCCCGAAAACCTTCGCTGTCCGAGGATGGCGGGGGTTTTTGGGTTGTAACGGCGGCGCCGGGTCGCGGACGGAGCCGGCCGTTATCTTCGCGCCGAGCCGTTGGCGCGGGCCGGGTGAGTGCGGCGCCGACTTGCCTGGGAAGCGGGCATTTGATAAGATAATAAAAAGACGCTTCGCGGCGCTTGGGCGGGCCTGTTTTTTCCGGCCGAGGCTTGGGCATGATCGGGGAGCGAGACTTGCGTCGAAAAGGGGAGGATAATATGGCGGCGGTTTTGAAACATCTCGTTTTGTTTAAGTTTAAGGATGAAGCGGCGCGGCGTGACATTGAACGGGTAATCGATTCATTTCTGGAATTAAAGAATAAGATCCCGGTTATCCAGGCGCTCGAATGGGGCACCAATGTGAGCCCTGAAAACAAGCATCAAGGGTTTACCCATTGCTTTTGCCTGACATTTCCCGATGCCCGGAGCAGGGATGCCTATTTGCCGCACCCCGCCCACCGAGAGTTCGGTGAAATCTTAAAGCCGGTCGTCGAAAAAGTAATGGTCTTCGATTATTTCGCCAATTAAAGTTGAAGCGAGGCTATGATGGCTAACAAGGAACGTTACATACCCCTCATCCCGGGACTGCTATTGCTGGTGGGGGTCTTGATCTATGTCTGTTTTACCCCGGCCCATGTCCCGGTCGGACAGGACTTATTCACGATCGGCATCTATGAGGGGGATTCTCCCTGGAACTTTCGGCCCTTCCCCGGCCTGGCGCAACCGATCCTGACCGCCGAGGATATTCCGGATACGCGGGTCCGCTACGTGGCCGATCCGTTTATGGTTCATCAGGGGTCGCAATGGTATCTGTTCTTCGAAGCCATGAACGCCAAACGGCATAAAGGGCAGATAGCCCTGATCGTCAGCCGAGACCTCCGGCACTGGCATTATCAGGGAATGGTGCTGGTGGAGCCCTTCCATCTGTCCTATCCGTATGTCTTTAAGTGGCGCGGCGTTTATTACATGATTCCCGAATCCTTCGAGGACAAGACGATCCGGCTGTACCGCGCGCAGAAATTCCCGACCCAGTGGACATTCGTCAAGGATTTGGTCCATGGGCCTTACGCCGACACCTCGATCTTCCGTTACCGCGGCAAGTGGTGGATCTCCACCGTCAATCCGCGCGGCAATTACCGGATGTATCTGTTCTATGCCGACCAATTGGCGGGTCCCTGGCATCCCCATGCGCTCAACCCGGTCATTAAACATAATGCCCATTTCGCGCGCTGCGGCGGACGGATCATCAGCGACGGCGGCAAGCTGTACCGCTATGCCCAGGATGATTACAAGCTTTATGGCAACAAATTGTGGGCGTTCCAGATTACCGACCTTACCACGACCTCGTATGCCGAGCGCTTGACGCCGCACAATCCGATCCTGACGGCCAGCGGCCAAGGCTGGAACAAGGAAGGAATGCATACGGTCGATCCGCACCGTATCGGCAAGAAACGCTGGATCGCCTGCGTGGACGGCCGGCGCTGGCGTTGGTGAGGGCTCCAGCAGATCAAGCAGTTTCATAGGGCGTAAGTTCTTAATGCAAAACCGGGGTAACCCGGTTTTTTCTTTGCGTAATGCCTATAATGCGAAGGACCTCCATGACTATGGACGCGAGTAATATGGATAGCTGCTGAATCAATATCAAAGATCTTTTGGATAACTTGTATCACATCCAATGATTAATCGGCATTGCACAAAGTTTCGATGTTGTAATGATTATAATAACAAAAATTTAACAAAGGAAAGATAAATGTCCCTTTTAGCATGATAAATTATTAACGTTTTCTGAATTGAGCGAGCTAAACTTGACAACAAACAGTTAACCAAAGTAAACTGGGTAAAGAAAATAAGAATTCCCAGCTATAATCGATTATTTAATAGAAATTTAACTAAAGTTTTTTGGAACGGGAGTTTTCCTGCTCGCGAATTTGCAGAACAAAATTTTTATAGGGAGAGCAGAGAGCCATGAATATTCATTCGATCCTGGACGTTTTTCAAGGAATCCAAACTTTCGCAGTGTCGCCTTTGTCAACCAGCTTGGCGCGGATCTTTCTCGTCTTGTTGGGATTGCTCCTGATGTATCTGGGGCGAAAAGGCGTTCTCGAACCGCTCTTGATGATCCCCATGGGGTTGGGGATGGCAACGGTCAATGTATCGGTATTGTTTTTCGATCCGTTGGGGTTGCATCACGGTTTAGGGACTTTGTTCGTGGAAGCGCAGGCGGGAGCGGGTTTAAGCAAGGTCGCCAGCGCCGGCGACCTGATGTATATTCTGGGAATTGATTGGCTTCAGCCCATTTATACATTCACCTTCTCCAATGGTCTAATCGCCTGTTTTGTGTTTATGGGAATCGGCTCCCTGCTGGATGTCGGGTTTCTGATGTCCCGTCCTTTCCTTTCGATGTTCCTGGCGCTGTGGGCGGAGCTCGGCACGATCTTTACGTTGCCCATCGCCCGGCTTTTCGGTTACACCGTCAAGCAGTCGGCGGCTATCTCCATGGTCGGTGGCGCCGACGGTCCGATGGTCTTGTTTACCTCGCTCAAACTGGCCCCCGAATTATTCGTTCCCATCGCGGTCGTGGCCTACCTCTATCTCGGCCTTACATATGGCGGTTATCCCTACCTTATCAAAGGCTTGGTCCCCAAAAAACTGCGGGCGATTCCGATGGACCCGCCGAAGAACAAAAACTTCACCGAGGGACAGAAAATGGCTTTCGCCGCCGTTTGCTGTGTGGTTTTATGTCTGCTCTTTCCGGTGGCCGCGCCGCTGATCTTCTCGCTCTTCTTCGGGGTGGTCATCCGCGAGTCCGGCATCAAACCGTTTCAGGAACTTTTGTCCGGCCCGATTCTTTATGTCTCGACCATGTTTTTGGGGTTGATGTTGGGAGTGCTCTGCGAGGCCAACACCATCCTGGATCCGAAAGTGCTGCCGCTGTTGCTGCTGGGAATGTTATCCTTGCTGCTTTCGGGCATCGGAGGTCTGATCGGCGGATACCTGGCTTACTTCTTCACCAAGGGCAAAGTCAATCCGGTCATCGGTATTGCCGGCGTATCCTGCGTACCGACCACGGCCAAAGTGGCACAAAAGGTTGTGCAGCATGACAATCCGCAGGCCATGGTCATGCCCTATGCGTTGGGCGCCAATATTAGCGGTGTGATTACCACGGCGATTATCGCCGGGATATTCTGTACATTGATTAAGTGAGCCAAGGTTTCATAAGGAGGCTGATCCGGGAATGAACGCTTTAACGATTGCTGTAACCAGTTATGTCATTGCCATTATCATATCATTTTTTGTGGCCGGGCTGATTCAAGCGATGAGTTCGGTGCTGGCGCGCTTTTCCAAACCGGCGGAGGTTAGCCCGAGTCCCGCTGTCGTATCTGTGGGGGCGCAGACCGCTTCCGATGAAGTCGCTATCGCCGCCGTGATCGCCATCGCCAAACATAATTAAGGACGGAACCGGAGCTTTTGGTCAAAATTCCTGGGTTCATATTTTCGTCAAGAGAGGGAAAAGCAGATGAAAAAGAAGATTGATTTTATGCTGACCGCTTTTCGCGACGGGTTTCAATCCGTTTACGGGGCGCGGGTGTTTTCCAAAGACTATCTTCCGGTGGTGGAAGAAGCCGCCCAAGCGGGGATTGAGCATTTGGAGGCCGGCGGCGGAGCGCTGTTCCAGTCGCCCTATTTTTATTGCAATGAAGACGCTTTCGCGGTGATGGACGCTTTCCGCAAGGCGGCCGGTCCGAAGGCCAATCTCCAGACGTTGTCGCGCGGCATCAACGTGGTGGCCCTGGACTCCCAGCCCAGCGATATTATCAAACTCCACGCCCAACTCTTCAAGAAGCACGGCATGACGACGATCCGCAATTTTGACGCCTTGAACGATGTCGATAACCTGATCTACTCCGGGAAGTGCATCAAGGAAGCGGGTTTGAAACACGAAGTCACGATTACCATGATGGAGTTACCTCCCAATTGCGAGGGTGCGCATACGCCCGAATTTTATATCGACCGCTTGAAAAAGATCCTGGAGGCGGGTATCCCGTTCGATTCAGTCTGTTTTAAGGATGCTTCGGGCACCAGCCGTCCTCAGAAAGTTCATGACACCATCAAAGAGGCCAAAAAGCTCTTGGGCGATCGGGTGAAACTGGTATTTCATTCTCATGAAACCGCCGGTTCCGGTACGGTCGCCTACCGGGCGGCCATCGAGGCCGGTGTCGACCAACTCGATCTTTCGCTGGCGCCGGTTTCCGGCGGAACCTGCCAGCCGGATCTGATCACCATGTGGCATGTGCTGCGGGGCACCGATTATGATCTGGATATCGACATCTTTAAGATCATGAAACTGGAGGAGAGCTTCAAGGCGGCGATGAAAGACTATTTCCTGCCGCCGGAAGCCACCAAGGTGGAGCCGATCATCCCGTTCTTCCCGATGCCTGGCGGTGCCTTGACGGCCAACACCCAAATGCTCCGCGACAACCAGTTGATGGACAAATATCCGGAAGTGATCGCGGCGATGGGCGAAGCGGTCGCCAAAGGCGGTTTTGGGACGTCGGTCACCCCGGTTTCTCAGTTTTATTTCCAGCAAGCCTTTAATAACGTGATGTTCGGACCCTGGAAAAAGATTGCCCAAGGGTATGGCAAGATGGTACTGGGGTACTTCGGCAAAACGCCGGTCGCCCCGGACCCCGGGATCGTCGCGATTGCCCGGGAGCAGCTCAAATTGGAACCGACCACCGAAAGTCCGTTGGCCATCAACGACCGCGATCCCAAGAAGGGCGTTGCGGCCAGCCGTAAGGTGCTCGAGGACGAGGGACTGCCAGTCACCGACGAGAACATCTTTATCATCGCCAGCTGTGCCGAGAAAGGCGTTGCCTTCTTGAAGGGCAACGGGACCGTCGGCGTGCGCAAGAAAACCAATGAACCGGAGAAACCCGCGGTATCGGCAGCTCCGAAGGCCAAGAACGATGCTTATACTGTCAGGCTGGACGGCAAACCTTATACCGTCAAGTTGGAAGATTCGCGGGCGATCGTCAACGGTCAGGTTTATAACTTTGAAATTGCCGCCGCCGCTGCGGATGCCCCGGCCGCTCCGGACGCGACGCTGGGTGATGCGCAGCCGATCACTTCCGCGCTGCCCGGACTGGTGCTGCGGATCGAGAAAAAAGCGGGAGATGCCGTTAAAGAAAATGAGACGGTGGCCGTAATCGAGTCGATGAAGATGGAAAACGCCTTAATTTCGCCGGTGGCGGGGCGGGTAGTTTCAATCCAAGTAACGCCTGGTCAGCAGATTCAGGCTAGTACCGTGGTGGCGACCGTCGCCCGACAAGGCTGATCCAGAACAGCTGAATTCGGTTGTTCGACATTCCGCGCTGCTTTTTTATACGTCTAAAAGCAATTGCCGTGAGCTTGTCGAGGAGCTGAAAGAGATCGGCTTGCGAATAGCCGATCTCTTTTCGCGGATCCATGAGCTCTCTCAGTCGTTCAGCAAGCTCATTTTGTGAATAAATGAGCTTGTTTTGTCAGTAAGAGAGCTCTTTCAGTCGCTCAACAAGCTCGCTCAGTCGCTGAGCAAGCTCTTTCAGTCGCTCAACAAGCTCGCTCAGTCACTGAGCAAGCTCTTTCAGTCGCTCAACAAGCTCGCTCAGTCACTGAGCAAGCTCTTTCAGTTACTCAACAAGCTCGCTAAGTCGCTGAGCAAGCTCTTTCAGTCGCCCAACAAGCTCGCTCAGTCGTCCAGCAAGCTCTTTTTGGGAATGAGTGATCGACTCCCGTGGATAACGAAATCGTTGAAATCGTTGATGATTTTGGCTGTGGATAAGTCGGGGAAGTGCGGTAAAAATGGCTTAAAGTCAGAGGTTCGAAAACTCGATTGCCGCTGTCCCCGGCATCTGACTGGCTGCCAAATTCCTTATTATATAGCTATGAAAAAGCGGGTCGCCCGATTCGGGCAGCCCGCTTTGGTTGACTCGTTGGATTGGCTCGGTTGCTTATTTATCCACGGCATCCTTTAAGGCTTTGCCAGCGGTGAATACCGGAGCGTTTTGAGCGGCGATTTCGATCTCGGCGCCGGTTTGCGGGTTGCGGCCTTTGCGGGCTTCCCGTTTGCGGACTTCAAAACTGCCAAAGCCAACCAGCTGGACCTTTTCACCGGCAGCCAACGCTTCGGTCATTGATTCGAAGATCACATCGATCACTTTTCCGGAATCTTTTTTGGTCAAACCGCTTTCTTCAGCTACTTTGTCAATTAGTTCAGTCTTGGTCATCTGTCAGTATCTCCTCCATATGAGTATTTCCGATCTAATTATTTCCGTATTCAGTCTGAAAATCCTCCCTGGTTTTCCTTTTTTGTCGAAAATCAGCTTAAAAATCTCCATTTTTTTATGCTCCCGGGTCGACGGCCGGCAAGGGCCGATCACTGACAAACCAAGATCGCTTCGTTTGATTGTTCCAGGATGATCCGAACCTCGCGAAAACCCGCTTCGTGAAATAACTGTTTTTGAGTCGCGATCGAAACGGGAATATCCAAATGGTAATGCAACTGGCCCGGCGCTGCGCCAAGTTCCCGAGCCCGGCGCCGATACTCGGCGAGTAAACGCGCTTCTTCCGCCGGACTGACCATGTAGTCGGCTTCGATGTAAGCTCCGCCGGTTTTTAATGCCGCGCGGATCCGACGGTACAAGGCTTGTTTGACCGGCCGGAGATGATGATGCATCGTCATGCTGGAGATAATGTAGTCGTAAGCCCGTTCTGGAAAAGGAAGCTCAAGATAGGAACCGTGCACGAGTTCGATCTGTTCCGCGTAAGCGGTGAAATTTTGGCGCAAGATGGCCATCAGTTCGCGCGAGAGATCGATTCCGGTGATCCTGGCCCGGGGAACCTTGGCGAGGATACTTTTTAACTCCAGGCCGCTGCCGCAACCCAGATCCAAAATGCGGAGCGGCCGGTCGGTCGCGGGGAGCGGCGCGGCAATCATCCGGTAGTAATGATGCCGGTACTGGTCTTGCAACATATGCGCTTCGTACTCGCCGGCCCGTTTATCAAAGAAGGAACCCATTTCTTCGAGCGGGGTAAGGTCCTGACTCATTTTTTTGAATCCTCCGTTCGTCAAACCAAATTATTGAATAAAAAAAGGCTGCTGAATGACACGATCATCCACAGCCTTTCGTTGAACAGTAATAAGCGGGGTCTTGCGTTTAAGACGCGTGGACATGGATCATCGGCGAATCGCGAAGCTCGCGGAGGCGCAACAAAACAGGCCCCCGAACGGGCCGCTGCCTTCCGTAAGCAAAATCATTGGATCAGCCGATAATCAGTTTGAGCACGCTGCAATAGCTCCTTGAAAAATGAATTTCCAAAATTTATGATACCATAAAGCGGTTGTTCGTTGCAAGGCAATAGACGGATCAAATTTTTTGCGAAAATTGTTGGAAATCAATTGCAAGGGAATGAGAATTTATGTTATTATTTGAATGTAATGAATTTGTTTACTATGATAAATTAAGCAACCGAAAGTCAGTGCCGTGATTCAATCTAGCCTTGCGAGGGAACAGGAGCGTCAACAATGGAACCACCGATCCTGATGACCCAACGGTTAGTTATCAAGACCATCAGTTGCAGCGATGCGCCGCTGTTATTTGCATACCGGACGGACCCGGCGATCAACCGTTATCAAACCTGGAAGCCGCGCACGATGACCGAAGCCCTGGAGTTTATTCAAAAAAGCAGCCGGGCCTTTAATAGCGGCGGAAGCTGGTTTCAACTCGGCATCTATGAGAAAGGGAACCTGACGCTCATTGGCGATATCGGGCTGCATTTTTTAGCGGCCGATGAATCCCAGGTGGAGATCGGGTTTACCATTGCCGGGCCTTACCAACGAAAAGGCTATGGCCGCGAAGCGGTGCGGAGCGTCATCGGTTATCTGTTCGGGGCCATGAATAAACACCGGATCATTGCCTCCGTCGACCCACGGAACGCTGCTTCCATCGCTTTGCTTGAAAGCATCAAGTTGCGGCGGGAAGGATATTTCCGAAAAAGCGTCCGCGTGGCTGACCATTGGGAAGACGACGTGGTCTACGCGGTCCTGGAAGAAGAATGGCCGGGATGACGGCGGCAACCGATCGGCTGCCAAGCGAAAAGTAACGCTCGTTCCTTGCCGTGCGGCATGGCCGCGGATATTCGCAGAGGAAGCGCAATGATTGCGGAGATCCGGGGCGATCCGGCAATGGACCCAACCCGAACCGGGCGGTCCGGGTTGGCGGTCTTTTTCGGCTTTAATCCGTTGCGGCGGGCGCGGCATCCTTCCGGAGCGGCAGCCATTCCAGGACGCGTTGGATCTTGCGGTCCCAATAGCCCCATTCGTGGGTGCCGGGCTCTTCTTCGTGGGTCAGCTCCAGCCGCAAGTTACGGCAGTGATCACGGAAGCGGATGTTTTCGGGGTATAAAAAATCCTCCGTGCCGCAGCATTGGTAGAGCGAAGGCTTTGGGCCGGCGGAGCGGGCCGCTTTTTCCGCCAGATGGAAGAGGTCGTTGTCGCTCCCGGTCAGTTTTTGGGGATCGCCGAAGATGTTTTCGAATTCCGGTTGCCGGGCTTCGTCCCGGAGCCGGCCGGCCATGTCCAGTGCGCCCGAGAGGCTGGCCCCGGCGGCGAACTGATCCGGGCGGCGCAAGGCCAGTTTGAAGGCGCCGTAACCGCCCATCGACAGCCCGGCGACGAAATTGTCCTCCCGCCGCTCGGAGAGCGGGAAGAATGACCGGGCGATCTGCGGCAACTCCTGGCTGACAAAGGTCCAGTAACGGTAACCGCGCGCCATGTCCGTATAAAAACTGCGCTGGACCGCCGGCATCACCACCGCCAGTCCCAGCGGCGCCACGTAACGCTCGATGGAGGTCCGCCGCAGCCAACTGGTGTGATCATCGGAAAGGCCATGCAACAGATAGAGCGTCGGATGCTTCGTCCCGAGGGAGTGGCCTTTCAGGCCGATTTGGTTCTGGGTCGGCTGCGGCAGGATAACATACATCGCGCTGGAAAGGCCCAGGACCTCCGAGAAAAATTCACAATGAATCAAAGCCATGGCATGAACTCCTTTGCGGTTTGCTTGGCCGGGCAATCCGGCGGCCGGCATTTCGGATGAACCACATTTTACCAACGATTCATAACCGGATCATACGCCGAAAGCCGGTCGATTGTCAAATGGGCTGAGCGCCGACTCAACCGCATTCGCTTGGCGGATGGGCGTCGCGCATTGCCAGAAAAGAAAAATTCAATTATAATGAAGAAAATTATTTTACTTTTTAAGGAAATCGAATTCGCTCATCCTTAATCAGTGGCCTTGGGAAAGGTTCGGTTTGACAAACAATGATTCCATCCCAATATCTCCGGAGCCTGGAATTGAACCGGGAAAAGGTGCCGTCCTTCGCGGACTACCCGTTTTGCCTGCCCGCGCTGCGGCACTTGCGGGCCTTGCCATTTCATCCCCGGGTTACCTTCATCATCGGCGAGAACGGCTCGGGAAAATCGACCCTTTTGGAAGCCATCGCCGTGGCTTACGGCTTGAACGCCGAGGGCGGGTCCAAGAATTTCGATTTCGCCTCGCAAGCCACGCATTCCCCGTTATATGACTACCTCCGGCTGGTCAAAGGGGCGAAAAAGCCCCGCGATAGTTTCTTTTTACGGGCGGAAAGCTTTTATAACGTGGCCACCCAGATCGACCGGCTGGATGCGGAGCATTCTTTCGGGCCGCCCCTCAAATTGGCGTATGGCGGCCGGTCCTTGCACCAACAGTCGCACGGCGAAGCGTTTCTGGCCCTGTTTTTAAACCGTTTCGGCGGCCACGGCCTGTATCTGTTGGACGAACCCGAGGCGGCCCTGTCGCCGGCGCGCCAGATGACGCTGCTCTCCCGGATGCACCAGTTGGTCCGGCAAGATTCGCAGTTGATCATCGCTACCCATTCGCCCATTTTGATGGCTTATCCCGACGCATTGATTTATCAGATCAAAGACGATCTTGAGGCCGTTCCATATCAGGATACCGAGCATTATCAGGTCATGCGGTCCTTCATCACCAATCCCCAAAAGATGCTGGACATCCTGCTGAACGGCTGAAGGACGGCAGTCCGGTTTTTCGAGGTGTTTTGCGATGCATCCCAGTTTAAACGATTTTCATCCCGTCGTCGCCCGCTGGTTCTGCCAGACGTACGGCGAGCCGACGCCGCCGCAAGCCCAGGGTTGGCCGTTGATCGGCGCGGGACGCAATGTGTTGCTGCTGGCGCCGACCGGATCCGGCAAGACGCTGGCGGCTTTCTTAAAGTGCCTGGACTGGCTGTACCGCCGGGAGCGGAAGGAAGCGGCCGAGCCCTCCGCCGGCGGGGTCCAGGTCCTCTATATCTCGCCCTTGAAAGCGCTGAACAATGATATCCACCGCAATCTGGAAATCCCGCTGCAGGGCATCGCCGCGCTGGGCCGGGAGATGGGCTATGATCTGCCCGAGCTGCGGACGGCGGTCCGCACCGGGGACACGCCCAGCACTGAGCGCGGGAAGATGTTGCGCCGGCCACCGCAGATCCTGATCACCACCCCGGAGTCGCTGTTTTTAATCCTGTCTTCGCAAGCCCGTCAGATGTTGAAGACGGTCCGGTTTGTGATCGTCGACGAGATCCATACCCTTTTCCCCAGCAAACGTGGGGCCCATCTGGCCCTGTCGCTGGAACGCCTGCAGCAGCTGGTCGGGACGGACCGGCCGCTGCAGCGGATCGGCCTTTCCGCCACTATGCGCCCGCTGGATCAGGTCGCCGCTTATTTGGCGGGGAATGAATACCGGCCGGAAACGGAGACTTTCGAACCCCGCCCGGTGGCCATCGTCGACAGCGGCCAGCGCAAAACGCTGGACCTGCAGATCCTGTTGCCAGTCCCCGATCTGCGCGAATTGCCCGAGCAATCGATCTGGCCGCCGCTCTACCGGCAGTTGTTGGAGCTGGTGCAGGCCCACCGTACTACCCTAGTTTTCGTGAATAACCGCCGCGCCGCCGAGCAGATCACCGCCAACCTCAACCAGTTGGCCGGGACGGAGATCGCCCGGACCCACCACGGCAGCGTTTCCAAAGAAGTCCGGCTGCTGGTGGAGGAGATGCTGAAACGGGGCGAGATCGCCTGCCTCGTCGCCACCGCCTCGCTGGAGCTGGGGATCGATGTCGGCTTCATCGACCTGGTGGTCCAGATCGAGTCGCCCAAAGAAGTGGGCCGCGGTCTGCAGCGGGTCGGCCGGGCCGGCCATATCGTCGGGATGCCCAGCAAGGGCCGGATCATTCCCAAGACCCGGGCCGATTTGCTGGAGTCCGCCGCCATCCTGCGCGAGATGAAGGCCGGCCGGGTGGAAGCGGCCCATGCGGTTCGCGACTGCCTGGATGTGCTGGCCCAGCAACTGGTGGCCATGACCGCCGAGCGGGACTGGCCGGTGGACGAGGCTTTCGGGCTGGCGCAGCGGGCCTATAACTTTCGGACCCTCTCCCGGGAAAACTTCGAGAATGTCCTGGCGATGCTGGCCGGCAGCTTTGAAACTACCGAATATGTGGATCTCCGGCCCCGGCTGTATTGGGACAGACAGGCGGGATTGATCCGGGCGGACTCCTATGGCAAGCGGCTGATTTACTCCAGTGGCGGGACCATCGCCGATCGCGGATATTACGGCGTTTATCTGCAGGGTTCCGACGTCCGGCTGGGCGAGTTGGACGAGGAGTTCGTCTTTGAGCGGCGTTTGCACGAACGGTTCGTGCTCGGCACATCGGTCTGGCGGATCGAGGAGATCCGCCAGGACCGGGTCATCGTCAGCCAGTCCCGCCGGGGCGGCGAGGCGATCATCCCGTTTTGGAAGGCCGATCTGGGCGGACGCCCCTTTGAGCTCGGCAAGCGCATCGGAGCCTTCCTGGCCGAGGCCGAGGCGCGTTTGGACGCCCCGGAGCTGAACCAGTGGCTAAGCGCGGAATGCGGCCTGGATGCGGCGGTGGCTCGCAATCTCGGCCAATACTTGCGCGATCAGCGGCGCTCGGTGGCCTATCTCCCGACCGATCGGCGGATCGTGATCGAGGAATTTCCGGACGAGGTCGGCGATTGGCGGCTCTTCCTCCATTCGCCGTTCGGCATGAAATTCCACCTGGCCCTGGGGCTGCTCATCAAGGAAGAATGGGAGCGGACGCTCGGGACTGCGGTGGAGTTCGTGCCGGTCGATTCCGGGATCATGTTTCACCTGCCGGGGCTGAATGCCCCGCCGGAACTGGAATGGGAGCGGCTGCCGCTGGACGATCTGGAGGCGCGGCTGGCCCGGATGGTCTCCGGCAGCGCCCTGTTCGGGATCACGTTCCGTCACGTGGCCCAGTTTTCGCTGGTGATGCCGAGGATCGGCTTTGGCCGGAAGCGGACGCCGTTCTGGCTGACCCGGCTGAAGGCCGGCAATCTCCTGCAGGTCGTCGCCAGATATCCCGATTTCCCCCTGGTGATCGAGACCTACCGCGCGGTGCTCCAGGACTATCTGGAGCTGGACGCGTTGCGGGAAGTGCTGGCGGCCGTGCGTCAGGGGAGCATCGCCGTGCACCGCCAGCGCCATCAGGCGCCGTCGCCGTTCGCCGCCGGGCACCTGCTGAATTTCGTGAACAATTTCATGTACGAGGGCGAAGCTCCCAAGAGCGAGCTGAAGCTGAGTCTTTTCGGCCTGGGCCGGGAAGCGCTCAAGGCGATCGTCGGCGAGCGCGGCTTCCGGGATCTGCTCGACCCGGACATCGTGGCGGCCGTGGCCGCCAAGGCCGGCGGACGGGACCGGCTGGCCCGGGAACTTTCCTTGGAGACGGTCGCCCATTGGTTGAACAGGATGGGCGATCTGCGCCCGGCTGAATTGCCCGAGTTGTTTCCGGAGAACTATCCGCAGCTAAGGATGGTGATGGATCGGTTGCTGGCCGAAGGGCGGGTCGCGCCGTTTCAGCCGCCGCGGGGTCAGGAACTGTTAATATCCAGTGACGAACGGACCATCTATTGCAGCGCTTTTGCGGAAGTGAACGCCGCGTCGGCCGGCGCTTCTCTCACGGAGAAGCGGCTGGCGCAAGCCGAAGCCCGGCGCCGCCTGATCGGGCGCTATGTGCGGACCCACGGCCCGTTTCGGCTGGCGGCGATCGCGGACCGCTACGGCATTCCCGAGCCGGAGATCGCGGCGGAGCTGGCGGCGTTGGCCGCTCAAGGGCTGGTGGAGGCGGGCGAGTTCCTGCCGGGCGGGACCGGCGAAGAATGGTGCGACAGCGGCTTGCTGCAGGAGATCCACCGCCGCAGCCTGGCCCGGGCCCGCCGCGAGGTCGAGCCGTGTCCGCCGGAGCAATTCAGCGCGTTCCTCGCCGCCTGGCAGGGGATGGGCGCGGAGCGGGCCGGCGTGGACGGCTTGGCGGAGACTCTGAATCAACTGACCGGCTTATGGCTGCCGGCCGTGGTTTGGGAAGGCAGCGTCTTGCCGAACCGGGTGCGCGATTATCAGCCCGCATTGCTCGATCAGTTGATTACCAGTGGCCAGTGGGCCTGGCGGGTCCGGGGAAACGAAGGCAGTCTGCAGCTCTGTTTTGAAAATGCCGCCCCGCCGGACCCGCGCGAACCGGATCCGGCCGCTGCGGCCGAGTATTCCCGGACGTTGGCTGCGCTCAGCCCCAATGCCCAAAATGTTTACCGGGTACTGGAGCGGAACGGCGCCTTATCTCTGCCGCAGCTCTGGCAGCAGGCCAAGCTCTCTTCCGTCGCCACTTGGCAGGCGCTGGAGGAATTGCTGCGGGCTGGACTGCTCACCAACGACACCTTGGGACCGGTCCGCCATCTGCTGGCCACCCGGCCCCAGGAGCGCCTGGGCGTGCGGGGCATTCTGCCGCCGTCGGTGATCGCCCGCTTTGGCCGCTGGTCGTTGTTGCCCCCGCCGGAACCGCCCCGACCGGAGGAGGCGGCCCGGCAACTCTTGGACCGCTACGGCCTGGTCTGCCGGGAAATCCTCGCGGCGGAGGCGCCGCACTGGTCCGATCTATATCCCGTCTTCGACCATTGGGAGCAGATCGGCAAGATCAAACGGGGTTATTTCGTGACCGGACTCAGCGGCATTCAGTATGCGCTGCCGGGGACCATCGACCGGCTACGGCGGCTGCCGGAGCAGGCCGCGCCGCAGTTTTGGGCGCTCCATTGGGAGGATCCGGCCAATCCGTTGCGATATTGGGCGGACTGGCCCGGCCCGGACGCCGCGCCGAAGGGCTCCGCCGATTATCTGGTCCTGCGCACGGGTCGGCCGGTGCTCCTGGCGGCCGGGAAGAAGCTGAAATTGCGGACGCTCGAGGAACTTTCCGCCGGCGACCTCAGCCTGGCGTTTCAGCGGTTGCTCGATCTGCTCGGCCGGATCTTCCCGGACCAAAAGATCGTCTGGACCCACTATAACGGGGAGCCGCTGCAACAGACCCCGCTCATCGAACTCCTGGAGAAGCTGGGTTTCGAGAAAGGCTACCGCGAGTTGACTCTCTGGCCGTCAAGACGGTAAGAATAAGTTTTTGTTTCCGGATGGGTTTTGAGCACCGCCGGATGAAAGTAAACTCCGGTAGATGCTGGAGTTTTTTATTTGCGACTCGAATCAAGCTGAACCAACTCATCTTGGCGTTGGGAGATTTCAGGAGAACCCCCGGCGCATCCTTTCGGCCTGTGACTAAGAAGTTGATTTTAAGGGAAAATAGCGCCAAAGGAGGAGTTGACCATGTTTTGCTATCAATGTGAGCAGACCGCGCAGGGTTCGGGTTGCACCGCGGCCGGGGTGTGCGGCAAAGACCATGCCACTGCGGCGCTTCAGGATCTGCTGTTCTACGCTTCCGAAGGGATCGCCCAATATACGTGGCGCGCCCGGCAATTGGGCGCGCCGGACCGGGAAATCGACCGGTTTATCTTAAAAGCCTTATTTACCACGGTAACCAATGTCAATTTCGATCCCGAGCGTTTGCGGGGATTGCTCACCAAAGCCGCCGAATTCAAAGAAAAGGCCAAAAAGCTTTATGAAGCGGCCTGTACTAAAGCGAGCCGACAACCGGAATCCCCGTCAGGACCGGCGGAATGGCAACTCGCCGCCGATTTGCCCGGATTGATCGCGCAGGGAGAAAGCCATTCCATCGAACACGACCGCAACCGTCACGGCCATGATCGGACGGGGTTGAAGAATTTGGTGGTCACCGGCTTGAAAGGAATGGCCGCTTATGCCGAGCATGCCCGGGACCTGGGGGTGGAGGACGACAATGTCTACGCGTTCTTCCTGGATACTCTGGATTTTCTGACCCGGGAGAAATTCAGCATCGATGAGTTGCTCGGCCGGTCCTTAAAGATCGGCGAGATTAATCTGCGGGTCATGGAGATGCTGGATCAGGCCAATACCACCGCTTTCGGTCATCCGGTGCCGACGCCGGTCCGGATTGCGCCGGTCCGGGGGAAGGCGATCCTTATCTCCGGCCATGATCTGAAGGATCTGGAAGAATTATTGAAGCAGACCGCCGGCAAGGGGATTAACATTTATACCCACGGCGAGATGATCCCGGCCCACGGTTATCCCAAACTCAAGCAATACCCGCATCTGGTCGGCAATTACGGCGGCGCCTGGCAATCGCAGCGCGAAGAGTTTGAGAAGTTTCCGGGGGCCATTCTGATGACCACCAACTGTATTCAGAAACCGAAGGACGCTTACCGCGGCCGCATCTTTACCAGCGGCTTGGTGGCCTGGCCGGGAGTGGCCCACATCGAAAATCGCGATTTCGGGCCGGTGATCGCGGCGGCGTTGCGGGAGCCCGGGTTCGACCATGACGAGCCGGAGAAGACCATTATGGTCGGGTTCGCCCGGAACGCGGTCCTGGGAGTGGCTCCCAAGATCGTGGCAATGGTCAAGCGGGGGGCGATCCGCCATTTCTTCCTGGTCGGCGGGTGCGACGGAGCCAAACCGGGCCGCGACTATTATACCCAGTTCGCCATGCAGGTGCCGAAGGATTGCGTGATTCTCACGTTGGCCTGCGGCAAGTATCGCTTTAACAAATTGGATTTTGGCGAGATCGAGGGAATTCCGCGGCTGTTGGATATCGGGCAGTGTAACGACGCTTATTCGGCGATCAAGATCGCGGTGGCGCTGGCCGAGGCTTTTGAGGTGGGCGTCAATGACCTGCCGCTGTCGCTGGTACTCTCCTGGTACGAGCAGAAGGCCGTCTGTATTCTACTGACCTTGCTGCACTTAGGAATCAAAAACATCCGGATCGGTCCGAGCCTGCCGGCGTTTATCACGCCAGCGGCTTATCAGGTGTTAAAGGACAAATTTAACTTGTTGCCGATTACCACTCCGGAGCGGGATTTGGAAACCATCCTGGGCCCGGTTCCGGCGGGGACCTGATTCCGCAACGGATCGGTCAAGATAGGGATCAACCCGCTGGCGCATCGTGATTAACTGTTTTTCAGTTTGTGTTTCGAGCGCTGCCAGATGAATCCCAGCACGAGTCCGCCGATGACGATGACCAGGATTAGGCGGCTCCAGGAACTGATGCGCCGCCACTGGCTCAAGACCAGCTCCCAATTGCGGCCGAACAACCGGCCCAGCGCCGCGAGGATTCCGAAGAAGATCAGATTGCTGCCGCAGATAGCGCCGAGCGCCGGCAGGGGACGGAGCCGGAGCACGCCGCAACAGAGAATGGAGCAGAAGCTCATGCCGGGGATCAGTTTTCCCACAAAGACGGTCCAGACGCCGTATCGCTCAAACCAGGCGAGACTCCGCTGGTAAATGGCCTCTGTCACCCAGCGGCTTAAAAATGTCTCGGTGATCAGCGCCTTGCCGTAACGCGTTCCCAACAGATAAAGGATTGTGCCGCTGAGCGACATCCCGGCACTGACGGCGACGATGATAACCGGCAGCGAACCGTGGCCGAGCCCCGAGAGATAACCGCCAATGACCGTGGCCGACTCCAGCGGCAGCGGCGGGAAGAACAGATTGGCGGCCGCCACGGCAAAGAAGATCACAAAGAGCAGCCAAGGCTGATCGCTGATGGAGAAGACCTGGTTGACTAAGCCGTGCATGCTCCCTCCCGCTGAACGGGCGGCGCTTCCCGTTCCGTCCGTCGCTCCCTTGGGATAGTACAAATCATAGTATGCCATTTTTTTACCGCAAACCCTGTCATTTTGCGAAAGTGACGGGGAATTTTTACAAATATATAATGTGGAAATTCTACAAATATCATAAGATAATCCATGTTCAGGCACTGGAGGAGATGTTAAGGTATAAGCTGAATCCGATTTGAAAAAATCGCGGTTCAGTGCAGCAAAGCAATTATTTTAATTAAAAAGGATTGAGCAGCTATGAAAATGATTTTACGTTGGTTCGGCGAGAATGATGACAGCGTCGCGTTGTGGCAAATCCGCCAGATCCCGGGAGTGTCAGGGATCGCCGGCGCGTTGCAGGATATTCCCGTCGGCGAGGTCTGGCCGCAGGAGCGGATCGACGCTCTGAAGAGCCAGGTGAATCAGGTAGGTCTTGCGATGGAAGTGATCGAAAGCGTCAATATTCATGACGATATCAAGCTCGGCGTCCCTTCCCGGGATCAGTACATCGAATATTATCAACAGACCATCCGCAACCTGGGCAAAGCCGGCGTTAAGGTGATCTGTTACAATTTCATGCCGGTATTCGACTGGACCCGTTCCGATCTGGCCAAACCGCTGGCGGACGGTTCTACGGTCCTTTCCTATGAGGAGCGGTTGATTCCCGAAGACCCGATGAAAATGATGGAAGAGATCGAACGGAACGCCAACGGTTTTTCGATGCCCGGCTGGGAACCCGAACGCCTCAAAGAGCTAAAGCTGCTGTTTGAAAAGTATGCCGGCTTGAATGGGGAAAAGCTCACCGCCAATCTCAAATATTTCTTGGAAGCGATTATCCCGGTTTGCGAGGAAGCGGACGTAAAGATGGCGATCCATCCCGACGACCCGGCATGGCCCATCTTCGGACTGCCGCGGATCGTCAACTCCCGCGAAAATCTGATGACGCTGGTCAAACTGGTGGATAGTCCGTATAACGGCTTAACGCTCTGCACCGGTTCGCTGGGTTCCAACCCGGAGAACAATGTTCCGGAGATCCTCCGCGAATTCAGCGCCATGGGTCGGATCCATTTCGCCCATGTCCGGAACATCAAGATCGAGAGTTACCGCAATTTCCATGAGGTTTCCCACCTGTCGAGCGATGGCTCGCTGGATATGTTCGCGATCATGAAAGCGCTGTATGATACCGGATTCAACGGATACATTCGGCCCGATCACGGCCGGATGATTTGGGGCGAAAAAGCCCGTCCGGGTTATGGCCTGTACGACCGGGCGCTCGGCGTCACCTATCTGAACGGCCTGTGGGAAGCCCTCAGCAAAACCTACCCCCGCTAAAGCAAAGCGGGTGGCTGCCGGATTGCCGGGAGTGATTCCCGTAAAATTAGGAAACAAGTTCCTATAAGCCCGGGAGGAACTGCGGCCGATGAATTAGATGGGTGATCCATAATGGCGATCTTTCAGGGTTATTGTCTGGATGAAAAAGTTCATCCCAGCAATCCGTTGCAGAATATTTTTCCCCATTTTACGCATATCGTGGACCGGAGTTCGACGCCCCAGTGGACGTTGGCTCCGGCCTGCCATCCGCCTCACAATCTGATCCTGATCTATGATGGGGTGGCGACCTATGGCAGCGGTGATTCGGACGTCGAATACCGGGCGGTGCCGGGGGATTTGATTTATTTCAAGGCCGGCGAGTTTCGCTGGGGTAAGACATCGCCCGATCACTTGATGAAGTGCTACGCGGTGGATTTTTTCTATACTTGCCCGATCTGGAGGGATGGCCATTGGGAAATGGCCGAACCCCCGTTGCCGCTGGATACCTTCCAGCGGATCGACGACAGCTATGTTTATCACCAGCTGCTGACGTTATTCCGCGAACTGACCAACATCTGGACGGTAGGCCGGCCCAACCGCATTATGGAGTGCCGTTCGTTGTTCATCGAGATCATCAGCTTGCTCTTGCTCTGGAAATCGGGCAACGGCGCCAACTTTATCCAGGTGCAGAAGGTCGATCAGGTCATCCGCCACATGATGGAGCATTATGCCGAAAACTTGACCTTGCGCGACCTCAGCGCGCTGGTGCGGATCAGCCCGTCTTATCTGGGAAGCATCTTTAAGAAGGTGACCGGCCGCTCACCCATCGACTACTTGATCGAGATCCGTTTGGGCAAGGCCAAGGAAATGCTGCGCGACGGCCATCCGGTGCTGGAGGTCGCTGCCAAAACCGGTTTTAACGATGCGTTCTATTTCAGCAAATGCTTTAAGGAACGGGAAGGGATCCCGCCGTCCCATTTCGCCGCCGGTTCCCAGCCGGAACGGGTTGAGCGGAGCAGCGGATGAAGGAATGCTCTACGCCTTGAGTTTTATGATGGCGGAATATTCTTTATTTGATTAACTAATTTGATACAATTAAATTTGACCGTGGGTGCAAACCCGCGGTTTGTTTCATTTTTAAGGAGATAAGGGATAGAAAACGGATATTACAAAGAAGTTACCGATTGACAAAATTTAACCGATGGGGTATTCTTTTGCTAGAAAACGTTTTCGTGAAATCGTTTTCTAAATCGTTTGTTACTTAAACATCGCTGATTAGCTGGGATTGCCAGATATTCCGCACCTAAATACTATTATCGTAAACCTGATTGGAGGATACATGCAAAGCGATACAGTCAAGAAGATAAGCATCAAGGATGTGGCTAAGGAAGCCGGTGTTTCGATTACGACAGTTTCCCGGGTGTTGAATAACTCATACCCGGTGAATGAGCAGACCAAGCAGAAGGTGCTGGAGATGGTCGAGAAGCTCAATTTTCAACCCAACGCTATCGCCCGGGGTCTGGTTAGCAAGAGAACCCATACCATCGGGATCTCCGTTCCCTATATCACCAATATGTTTTTCCCTGAAGTAGTACAAGGAATCGCCGATCAGTTGAAACGGATCGACTACAGTCTGATCCTGTCGCATACCCAAGGTAACGGTGACGAAGAGATGAAAGTCATCCAGAATTTTCTCAATCGGCAGGTGGATGGGATCATTATTATCGATCCGTTTATCGAGTCGGTACCGCTCGATTTTTACCATGAGATTCATGCTCAGGTTCCGACGGTGATCGTCAATAAATATTTCCCCAGCGATGAATTGGTTTTTGTGATCAACGATGAAAAGCGGGGCGCTTATGAAGGGACCGATTACTTACTGCGGCTGGGTCACCGTAAACTGGTATTCATCAGCGGCTTCAATGGATATGCCAGCAATGTGAAACGGGAAGGTTTCTTACAAGCTTTGGTCGATCAGCGGATCGCAGACGATGATTATCTGATTCTGGAAGGGGATTTTACCAGCGAAGGCACTTATCGTCTGTTGAAAAAAGAGATGAAACGGATTAAAAACTACAGCGCGATCTTTTGCGCCAACGACCTGATGGCCATCGGAGCGATTAAAGCGTTGCGCTCCCAAGGGTACCAAGTCCCGCAAGACTTTTCGGTGCTGGGGTTCGATAATATCGGGATCTCTTCCTTGTTCATCCCCGGAATCACCACGGTATCGCAGAATATCTACGATCTGGGAAGGGTCTCCGGCCAGACCATCATCAAACTCCTGGATCAGAAGAAAGTGCCGGCGCAGCATGTCTTAAAGACCAGCCTGGTCCTGCGCGAGTCCTGTCAGGAGGCAAGGTAATCCGATTTTAAAGGCTTCCATGGCGATCGGTATTCCGACGGAGCAATCTCCGGCGGATGCGATAAAAAGAAAAAAGAGGAGGAGTTGTCGTGATCAAAAAAATCCTATTTTTCGGCGTCATCTTTTGTATGGCTCTGAGCGGTTCGTTCGAAGTCTGGGGCAAGGCCGCGGCTCCGGTGACCATCAACTTTACCTATTGGGCCAGCGCCAGCGCTGAAGATGCCGCGTTTGACAGCTTGGTCGCCAAATTCCAGAAGAAGTACCCCAACATCATCGTCAATAAACAGGGCGGACCATTCAAGGACTACTATACCAAACTGGAGACGCGGATCGCCGGCAATGACGCGCCGGATGTCACCCGCATCCAATACCAGCAGATCGGCAGATATGCCTCCAACGGCGTGCTGCTGAACATCACTAACAAGCTCGGCAAGGATTATAGTAAGGATTTTAACCCGGCGCTCTGGAACGCGGTATCGTATAAAAACGCCGCGTATGCCATTCCGCACCATACCGATACCCTGGCGGTCTTCTACAATAAAACCTACTTCGATCAATTGGGAATCAAAGCCCCCGACAAACTCGAGAACGCCTGGACCTGGGATGAGTTTCTGGCCATCGCCCGACGGCTCAAGAAAGAGAACAAGGCGCAATACGGGTTCGCCGTCAATTGGATCTATGGCAACGCCTACCGCTGGCTGCCGTTTCTGTATCAGAAAGGCGGCGCCGTCCTTTCGCCGAATCTCAAAAAGTGCGTGATCAACTCACCGGAAGCGTTGGATGCGCTCAAAATGACCGCCAGTTTCTTCAAGGAAGGTCTGGTGCCGGCGGGAACCAGCGTTAAGGGAACCGAGAACCTCAACATGCTCTTCGCTACCGGCGTCACCGGGATGCTGATCTCCGGCAACTGGGTGATTCCCTATTTTGAACAGAACATGACCAATTACAGCTATGGCGTCACTTATATGCCGCGCGGCAAAGCGATGGCCTCGGATCTTGGCGGCAACGCCCTGGCGGTTTTGAAAAAATCGAAACACCCCCAGGAAGCCTTGACGTTCATCAAGTTCATGACGGAAGAGGAGAACATGAAGGAATTCGTGGAGAAAGGCATGTTCCTGCCGGTCCGGAATAGCCTCTCCGCCGATAAGATGAGCTACGCCATCAAACCCGATCTGATGCGGCTCTTCGTCAATCAGGCCAAGACCATCCCCAATCACATGGCCCAAACCATCAGCCAGCCGAGCATGACTAAGATCAACAAGGTGCTCACCGATGAGCTGGATCTGGTCTTCACCCAAGGCAAGGATGAGAAAGAGGCCCTGAAGGAGATGCAAACCCAGATCGATAAGATTCTCAAAGAGAAGAACTGGGATTGAGGTTCGGAAAGGTCTGCGGGGTGGACCCCCGCAGACCTTCTGTGGTAAAACCAAGCCTCGAACTAAAATTCTTCGCAGACGATTTTCCGATTCCGGGATTTTATCCCATGGCTTTTAGAAGTGAACGACTGTACTTGGAGGCGATCGCCCGATGTCGACGCAATCGGCCAAAACAGCGCGGACCCGGTTCAACCTTACCCCGTATCTGTTTCTGGCTCCCAATTTGATTCTGTTTCTCACATTCATGTTCATCCCCATCGGCTATGCCTTTTACATCAGCCTGACCCAGTGGAGCCTGATCGGTTCGCCGCACTGGGTGGGATTGGCCAACTTCGTCCGGCTGTTGGGAGAACGCGAGTTCTGGATCAGCATGTGGAATACGCTTTATTATACGGTTACCACCGTGCCGGCCAGCATGTTTCTGGGTCTGCTCGGCGCGATTCTGCTCAACCGGCGGATCCCCTGCAAAGGACTCCTGCGGGGCTCCTTCTTCGCGCCGGCCGTGACTTCGCTGGTGGCGGCGGGGTTAATCTGGCAATGGATCTTCAGTACCGATTACGGGATCATCAATTATTTCCTGACCGGCATCGGGCTGAAGCCCCAACCCTGGCTGACCAGCAATGCCTTGGCCATGCCCTCGGTGATCGTGGCCACGCTGTGGATTCGCAGCGGTTATTGCATGGTAATTTACCTGGCCGGGCTGCAAGGCATCCCCAAAGAGTATTACGAAGCCGCCGAGATCGACGGTGCCGGGAAGTTTTCCCAATTCAAATACATCACCTGGCCGTTGTTGAGCTCGACCACTACTTTCTTGCTGGTTATCTGCGTGATCTACGGTTTCATGGCCTTTGACCTGTTATACGTGATGACCGGCGGCGGGCCGGGCTTCTCCACCACCGTGATGGTTCATTACATCTACCAGCAAGCTTTCAGCGTCGGCGAGATGGGTTATGCCACGGCCGCGGCGGTGATCTTATTCTTGTTGATATTCTCGTTGACCATGTTTCATTTAAGAGAGGATCGGTCCCGATGAACAGCAGCAAACATTCGAAAAACTTCTGGATCGCGGTCCTGCTGTGGCTGGCCGCGCTGGTCACCTTGTTTCCGTTCTTCTGGATGGGCTCGACGGCACTGAAGGGAGCCAGGGAACTGTTTCTCCGGCCGCCGGTCTTCGTGCCGCATTATCCGGAATGGCTCAATTTCGCCAAGGTCTTCACGGTGGCGCCCTTCGGCCGTTACTTCATGAACAGCGCCATCGTCGCCGGGCTCTCAGTGATCCTGACCGTCTTCATCAATCTGCTGGCCGGGTACACCTTCGCCAAATACCGCTTCAAAGGCCGCAAGGTGCTGCTGATGATGATCGTGGCCACGATGATGGTGCCGTTTCAAGTGATCATGGTGCCCAATTTCATCATTATCTCCGCCCTGGGCTGGCTCAACAGTTATCTGGGGCTGATCATTCCCCGGGCCGCCGAGGCTTTCGGGCTCTTCCTGAGCAAACAGTTCATGGACGACATCCCCGACGAGCTGATCGAGGCGGCGCGCATCGACGGGCAGAGCGAATTCCGGATCTTTACCGGGATCATTTTGCCCAATTGCCGGCCGCTCATCGGCGTCCTGGCGACCTTCACCTTCATGTGGCGCTGGAACGATTTCATCTGGCCGCTGATCATCCTGAGCAAGAAAGAGATGTTTACCGTCCAGCTGGGGATGAGCAACCTGATCGGCCAGTTTTACGTCGAATGGAACCTGTTGATGGCGGTGGCGCTCCTGTCGGTGCTGCCAGTCCTGGCTATCTTCCTGATGTTCCAGCGCTTCTTCGTCCAAGGCATCACCACCACTGGAATGAAAGGGTAACGCTTCATGGAAAATCTTAAAGTGCAAGCTTTTTTTAAACAGGGTCGCGGCGAAATAGCAACCTGCATCGAGACGGAGACGGAAAACGCCGCGATCTTTCATTACACGGTCCGCGCTTCGACCGACAGCATCCTGACCCGGATCTTGGCGCGGCTCGATCTGCCCGCCGATCGGGATTTCCGGATCTTCAAGGAAGGATTTCAGTCGTGGAGCATCTGCCGGAGCTTCGCCGCGACGGAAACGGACTCCAACCGCTTCAGCCCCGCGGCGATGGCGGCCATGACCGAACGGGGCCTGGATCCGGAACGGCTCTATTTTCATAAACACGGCTATCTGGCGGCGGGATCCGCTCCGGCCCAGCCCGCCTATCACTGGGCGGCGCTCCGCTATGACGACGGGGAGGTCTGGCTGGCGGGCGCGCTGACCTTTCAGCGCTTCATCACCAGGATCAGTTGCGACCCGGCCGGCCGGCAGCTCCTGATCGAGCTGGACTGCGAGGATATCGCCATCCCGGCCGGGACGGCGCTCGACGGCGAGACGCTCTACCTCTACCGGGGGCGCGAGCCGGAGGGCAAGGTGGTCGAGCGCTACGCCGAACTGGCGGCGGAACGGATGAACGTTAGCTTCGACCCGAGCATTCCGGTGGGCTGGTGCAGCTGGTATGAGTTTTTCACCGCGGTCCGGGGCGAGGACATCTATCGCAATCTGGCGGTGCTGCGCGACAAGGACTACCCGGTGGAGGTCGTGCTGCTGGACGACGGCTACCAGGAGGCCATCGGCGACTGGCTGGCGGTGAACGACAAGTTCGGCAACGACCTGCGGGGCCTGGTCCGTGATACCAAGGCGGCCGGTTTCAAACCCGGCATCTGGCTGGCCCCGTTCATCGTGAGCGAGCAAGCGGCGCTCTACCGGGAGCACCCGGATTGGGTCGTCCGGGACGAGCAGGGCCGGAATGAAGTGGTGTTGTACGGTTGGAAGCAGCGGATCTACGGCCTGGATCTCTCCCGGCCCGAGGTCCTGGAGTATCTGGAGCGGGTATTCGCGACCATGGCCCGGGATTGGGGCATGGACTATTTCAAGCTGGACTTCATCTTCGCCGGCATGGTCAAGGGGAGGCGGGCTTCAACCCGGATGACCGCGGTCGAAGGCTACCGCAACGCCCTGGCGCTGATCCGCCGGGCGGTCGGGCCGGGCAAGTATCTGCTCGGCTGCGGCGCGCCCCTGGGCCCCAGCCTCGGCCTGTTCGACGGGATGCGGATCGGCCCGGACGTCGCGCCGCGCTGGTCCGATCCGGATCAGGCGTCGCCGGCGGTCGCCAACGCGCTGCGCAACATCCTGAACCGCAGCTTTTACCACGGCCGGTGGTGGGTGAACGATCCCGACTGCCTGCTGGTCCGGGATACCCGCACCGAGCTGACCCGGGACGAGGTGCTCAGCCTGGCGACGGCGATCAAGCTCTCGGGCGGGATGCTCTTTTACGGCGACGATCTGGCCGCGCTCGCTCCGGAGCGGCAGCGGATCATCGCCAAACTGGGCCGGCCCTTGCCGCGATCCGCTTTCCCCGTGGACTTCCTGCGGCAGGACCTGCCCGAGCTGTACCTCGCCCAATTACCGGACCGCATCTACCTCGGGGTCTTCAACTTCAGCGAGCATCCGGTGGTTAAGGAGGTGGCCCTCGCCGGGCTGGGCATCCCGCGCCGGGAGTACCGCATCGCCGATTATTGGGCGGAGCGCGATCTGGGCCGGACCGCGGACCGCTTCGACGTCCCATTGGAGAAGCACGCCGCCAAACTGCTGGTGTTAACGCCCGAATGACCGGCCTGACTGCGGGCTTGGCGGCCGGCTTCGCCATTCGGTCGCGCTGAACCCGGCCTCGGGTTGCGCCCTGCCGGAGCGACCGGAATGGAATCGGGAATCATCCTTCGAAAACCGTGGGTCGTGACCCACGGTTTCGTTTTGCCCGACCGGCGCCGGAACGAATGGTTTGGATTGACGAATGAGCTCATTCAATTACTGAAAGAAGTCCTTCAGTAACAGAATGAGCTCATTCTGTTAGTCAATGAAAAGCATCAGTAACCGAACGAAAACATTCAGTTACCAAATGGAAAGCAACAGTTACCGAACGAAAGGATTCAGTAACTGAATGGAAAGCATCCGTAACCAAACGTAAGTATTCAGTTACTAAAACGAAAGCAACAGTTACCGAACGAAAACATTTAGCGACTGAATGAAAAGCAGCCGTAACCGAACGAAAGTTGGCGGCGGCCGCCACGGCTGGCACGGGAACGGGAAAATTGGCGGCGGAACGGCAAGCGGCTGCGCGACTGCCCCGCCGGCCTATTTATTGCGCCGGGGAGCGGTCGATTCCCGAAGGATGAGTTCCGTGGGCAGAATGATCTGCAGGTTTTGCAGTTCCCGGTTTTCCAGCGCGAAGAATAGATGCTGGCAAGCGATCTTGGCCATGGCGGTGATGTTGACTTGGACCGTGGTCAGCTTGGGGCTGCAATACAGGCCCTGTTCGATGCCGTCGAAGCCGATGACGCTGACATCCTGGGGGACCGCATAACCGGCGGTCTTCAGGGCCTCCATCGCGCCGATGGCGGTCATGTCATTGCAGGCGAAGATGGCGCTGGGCAGCTGGGGCTGTTCGGCGATGATCGCTTGCATGGCCTTGAAACCGCCCTCGAAAGTCCAGTCGCCCTCCTTGATGAGCTGTTTCTTCCAGTCGAGCCCGGCGTCGCTCAGGGCCCGTTTGAAACCTTCCAGGCAGTCCCTGGAAGTAATATAGCTGGGTATTCCGCTGATGAAGCCGATCTGCCGGTGATTCTGGCCGATCAGGTATTGGACGGCCTCGTAGGTTCCTTTGGCGCGGGCCGCCCGGATCGTGGGGAAGGAACCGTACTCGTTGTTGATGATGACGGCGGGAAACTTGAGCCGGCGGGCTTCCTCCAGAAACTTATCCCCGATTTTGCTCACGAAAAAGATGCCCGAGATTCTGCGGCCTTCGAGGACCTCGGTCAGAATTTCGTCATCGCTGATGGTGGTATAGATCAGGTTATAGCCTTTTTTCTTGCACTCATTTTCCACGCTGAAAAACAGGTTCGAATTGAACGGCTCGGTGAGGCGGTCGCCGGAAATAATGTTTTTGGGAATTTTGGGAAGCAGGAAAATGAGATTGCGATAGTTCTGGTTCTCCTCGAATTGCAGCGAGACGCCGGTCACCCGGGTCCCCAGTCCGGCGATCTTTTCGACCAGGCCCTCCTGGGCGATCATCCCCAGCGCCCGGCGGACCGTGAGCCGGTCCACATGGAACAGCGTGCTCAACTCGCGTTCGGAAGGCAGCAGCTCGCCGATCTGCCACTTCTTTTCGGTAATCATTGTCTTTAAATTGTCGTACACCTGCATGTACAGGGGCACCTTTCGCTCCCGATTCACTTGCATGCGCTTCTCCTGGTATTTAACATATATTATACCTGTTTAGAATACCACAGATGATTTGAGATTGCAATAAACTGGATGCCATTTAATAAATCTGTCAATAAACGATTGCGGTTTTGCCATGGAAGTGATATCATGAATGATGTTACATATAGGTTTAATACAGGTATATAATTATTGCATCCGCAACAGGAACTGAAGAAAAGGAGTGGTTTGATGTTAAAAGGTATTCCGGCGCTGATTTCTCCGGAGATGATGAAGACGCTGATGGAGATGGGACACGGTGACGAGATCGTCCTGGCTGACGCCAATTTTCCGGCTGCGACCTGCGCCAAGCGCCTGATTCGCAGCGACGGGCACTCCCTGCCGCAACTTTTAGAGCAGGTTTTGCGGTTTTTGCCGCTGGACCGCTCGCTGCCCCATCCGGTGGTGCTGATGGCGGTCAACTCCGCCGAAACTGCTCCGGCGCTATGGGAAGAGTACCGGCGGATTCTGCGCGCCGCCGAACCGGATTTCGACGGCTTTGAACACGTGGAAAGATTCCAGTATTATGAGCGGGCCAAAAACGCTTTCGCGGTGGTGATATCCGGGGATACGACCTTTCGCGGCAACATTATGCTGCGCAAAGGGGTCGTCAGAGAACCGTGAGGTTTTCATTGCGCCAAAAAGACGGGTTGGGTTATCCCGCGGGAGAATGGCCCGGGAAAAGCTGGAATAAAGAGTCGTTTTGCTTGATTGCTTGATATTTTGGACACTAAGGAGAGATGGTAATGGGTTCTTTGCAAGGGAAGAAAGCGCTGATCACGGGGGGAGCCAACGGCCTCGGCGGGGCGATCTCGCTCGAATTGGCCAAAAGAGGCGCCCAAATCGCAGTGCATTGGTATCAACACCGCGTCGGCCAGAATACGGCTCAGGATCTTGCCCGGCTGCGGGAGCAGGTGAAGGCGCTGGGTGGAGAGCTGGTCGATGTCCAGGGCGATCTCACCGATGAGCGCACGGTGCGCGAGGCGGTCCGCGCGGCTGCGGCCGGTCTGGGCGGGTTGGATATTCTGGTGAACAATGTCGGCGATATTTTGGGCCGGCATTCGCTCGAAGAACTCGAGCTGCCGTTCTTCAACAAGGTGATGGCTGTCAACCTAAACACGACATTTTTAGTCACCCGCGAGGCATTGCCTTATTTGGCGAAAGCCGGCGGGGCGGCCGTCGTCAATCTGGCCTCACTGGCCGGCCGAAAAGGCGGTCATGGCGGATCGCTGGCTTACGGCACGGCCAAGGGGGCGGTGATCACCTTTACCCGGTCGCTTTCGACGGAGATCGGACCGCGGGGCATTCGGGTCAATTGCGTGGCGCCGGGCTTGATTTTAGGTACTTATTTCCATCAGACGCACACCAGCGCCGATTCGGCCCGCCAAACCATCGCCGAGATCCCGCTGGGCAGAGCCGGCTCGCCTCAGGATGTCGCCGATGCCGTGGCTTTTCTGGCTTCGCAATATGACGGATTTGTTACCGGTGTAACGCTGGATGTCAACGGCGGAGTTTATATGGCTTAAGAATCGGATTCGATCATCTCTGGAGCTGACATTCCCGATCAAATTGTTGCATTTTAGTTAATAAAATGATATAACATAATTATACCTGTAGCATACAGGATCAAATTTGTAACGCTGTTCCGCACGAACGCTGTCAACGATGTTCGCGCGGGGAGGCGACCAGTTTCAAGGGTTGGGATGTTGGCTGAAAGAGCCTTTGGGATAGTGGAATTTGCTTCGGAAGGAGGAATATCGAGAGCGAAGAATCGGGAACGAGATTGCAATTTGATGATAAAGGGAGGAGTAACGATGAGAAAGAAGCAGGTTTGGATTCTGGGCTCGTTGGTCCTGGCGTTGCTGGCCGGTTCGGTAGTTTTCGCGGCGCCGAAAAGGGTAAAGCTGGTTTATTGGACGCATTGGGAACAAAATCCCAAATTCAACGCCTATTATGCCGAGGCCGGCAAGGAATTTGCCAGGCTCCACCCGGAGTGCGAAGGAGTGGAGGTCGTCACCGTTCCTTACTCGGGATACGAGGCCAAGTACTTAGCGGCTTTCATGGCCCGGACCGGGGCGCCGGATTTCTTCAATGGCGCGCCGCAGGACTGGGCCGGTAAATATCAGTTTGTCGACAAAATGCCGGCCAACATCACTAAAAGGGTTGACTCCGAGGCCGCTAGCACCGCCGTTAAATTCGGGCTGTACAACGGCGTCCGTTACGGTTTTCCGATCGAGGGCGGCAATTTCCAATATATGTTTATTAATACCGATATGTTTACCGAGGCGGGTCTCGATCCCAATAAACCCCCACTGACCTTGACGGAGCTGTTGAATGCCGCCAAAAAGCTTACCAAATACGATGCCAAGGGAAAAGTGATTCGTTCTGGATTCGGAGTCCGGTATGCCGGCGATCAGACGGGCATCACCGATAAGTTCTTGCCTTTCCTTCATGCCTACGGCGGGCTGATGGTGGATCCGAAATACAAACGAGCCTTAGGCGTGGTAAATAGTCCCGCCGCAATCGAAGCACTCAGCATGTATGGCGATATGGTGAATAAATCAAAAGTGGCCAGTCTGGAAGTAGGGAACCCCGAGGTGGCCTTCGGAAAAGGCCTGGCGGCCATCATTTTCCGGGAATCATGGCTCCCCGGCTGGCTGGCTGACAATGCTCCGAATATCAAGTATAAAGTCTACCCGTTGCCCTCGGAAAAGGTCGCCCCGGGTCCGGGAGCGCTGTTCGGATGGTCGGACCTGGTTTACAAGTATAGCCCCAATAAGAAGTTGGCGTGGGAATTCCTCAACTTTATGTGGTCACAGAAGAATGATCTGGCCCGGGCTACGACCCAAGGCTTGATGCCGGTGTTTAAAGCGAACTTTGATTCGGAATTGGTAAAGAAGCGTCCCGACTACGACGCGGTGATGGAAATGGCCAAACGTCCGCCGGCGCCGTCGTATTTTTCGCCGAAAATGAATGAAGTCGCCGCAGCCTACGGAGATGCCATCTTGGATGTCATTTACGGCAGAAAAGATGCCAAGAACGCGTTGAACGCCGCGGCGGCAAAGATCAATCAGATTCTGAAACAGAAATAACGCATCCAAATTTTCAAGGGCGGGGGTCGACTCCGCCCTTGAAAATAGCGCCGGCCGGCATGCTTCGTTCTGCACGGCCTCGGCTTGGCCCTATTCTGAACGGCTTTGACATTTATCGATCGGGAGTTCAAGCTGGCGATGAAGGCTGGCCCCGGATGATCTCCCAAAGTAACCGCGCGTTAATGACGAAGGGAATCTCGGAACGGATAAGATTTTACTTGTGAGGTGTCTCGATTGCAGTCCAACACGCAAAGAATTGGGATCGTGGATCTGTTGTGCGGCAAGACTTTCTCCGGCAAGCGGGCCAGAATTGGTTACGCCTTTGTATTGCCGGCGGTAATCTATTTTTTATTGATCTATTTTTATCCATTGTTGCAATCGGTGGGAATGTCCTTCTTCCGGGGCGGCTTCGGCGAGACTCCGCAATTTGTGGGTCTGGAATCCTACCAAAATGTCTTCACGGACCCGATATTTTGGATGACGGTCAAGAATACGCTTTATTTTGTCATTCTATCGGTGCCCGCTACGGTTTTTTTGGCACTGATGGTGGCGGTCCTGTTAAACCGCATCCAAAACAAGCAATTTCGCGATCTGCTGAGCGCAGTATATTTTTTGCCGTTGGTCACTTCATTGGTCGCGGCGGCCCTGATCTGGGGCTGGATTTATCAACCGATCTATGGCTTGGCCAACTATCTGCTCGTCGCCATCGGCTTCAAGCCGCAACAGTGGTTGAGTTCGATGGGCCAGGTCATGCCGTCGCTGGCAGTCATCAATATCTGGTTGCGCATCGGATTTGATACGGTCATTTTCTTGGCGGCGCTGCAAAGCATCCCCGAGGAACTGGTGGAAGCGGCCACGATCGACGGGGCGACCGCGCCGCGGGTGTTTCGGCACATAACCTTGCCCTTATTAAATACCCAGATCGTCATGGTCCTGATTCTGGAGCTGATCTTCGCCTTCAAGGTCTTCGATCAGGTCTATGCCACGACGGTGGGAGGGCCGGCCAACGCCAGCCGGGTCATCATCATGTACCTTTATGATCTGGCCTTCAAGTGGTTTAAGTTTGGCGAGGCCTCGGTGGTCGCTATTTTCGTATTCATTACGCTTTTGATCATTAGTGTTCTGCAATGGGCTTTTTTGCGCAAATCGGCTACCTGAGAAGATTGGCAGCGTTGCCATTTCCTGATCGGGTCGGGGGTCC
Source organism: Bacillota bacterium (assembly GCA_023400055.1). Lineage (GTDB taxonomy): Bacteria > Bacillota > UBA4882 > UBA8346 > UBA8346 > Hydrogenispora. Next base: position 52,418 of record JAEXFN010000039.1, read on the forward strand.
AAATAACTTGCGACGCAAACTTCGATGGATAGGGTGAGTATAGGATGATGCAAATGGATAGTCGGCGAAGCGATCGGAAGGAAAGCAGAATCCACAAGCCGTGCAATTTGGGCTGGATTTTGACTCTACTGGTGATGGCCGGAGCCTTGTTTATATTGCTGCCATTCTTGTGGATGGTACTGACTTCATTGAAGACGCCGGCCGAGATTCAGCGGGTCCCGCTGTCGTTGCTCCCGGATCACTTCGATAATTTACAGAACTATGTGGCGCTCTTCCAGCGGCAGCCTTTTCTTTTGTATATCTGGAATACGATCGTTGTCTCCGGTATCAGCACCTTCACCAGTGTGATCATCTCGGCCATGGCTGGCTATGGTTTTGCCAAATATGATTTTCCGCTCAAAGAGTTTTGGTTCTTCAGCATCATTGCGTTGTTGATGATCCCGTTTCAAGCCATTGTCATCCCCTTGTATCAATGGGTGGTCCAATTCGGCCTGATCAATACTTATATCGGACTGATGCTGCCCCAATTCGTCAGCGCTTTCGGCGTTTTCCTGATGCGCGAGGCCATTGACGGGGTTCCCAATGATTACATCAATTCGGCGCGGATCGACGGCTCGTCGGAGCTGGGCATTTTCTTCCGAATTGTCTTGCCCTCGATCACTCCGTCCCTGGCGGCGTTGGCGATCATTAAATTTTTATGGACCTGGAATGAATTCTTTTGGCCGCTGGTTTGCACCAACAGCGACCAGATGAAAGTGATCACTTTGGCGCTGGCGTCCTTTAACAACCAGTATTTTGTCGAGTATCATCTGGCGACGGCGGCTTCGGTGGTGAGCATTATTCCGATTCTGATATTGTTCCTGGCGTGTCAGCGCTGGATCGTCAAAGCGGTGGTCATGAGCGGCGTCAAAGGATGACCCGGTTGATAGTATCGTTTATTTATCGAGGAAAGCGGTGATTCGATGTCCAGTAAAGTCCGGTGGGGTATTTTGGGTTTCGCGACGATCGCCCGGGAAGCCTTTATCCCCGCGTTATTAAAAGCGGACAATTCTGAATTTTATGCGCTCGCGTCGCGGCGCCCCGAGCAGCTCCGTCGCTGCCAGGAGCATTTCAGCCGACCCGTCAAAGTATATTCGGATTATGATCAGCTGCTGGATGATCCGCAGGTTGAAGCGGTCTATGTGCCATTGCCCAATTCGCTGCATAAGGAATGGACCATCAAGGCGGCCCGCAAGGGAAAACATGTGTTGTGCGAGAAACCGTTGGCCCTGAATGCCCAAGACGCTCGCCAGATGGTGGAGGAGTGCCGCTCGCATCGGGTGCAACTGATGGAAGGTTTCATGTACCGGCACAGCGACCGGATGCGTAAGGTCCGCGAGTTCATTGCGGCCAATCGCCTGGGTCAGGTGCAATATATCCACGCTTACTTTTTCTCGCTGGCCAGCCGGGCCAGCGGTGACCGGATCGATCCCGCCCTGGGCGGCGGCGCTCTGCTGGATTTGGGATGCTATCCGGTCAATTTGATCGGGATGATCGCCGGGGCGGAACCGGTTTCCATCGCCGCGGCGGCCATTCCCATCAATGGCGTGGATCGCTTGCTTTCGGCGATTTTGCGGTATGAAAACGGCTTAATCGCCAACCTCCATTGCGGCTGGGTCAATGAGTTCCGCAGCCTGGGGGCCACCATCATGGGGACGAAAGCGACCCTGGCGATCCCGGAACCTTTTTGGGGGAATGCCGGCGCGCTCAGCTGGACGACTGCCGACGGCCGGGGTGAGATTGCGGTGGCCGAGACGGACCGGTTCCGGGCCGAAATCGAAGACTTCGCCGCGGCGATCCGGGGCGAGCATCCCCTGTTGCTGGATGCCGAAGAGTCCATCCGCAATCTGAAAATCATCCAAACGATCTTGGCCAAGGCCGGAATGGCGGGCTGAGCCGGGTCCGGCACGGATATCCGGGCGGCATGGCCGGCCCAAAGACCGGCCGGGCCGCAAGATTTTATCGCAAAGAACTGGGAGTGTAAAAACATGGAGACCCGAAAATGCGGGAAATCCGCTTTGGAGCTGGCAGTGCTCGGCCTGGGCTGCTGGCCGTTCGGCGGCGGAAAGTATTGGGGCGGACAGGACCAGCGCGATGTCAACCAAGTGGTCCAGGCAGCAGTGGAGCTGGGGATCAATTATTTTGATACCGCTGAAGCTTACAATGACGGCGCCAGTGAAGAATCGTTGGGCATCGCCATTGGCGCGGTGCCGCGGGACAAAGTAATCATTGGCACCAAGATCAGCCCCTCCAATACCCGGCCGGACGCGCTGGCGGCCCATTGTGAACAGAGTTTGGCGCGACTGGGCACGGACTACATCGATCTGTATATGGTCCATTGGCCGATCACCGCCAAGGCGATCGCCCATTTTACGGCCGAACCGCTGACGCCGCCGGCGGTGGAGGAGGCTTTCGCCGCGCTTCGGAAACTGCAGGAGCAGGGGAAGATCCGTTTCATTGGGGTCAGCAACTTTGCCCCCAATCGCCTGCAAGAAGCGCTGGACACCCGGACCGAGATCGTCATCAACGAGCTGCCTTACAACCTGTTGTGCCGGGCGATCGAATATGAAGCGTTGCCCTATTGCGTTCGGAATCGGGTGGGGATCCTGGGCTATATGGCTTTGCTGCAAGGGATCCTGGCCGATAGCTATCCCAGCCTGGATGATGTCCCGACCTGGCAGCGGCGGACGCGTCATTTCGATGCCCGAAAATGCGCTGAAGTGCGGCACGGAGAGAGCGGCGCGGAGCCGGAGACCAACGCGGCGCTGGAAGCGATTCGGCGGATCGCCCGCGATTATGGGCGGACCATGCCGGAGCTCGCCATCCAATGGGCGATCGCCAATCCGGCCCTCACATGCGTGCTAGCAGGTTCCAGGAATGTCGGGGAATTGACGGCGAATGTGCGGGCGGCGGAGCACCCGCTACCGCAGGAGGCGCTGGCAAGGCTCGACCGGGCCACCGCCGCGCTCAAACGGAAGCTGGGCCCCTCCTTTGACTATTATGAGACCGGGGCGGGGGATCGGACGCGCTAACGCCAGAGTCCGCCAGCGGACGAGCCGCTTTTTATGGCGCTGGCATCCGTTCATAATGATTTGTCCGGGAAGACGGCCGCATTGGTGCGGCCGTTTTTTGATCGTCGCCTCCGGCGCATCGTTCACTAACCGAATGGAAAGCTTCGGTTACCCAATGAAAATCATCCGTAACTGAACGAAAACATTCAGTTACTGAATGGAAAGCATCGGTAACCAAACATAAATATTCAGTTACTGAAACGAAAACAACAGTTACTGAACGAAAGCATTCAGTTGCCGAATGAAAAGCATCGGTAACCAAACGTAAATATTCAGTTACCGAAACGAAAGCGACAGTTACTGAACGAAAGAATTTACTTACTGAATGAAAAGCAGCCGTAACCGAACCAAAGTTGGCGGCGGCCGCCACGGTTGGCGCGGGAGCGCCGGACGAATCAAAAGTAGCCAGCGATAGGGGTCCGGCCTGTGGTTCTGGACCGTGCACGACTTTGGAATTACCGTCAGGCTCAGGAAAACCTTCTCCTGTACTCGAGCGGGCTAATCCCCACCAGTTGGGTGAAGATCTTCGAGAAGTAACTGGGGTCGTTGTAGCCGACGCGCAAGGCGATCTCGGCGATCGAATCGGCGCTGCCCACCAGATCGTCCTTGCCGCGCTCGACGCGGAGCTTGTTGAGGTACATCCGGATGTTGACGCCGAGCCGTTTCTTGAAGAGGTGATTGATGTAGGACTCGCTGCAATGGCAGATCCGGGCGATCTCCGGCACGGCGAGCGGCTCCTGGAAGTTGTTGTTAAGGTAGTCGAGCAGCAGGGCCAGGATGGAGTCGGCGCTGGAGTTGTAGCGCTTCTTGCCGAATTTGAGGCCGGGCTGGGTCAGCCGCAACGAACGGTAGGTATTGCCCAGGTAAGCGGCGACGAATTCCAGCAGCGTCGCGACCAGCCGCTCGTCGGGCCGCACCGCCAGTAGGGAAGCGTCATAGAGTTCGCGGGCCCGGAGCGGATCCAGGCCGGAATGGCGGCAGGTCCGGGCCACCAGATAGGCGGCGGTCCGGGGTTCGGCCGGGAAGGCGCCGGCGTCGATGACGCCGATCAGATCGCCGTCGGCAGTGATCGGGTAGATGTATTCGCCGACCCCGGCGTGGCAGATGCCGAAGAAACCGCCGGGCAACCGGATGGATTTTTCAGCAAGCTTTTTCTTGAGCGCGATGCACCGGCCGAACAGGCAGCGTTCCGACTTGATGTAGCGGCAATAGGGATTGGTGTGGGCCATATAGGGCCGCAGCGCCTGATCCAGCGCCGGATCCACCGGAATGAAGCCGACAAAGTCGTTGATGCAGATCTGCCAGCCGTAGGTTTGGCTGATATGGGCCAGGAAATTGGCGAGCGCGGCGTGGTTTGTCATGGCAGCGGATACTCCTCGAAGCGGATTTGATTTATCTCCTTGATTATAAAATGAAACCGTCCCGTTGGCAACTGTGCAGAAGATTCCAACGAATGAGCAGAAGTTTTAAGGCGGCCGCCGCCGGTCCGGCCTACAATAAGGAGTAGGAAATTCAAAACCGGAAGGTGAGTGCGATGATCGATCGAGATTACCAAGTGGTGGTGGTCGGCGGCGGAATGGCCGGAGTCTGCGCGGCCATCGCCAGCGCCCGGCACGGCGCGCGGACGGCGCTGATCCATAACCGGCCGGTGCTGGGCGGCAACGCCAGCTCCGAGATACGGATGCACATTGTCGGCGCCAACTGTCACGGCACCCGGCCCGATGCCCGGGAGACCGGCATTCTGGAGGAGATTTTGCTGGAGAACCGCCGCCGCAATCCGGGCCATTCCTTCTCCATCTTCGACACGGTGCTCTGGGAGAAGGTCCGTTTCCAGGAAGGGCTCGACCTTTATCTCAACACCGAGATGACCGGGGTCGAAGCCGCGGCGGGGCGGATCGGGGCGGTGGAGGCGCTGCAGCTGACCACGGAGAAACAATTCCGCTTCACGGCGGCGATCTTCGTGGACTGCACCGGCGACGGGATCCTGGCCTATCAGGCCGGCGCCGCATGCCGGGTCGGCCGGGAGAGCCGGGACGAGTTCGGCGAGCAGTATGCGCCGGAGCAGGCGGACCGGAAGACCATGGGGAATACGCTGTTGTTCCAGGCGGTCGACACCGGAGCGCCGGTCCCCTTCGAGAAGCCGTTCTGGGCCCATTCGTTCGATGAGGCGGATCTGGCCTTCCGCGGCCATAGCGCTTACGCCTCGGCCATGGAGCATTACGAGGTGGACTCCGGCTACTGGTGGATCGAGCTGGGCGGGGAAGAGGATACCATCGCCGACGGCGAGGCGATCCGCGACGAACTGTTGAAGACCGTCTACGGGGTCTGGGATCACATCAAGAATCGCGGCGATCATGGCGCCGCCAACTACGCCCTGGAATGGGTGGGATTCCTGCCCGGCAAGCGCGAGAGCCGCCGGATCGTGGGCGATTATATCCTGAAGGAGCAGGACTGCCTGAGCGGGCGGCTCTTCCCCGACGCGGTGGCCTACGGCGGCTGGCCCATGGATATGCACCCGCCGGAAGGGTTCCGATACAAGGGAGACCCCAACCAGTTCCTGCGGCTGAACGATGTCTACACCATCCCGTACCGTTGTTATTACGCGCGGGACATCGCCAACCTGATGATGGCCGGGCGCAACATCAGCGCGTCGCATATGGCGTTCGGCTCGACCCGGGTGATGGGTACCTGCAGCGTGGGCGGGCAGGCGGTGGGAACCGCGGCCGCGCTGGCGGTGCGGCAAAACTGTCTCCCCGGCGGCTTGACGGACCGGATCCGGGAGCTGCAACAGCTGCTGTTGAAAGACGATTGTTATATCCCCGGCGTGATGAATCAGGATCCCGAAGATCAGGCGCGCCGCGCCCGGGTCATCGCTTCCTCGGCGCAGCCGGACGGTGCGGCCGAACAGGTGCTAAACGGTATCGCCCGGCGGGTCGGGGGGCAGAGCAACTGCTGGATCTCGAAAGACCTGGCCGCTGCGGGAGAATGGTTGGAACTGCGCTGGGATGAGCCGCTGACCGTTCGCGAAGTGCACCTCAAGTTCGACAGCAACCTTTCCGGCGAGATCATGCCGACCCTCTCCAAGACGGTCCGCAAGCAACAGATTACCGGAATGCCGGCGGAGCTGGTGAAGGATTACGAACTGCAGCTTTGGGCGGGGGACCAACTCCGGACCCAGCTGACGGTGGAAGGGAACGGCCTGCGCTTCCGGACGCACCGCTGGGATGAGCCGATCCGCGCCGACCGGCTTCGCGTCCTGGTCCGGAGGACCCACGGCGCGGCCCAGGCGCGCCTGTTCGAAGTGCGGGTGTATTAGCGAGCCGCCATGGAATGGACGGAATTAAAGCAAGTCGCCGCCGAAATGGGCATTGATGCGCTAGGTCAGTGTCATCCGGATGGGTTTCCGCTGTATCAGGCGACCATCCGGGAACGGACCGAATACCGGCGGCTCGGTTACCGGAGTGAGGCCGAATTCCTGGCGGCGGGGGAGCCGCAGCCGGAATATCGCTCCATTCTGGTGGTGGTCTGCGATTATTTTTATGAAGCCGGCCTCCCCGCGGCCGGATTACGGCTCTCCAACTATTCCCGCTTTTGCTGGAGCACGGTAAACGCCAAGGCGGAGCGGCTGGCCCACTTCCTCAAAGCGCGGGGGCAGCGGGTCCGGCGGCTCGAACTGCCGGCCCGGGCCGCGGCCTGCAAGGCCGGCTTGGGTTTCATCGGAAAGAACACGCTGTTTTATTTGCCGGGGCGCGGCTCTTATGTCGGAATCGCGACTTACGGCACGGATTTGGATTTGGCGGTGGACCGCGATGGTGCGGAACGCCGCCCGCAAGAAGGTTGTCAAGCTTGCAATCGTTGCATCCGGGCCTGCCCGACCGGGGCAATTGACCCCGAAGGCTACCGGATCAACCCCTTGCGCTGCATCTCTTTTATCAACCGCCACGCCGCGGAGGCCAACGGGATGGTCTGGCCGGTTTGGGATTACGCCGCACACCCTTGGCTGCACGGTTGCGAGATCTGCCAGGAAGTCTGCCCTGTCAATCATGCCGTAGCGCACCGGAAGGATGTGGTGTTCGAGGCCGCTCTCGATCTTTACGGCGCGGTGATCGCCAACGAGGGGACCGTGGCTCCGGAACGGTTGATGAATCTTTTGCCAGCGATTACCTCGGAGGGATACCGGCGGTATGTTCGTACGCTTTGTAAAGGATTTGCGGCGGTCGAGCGGTCGGGAGGCCTGCGGCGCGAAGGAACGGACCGAGAATCTTCCCCGGAACCGACAGGGATTTGAGCGGGACGGGTAGAATCAATAGCGGAGCCATTTGGTAACGCGACGTTTCTTTTCCCAAAGCCGGACGGGTCCGAGAGGAAGTTACGCGATGACCATCCAAAAGAAGTTGCTTTTTTCGATCATCTGTTTCGTGATCATTCCCATGTTTCTGCTCCCTTTCATCACTTACAACAGCTACCGGAAGATCATCGAGGCCAAGATCAATGTCTCGACCCAGCAAACTTTGGCCCAGATCGACAACAACCTGGGAGCGGTCTTCGACAACATGATCGCCGCCTCCAACATGCTCAGCCTGGACAAAGAGCTGATCGACATCCTGAAGGGCCGGCATTACGATTCGCGCTGGGAGGAGTTCAGTGAGGAATCGAAGATCGAAGAGAAGATCCTAATCGCCAAGAACGCCAATCTTTACCCCTACAACGCCGATATCGTGATCCTGGACTTTCGCGGCAACTTGTATTCGGCCTCGTCTTATTACACCAACAAATCCTACCGGGAGATCGCGGCCCAGGATTGGTTCCGCCGCGCCCGGGAGATGAACGGTTATATGCTCTGGATGGCCCCGTCCGGCAACTATGTCAGCTTGAACGGGGACGACCGGAAGAACGTCGCCATGGCCCGCTTGATCAAGGACCCGCGCAGCGGGCGCGGCTACGGGATCCTGTTGATCAGCCTCTATCCCGAGATGAAACTGGCCCGCATCTTTCACAACGAACAACAGCTGGAAGGGACCCGGTTGCTTTTGATCAACCGCCGCGCCCAGGTCATTCTGGCGGGGGATCCGGGATGGATCGGGAAGAGCCTGGCGCGGGAGGCGTTCGTCCGGCAGTTGGGCCGGGCGGACGACGGTTCGTTCGTTTTTAAGGCCGGCCGCCAGAAAACGGTCGTCAATTACCGGGTGGTGCCCAAAACCAATTGGACCATCGTCCAGCAGGTCCCATACCCGGTGCTGATGAAGGAAGTGGATCGCCTCCGCTCCTATCATCTCACCATCAATCTGATCTTCCTGGGAGCGCTGCTCATCGTCTCGGCCTTTATCTCCTGGACCATCACCCATCCCTTGCACCGGCTCAGCCTGCTGATGCAGCAGGTTCCCAAGGGCAACTTCGCGGTGCGCGCCGCCACCGGGGGCCGGGACGAAGTGGCCCAACTGGGCGCCAGTTTCAATGTGATGGTCCGGGAGATCGCCGAGCTCATCAAGCAATTGCAGGAGGCCCAAGCCATGCGGGAACAAGCGCGTCTGGAGGCTTTGCAGGCCCAGATCAATCCCCATTTTCTCTTTAACACGCTCAACGACATCAAATGGCTGGCCACCCTCAACGGCGCGGCCAACGTCAGCCAGATGATCGCCGCGCTGGGAAAACTGCTCGAAACGGCGGTGGGCCGTTCCGACGCCCTGATCCCGCTCGCCGAGGAGATCCAGTGCCTCGAGAGTTATGTGTTGTTGCAAAAGATGCGCTACGGCAATAAATTCGAGATCCGTTACGACATCGCCCAGCCGCTGCTGGACTACCGCGTGCCGCAGCTGGTATTGCAACCGCTGGTCGAGAACGCGATCATGCACGGCTTTGAGGATATGGACAGCGGCGGGGTGATCACCGTCACCGGTTATTGCCGGGAGAACCGGACCTATATCGAAGTGGCCGACAACGGCAAGGGAATCGCCGCCGCCAAGATCGAGCAACTGCTGGCGGCGGAGAACCGCCAGCAAGGCCGCTTCAACAATGTGGGGCTGCGCAATGTCAATGAGCGGATCGCTTTGTATTACGGGCCGAGTTACGGATTGTCCGTGGCGAGCCAACCGGGCTCCGGCACGCTGATCCGCTTGTGCCTGCCCGGACTGGAGGAGGATACGGCATGTTCAAGCTGCTGATTGTCGACGACGAGATGCTGGTGCGGATGGGGCTCAAGACCACCATCGACTGGCCGAAACTCGGCTTTCAAATCGCCGGGGAGGCCGACAACGGCCTGAAGGCATTGGAAGTCGCCCGGACGATCCGGCCGGATCTGGTGCTGACCGATATCCGGATGCCCAAAATGGACGGCCTAACCCTGATGAAAGCCCTGAAGAAAGAGCTGCCGCGGACCAAGATCCTCATCCTAAGCTGTTATCAGGACTTCGATTATGTGCGGGAGGCCCTGCAACTGGGCGCCTTGGATTACATTCCGAAACTGTCGATGCAGGTCGAAGAACTGGAGCGGGTGATGCTGCGGGCCAAGGCGGTATTGGAGGAGGAAGCCGAGCAGGAACGGGCGGCCGACGGCGCCTGGGAGACGGAACGCTACCGCAGCCTGCGGGAGATGCAGGGGCATTTCTTTCAAGACTTGCTCAAGGGGGCGCTGAACGAGGCGGAGCTTCCCGAACGGCTGCTCCGGCTGAAGCTGCGGCTGGCGGAGAGCGGCTTATACGCCGCGGTCTGCCTGCGGGTCGACGATCTCCGCGCCATCCGCCAGCGCAACGGCGGAACTGGCCTGACCTCGCTGGAGAGTCCGCTATATAACATTATCGATGAGGCGATCGAAAAGGGCGGACTGAAGGGGGATCTTTTCATGGGCCGCGAAGGGGAGTTCGGCTTGGTCTTCAGCTTCACGGCCGGGACGGAGGCCGCAGCGCTGTTCCGGGAGCTGAGCGATTTCTGCGCCCATTTGCGCGAGACGGTCCAGCTATACTTCAATCTGTCGGTATCCTTTGGGATCGGCCGGGTCGCCACGAGCCTGATCCGCTTGAAGGATGCTTACGGTGAGGCGGCCGCCGCGCTAGAATATCGGTTCTACCAAGGCCAAGGAAGCCTCAATCGCTACCGCGAAAACCCGCCGGCGGAAGAACCGCTTTATAGCGCCAGCCAGGAGCAGACCCTCCGCGAGCGATTGGAGGGGGGAGACTATGCCGGAGCCGAGACCTTGGTGATGGGACTTCTCGATCAGGCCCGGACGGACGAACCCAAGACTCCGGCACTGCTCCGCCAGGAATTGCTGGAGGTGATGCTCACCTTCTCGCGGGTCTTGAAACAGTACGGCGGCCGTCTGGAACAGCCGCCAGCCGCGTCCGGCCCCAATTCGTCCCAGGCGTTGAATCCCTTGAACGCGCCGGCTGAAATCGAGACGCTCGCCGAGATGAAGTTGTGGTTTCACGATTTTGTGGCCTGGTTTGGCGCAGCGCTGAATGATTTGAAGAGTCAGAAATTCGGCCGGGAGGTCAGCCGGGCGCTCGAGTACATCAACCGCCATTATGCCAGCGAGCTGAAACTGGGCGAGATCGCCGGCCGGATCGGGATGAACGAGACCTATTTCAGCCATCTGTTCAAGAAGGAGACCGGCGCCAATTTCACCGATTACGTGAACGGGTTGCGGATCGAAAAGGCCAAACAATTGCTGCGCAACAGCGCGGATAACATTTATGAGATCGCCGCGACGGTCGGCTACGCCAACGTCAGTTATTTCAGCAAGGTTTTCAAGCAGATCGTCGGAGTGAGTCCGGTGGAATACAAGAAAGGAATTTAAAATCGCGCTGTATCGAAAAGGCAACGAAGCAAATTGCAGAAAGCCATGGGAAAGCGTCCGTGGGATGGCTCCTTTCAGAAAGCAGCGCCTGATGCACAGCGGGAAGATCTTGATCCACCAAAGTTAGATCTTGATTCACAAAAGATCGATCTGAAATCATCGCGGACAGATCTTTATTAACAAAAGATCGATCTTTATCCACAAAAGATCGATCTGGAATCATCGCGGACAGATCTTTATTAACAAAAGATCGATCTTTATCCACAAAAGATCGATCTGGAATCGTTGCAGACAGATCTTTATTAACAAAAGATCGATCTTTATCCACAAAAGATCGATCTGGAATC
>JAEXFN010000047.1 GCA_023400055.1 Bacillota bacterium
CCGGATGAATGAGGAGGTCTAGGAACCTCGGTTCCTAGTCGGGGGATTCCAAAGGGTTTCCGACCAAACCCTTTGGTCCTGGGGGTGTGGGGGCAGGAATAGCCCCCATCGGCTCTCAGTCGCTTAAATCTTTGCTTACTTTATTTACATGAGAAGTTGAGTTCCTTATTTTTAATATGTCAAGTTTCTCGTTGGTATAGTATGATGTTATACCTTCCAGTTCTAGGATTTGTACAACATTTCAAAAAAATCGCAGTATTTAACAAATTTATGTTATCATGAATATGTGATATAAAGTGCCAAAATTGAATTACATCACAAGGAGATGGCTGGAATGGACTCCGATATTATGGGGACGGTCGGCGCTTATCTGGGGTTTTCCCAGGCCCAATTGATGAGTACGGTTCAGACCAAGCTGCTCCGTAACGCCCTGGACGATCAGACGCAGCAGGCCCAGCAGCTGATCGCCGCGGAACTGCAGGGGCCGGCGCTCAATCCGCCGAACCTGGGCCAGAATCTGGACATGCGGTTTTAAGTTTTAAATGGGAACGGAACAACCAAAGGACTGCCCCGTTGGGCAGTCCTTTGGTCGGCGTTTTCATAAGCTGGCATAAAGATTTTATTATCGAACTAACTTGGAATATGTTAAGTTAAAAACTGCCGTATTTTATCCCGCGACGGCCAGCCGGTCCGCCGGCCGCAGCAATGGCGGCTCCACGGTAACGGTATCGGGATACTTGATTCCGCTGCCGGTATTCAAGGCCACCACCACCTCGTCGGCCCGGAGCCATTGGCTCGCGCGCAGCTTGTGGGCAGCGGCAATGGTGGCCGCGCCTTCGGGGCAGGCGAAGCAACCTTCCAGCCGGGCCAGGTTCCGCTGTTCGGCGAGGAGTTCCGCGTCGGTAACCGCCACCGCGCACCCTTCTGTTTCGTAGAGGGCCTCCAGGACCAGGAAATCGCCCAGCGCCTTCGGAACGTTAATGCCAAAGGCCACGGTCGCTGAATGCTCCCAAAACTGGGAGACGGACTGCTTTTGCTGCCAGGCCCTGACGATCGGCGCGCAGTTTTCCGCTTGAACCGCCACTAGCCGGGGGAGCTTTCCGGAGACCCAGCCCAGCGCCTTTAACTCCTTGAGCGCTTTATAGATTCCGATTAAACCGACTCCGCCGCCGGTCGGGTAAAGAATGACATCCGGCAATCGCCACCCGAATTGCTCGGCGATCTCCAGGCCCATGGTCTTTTTGCCCTCGATGCGGTAAGGCTCTTTGAGGGTCGAGGCATCGTAGATCCCTTTGGACTTGATGAATTCGGCGATGATCTTGCCCGCGTCGCTGATCAGTCCGTCCACCAAATACAGCTGTGCGCCGGCGATCGCGCATTCGTTTCTGGTAATCAGCGGCGCGTCTTTGGGCATGACGATGGTCGCTTTGAGCTGCGCCCGGGCGGCATATTGCGCCCAAGCCGAGCCGGCGTTGCCGTTGGTGGGCATCGCCAGCTCGGTGACTCTCAGCTCTTTCGCCTTGGATACGCCGACAGCCGCGCCCCGCGCCTTGAAAGTTCCGGTCGGCAGCAGCCCTTCGTCCTTGAGGTACAGGTTTTCAATCCCGATCGCCGGCCCGATCCGTTCCATCCCCAGCAAGGGCGTCATCCCTTCGCCCAGCGTTACAATGTTTTCGGCATCGACCACCGGCAGCAGCTCGTGGTAGCGCCACAGATCGTTGCCGCGCGCCGCGATATCGGCCGTGCCGATTCGGTTTTTTAACGAATCCAGGTCATATTCGGCCAATAACGGCGAACCGCACTCACACAGCTGATTGAGCGCGTCGGCCGCATACTTTGTGCCGCACTTGGGGCAGCGAATATGGGATAGATAACTGAAGCGCATGATGTCACCTTTCTTTGGCTTGTAACGTTTCAAAAGCATTTCCTGAATATTCATAGTAATTCAATCGGATTTTCATACTTTATACAACATTAATAATAGATAGATTTACCTATATTGTCAATAAGAATAGTAGGATTTTTGCCGCTCCGCCTTTCAATTCTATCGGCGGGCCGATTCCATCCCTTAAAAAATAAAAACCAGCATTGGGCTGGTTTTTGATTTCTTTATGATGCTATAGGCGAATCAAGCCGACTCCTTTTTACCGAGCAACTTCTCCCAATTCCGCATCTCGTCGCGCAACTCGGCGGCCCGTTCGAACTCCAGATCGCCGGCGGCTTGCAACATGGCCGTTTCCAACTCGTCGATCTTGGCTCTTATCTCGGCGGGGGTCAGCTTGGGCAGTTTCTGGGCTTCGTAAGCCACCTTGTCCTCGGCCGCCTGCTCGGCACTGATCAGGTCGCGCACCGCCTTGCGGACCGATTCCGGAGTGATCCCGTTCTCTTCATTATAACGCATCTGGATCTCGCGGCGCCGGTTGGTCTCGCTAATCGCCCGGTTCATCGAATCGGTGCTGTGGTCGGCGTACATGATTACTTTGCCTTGGATATTCCGGGCGGCCCGGCCGATCGTCTGGATCAGGGAAGTCTCGGAACGCAGGAAGCCTTCCTTGTCGGCGTCGAGGATCGCCACCAACGAAACCTCCGGCAGATCCAAGCCTTCACGCAACAGATTGATCCCGACCAGCACATCGAATTTGCCCATCCGGAGGTCGCGGATGATCACGATCCGGTCCAGGGTCTGGACCTCCGAGTGCAGGTAACGGACGCGGATCCCCACCCCTTCCAGGTACTCGGTGAGATCCTCGGCCATCTTTTTGGTGAGGGTGGTCACCAGCACCCTTTCATTGCGGGCCACCCGCTGCCGGATCTGCTCCATCAAATCGTCGATCTGCCCCTTGACCGGACGGACGTCGATCTCCGGGTCAATCAGGCCGGTGGGGCGGATGATCTGCTCCACCACTTTTTGGGTGCGTTTCATCTCGTACGGGCCGGGCGTGGCCGAAACATAGATCACCTGGTGCAGACGCCGTTCAAACTCGCCGAACTGCAGCGGCCGGTTATCCAGGGCCGAAGGCAGGCGGAAACCGTATTGAACCAGGGTTTCCTTGCGGGAACGGTCGCCGGCGTACATCCCGCCGATCTGCGGCACGGACATGTGCGACTCGTCGATGAACATCAGAAAATCTTTGGGAAAGTAATCCAGCAGCGTCGCCGGGGCTTCGCCGGGACCGCGGCCGGTCAGATGGCGCGAATAGTTCTCGATCCCCTGGCAGAAGCCGATTTCATTCATCATTTCCAGGTCGAAGCGGGTCCGCTGTTCGAGCCGCTGCGCCTCCAATAGTTTCCCTTCCTCATTGAACTTCCGCAGTTGCTCCTCGAGCTCGGCCTCGATGGATTGGACCGCCAGTTTGCGCTTTTCTTCGGAAGTAATATAGTGAGTGGCCGGATAGATCATTACTTCCTCCATGCTCTGCAGGACCTCGCCGGTCAGCGGATCCATCTCGATGATCCGCTCGACTTCGTCGCCGAAGAGTTCGATCCGGATGATGTTCTCGCCATAGACCGGGATGATCTCGATCACGTCGCCGCGCACCCGGAAGGTGCCCCGCGTGAACCCGAGGTCGTTCCGGCTGTACTGGATGCCCACCAGCCGCCGCAAGATCTGGTTGCGCTCCTTAAACTCGCCAGATTTCAGCGAAAGCGTCATCGCTTCGTAGTCTTCCGGCGAGCCCAAGCCGTAGATGCAGGAGACGCTGGCCACGATGATCACATCTTTCCGCTGGAAGAGCGATGAAGTGGCCGCGTGGCGCAGCCGGTCGATCTCATCGTTAATGCTGGAATCCTTCTCGATATAAAGGTCGGTCTGAGGCACGTAGGCCTCGGGCTGATAATAATCGTAATAGCTTACAAAATAGCCCACTGCGTTATCGGGGAAAAACTCTTTGAACTCGCTGTACAGTTGGGCGGCCAGGGTTTTATTATGCGCCAGCACCAGCGTAGGCATCTGCACTTCCTCGATGACCTTGGCCATGGTGAAAGTCTTCCCGGAGCCGGTGACGCCGAGCAGCACCTGATCGCGCAGTCCGGAACGGACCCCCTGAACCAGTCCCGCCACGGCCTGGGGCTGATCCCCGCTGGGTTGGTATTCGGAACGTAAAACAAACCGTTGAGCCCCTTGATTCATGGATAACACCTCACAACCATTATACCCCTTTTCGCTACGCCGCAAAACCATTCGAACATATATTCGATAAAAAATTTACGAATTCCTTTTTTCATAAATTACATTTCCGTTACGGTCGTTAAAGCCGCTACATTCAAAAAACCGCCCGCCGGCGGTCTTCATCTCTTAATGTTTTGGTTTGAGCGTTCGGGCGGCCGATAAGGCGACCGGCGGAGCCGGACCAACTCCGAAACCGGCACCCGTTCTGCGCCGGCGCAAACGTGGACGCACCCCGGCTCCCGATAATGCTCGCCGGAGGCGCGGTCGGGGAATGGAACGCAGGTTGATGATCGGCCGGGGCGGCTTGGGAAGCCCCCAGACTCAGCAATAGCATCGAGCCTAAAACCAGCAGCTATTTCAAAGCCGTGATCCGTTTCATATTACCTTGCCCCCGCCGAAACCGGATTTGTCGTCTAATCCATCGGCATTAACGTGCTTTTATTTCACAAGTTCCGAAGCAGGCACGATTTCGATCCCGGCTTTGACAAACTCGGGCAACATGGCGGTGATCGCCTCGGCCGTTCCGTTCCGGACGTGGCCGATGCCGATCGCTTCGCCATCGGCCAGGGCCAGCTTGATCAGCTCGCGCAACTCGGTCTTCATGGACTCCGGATCACTGGAATTGTCGATGAAGATCCGCCGTTTGGCAAAGGGTACCCCGTAGACTTGAGCATACTTTCCGGCCACCGAGGGATGGGCACTGTCCGCGGTATTGCTGTCGATAAAGAACAGGTTCCGCGCTTTGAGCGCTTTCATCAGGATATCCATCAGATGGTCACTATGGGTACCGGCCGAACCCATATGGTTATTCAGGCCGACCGCTCCCGGCACCTGGGCGAGGTCCGCGTCCAGCTGGGCGACGATCCGATCTTCCGGCCATTCGGCTTTGATCAAGCCCGGACCGGGATTGTTATCTTTGAGATCCAACGGTTCCAACGGCAAATGGAGCATGATCTGAAAACCGCGGCGCCGGGCCGCCGCGATATATTCGGCGGCATACGGAGTGAACGGCAGCACCGACCAGGTCAGCCGGGCCGGCACCTTGAGCATGGCATCGGCCGGGCCGCGCACAAAACCGACATCGTCAATGATCAACGCCACTCTGGCCCGGCGCTGCACGGGCGGGATCCGGGTCTGGACCGCCGGCGCCGTGGGCCGGGGCGACGGCGGAACGAGCACCGGTGGCCGGGTCGGAGCCGGAGTGGGCGCGGGCCGGGACGGCGGCGCGCCGCCCGGTTTCAGCTTGGGTACGGGTTCGGGAACCAGCCCCCGCCAGTTCCAACCGTGCTTTTCGGCGCCGGTCCGGGGCTGGCTGATGAGGATGTCCGCCATCGGCAAGGTCAACGCCCTGCCCGCCATCCGGACGCGGGCCTCGCTTTCGAGTTTCACCCAGACCGTCCGGCGGCCCAATCCCCAATTGATTTTGCGAATGGTTAACCCCTGAGAAGTGACCAAATTGCGCCATTCCCGCCCCACCTCGACCAGCGCCTCCCGGCCAGCGTCGACCGGCAACTCCAGACGGGTCCGGTTGCGCACCCAACGCAATTGATTTTGGGCGACATTTTTGACCAGCAGTTGCGATTCCACCCGCCGGACTAGGTCATTGGGCCGCCAGCCTTTGTCGGAAAGCCATTGATTCCAGGATTCGTCCAGCGAATCCTGGAGGAAGACCAGATCGATGACGCCCGGCCGCTCGAACGAGAACTCCCGGGTCTCCGTCGCACTCGCCGGCACTGCCGCACTAGGCGCCCAATGTTCGGCGGCCAACAAAAATAGCGCAAAAATGCCATAAAAAATTAAGGCCGTCCTAACAGTGGCAGATAACGGCCGCAATTGCAGTCACTCCTTTGCGAGTCGTTCCAATGAAATGCTGAACCAAACTGCGCCGATCGGTTCGGCGTCATCCCGGCGCCAGCGGGCCATCCGCTTCAACCCGCCTTTTGAGCGGAAAGGCCGATCTGGTCCCGCAAGGCTCGAATGGCCGCGGCTTCCTGGCTTTGTTGCATTTTCTGGAACAGCTTGGTATCGCCGGTCTTTAAAAGCTTTTCCATGGCGCCGGGGATCTCCACCAGCCGGTCCGGTTGAACCCCTTTCTTATGGATATTCACCCGGCCCGACGTCAGATAACTGGCGATGGTCACCGTAATCGCCGAATCCCCGGGCAGCTCCTTCACTTCCTGGATGAGATCCTTGCCGAAGGTATGGGTGCCGACCAGGATGGCCCGCTTCTGATCTTTAATGGCCCCGGCCACGATCTCCGAGGCGCTGGCGCTCCAGCTGTCGACCAGGACCACCATGGGCAGACGCCGGTGCTGGTAGCGTTCGGCCGATAAGACCTCCTCGGGATAACCGCGGCGTTGGATATGGATTATCGGCGCTCCGGCCGGAATGAAATGGCTGGCCACCTTATGCGCGGCTTCGAGAGCGCCGCCGGGGTTGGCGCGCAGATCCAGCACCAGGCCGTGATAGGCCGTATCCCCGTCGGTGATAGCCAGTTTCGCCGCCAAATCCTGTGGCGTAGTCTCCGCGAACTGCGAAATCTTGATGAAAGCGATCTTGCCGACCTGCGCATCCCAGCGGGTGGTCATCTCCACCGTGGGAATGACGATGTTTTCCCGCATCACCCGCACGACGAACTCATGCCGGTCCGGGCCGTCGCCGCGGCTGATCCGCATCTGCACCGCAGAACCGACCGGGCCCCGGATCTTGGCGATGGCCGCCTCGGCGCTGAGCCGTTTGACCCATTGATCGCCCACCTGAACGATCTGGTCGCCCTGCTGCAGCCCGGCCCGGGCGCCGGGGGAGCCTTTGACCACCGAAGAGATGATCAATTGATCCTCCTTGGGGATGAGATAGACCCCGATACCGCCGAAGCTGCCCTGGGTCTCCTTTTTCAACTCGGCGTATGCGTTCCGGTCCAGGTAACGGGTGTACGGATCGTGCAGCACCTTCAGCATCCCGGAAATGTTGCCGCTGCGCCAATAGGTTTCCAGCAGGGTGTGGACGCTCACCGGCTGGTAATAGCTGACCTTGAGCACACCCATGACATAAAAGGCGGATAGTAAATCGCGATACCGGCCTTGCCGGACTTTGGACTGCCACCACCAGCCAAAGACAGCCGCGGCCAGAAAAGCCGCGATCAGCAATACCGTCAGCCCAACCCGGCGTTGTTTTAACAAATGGACCGCTCCTTTGAAGAAACTTGAACCTTATTGTAAAAATCCCAGCGGATCGACGGGCACGCCATTCTTGCGCACTTCGAAATGGAGGTGCGGACCGGTGCTCAATCCGGTCGTCCCCACCTTGGCGATCTCCTGGCCCTTGGCGACCGTCTGCCCGCACTGCGCCAGGATGAAAGAGCAATGCGCATAAAGCGTCGAGTAGCCGCCGCCGTGGTCGACGATGAGCATGTTGCCGTAGCCGCCATTGCGGCCGCTGAAGATGACGACGCCGCTATCGGCCGCGATAATCGACCTCCCTTGCGGGGAGGAGATATCCAATCCCGAGTGGTACTTGCGTTTGCGCAGGATGGGATGGACCCGGTTCCCGAAATACGAGGTGATCGGGCCGTGAACCGGCCAGATGTATCTGCCGGTCCCCAGACTAATCTTATTCTGGTTCTGCATGCCCCGGATTTGCGATTCCATCTGCCTGGAGAGCTCTTCCAGCTCATCCAAGGCCTGCTCCAGGCGCTGGCGGTCATTCTGGATCGCCGCCAGTTCCCGTTGCTGATCCTGCATCTTGGCAAGCCACCGGCTGTGCTCGGTCTTGACCGCCATTTGCAGCTGAGCGTAGGCCGCTTGCTGCCGCTGCAGCTCCTGATGTTGTTTGGCGATCTCCTCTTTCTTGCGGGCGATCTGCGCCTGCTGCTCCTGGAGCGACTTGATCATCCCCAGATCGCGCCGCACGTAGCGGCCGACCGTTTCGAAGCGGGAGACGAATTCGTCGTAGTCGCGCGCTTGAAAAAGCACTTCCAGGTAACTCTGGTACCCATATTTATATATAGCCGACAACCGTTTCCCTAGAACCGACTTTCGGCCGTTGAGCCGATCCCGCAAGCCGTCCAGTTGGTTCTGGGTGCGGTCAATCTGATTTTTGACTGCACTGATCCGTTGCCCGGCGTTGCCCAACTGGGAGTTGATCTGTTCCAAATTGGAGCGGACTTTGTCCGCCTTTCTTTGGGTCGCCAGCAGGTTGCCCAGGACCGAGCGCTCCCGGACCCGGGTCTGGCTCAACCTTCGTTTGGTCTGATGAATCTTGCTTTCTATATCTTCATTCGCAGCGCACCATCCGGTGGCCGCGCCCGCCAGGAGTATTGTCAGGAGTAAATTGATGATGACCAGCCGGAGCGGTCGCATCCTCATCGGTTCCCCTCCTCCTCTTGATTGGTCCATCCGCCGGCATTCCCCAACGGCTGAATGCCAAACGGCTTGCCGGTCTCGGCCCGATCCCGCCAAGCGCGAGCAATCGCCCAAAAAGCAAGCCCGAGAGCATTCGGGCTTGCTTTTTACGAAAACCCCCATCCGTCCATCCGGTCCGGTCCGCCGACGCTGAAGCGGCCGAAACTCTTTAGCAGTCATTGGGATAAAATCTTTAAAATTAGAACTAGACCCTCAAGAAACGTTTCAGCGAAAGCACGCTACCCAAAGCGCCGAAACACAGGCCGAGCACTGGAATGATCAGATACAGGCCCTGATTGATCAACCGTTCCGACAATAGCGGAATGAACGGCGCCAGTTCCTTGATATAGTGCAGCAACAGGTGGTAGCTCTTGGACAGGACCACGATGGCGACGAAGGCGCCGCCCAGTCCGACATAGACGCCCTCCAGCATGAACGGCAGGCGGATGAACCAGTCGGTGGCCCCCACCAGCTTCATGATCTCGATCTCCTTGCGCCGGGCCAACACGGTCAGCCGGATCGTATTGACGACGATATATAAGACCACCAGCCCGATGATGATCACCAGGCCGAAACCGATGACCCCGACGATCCGGGTCACGATCAGCATCGACTCGACGAAGGTCTTGCCGTACTCCACTTCGGCGACGCCGGCCAGGGCCTGAAGTTGGGCCACCAACGGTTTGACCTTGGCCTGATCGGCCAGTTTGATATTGATCATATCCGGCAAGGGATTATCGGTGGCGGTGAACAGATCAGCGACGCCCAGATTCTTCTCCAGCCATTTGGCACCCTCGCTCTTGGACACATAAGTGAGGCGCTTGACCCCCTGCAGTTCGGCCATCTTCTGCTGCAGGACGACCGGATCGGCGCCGTCTTTCAGGTAAACCCGGATTTCGAGCACGCCCTTGGCCATGTTCACAAAATGATTGCAATTGGCGATCACAATATAAAAGCAGCTCAGGATCATCAGGGAAAGCGTTACGGTCGCCACCGCGGCGAAGCTCATCAGCCCGTTCCGGCCCAGGCCGGTGCCGGCTTCCCGCGCAAAGTACCAAAGCGTTTTAACCTTCAAGCCCGTAAACCCCCTTCTGCTCGTCCCGGGTGATCCGGCCGCCATCCATCGCAATGACCCGGCGGCGCATCTGATCGACGATGGACTTGTTGTGGGTGGCCATCACGATGGTGGTGCCCCGCTTGTTAATCTCCAGCAACAGATCCATGATCCCCCACGACGTGTCGGGATCGAGATTGCCGGTGGGCTCGTCCGCCAACAGCAGCAGCGGCCGGTTGACAATGGCCCGGGCCAGCGAGACCCGTTGCTGTTCGCCGCCGGACAGTTCGTGGGGGAAAACATTGGTTTTATCCTTCAGGCCCACCAGTTCGAGGACGGCCGGCACCTGGCGCATGATTTCGCGGCGCGAGGCCTCGATGACCTCCAATGCAAATGAGACGTTTTCGAAGACGGTTTTGTTCGGCAGCAACTTGTAATCTTGAAAAATAACCCCGATGTTGCGCCGGAAATGGGGCACTTCCCGCTCCTTCATCCGGGCCAGGTTCTTCCGGCCGACAAAGATCTGCCCCTGGCTGGGCATCTCCCGCCGGATCGCCAGTTTGATCAGGGTGGTCTTGCCGGCGCCGCTCGGACCGACCATGAAAACGAACTCCCCTTTTTCAATCGACAGATCGATCTCGCTGAGCGCGACGACTCCGTTTTGATAAACTTTGCTGACTCCCTGGAACTGAATCAAACGCGTCACCTCAATCTGTTACCAGTTTTCTCGATACTTCGACATCGATAAATGATCTCCTCCCGCGAGCCGGGATCCAATATCTGAAGATTGGGAGGTTGTGGCGGAAAAGCTAAATCCTGTCGCGCCGCGTTTCCCCGCGCCCGCCGGCCCAAGCTTCGGCCTTCCCCAGCTCCGCGGAGGCCGTTCCAGGATCCTCCAACCCGTGCTTTTTTGATCTTTCTATCCAATAAATTACTATAACCGGCTTTGGAATCGAATATGTAATCTTGCAAATTCAGTTTACCGCCTGCCAAATTGCAATTGCCGGCGCCCAAAATATCATTGCGGAGTGAATTATGATCATTGCGGCCTTAAAAAACAAATTAGTGATCTTCCAAAACGAAAATGCCATCCGGAAAGTTGCAATTGCGCCTCGCCAAACCGGACTGGCCCGCCCTCAAAGTAAAATTGCCGCCCGCCAAATTGAATTTGGCTGTCGCACGCATCCATTTGCCGTTTGCCAAAATCAATTTGCCACCATGAAAATTAAAAAAGTACCGTTTCCAATGAAGATTCCGGCCCTAAAAATCGAATTCTCCCGCTGAAATTTTCCGAAATACGCCGCGAATATCGAATAAGTTGTCAAAACGGCGGCTGAAAAACGTCGCGCCGGGCAGCGGCCGACCGCGAGCGCCGGCCCCATATAAAAAATAACCGCCGGGTGATGAAACCGCGACGGTTGTTCTGCTGCGCTAGCCAATTCGAAACGGGAGGCTTACTTCTTGCTCCGCGCTTCTTTGATCTTGGCGATGTATTCCTTGGCGATCCGGGTGATGGCTTCGTAATCCCCGGTCTTGGCGGGACCGATCAGGTTGCCGCCCACGCCGACCGCGACCGCGCCGGCTTTGATCCAGTCGGCGACATTGTCCAGGCTGACGCCGCCGGTCGGCATCAATTTGGCGTAAGGGATCGGGCCCCGGATCGATTTAATGATCGCCGGCCCAAACAGCTCGCCCGGGAAGATCTTGACGATGTCGGCGCCGGCTTCCATGCACTCCACGACCTCGCGGATGGTCATCGCGCCGGGCATCACCGGCACCCGGTAACGGTTGCAGAGTTGGACGGTCTCCTTGCTCAGGTACGGGCTGACGATATATTGGGCTCCGGCCAGAATGGCGGCGCGCGCGGTCTCCGGATCCATCACGGTTCCGGCGCCGATGATGATCTCGCCGTTGTTGAACTTCTGGGCGCAGGCCTTAATGACCTCGGCGGCTCCCGGCACGGTAAAGGTGATTTCGATGCCGGCCACGCCCGCCGCGGCGCAAGCCTCGGCGATCTTAATCGCTTGTTCGCTGGTCTCGGCGCGGACCACCGCCACCAGGCCACAATCGCGAATCTTGGCAATTATCTGTTCCTTATCCATCTTCATTCCCCCTGTGGTGTTATCGTGAATTCGGCAAATAAAAAATGATTGACCTTTTTTATATTATAACACAATTGGGTCGGTAAATCTTAAAATCCCATTAACGTTGGGTTTTGCCAATATCGCCGCGAATGAGCCCGGATTGATCTCCAGCCGCTGATCTTGTTGCGAAAGCGGCGCTTGACTTGAAAAAAGCGCCATTTTTTTGAGAACGGCAGGATTTTCGCCAGCGGTGACAAATAGTTTATAAGTCAAAACGCCGGCCCGGTCCGTCGCGTCCGATTCTCCGCCGTCCTCGCGCGCCAAGCCGGCCTTGGGCATGGAAATTTGCTATGGATTGAGGTGCCGTGATGTTCTTTATTTTCGGTTTGAGCCCGGTCAAAAAGCCCGGCCGCCAGGTGGTGCGCCGCCACTGCCCGCACTGTAACGATCTCCGCAATTTTCAGGAGTCCTTGGTCCGTCAATATATTTCCTTCTTTTTCATCCCGATCATCCCGGTGACGTCGGCCACTTCCTTTTATATCTGCCCCAGCTGCGGCTATGGCATCGCCGCGGAAATGATGCACGAATCGTCCGCGCCGGAGATCCTGGCGGCGCCCGATTGCGATCCCGCCGGCCAAATCGTCATCTTCTGCCCGCGCTGCGAAGGGGCGATGGCGGTTCCGCTCAGCGAGTCCCGCCAGGAGGTGACCTGCCCCCATTGCACCATGGAATTTAAAGTAAAGGGGATCCAGGGCAACATCCCCCCGGCGCGGGTCCGTCAGCCCCAATCGGCCCCGACCACCAGCGCGCCCATGGGAATGCCCTGATTCGGAAATTTTAATGCGGCCGAGACCGTAAGCCCGTCACTTGGCCCTTGAACCCCTGAACGTTAAAAGAAAAGCATCCCACGATCCGCCCCCAGCCGGGCGGATCGTTTTTTTATGAAAACGGCCCGCCGCGCCAGTCTCCTTGTCATGATCCGCCCGCCCGGCGCATAGCATACATTAGCAAGACAAGCATTTGGGGGGTCGAGGCCATTGGTTTGGATCGGAATCGCCGTCCTGGTCGTATTGGGCGTCCTGGTGCTCTTTTTCATCCTCGGGGGCTGTTTCATGGTCTCCCAGGGGCAAGCCGCCGTCCTGGAACGGCTCGGCAAATTCCACCGGGTGGTCTATAGCGGCGTTCATTTCCGCTTGCCCGTCCTGGAGACTTTCCGGTTGGTGGGTTTCATCAACCGCGAGGAATACCGGAAAGATTTCGGTCCCTACCGGATCGACCTCCGGGAACAGATCTTCGACATGTGCAAGCAACACGTAATCACCCACGACAGTGTGCCGGTTGACGTCGACACTATCATCTATTATAAAGTGGTCGAGCCGGAGCGGACCGTTTACGGCATCACCGATCTGCCCAAAGCCCTCGAGCAGCTGGCCCTGACCCACATCCGCAACGAATTCGGCCGGATGGACCTGGATGTCAGCCTCGGTTCCCGGGAGCAATTGAACCAGAATCTCCGGGCCGGGCTGCACGACGCCACCAGCAAATGGGGGGTCCAGATCCAGCGGGTCGAGGTCCAGGAGATCATTCCGCCCACCGACCTGAAAGACCCGATGGAAAAGCAGATGATCGCCGAGCGGGAGCGCCGGGTCCAGGTGCTGGTGGCGCAGGCCGAGAAGGAAGCGACCATCCTCAAGGCCGAAGGGAGCAAGCAGCAGGCCATCCTGGAGGCGGAAGCCAAAAAGGCCCAGGAGATCCTGGCCGCCGAGGCCGGCAAGCAGCGCCTGATCCTGGAGGCCGAAGCCTCCCGGGAGCAGCAGGTCCTGGTGGCCCAGGGCCGCAAAGCAGCCCAGGAACTGGAGTCGGAAGGCGCCAAGATCGCCCGGCTGAATCAGGCCGAGGCCGAAGCGGTCGCCATCCTCAAGCAGTTGGATGCCCAGGCGCAAGGGCTGGCCCAGATTTCCCAGGCGCTCAACGCCCAAGCTTCCAACCAGGCCTTGCTGGCCTTAAAATCGTTGGAAGCGGCGGTCCAGGTCGCCCAGAACCTCGGCAACGGCCAAGCGACCAAGATCATCCTGCCCCAGGAAGTCTCCGGCCTGGTCGGAGGGCTGTTGAGTCTGGCCGAAGGATTCCCGCGCTTCAAGCCGGGCGATCCCGACGGCCGCTAAGAACCCTCTGTCCCGGACAAAATAGGTCCCTGCCGTGGCAGGATTTATCATAACGCTTCTAGAAGTGTTGGGATAAACCCCGTCCGCAGGCCGAGGTATTCACCAAAGCTCAGCGCAGCAAGGGATAAAGTCGTTCTCATCGCAATGAGGCAACATGATGGTCTGGCAAAATTTACGATTGCGTCCGGGCGCGGCGTACCGCGTTCTGACGTTCGGCCTCTGGATCGTCTCGGTCTGGGTTGGCCTGGCCGGATTGAGCGGGACGGCTTCCGGCGCTCCGGAAGCCATGCCGCGCCCGGCAGCGGCCGCTAGTGTTCCGGCGGAAAACGCCGACCGTTTTTCGAGCTTAATCCGATTGCAGTCCGGCGACGCCGCCGGCCCGGTCGAAAGACAGGTCATCCGCGTCTTGGGGCGGTCCATTGATTTTTGTGAACAGTTGTGGGGCGTCCGGCTCGAACAACCGATCCAGCTATATATCTGTGAAGACGACGACCAGCTGGCCGCGGTGCTCAGCGCGGTCGTCCAGGACCCGCCGGAGACCGCCCGCCGCATGGCCCGTTTCGCGGCGGCCTGCGTCAACGATTACCGGATGTTCATCAAACGGTCCAGCCTGGCCCGGATGAACGCCGCGCAGTTTTCCGGGATCGTCTGCCACGAAACCGTCCATATCTTCCAGCGCCAGCAGCAGTTGCGGGGCGCTGACCCCGCGGCCGCGCCCGCCCCGTGGCTGAAGGAGGGCTATGCCGAACTGGTCAGCCGGCTGTTCGTGGCTAACCGGCAGTTGGCTTCCTTTCAGACCTATCGCCGCGATTCTTATGATATCGCGGCGGCCTTGGCCCGTTCGAGCCCGGGCGTCCTGCCCCGCCTGGCCGACATCGGCGCGACCCAGTGGCTGGCCGTCGCGGAGCGGATCGGCGCAGCCTATCTTTACCGCTGCACCGCCGTGGCCGCCGCTTACCTGCTCCGCCTGTCGGGCGACGATCACCGCCGTTTCGCCGCCTATTTCGCGGGCCACCGGCCGGACGGCGCCGCTCCGTTCACCGCCGCCTTCGGCCTGACCACCGCCGAATTTCAAGACCGCTGGGAGCGGTATTTGAGCTCGAACCATGCCGGACGGACGCTTTCCGGCGACCATCAGGACCCAGTTTGGTTATATTAAGGTTAAAATGAAAACGATCTCCAGCACCTTGCGTTATATTACTGGAAAAGCAGATGATCTCCTCCGGCTTCCCCGGCCCGGCCGCAGCGACGCGGCGGGAATCCTTGCGTGAGCGGCTTGGCAGCGCAGCCCGAGGCGTTAGCGAATCGAAAGGGAAAAACCAGCCATGAATGGCAGCACCAGCCTGATCATCACCCGTCACGGCGAGACCGAATGGAACCGCGCCTTAAAACACCAAGGCCACTTGGATAGTCCGTTGACCCCGGACGGGATTCGCCAAGCCCACGCCTTGGCGGAATCCTTGCGGAACCAGCCCATCGCCGCACTGTACAGCAGTGATTTGGGGCGGGCGATGGCCACCGCCGCCATCCTCGGCGCCGCGTTGGGTTTAACGGTCCAAGCCGATGTCCGCTTGCGCGAGACTTGCCTGGGCGTGTTGCAAGGATTGAGCATCAATGAATTTAAAGAACGCTTTCCGCAGTTATACCGGGCTTACCGGCGCGGCGATCCCGACTATGTGCTGCCCGGCGGCGAGAGCCTCCGCCAATTTCACGCCCGGACCATGGCGGTCCTGAACGAGATCGTCGGCCGGCATGCCGGGCAGACGGTGCTGGTGGTCGGCCACGGCGGCACGTTGAGCAGCATCTTTCGGGAGGTCTTCCGGATACCGCTCACCGAACCGCGCAACTTTTCATTAAAGAACGTCAGTTTCAATCTGTTTACGGTCAGCGACGGCCAGTGGCGGCTGGAAACCTGGGGCCAGATCAGCCATTTGAAGACGATTCAGAGCCGCGATGAACTGCGCAGTTAGTTAATTAAACCTTCCGATGGATAGGTAGCATGCCCAGGTCAGAAACGATGGCCTAACCAAGGCCGCCGTGATAAAGTCGCTGTCCAAGACTTTATCCCTTGCTTTTCCGAGTCGCGATGCCATCCCGCTGGGCCGGGAATCGCCGCGACGCCTCGAAAAGCGCGTTTCTGAAAAGAATGGGGGGAGGAACATGCGACGTTTTTGGATCCGCCAACTGCTGGCGCTGTTTTTGGCATTGCTGGTAGTATTAGTTCCCGCGGCCGGCTATGCCGCGAATCCTTATGAATTGACCTACACCGGCAGAATCGGACCCGCTGCCGTGCGCTTGCAGCTCGAACTGAACGGGGCCGCCATTACGGGCAGCAGTCTGTATAACGGGGTGCGCGGGCCGTTTACCATCAGCGGAGCGGTCGATCGCCTGCGCCATGTCCGATTGCAGGAATACGACCGCGAGGGCCGGCTGCGCGGAGTTTTCGACGGCCGCCTCCCCTCGCTGCTTCAGTTCTACGGCACTTGGGCGGCGCCCGACGGCTACCGTCGGATCGGCTTCAATCTGCTGGCGGTTCCGCCGCGTTCGGTCGCCGGTCCGGCGGCGTTTCAGGCCGGGATTTGGCGGCGCATCGGTTATATGCCCTATGAATCGGCCACTCTGGTGATTTCCGATTGGACCCCGGCCGGATTCCATTTCCGGCTCACCGCCTTCAGCGGCTCGCGCACCGGAGTCCTTTCCGGCAATGCCCGGATCAGTGACGGTTCCGCCGAATGGTCCGATCCGGGGCGGGCTTGCCGGTTGCAAATGGTGATGATCCAGGATCTGCTGTCGATCATCGTTTCCGGCAATACCACGATGTATGCCGGAACGGGAGTGGTTTTCGACGGGGATTACCGGCTCGGCGACTGGAATGAGCCGCCGCCCAGCCTGCTCGATCTGGGCGTCCTGGAGACTCCGGCCCAGGATCGGGCTTTCCGGGAGCTGGTCGGCAGATTCTATGAGCGGTTTGTCGCTTCGTTTCAGTTGAAGGCCGACGTCCCGGATCTGGACGGCCTGAACGCCCGAGTCCGGGTCGGGTGGATCCGGGGCTTCTCCGGTTCCGACGCGGCGATCATCATGATCGGCGCCGACGGCGGACTGTACGCCGCCGTGCTGGACGGAGAAAGGATCCGCTATTTCACGGATCGCCCCGCTTTCCGCGACCGCTTGCCGCGCACCATCGAACGTTGGGGCGAACAATTTCCCGAGAAGAAACTGGTCTGGATGGATCCCAGTTAATCCAATGCTGCCGGCGCGGCGGTCGCTGATTCTGGCCGGGGAAAATCCCGGCCGGTTACGCGCAAGAATCAATGAATTCATCTGATGAAAAAGTTTGATCGGGTCTAGGGAGGTTGGCGATGAAAAAACGTCCGATGCTCATGATCGGCTTAGGGGTCTGCGGGTTGATCGCGGTTGCGGCCGGAATATGGGGTACCATGCAGCGGATAAAGACCGGCCCGCCCAACGACAAGCCGGCCGAGCCGGACCAGTTAATCGACACCCGCTCCGGTCCGTCCGAGTTGAAACAGGTTCAAAAGGGCAATACCCTTGCGATCCTTCCCAAGCACATTTTCGCGGAGCGAGCGCCGTTCTATCTGGATAAAACGAAGCCCGAAGGGGCCAGCGGTTTTACTTTCATGTATTATTACTCCGACCGGCGCTCGCTGTTCTATCGTTTCAACCCCCGACTGAACCGGCCGGAACTCTGTTCCGACGTCCCGGGGAACATCGACGGGGGAACTGTCACCAATCATGGCGCGGGGGTTCTCTATCGCGAGATGGTGGCCGGCAATTACCTGGAGGGAAACCTGTACCACCAGGTGCAAGGCCGGCCGCTGCGCAAGATCTTGAAACGCTGCAATTGGTATGTGATCTCCCCGGACCGCCGCCAAGTGATTGCCGGGGGCATTCCTTTCGCCGACCGGACCCAGTCGGGCCGCAAAGTATACCTGTATAATCTGGAGCGGAGAACCCTCTCCGAAATTGCCGGGGTGGTCGGTCCGGAGGACTGGGAGGAGCTCTTGAGCCTAACTTGCAGCTGGAGCAGCAATTCCCGTTATGTCTATCTGGAGGATAAAGTGTTCGACAGCGAGCCGCTGCGCTTGCTGAAAGCCTTTCCGGCCGATGGCGCCCGCCGTTCGATGTTCAGCTGGTCCCCGGACGGAAAACAGCTGGCTTTCGCGGTGCAAAGCCCCGCCAATGCCGCTTATTCGCTCAGTGAGGAGCACCGCGATCTTTTTCTCTCCGATCGGCTGGGCATCTATAACCTGAACGACCAATCGCTTCGCTCGCTGACCTTCCCCGCCTCGCTGATCGGCGGGTTCGTCTGGGGGCAGGATGGCAAACGGATCGCCGCCGTGGCGGTGCCGCTTGAGGCCGCCGCGGCCTATGTCAACCGGGCCAACGGCTCCGGCCCGGCCGACCGGCTCGAGCTGCTGCTGATCGATAGCGTCGCCCTGAAAACCGTCCCCATCCTGACCCAGGCTCCGCTGACCGAAGTGAACGCTCTGGCCGGCGAGGTGTTGATCTTTACCCAACAGCGCAAGGGGCACCCCGTCATCAGCGCCTGCCGTTTAAGCGACCGGACTGTCCAAGATCTCCTCGCCGAGGACCTGCTGGCCGCCGAAGTATCCAGGAAGCAAGTCTACCTGGCTGCCGCCAGCGGAGTTTACCGGATCGATTCCAGTCTGAAGCTCACCCGGCTGACCGACCATTCCGGCGAAGGCGAACTGTTGATCCTGCCGGAGGCGCGACAGATCGTCACCGGCCTGAGCGATCGGATCGATGTGATCCGTTTCTAATGCCGGCCGTCCGATAAGGTTAACTCAACATTGCAGGTCCACGCCCAGTACGCCCTGGATTTTTCCCTTGGCATCAAAGATCGGCAACGCCAGCGTGACGCATGGTTGGCTGGTGATGGCCGAGATGTACGGGGCCGACCTAAACTCCTGCCCCGCCACGCCGCTGGTAAACCACTCGCGCACCTTGGCGTTGGCGATGCCGGCCGCCGGTATCGAGCAGACGAAGCGCCCCTTCAGATCATTGACCCAGGCCGCTTCCAGGATGGAATGCTCCGCCAGCAATCCTTTTAAATACTCGGCCACCTTGGCGGGATCCAGTTCCGCCAGCCAGCCCTGGGCCCGAAGCTCCCGGCGCAGCAGCGCCAGCATCTCAGCCGCTCGCTCTCGGGTCTCCGCCGTAATATCGGTCGTCTCGCCATCCTGCCGGATCAGCGGCTGGAGCCCATTGGCGGCCTCATTCAGCCGGACTCCCAATTCGCTGAGCTCGTTCAGCAGATGCTGGTGGCGTTGCAGCCCCTGGTGGGCTTCCTCCAGCCGGGTCAAAACCGTCTCCGACTTTTCCTGGATCCGGGCCGCCTGTCCCTGGAGGCTCAAAGCCCGGCGCTGCTCGGCGCCGATCTCCTGGTTGACGGCCGCGCTTTTTTCGACCAACTCCCGGAAACTGTTCTGAATCCTGGCCAGATTTTCCTCGACCATTTCGAAGCGTTCGACCGAAGCGGCCACCTTGGCGGCGGTCCCTTCCATCTGCCCGTTGACCTGGCGGTTGGCCTTGATGAGCTGATCGATCATCTGCCGAATATGGTTTACCGCGGCTTCACTGTCATCGGACAGCCGTTTGACCCGGTCGGCCACGACGTTGAAACCCCGCCCCGCCGCGCCGGCCCGGGCCGCCTCGATGGCGGCGTTGAAAGCCAGCAACTTGGTCTGGGCCGCGATCTCGGCCACCGCATCCAGGATCCCGGTGATCTGGCCGGACAAATTGTGCAGCTCATTCATCATCTTCACGGTGGTCCGGGCGGACTGGTCGATCTGATGGATTTCGGAGACGATCGCCAGGATCTCCGCCAGGCTGTTTTGGAGCACGGCCTCCGAATCCTGCCCGGTCTGCCCCATGGCATTGGCGATGGTCTTGATCTGGTCCAACCGTCCGACCACCGCCTGAAACTCGCCGGCCATCGCCTGCAGTTCCTGTTGAGTGGCGCGGTTTAAAAGGACCATCTCCCGGGTGTGGCCGAACACCCGCTCCGAAAAATCCTGGTTTTCCTCAATGCTCACCGCCAGTTGTTGCGCGACCGCCAACACCTGGTTCGAGGCGACTTTCAAACGGCGGTTATCGATCAGCCGTTTTGCGGCGCTATCCGCTTGACCATCCCCGACGTGAGCGTCACGCCTTTTTTTATTCCATGCGCGGACCGGGTTCAATGGGCATACCCTCTTTCCATCCCTGGTTTGATTAACGATTCCGGCAATGGCTTCAGCCACAAAGCCGGTTTCAAAATGGCAACTTTCCGGTTTCGGCGCTCCAAATATGATATTTATTTTACTATTTTGACACGATTATCACAAGCGCAGGAAAATAAATGGCCAATAGTTAACATTAAAATGACGTAAATAAAAAAGCTCGCCTCGGCTTTTCGCTAGCATAGTTCAGAGTGTCGACAGAGAAGCGGATTATTCACAGCCGGAAGATCTTTATCCACAAAAGGAAAGACTTGATTCACAAAAGACAGATCTGGAATCATCCCAGATCGATCTTTATTAATAAAAGGAAGATCTTAATGATTATCAAGTTAGCTCCTCATAGGCAACCGGGGCAGAACCGCTTGCTCAGCGGCTGAGAGAGCTTGTAGTTTCGCAAAAAAGACTGGATCGCGGATTTAAGGGATGAAAAGATTCCACGGGATCGGGAGGAGAGGGTTTTTCCGTGAAATCATTAAAGCCAGCAATCCGTGATCGGCCCTTTTTATAGAGACTTTTGATTTTGCATTCATAAGGCTGCAAACATTGCCGGCTGTATGAATGCAAAATGTTAAGATTCCTTGTCGATTTTGGATGCGGATGATACGTTTTGGGTACAAAAACGATACTTCATGGCCGACTTTTCACGCTATAATATCGATCGTGGAGTTGTTTTTGGGGAGAGTCCGTCGGTGATACCGACGGACTTCAGTTATTGGTCACCTGCATTGCCCATGACCCGGTTTCCGATGCGGAGCTAACTTGATAATCATCAAGATCTTTATCCACAAAAGATAGATATTTGTAACAAAAGGAACTATGGCGGCGACTGCCATAGTTCCTTGATTAATAAGAGATCGATCGGCTGTGGATAAGTGCGGGACTGGAATGGTCCGAGTTTATTCCCAGGCGGGCAATTCGGGACGGATCGGCGCGGCTGGCAGGGCGGCGATGACCGGCGCCTTGCTATGGCCGGCCGCGAACTCATTCCAGTCGGAGTTGAGCGGCATCATTCCTTCACTCCTCCGCCGGTCATGCCCATGACGATGTATTTCTGGAAAATCAACGTAATCAGCACCGGCGGGAGCGAGGCGATCACGCCCCCGGTGGCGATCATCCCGTAATCGATGGAGTTCTTGCCGCTGAATTCGGCGATGGCCACCGGCATGGTCTTGGCGCTCAGCGTGGAGGTAAAGATCAGCGAGAAGAAAAACTCGTCCCAGGCGACCAGAAAAGCCAGGATGGCGGTAGCGATGATTCCCGGCCGCGCTATCGGGACAAACACGTGCCAGAAAGTCTGGAAGCGGTTGCAACCGTCGATGGCCGCCGCATCTTCGAACGATTTGGCGATCGAACGGAAATAACTCTGCATCACCCAGACGATGAAGGGGATGGCCATCGACAGATACAGCAGCACCAGGGTCAGCTTGGAATCGAGCAGATGAAACTGGTTCAGGATCACATACAGGGGCATCACGATGACCACCGGCGGCATCATGAAGGTGAACAGGATCAGATACATGATCTTATCGCGAAACATAAACCGCAACCGGGCAAAGGCGTAAGAGGCCATGGTCCCGGCGACCAGGCCGATCACCGTCACCAGTCCCGCTACGATCAGACTGTTGCCCATCGCGAATTTAAAGGTATTGGCCGTATCGTTCTGGGGATTAAAAAAGATATCGAGATACCGCTGGAAGGTAATCTCCTTCGGGAACAGGTTGAACGGCACGGTAATCAGGTCGCGTTGGTAAAAGATACTGGAGATAATCAGCCACAGGAAAGGGGCCAGCGTTCCGAAGGTCACCAGCAACGCCGAGGCATATTGCACGAACATGAACCGTTTGCTTTTAATCATAGGCCTCATCCTCACTCTTCATGGCTTTGACATAGACGAAGGTAAAGATCACCACGATGATGGCGATTAAATAGGCGATCGTGGCGGCGATGGAGTATTGCAGATTGGTGAAGGCTTTCAGATAAGCCTCATAGGTCAGCACCATGGTGCCATTGGCCGGTCCGCCCCGGGTGATCGCGTAAAAGATGTCGAAGGCTTTGAACTTCTCCATGGTCCGCATCACCACCACCACCAGCAAGGTCGGCTTCAAATAGGGCAGCGTCAACACGAAAAAGCGCCGGAAAACCCCCGCTCCGTCCACCATGGCCGCCTCGTAGCTGGATTTGTTGGTCATCTGCAGCGCGGCCAGGAAAAACAGCACCGCCAGCGGAGTCATCTTCCAAACATCGGCGATGATGACCATATTCATCGCTTGCAGCGGGTCGCTGAGCCAGGACTGATACTCCTTGATCAGATGCAAATGCGTTAGCAGCGCGTTAAGCGCTCCGTACTCGGGATGGTAGATCCATTTCCACATCGCTCCGGAGACGATCCCCGGAATGGCCCACGGCAGAATGATGATGGTCCGCAAAAAAGCGACGCCGTGAAATTTGGTGTTTAAGAGCAACGCCACCAGTAAGCCGATGACCGTTTCCAGGATCAGCGACACCACCGTGAAATAAACCGTTCGCCCCAACGATTCCCAGAATTCCGTCGAACCCAGCACGGTCAGATAGTTGGCCAATCCGACAAATTGGCCTTTGTTGACCGATATCAGCTCCATGTTCTGCAATGTGTATACGAAAGTCGTGACGAGCGGCGAAATAATGATTCCGAACACGATCACCAGCGCCGGGGCGATCATCAACAGCGCAAACCTTTGATTGGACCATTCCTTGGGGTTGCCGAAGATCTCGGCCCACTGCCACTTCGTTCCGGGAGTCGCTTTCCTCATTTCAACACCTACTTTACCAGTTGCTTTCTTGCAAAATGTTATATTGCTGAAGATGAATAGGGGGATGAACCCCCCTATTCATTTCTTGCCGGCCAAACCCACGGCGACTGCTTGGGCTTCCTTCAGCGCGGCAGTGCTGGTTTTCTTTCCAAGCAACACTTCCTGAATCAAGACTTGCAACTTGGTGGAAAAATCGCTGTAGTACGGAACCTGGGGCCGGTTGACGAAGTAGTTATATTGCACCTTGGCAACCTTGGCGATCTCCGGATTGGAGGCGATCACCTTCGGATCGTCGTAGAGCGATTGCCAGATCGGCAACGCGTTCTGACAATATTTTTGTTGGAACGATTTGGAGGATAAGAATTGAATGTACTGCCAGGCTTCTTTCGGATGCTTGCTGCCGGCGGAGATCGACAGCGGCTGGCCGCCGTTCACCGTAGCGCTGACCACTTTGCCGGAACCGGGGATGATGGCTACGCCCACGTCCTGGCTGACCTTGGACTGGGTGGGGTCTTTGGCGAAGGCATAGGCGAAGGTCCAGTTGATGGCGAATGCCGCGTTACCGGCCGCGAAAGAGTTCTTGACGTCGTCTTCCAGGAATTCGGTGGATTTGGGATTGGAGATCCCGCTCTTGATGGAATTGTACATGAAATCCAGGGCTTTCTTATTGCCCGCGGCCGTCAGTTGCGGTTTGCCGTTTTTGTCGAACATGCTGCCGCCGAAGGCGCACGAGAGCGTGGTGTAGTCGCAGATCAAGGCTTCCGCTTGGGCCCAGCTCCAGGCGATCGGATATTGGACCAGACCTTTTTCTTTGATCACTTTCGCCTGGTTCAACAGTTCCTCCCAGGTCTTCGGCGGAGCGGTGAAACCGGCGCTTTGCAACATCTTTTTGTTATAGAATAAGTATTTGCAATCGTTCAGCCACGGCATGCCATAGAGCTTTCCTTTATACATTCCGGCGCTTAAGGCTCCCGGGAAGATATCCTTGACCGCTGCGGCGGAAAGTTTGGGCATTTCGCGGACGATGCCGGCCTGAGCAAATTTCGGGGTGAAGGGGCCGTCGCTCAGCACCACGTCGTAACTGCCGGAAGAAGCCGAAGTAATGATCTTTTGCTCCAGTTCCTCATAGGCCACGAACGTAAGTTGTACCTTGATATTGGGGTTTTGCTTCTCGAATTCTTTGGTGCCGGCAGCCGTATCTTCCTCGCTATAACCGGCTTGCTTCATGAACAGGGCGTTGATGGTCACTTTCTCCTCGCCAAATGCGACACTGCCGAGGACCAAGACTGCCAACATACACAAAACCAGGATGACGCGTACGCTTTTCATTGAAATCCTCCTCCATTCGACTTTTTTATTGGGAATGCTTTAAATCTCGACTTCAACCCTCCTTTCCATCGCCTGAATGCTTTATAACGCTGGCTTCATCCGATTTTCACGAAGCCCCGACTGGGACTGAACTTTTTGAAATGCGTAGGCCGCCCCGCCGACCGCGCCGGCCGCCCCGCCCAGCCGGGCCAGGACGATCTCGACGGCAAACGGGGAGAATTGGGCGACATAGTTGCGGATCGGCTGGAGGATGCAGTCCATCGATTCGGAGACGCCGCCGCCGATGATCACTTTCTCGGGATTCAAGAGGCTAACCACGTTGGCCACCGTCACCGACAGATCGAGAATAAACTCCTCCATAATCCACTTTACCGTGGGATTGCCCCGGCGGTATTCTTGAAAAAGCTCCCTGGGGGTCAATCCCAGCGGCTTGACCTTTTCGGCCAGGGCCGAACCGGACGTTTTGCTTTCAAAGACGCCAAACTCCTGGCAGGAATAATTGCGCAGCCCGTTTTGGAGGTCGGCTTTCTCCAGAAAATAGCCGATTTCGCCGGCTCCGAAACGATGCCCCTCGATCAATGAGCCATTGGCGATGATCGCGCCCCCGACGCCCGTGCCGAGCGCGATATAAAACAAATTATCGGAGCGTTGGCCGTTGCCCAGCCAGCGCTCGCCGAGCGCCGACAGGTTGACGTCGTTATTGATGAAACTCGGGAAAGGGAAATGCTCATCGAACAGTTCCTCCAGGTTCAGGTTTTGCCATTTCAACGAGGGGACATCGATCACCAGCCCCCTGCGGCTGTCGACATTTCCGGGGACCCCGACGCCCATCGCCGCGATCTGCTGGATCTGCACGCCCGCCCTGCGCAAAGTATCCTCTATAATGGCGATGATCGCCGCTGGTTCGCGGGGCGTCTCGATTTTATCCTGAAAAATGATCTTACCTTGCTGATCGGCCAGCACAATCATTACTTTGGTCCCGCCGATATCTACTCCCAAGCCATACTGGGCTTCCAATGCTGTTATCTTCATGCACCCTTCCTCGATACGATTTGAAAATTTTTCAGTACTAATCAAGTTAGTTAAGTTAATTAAGTTTCGATCGGCAAAAAATCATTTCAAGTTTAAAATATTTCCCTGGACGTATTCCAGCCCCGCGGCAAACGCGCCGTACAGTACCGGCTGTTCTAATGAGGAATACGCCACTTTAACGCCCAACGGCGCCAGTTTGCCGGCCATCTCGTTCAATGGTTTCAAAAAGTCATATCCCAACCGGGTCAACTGCCCGCCCAGGATCAACAGCTCCAAATCAAGCAGGATGCCGATATTCGTCAGCGTGATTCCCAGCTGGTGCTGGATGCGTTCCATTTCCCCCAGGATATAAGGATCCTCCAGACTGACGGCGGCCTTGATCACCCGCAGATCGACCCGCTCCGGATCGCCCTGGATCAAGTCGTTAATCCGCGAAGCGCATCCCGCCCGCAAATCGTTTTGCACTTTATCAAGCAATCCCGGCAGGCCGACCCTGGACTCCAACGGCCCAAAGCTTTCATGGTTAAACTCCAAGTCAGCGACTTCCGAAGCGAGGTAGCCAATCTCACCGGCGGCAAACCGGGAGCCTTCGTAAAGCTGGTGATCCATGATTAAGCCGGCCCCCACGCCCATATCGATGCTGACGTAAACCAAATTGCGAAACTCGCGGCCCAGGCCGTAGCGGGATTCTCCCAGGGCCGCCAAGTTAATGTCATTCTTGATGATCACCTTGGCCTTGAACTTCTTTTGCAACTCTTCTTGCAGATTGATCTCACCCCAGGCGTAGACCCATAACGGCAACAGAATCATCCGGCCGGTGGCTTCATTGACGACTCCCGGGAAACCGACCACGATCGTTAGCAACTGTTTCAAACCGAGTTGATGCTCGGCAAAAATGGCGAGGATGTTTTCGATGATGATGTCGAGGATCGCTTGGCCGCTTTTTGGGTTGGCGATATCGATCTGGCGGAGCTCGATGATCTCCGGCTTCAGGTTGCTGAGCGCGATCTTCAAGTCCTGGCCGCTGAGATCGACGCCGATGATGTAACCGTAACGATAGTTAAAATCCAGCAGAATCGGACGCCGGCCGCCGGCGGAATCGCCTTCGCCGATCTCCAGCAGCAGCTTTTTCTGAAGCAATTGGTTGATATTATTGGAAACGCTGGGCGCGCTGAGTTTCAGCAGCTTGGCCAGATCGGCCCGGGAAGTCGCTCCCCGCTCGATCAAGGTATCGATAATGAACTTCTGATTATTCTCCTTGATCATCAACTGATTGCCAGCCGTTCTTTTCAAACGTTTCCCTCCTGGAAGACTGCGCATGTTCTGTCTTCAAGACCAATCTTATGTACTGCGGGTTAGCGGATTGTGTATACATTAAACTTAATTAATTATATTAAGAAAGTCATTTCGACAACCTTTCTGAAACTCCTGCTGTCTTTTTTTATTTTTTGTATTTAGATTGACTGTTGGACAAGGGAAGAGACTTTAAAATAAATATTAAGATAACTCAAGTAAAAGCTGGAAAGGAGGGAATGAACTCACCCATCTAGCTTCCCTCTCTTTTGCGGAAAGAGAGGGAAGAAAGGCTGGTTCAAAGCAAGGCAGCAAATGAGCTTAGCGGCGGAGGATCCGGGTTACCCTCTCTTTCACAAAAGAGAGGGCGAGGGTGAGTTCCACTCCCCACCAGAAAGCCCTGGTCTAACCTTACTATCTTTGCTGATTCACCTTTATACCATAAAGTTTAGCGGAAGAAGTTCCTTCATCGTTTAAATAATCGCTGCCATTCTTTTTTCTCTCTTTGACAATACGGCGGCCTTTTTCTTTCCCCATGATACGCTTCACAGCGAAGACAATCC
Organism: Bacillota bacterium; assembly: GCA_023400055.1. Lineage (GTDB taxonomy): Bacteria > Bacillota > UBA4882 > UBA8346 > UBA8346 > Hydrogenispora. The sequence goes on from JAEXFN010000047.1 coordinate 27,141, forward strand.
CCATGTCTTGGGCAACTTCGCTTCGGACAGTTACAAACTCTGTCCGTCGGATGATCGGAAACCAACTTACCCGCTCCTTTGGCCTGCTCGCTCCCTATCCATCGCCCGAGCGGCACCGTCTTGGACGAGGCCTATCCTTTTAAATCAGATACCCTTCGCGTTCAACAACATTCTACGCCAAGCCATGAATTTCCATTCATGGTTCCGCGGGATCGACATTCTGTTTGCCATGAATGGTTTCGATTCGAATCGCCACGACCGTGCATCCGGCCGCGGCTGCGGCGGGGATGGGCGGGAAAGCGCACCCTTCGGCCAACTTGGCCGTAATGGTTTCGAGGATTGCCAGTTTTTGCTGGAGATCGGTCACGATCTCGGCCATTCCGAAGACCAGCACCGCTGTATACCGGCTCGAAGCCTTACAAGCGGCTGAAAAAAACACCAGCTTATGAAGGCGATCGACCGCGAAGCAGACCCGGGGATTGGCCGCGATATTCGCTAACTTTTGACCTTCGTTGGCGCAATGAAAATAAATCTTGCCGTCACGATAGATATAATGCAACGGCGTAATGTAAGGCGCACCCCCGGAATCGGTGGTCGCCAGATGCCCAACGTTCTCCTCAGTTAAAAATTGGACCGCCTGCTCATGGGAAAGCTGCTTTTGCGGCACGAATGATTCCTCCGTTTCTCCCGTTACAATCCGCCCGTCATTTGAGCGCTTCCGGCTGGTACCACAGCGCCCATTCCGTCGTTCCCTGGTCCGGTGAGATGCGATGAATCGCTTCGCCCCGTTCGTCCATGACGTACAGTTGGGCCTGCCCGGCTTCGCGGGTCGAGATGAAGGCGATGTTTCGACCATCCGGAGCCCAGCGGGGATATTCATTCAAAGTGTCGCCGCCGGTTAAAAGCGTTTTTTTGCCCGAATCCACCCGGTATTCATAAAGACCAGTCCGGCCCACCGTGCCATATAACTGATACGAGTAGATTAGCGCCTTGCTGTCCGCCGACCAATCCGGGGTGTAAGCTCCGGCCCGCAACGAAAAAAACAGCACTGTGAAGCTTTTCTCCTGGATTAATTGCAATTGGCGGTTTGGCACGTCCAGCAGATATAACGAGTAGAACCCATCCAGATTGCCGTCGAACTTCTTGGCATAGAAGGCGAGCCACTTTGAATCGGGCGACCATTTGAATTCGGGAAGCACCGTCAGATCGTTCGGCAGGGTCCAGTCGGCCTTTTTATTTTGTTTCACGGTCAGGCCATAACGGAAATCCAGGATCGCCGATTTGACAATGGCCACTGTCGACTGATCGGGGCTCGCCACTCCGGCGGAGGTTCCTCTGAAATTGGGGCTGTCCACCTTGCGGACGCTGTCGTCGGAAAACTCCAGGATGTACCAATTGGTCTGATAATCGTTCACTCCGGCTACAATCGCCTGATCGGGTTCCTTGGAGATGACCTGGACCAGGATTTTAGCTTCGCTGAATTGATGGACCAAGTGGGATTTTTGGGTGGCCGGATCGTATTCGTAAAGTTTTTGACCGATGACATATAAGAAATGCCGGCCTTCGATATAAACCGCTAGATCGGCGCCGGAAGCCACTTCGCGCCGGCCGGAACCGTCCCGTTCCGCCAGATAGATGGTGTGCTGATCCCCGTTGTGCTGCGAAAAGACCAGGCCGGCCTGCTGCTTGGCAGGCAAATCCCCCGCCGCCAGAGCGACGGTCGCGCTGCTTCCCAAGACCCATGCCAGCACCAGGAATAATAACCGTTTCATTGTCCCACCCCCGCGCCATCGATTGCTAAGAAATTCTGCTTTTGCCGCCATGTTCCTGCTAACAAATTCTTGGCAACTGTTCGCCGCTGCCCAGCGGGATGATCCGCTCCCCGCCGGAGGCGGTCACCATACTGACCATCCCGGCTTGCTCCGCCGTTACCTGGCCGATCAGTGCCGCCCCAGTTCCTAACGGCTGGTGGCGCAGGGCCGCCAGCACCGCATCGGCCGCCTCAACCGCCACTACGATAATCGCTTTGCCCTCATTGGCCAGGTAAAGCGGGTCCAAACCCAATAATTCACATACGCCGCGCACTTGCGGCTGCACCGGAATGGCCGCCTCGTCGAGGCGGATCGCCACGCCGGACTGGCGGGCAATCTCGTTCAAGGTGGTGGCCAGACCGCCCCGGGTCGGATCGCGCATCACCCGGATGGCTTCCGGATAGTCGGCCAGCAACGGCAGCAGCAGTCTATTCAAGGGCGCGACATCGCTTTCGATGGAGCCGCTCAACCCCAGTTCGTTCCGGGCCAGCAAGATCGCGGCGCCGTGATCACCGACGCTCCCGGTGATCAATACCCGATCGCCGGACCGCGCCAGTTCGCCGCCGAGCCGGACCCCAGCGGGAATTGCCCCGACGCCGGTGGTGGTGATGAAGATGCCGTCCGCCTCGCCGTGCCGGACCACCTTGGTATCCCCGGCCACCAGATCCACTCCGGCCGCGGCGGCGGTATCCGCCATCGAGGCGGCGATCCGCTCCAGATCGGCCCGGGCGAAACCCTCCTCGATAATGAAGGCGGCAGTAAGCCCCAGCGCGGTCGCGCCCATCATCGTCAGGTCGTTGACCGTCCCGGCGATCGCCAGCCGGCCGATATCGCCGCCCGGAAAGGCCCACGGCGTCACCACGAAGGCGTCGGTGGTCAGAGCCAGCCGGCCGCCGCCGTATTCCAGCACGGCCGCATCGTTGCCGCGCAGCAACTGGGGATGGCGGAAACGCGACCAGAAGACTTCCTTAATCAAACGGGCGGTGGCTTCCCCCCCGCCGCCCTCGGCCAAACGGATATTCTCGTTCATACTCTGCCTCCCCGGCTGCGGTAGTAGAAATGCGCGGCGCAAGTTCCCTCGGCCGAGACCATGCACGGGCCCACCGGATGTTCCGGCGTACAGGCCACGTCAAAATGCGCGCATTGCTCCGGTTCGGCCCGGCCCAGCAAGATCTCGCCGCAACGGCAGCCGGACGGCTCCACCGAATCGATCTCCGCCAGGCGGAATTTGACCCTGGCGTCATAATCCCGGTAGCCCTCGGCCAATCCCAGGCCGGAGCCGGGAACCGTCCCCAAGCCCCGCCATTCGGCGTCCTCGGCGCTGAAAACCGCGGCGATTAATGCCTGGGCAGCCCGGTTGCCGGCTTCGGTAACCACTTGGGGGTACATATTTTCCAGCCGGCTCTCGCCATTCCGAATCTGTTTCAACAGCGCGGCAATGCCCAGCCAGAGCTCGGCGGGGCGGAATCCCGTCACCACCGTGGGCAAATGGTAATCCCGCGCTAAAAATCCATAACCGGCCGCGCCGATGATCACTCCCAAATGCCCCGGCGCGATCAGTCCGTCGATAGCCAGAGCGCCGCCATCGAGCAGGCTTTGCATGGCCGGTTTTAAAACCTTCAAGGAAGGCAAAATCGAAAAATTGCTCACTCCCGCCGCGGCCGCCGCCCGGACCGCCAAAGCAATCGCCGGAGCGGTGGTCTCAAAACCCACCGCCAGGAAAACCACTTCGGCGTCGGGATGCTGCCGGGCCAACTCCACCGCGTCCTGGGGCGCGTAGACGACCCGGATCTGCGCTCCCGCGGCCCGGGCCTCCGCCAGGCTGGCGCTGTTGCCGGGCACCTTCAGCAGATCGCCGAAACTGGCGATGATCACTCCCGGCCGCCGGCTCAGGGCCACCGCTTGTTCGATATAACCGCTGCCGGTGACGCAGACCGGGCAGCCCGGGCCCGAAAGCAGGCGAATCCCCGGCGGCAGCAGTTGATGGATGCCGGCCTTGCGAATCGCATTGGTGTGGGTGCCGCAAACCTCCATCAGCTTGCAGCTCAGCCCGGCATACTCCGCCCGAATCCGCGCCACCGTCTCCTGCAGCTCCATGCTCATTCGCCAAAAACCTCGCCGAATAATTGGATCGTCTCGCGGGCCTCATCCGCCGCTACGATCTGGATGGCGCATCCGGCGTGCACCAATACGTAATCGCCCACCCGAACCCCTTCCACCAGGCTCAGATCGACGGACCGCAAAACTCCCGAGAAACTGACCTGCGCCTTGCCATCAGCGATGGCTACGACTTCACCGGGTACTGCCAAACACATCCTGCGACTCCCCTTTCGATCATTAAACCGCCTAACCAGGCTTGGCCGAGGGCGATGCCGCCGTCGTTAATCGGCACCCATTGCGGCACAAAAACCCGGAAATTATTCTTTTGAAGCAACGTCACGGTCAAATCGAGCAACAGCCGGTTCTGAAAGACCCCGCCGCTCAAGATCACCTGGTCGATTCCATCCGCTCGGCGGACCCGCGCCGCCACTTCCAGAATGAGCGCCGCCACCGTGCGGTGGAACTTCATGCTTAACGCGGCCGGGCTATGCTTATGTACTTCCCGGGCGATCTCCGCCGCCAATGCGCCGGGGTCGATCCGGAATTCGCCGTCTTGGACGGAGAGCGGCAATTCATAAATGCCTTCAGCCGTCGGATCGGCCTGATTCTCCAGCCAGATCGCGGCTTCGCCCTCGTAACTGACGCGGGCCGGGCCGCCCAGCAACGCCGCCACCCCATCGAACCAGCGGCCCACCGAAGCGGTCGGCGGGGCGTTGATCCCGGCGCGCACCGCTTGCCGGAGCAACGGCCAGGTCCCCCAAGCCGGATCCAGTGGTTGCCGGAGCGCCAGAACTTCTTCCCAAAGCGCCGGACCCGCTTCGCTCAGATAGGCGGCAGCCATCCGCCAGGGTTCCCGGACCGCCGCTTCCCCGCCCGGCAATGGATAATAGCTCAGATGGCCGGCCCGCCGCCAGGAACACTCCGCACCGACGAAAAACTCGCCGCCCCAGATCGCGCCGTCCGGGCCGTAACCCGAGCCGTCAAAGGCCACCCCGAGCACCGGACCGACGATCCGCTCCGCCACAATCGCCGCGGCGATATGCGCCAGGTGGTGCTGGACGCCGACCAGCCGCAAGCCGCTGGCCTTGGCATACCGGGTGGAATTATAATCGGGATGCAGATCGTGAACCGCCCATTCCGGTTCACAATGTAATAAACGTTGCAGCGCGGCAATGGTTTCCTGATAAGCCAGAAAACTCCGTTTATTATCCAAATCGCCCTGATGCGGGCCGAGATAAACCAGGTCCGCCTTGGTCAGGGCAAAGGTATTCTTCTGTTGCGCGCCGCAGGCGATGAGCGGCGGCAGTTTGCGGTCCAGCTTCACCGGAGCCGGCGCCAAACCGCGCGAACGGCGGATGCCGATGGTCCGGCCGGCCCCAGCCTGGTAGCGCAGGACCGAATCGTCGCAGCGCCAGTGGATCCGGCGGTTGTGCCCCAGAAAGCCGTCGGCCATCGCCCCCAGGTCCCGGTAGGCCTCTTCGTCGGTAAAAGACAGCGGTTCTCCCGAACGGTTGCCGCTGGTCATGACCAACGCGTCCAGCTCCGGGTCGAACAGCAACAACTGGATGCCGGTATACGGCAGGAAGACGCCCAGTTCGCGCAGGCCCGGGTTGACTCCGGCCGCTAAGGTACCGGGCTGTTTCTGCCGCAACAATACGATCGGTCGAATCGGCCCGGTCAAAAGTTCCTTCTCCGCCGGAACGATATGGCATTCGGCGGCGGCGGCATCATAATCGCGGAACATCACCGCGAAGGCCCGGTTGTCCCGGCCTTTCAAACGGCGCAGCCGGTCGACGGCCGCTTCGTTCCGGGCGTCGCACGCCAGGTGATAACCGCCGATCCCTTTGATGGCCAGGATCCCGCCATCCTTCAGGATCCGGCGCGCGTTGGCGCTTGGATCCCCCGGGCTCCGCCGGCCCTGCGGATCGCTGAACCATAACGTCGGCCCGCACTGGGGGCAGGCGATGGTCTGCGCATGAAAGCGCCGGTCCGCCGGGGTCGTGTATTCGGCCTGACAATTAGGGCAAAGCGGAAACTCGGACATCGTGGTGCGGGGCCGGTCAAACGGCAGTCCTTCGATAATGGTGAAACGCGGCCCACAAAGCGTGCAGCTATTGAAGGGATGATGATAGCGGCGGTTGGCCGGGTCCGAGAACTCCGCCTGGCAGGCGGGGCAGATCCCCTGATCGGGCAGGGGCGACCCGGGCAGCGACCCGGATTCGCTGATCTTGATCCGGAAGCCGTTCTCGCCGGGAACCGGCGTCAGCGCTTGCCGCGCGACGGTATCGATCTGGGCCGCCGCCGGCGGATGCTCCCGCAATTCATTGAGAAACCGCCCCAATCCCTCGGGCGACCCCTGCACTTCCAGCTCAACCCCGGCGAAATTATTGCGGACCCAGCCGGTTACGCCGAGCGACAGCGCCAGATTATAGAGAAAGGGGCGGAAACCGACCCCTTGCACCAGTCCACTGACTTCCAGCCGCCACCGTTCAGCTTGTTGCGGCATCAAAATACTCCCTGGCCTTTCCTTCCAACCAGCCGACCCATTCGGCCAGGCCCGCTCCGGTCTTGCAGGAAACCTCGAAAACCGGCAGATCCGGCTTGATGGCCCGGATTCCCCGGTAAAAACGCTCCTTGTCGAAGTCGACGAAGGGCTGAAGGTCCATTTTATTCAGGATGACGGCATCGGCCTCGGTGAAGATCAGCGGGTACTTGAACGGCTTGTCATCGCCTTCACTGACGCCCAGCATCACGGCGCGCCAGGCCTCTCCCAGCGGGAAACTGGCGGTACAGATCAAGTTGCCGACATTCTCAATGAAGAGCAAACTGCGTTCGGCCGGGCAAAAATCCTGCAACGCCTGGCCGACCATTAGCGCCTCCAGGTGGCAACCGCCCTCGGTATTGATCTGGTACGCCGGAATCCCCAAACCCTTCAACAGGTCGGTATCGATGCTGGAGGCCGGATCGCCCTCGATCACCGCCAGCGGCAGCTTGCACAATTCGGCGCTGCACCGGATCAGGCTGGTTTTGCCCGCCCCCGGACCGGCCAGCAGATTCAAAGCGCCGATGCGGCGCTCCGCCAGCCATTTGCGGTTCACCGCGGCCAGTTTGGCCTCGTTTTCAAACAGATCCTGCTCGATATCTATTTCCATGGTCTACTCCACCTCAATGCTTTCCACAAAACACTCCCGGCCGCTCTCGGTCAGCCGGGCCAGGCTGCCGCAGCGCGGACAGTTAAAATCGGCCGGCAGCTTCTCAAACTCCCATTCGCAGATGGGACAGTAGAGGATCGCCGGCTGTCTGCGAAATTCCAGCCGCGCCCCGGCCGCCTTAGTGCCGGCGGCGATCAGCCGGAAATATTGGGCCACGCAATCGGGGACGATCCCCGAGAGGTCGCCCAATACTAACTTAATTTTGGTTATTTCCCCCGGATGCTTCTCCGCCTGCTCAAGGACCAGGCGCAACATCTTCTCGGTCAATGAAAGCTCATGCACGATGGGCCTCCGTCCGCCCGCCGATGATCACCCGGTCCCGGCCGGCCAGATCCGCTAGACTGCGACAGTTTAAGCCCAAACCAGTCAGATACTCCATCAAGGCCGCGCTTTGATCATGGCCGTGTTCCACGGCCAGTAACCCGTCGGGTTTCAACAATTCCAAGGCCTGGGGGACGAAACGCCGATAGACGGCCAGGCCATCCTGGCCGCCGTCCAATGCCAGCCGCGGTTCGCGTTGCACCTCCGGCTGCAATGTGGCAATGACCGCGCTGGGAATATAGGGCGGGTTGGACACCACCGCGTCCAGTTGCAGCCCTTCTCCGGCCAAAGGCGCCAAGAGATCGCCCCGGCGGAATTCGACCCGGCCGGCCACGTCCAGCCGGTCGGCATTCTCCGCCGCGACCGCCAGGGCCTCCGGGGAGAGGTCCAGCGCAAACCAACGGCTCTCGGGCAACAGCTTAGCCAAGGCGATGGCGATGATCCCGCTGCCGGTCCCCACATCCGCGCCGGTGACCGGCCCTCGCGCTTTCAAGGCGTCGACCACCGCTTCCACCAGCATTTCCGTGTCGGGCCGCGGGATTAAAACATCCGGCGTGACCTTGAACTCCCAACTCAAAAACGACTTCTGCCCGGTCAGATAGGCCAGCGGCCAGCCTTGCACCCGCCGCAGCAGGATCTCCCGGTAGGCTTGGACCTCGGCCGGTTCCAGCGGCCGGTCCCATTGGGAATAAAGTTGCACCCGCGGCAAATCGAGCACGTGCGCCAGCATCAGGTCGGCCTCTAGCCGGGGATTGGGCAAGTGCTTCTCTGCCAGGAACGGGACCGTTTTGGCGATGATGGTCCCGATGCTCATCGGCAAATTACTGGCTGTCGACATTTTTCAAACGCTCCGCCTGGTCGGCCGTGATCAGCGGCTCGATCACCTCATCCAGGTTGCCCTCGATGATGGAGTCCAGATGATAAAGGGTCAGATTGATCCGGTGGTCGGTCAGCCGGTTCTGCGGGAAATTGTAGGTGCGGATCCGCTCGCTGCGGTCGCCCGAACCGACCATGTTGCGGCGGGCCTCGGCCTGCTCGGCGTGCTGCTCCGACTGGAACTTGTCGAGCAACCGCGCCCGGAGCACCTTCATGGCTTTCTCTTTATTTTTAAGTTGCGACTTTTCATCCTGGCAGGTGACCACCAGCCCGGTGGGCAGATGGGTGATACGGACCGCCGAATCGGTGGTGTTGACGCATTGGCCGCCGTGACCGCCGGCCCGGAAAACGTCGATCCGCAGATCATTGGGCCCGATATCCACCTCGATCTCCTCGGCCTCGGCCATGATCGCCACCGTCGCGGCGGAAGTATGGATCCTGCCCTGGGCCTCGGTCTCCGGCACCCGCTGCACCCGGTGGACGCCGCTCTCAAATTTCAGGCGGCTGAAGACCTGCTGGCCCTCGATGGTGAAAATGATCTCCTTGAAACCGCCCAGATCGGACTCGCTGGTGCTCAGGAGCTCGGTGCGCCAACCCTTGCTCTCGGCGTAACGGGTGTACATCCGGAAGAGGTCGCCGGCAAACAGCGCCGCTTCCTCGCCGCCGGTGCCGGCCCGGATCTCGATGATCGCGTTCTTCTCGTCATTGGGATCCTTGGGCAGCAACAAAACGCGCAACCGTTCGGTGAGCCGCGCCGCTTCGCTTTCGAGATCGCTGATCTCCGCCTTCAACAGCTCGGCGGCCTCGCCCTTCTCCTCGCGCAACATCTCCGCGGCGGTCTCCAGGTCGGCGCTGACCCGCTTATATTGTTGATAGGTCTCGACCAGCTCGCTGATGGCGGCGTGCGCCTTGGCCAATTTCTGGAACCGCCCCGCGTCAGAGATCACCGCCGGGTCGCTGAGCTGATTGCTTAATTCGTTATACTTTTCTTCAATGGCTTCTATCTTGTCAAGCATGGCATCGCATCACCTCGGAAATTAAAGACAGTATTTAGTTCCTGGTTGCTAGTGGTTGGTGGTTGGTGATTGGTGGTTCGTAGTTCGTGGTTGGTGGTTTTAAACCTGAATCAGCATCCTGAATCAACTTCAACAACCACGAACCTGAACCGACTTCCCTGAATCAGCTCCAATAACCACGAACCTGATCAACTTCCTGAATCAACATCAGCAACAACGAAATATGCTGAACCATCCTTGCGGGCAAGGATTAGGGTTCAGCATAACGAAGTCAGGATTGGATCGAGCAGTGCAATTCGTTTTCAGCCGGCGCCGGCCGGTTCGGGGGTCTGGGCCGCCTCGACTTTCTCGGCCGCATAAACCCGGCCGCCGACGATCAAGGGGGCTTCTTCCTTGAGGACCGCCACCAGGGCGTTGAGCGCCACCTCGACCTGCTGGTCGTCGGGCTCGCGGGTGGTCAGTTTCTGGAGCCACATTCCGGGCAGGCTCATCCAGCGCCACAGGAAGAAATCCTGGTGCTTGCCGGTAAACTTGATGATCTCATAGGAGACCCCGGCCACCACCGGCAGCAGCAGGATCCGGGACAATAACCGCGCCACGACGGTGTCATAGCGCAAGAACGAGAAGAAGACCGCGCTGACCACCACCACGAACAGCAGGAAGCTGGTCCCGCAGCGGGGATGAAAGGTCGTAAACTGCCGGGCATTCTCCACCGTCAGGTCCTTTTTGGCCTCGAAGGTGTTGATCACCTTGTGCTCGGCGCCATGATAGGCGAAGACCCGCTGAATATCCTTGAGCATCGAAACCGACGCGATATAGATGATGAAGATCGCGAAACGCAGCACGCTCTCGAACAGGTTGCCCCAGAAATGACCGGGCAGGAACTTATTCACCAGCATCCGCCCGAGCAAAGGCAGGACGACAAAGAGCACGATGGTCATGGCCAAAGCGACCGTCACCATCAGCGTGCTCTCGCCGGCGCCCAGGCCAGACCCGCCGGCCGGCTTGCCCTCGGCCTCGTTTTCGCCTTCCATGAATTGATCCGCCGAGAAGAGCAAGGCCTTCAGTCCGATGCCGAACGAATCGCAGAGCGCCACCACGCCGCGGATAAAAGGCCATTTCAACAAGGGATATTTCTTGGTAACCGTTCCGACCGGGTCTTTCTTGATGACGATCTCGCCGTTCGCCTTGCGAACCGCCACCGCCACATACTCCCGGCCGCGCATCATGACCCCTTCGATCACCGCTTGCCCGCCGTACGAAAATTCGGGCTGCTTCATAGATTGCCACCTTCCCCAAAATTTTCTGATGGACCCGTATTATATAGCAAGCGAGGATTGACTCCTCGCTTGCGCTGTTCCTTACTTACCTTTTTCAAGCCGTTTCTTAAACTTTTCAACCTGACCGCCGCTATCGACGATGCGCTGTTTGCCAGTGTAAAACGGGTGACACTTCGAACAAATATCGACCCGGAGCTCCTTTTTGGTGGATCCGGTCTCGAATGTCGCACCGCAAGCGCATGTTACTTTTGTAGTATTGTACTGTGGGTGAATGCCTTCCTTCAATTCTGTCACCTCTCTTGCCGAGTTCCCATTATAACTCTTATATTATAGCACAGTGATTTTTAGGTTGCAACAAAATCATTGGTCCAACATCCAGCGCAGCCCGATAAAGCCGCCAAAAGCGCCGCAGGACAGGGCTAACTTAACCAATTCTTAAAATATGTATACCAACCCCAACGAAGGCCCGCCCATGGTGACATCCATCGCTCCGTGGCCATACAGCGGATGAACGGCGTCAATTTTATATTTTAAGGAAGTATAACCGGCGACCAGGCCGACCTGGTCATTCAGCAAGTAGTGGAATTTGGCGCGGAAGAAATGGACCGGCACCGAGTCATCTTTGGGCAGTCCTTCTTTCTCGTTCGAGCCGCTGCCCAGCACATACGAAGCGGTTAGGAACATTTTGGTGCTGAAATACTGGGCCACATCCACGCCGCCCAGGATTACCTTGAGTTGGCTGCTGTCGGTTTTCAGGTCCAACGGGGCGACGATCGCGTCCAACTTGAAAGCCTTGGCATTGACCAACCGGTAACCGCCTTTGATGCTCCAGATTTTGACGTCTTCCTTGGGGCTGATCGCGGTCCCGGCGATGGAGCCTATGCCGTACTCCGCACCAAGCTTGTATTTATCCTGGATCAAAGTGCCCGCGGAGATGATCGAAATCTTCAGGTCGGTTTTTTCTGAACTTGGTCCCAAAAAGCCACTGCCGTCCTTGTCCACCGAACCGTTGCTCACCACGTCCAGGTACCCCAGGGTCGCCGCAGCGGCGGCGGTCGCCAGCCCGGCAACCAAAACCACCAGAACTATCATAAAAACTAAAAATTTCAAGCAACTTCCTCCCTTTTTATATAAATGCCCGCTCATTATAACACAGTTTTTCGACCGAGGTCAAATTTTGACTTTAGTCGCAAAATTATCCGCTTTACCCATCGCCGAAGCTCTTTCAGTAACCGAACGAGCTTATTCAGTAACTGAATCAGTTCATTGAGTTACTGAATGAGTTCATTTAGTTATTGAACGACTTCATTCAGTTACCGAAGCGGTTCATTGGGTTACTGAAAATGCTCATTCGGTTACTGAAAATGATTGTGCAGTGACTGAAAATGATCATTCAATAACCCAACATGCTTATTCAGCGACTGAATGAGCTCTTGCGGTGACTCAATGAGCTCGTTCCGTTGCGGAAAGGGCAGCCAAGAAAAAAGAGGCTTCCCCTGGTTTAGGGAAAACCTCTTTGCTGATCGGTCGCTGTCCGCCGGGCGGATTTAAACCGGTTTGGGCCGGCTGTAATTGCCGATCTGCAGCCGCGGGAAGTTCCGGCGCAGATCGGCCAGCCATTCGGCGATCTCCGGCATTTCCTCATCCGGCAGCAGCGAATCCAGTTTCTCCGGGTCCAGGTTCAAATTGCGCAACTGGATCTGGAAAAGGCCGGTCTCCGCGATCAGCCGGTAGAGCGCCTCCGTCTGGCGGCGCTGGTTGGTGAACCCCGGGAAAAGCAGCAGGTTGAGGGAGGTCTGGACCCCGTGGGCGGCGGCGTGGCGCAACGAGGCGACGACATCGGCCACCCCGTAGCCTTGCGGCCGGTGATACCAGTTATAATGCTCGGGGACGGCCGAGAAGAGGCTGACCCGGATGCTGTCGAGCCCGGCGGCGACCAGGCGCTCGATGGCGCGGCGATCCCCGGCGTTGCTGTTGATATTGATGGTGCCCCGGCCGGTCCGGGCCCGGATGGCTGCGATCGCCCCGGCCAACAGGTCGGCCTGGAGCGAGGGCTCGCCTTCGCAGCCCTGGCCGAAACTGACGATGGCCTCGCCCGCCTCCGCCAGATGCGGGGCGGCCAGCTCCACCACTTCCCGGACCTCGGGCACGAAGCGGATGCGGCTTTGCGGCGCGGGACAGCATTCGGCCGGCTGCTGGGAGATACAGCCCAGGCAGTCGCAGTTGCAGACCGGCGAGACCGGGATCCCCGCCTCCCAGCGCCGGTAGAAGATATTCTGAGCCGTCAGGCAATGATACTCCAGGGCGCACTTGGCCAGTTGCTCCAGGATGCGGTTGGCGAGGCAAGCCTGGCGCAGTTCGGCGATGCGTTGCGGCAGGTCGTTTCCATTATAATAGAGCGGATTCCATTTCAGATCCTCGTCGGTCGGGAGCGCCGCCACCTTCAGGCGTTCGCCGTCGGAGCCGACCGCGGTATAGCCGAATAACGGCAGCTCGCGCCGATCCTGCCGCTCATAACCGGGCAACAGGGTCCGGGTGTAGCCCACCGGCAGGATCGCCGCCACCGCCACGGCCTCCTCCACCACCTCCAGCTCGCCTTGGGCTTCGGCGAAACCCAGCGGGGCTCGTCCCGGCAACGATACCACCTCGCCGCCGGCCGGCAGATCGATCCACTGGGCGTCGGCCAGGACCGCCTGGCGGCCGTTCAGCCCGAGCGCCGTCAGCTCCGGCTCCTCGTAAAGGCCGCCTCCGGCGTCGGCGTACAGCAGATGAATCGGCCGGGGAGCCCCGCTTTTTTGGGTCTTGGTTTCGGAATGGGTCTTAGTCATGGCTACCTCTCGCTTCGCTGGTTCGATCAATCCAATCGTACTCTTGATTGTACCATGAATCGCCCTAAAAAAAGACCCCCATTTTCGGGGGCCGGTCGGGGTCGAGTCCTGGCGGGCCGGTGCTCAGTAAGTCCGCCTGGCGCTGAAGAAATACTCCTCGCCCGGCAGGGCCGGAACGGATTCGGCTGCGGGCATGAATTGCGGGAAGACGTCTTTATCCAAGTGGATCTCCTCCAGCTTGAACCCGTTTTTCTTCAGGAAGCCGGTCAGATCGGGCGGAGCGATCCGCCACTGGTACGGCTCGCCGAACAGTTTCAGTTTTAAATTGGCCCGGCTGGAGCGGTTGAACGGATTATCCTCCAGGATGGTGCCCAGCAACTGGCTGCCCGGCGCGCTGGAATGATGAATGGCCTGCAACAGCTCGCGGACCTCCGGCTCCTGGAGGTACATCAACAGCCCTTCCGCGACGAACAGGGACATCCTGAGCGGATGGAAATCGGGATCGGCCTGCAAAAGCTCTGCCAGTGATTTTTGGGAAAAATCGTTGGCCAACAGGCGCAGGTTGGCGCCCAGCTTCGGATCGTGCGCATGCAGAGCCTTCTCTTTGACCTGCAGGGTCGCGGGGTGATCGATCTCCAGCCAGAGCACCCGCGGATATTCACGGTGCAGCCGGTAGGCCAAGGTATCGAAGCCGGCGCCCAGGATGATCACCTGGCTGACTCCGGCGTCCAGCCCGGCGCGGGTCGCCGATTCGACCCAGCATTTTCTGAGGACATTGTGAAGGGAAAGGCCCGGAAAGGTATATTGTTCGACCGTTTGGGCCAGACCCCGGACCAACGGAATATTCAGCAATTGGGACAGATCGCCCTTCCAGTCGGCCGAAGTCTGTAAAAACCAGCGGGTCGGGGCCACGGCCTCCGCCGGCACCAATTTGCCATAGACCGGATCGTAGGAAAGGCTTAAAACATTGGCCGCGACGGACTGGGCCGTCATGCTCGGCGTCATATCACGCATGGCTTATCGCCACCTTTATCGCAAAGTTCGACAGGTTCCCGCCCGCCGGGACTGCCCCGGCCGGTCCGGAACCCATTCGCCCGGAACTTGGCGCAGTCCGGAGTCCGGCCGCGGCGGCTCCCATTCGGTAGGGCGCAGCCGCCGTCCGGCGCGGAAAATAGACTCCCGCTCAAGCTCAAGGCATTTTATTGTCTCATTATATTCGGTGGCGTTTTAATATTCTTCCGGCATTGGCAAGACCCGAATAAGTCCCAAACGCACCCGGATTCCGGCCGGGGCGGCCGGCTGGCGGTAGCGCCGGAACCGCTCTTGCGGCGGACTTTTGTCGAATTGCAACGGGGAATCTTATTACAATAACATCTTTTCCATTAGAAACCATTGCTGGGGTCTCGATTTTTCTGAAAAATGTGGATAATTCTGTTTATAGTGTGGATAATTTCAGTGCTTTTTCCCATAAAATTACAAATTTCCTCTACCCGGACAGCTACGAATGTCGAATCGTCCTGGTTTCTGCCCAAAAGCGTTGCAGACCGCGCCAAAGCGTAAAAAAAGAAGGCCCGTCCGCCGGAACCTCCTTTTTATTGGTCATTTTAAATTATTGAAGCACTTCGAAGATGAAACATTTGAGATACTCGGTCTCCGGGACTCCTACCAGGATCGGGTGGTCCAACCCTTGAGTGCGTCGCTCCAGCAGGCGGATCCGGCGTTTGGCGTCGGCGGCCGCGGCATTGATGATCTCCCAGAAGAGTTCGGGATGCAAATGGTGCGAGCAGGAGCAGGTCACCAAAATCCCGCCGGGCGGCAACAGCTTGAAGGCCCGCAGGTTAATCTCCTTATAGCCCCGCACGGCCCCCTCCAGCGCCTGTTTGCTCTTGGTAAAGGCCGGCGGATCGAGAATGATCAGATCATAAATCTCCTTGCGGCCGGACTGCTCCCGCAGAAAGTCGAAAGCGTTGGCGGTCTTGAATTGGCAACGCCCCTCAAGGCCGTTGAGCGCGGCATTCTCGCTCGCCAGCCGCACCGCGTCCTCGGAGATGTCCACCCCCAGCACCGACGCGGCGCCGTAGGCGGCGGCATGGATCGCGAAACTGCCCACATGGCAGAAGCAGTCCAACGTCTTGCGGCCGCTGGCGTATTGCGCCAAGCTGGCCCGGTTGGCCGACTGATCCAGAAAATACCCGGTCTTCTGGCCTTCCAGCAGGTCGACCCGGAATTGCAGCCGGTTGTCGCGGATCAGCAGGGAGCCGGGACATTCGCCATAGACGCAGCCCGCCCGTTCGGGCAGGTCCTCCAGGCGCCGGACGGAAAGATCGCTCCGCTCGATGATCCCCTTGGGCCGGCACAATTCCACCAGCAGCCCCAGGACCAACTCCCGGTTGACCTCCATCCCCATGGTCAGAAACTGCACCACCAGATACTCCTCGAACTTGTCGACCACCAGCCCGGGCAGGAGATCGCCCTCGCCATAGACCAGCCGGTAGCAGGTGGCGTCCGCCTTGACCCGTTGCCGGTACTGGATAGCCTGTTGCAACCGGCGGCGGAAGAAATCCGCATCGACCCGTTCGCGGGCGGTCGTCAACAAACGCACCGCGATCTGCGACGAATGGTTGTAATAGCCCAGCCCCAGAAAACGGTCCCGGTTGTCGAGCACCTCCACCACTTCGCCGGATTTGACGCCGATGCCGATGATCCCGATCTCGCCCTGGTAAACCCAGAGATGTCCGGCGCGAATCCGTTTATCCTTGCCGGCTTTTAAAACGACTCGATTCATTGAACCTCCATCGGGGGCGGCCACAGAGGGCCGCCCCTACAAAACCATTCGATATATTCAATATTAACCCTTATGGGCGATGTCCCGGGCGGCCATCACGCCGGAGATCGAAGCCTGCATCAGCCCCCGGGTCACCCCGGCCCCGTCGCCCACCGCATAAAGATTGGGGATCTCGGTCTCCAGATTGCTCCGGACGTGGAGCCGCGAGGAATAGAACTTGACCTCCACCCCGTAAAGGAGCGTGTTCCGGGAGTTGACGCCGGGCGCGATCGCGTCGAGCGCCTTGAGCATCTCCAGGATCGCCAGGAGATGCCGGTACGGCAGGACCAGGCTGAGATCGCCGGGGATCGCTTCCTCCAGGGTGGGTTTGACCAGCCCCTTCAGCAAGCGTTCCTTGGTGGAACGGCGGCCGTGATGCAGATCGCCCAAACGCTGCACGATCACCCCGCCGCTCAGCAGATTGGCCAGGCCGGCGATGTGCCGCCCGTAGGTGATCGGCTCGTGGAACGGCTGGGTGAAAGTCTTGCTGACCAGGAGCGAGAAATTAGTATTGGCCGTCTTCCGCTCGGCATGGCTATGCCCGTTGACCGTGATCAAACCGTCGGTATTCTCCATGACCACCTCGCCGTGGGGGCACATACAGAAGGTCCGTACCTTGTCCTCGAAGGTTTTGGAATAATAGACGAATTTGGTCTCGAAGATGACCGCGGTCATCTCCTCCAGCACTTCGGCGGGGATCTCGACCCGGACCCCGATATCCACCGGATTGATCACCGACTCTAGCTTCAACCGGGTCGCCTCGCGGACCAGCCAGTCCGAACCCTCGCGGCCCGGTCCGACCACCACGTAACGGCCCAGATACTCCCGGCCGTCGGCGGTCCGCACGCCCTTGAGCCGGCGGTCGTTGTCGACGATGAGCTCGCCGGCTTCCTCGCCGGTGATAATGTCGACCCCTTTCTCCTTCAGATAATCCTGCATCGCCTGGAGCACGGTCTGGGTCCGGCCGGTGCCCAGATGGCGGATGCGGGAAGGGATCATCCGCAGATCGGCCATGACCGCCCTCTTCTCGATCTTGGCGATGGCCTCCTCATCGGTGCCGTAGACCTCGGCGGGCGCGCCAAAGCGCAGGTACATATCGTCGACTTCCCGGATGAGCTTGTGCAGTTTTTCCTTGGAAATATAATCATCCAAAAATCCGCCGACCTCGGTGGAGAGGGTCAGTTTGCCGTCACTGAAAGCCCCCGCCCCGCCCCACCCGCTGGTGATCGAGCACGGCGCACATTGGGTACAGGCAATCTTGCGTTCCGAGGAAGGACAGCGCCGCTCCGCCAAATTGCGGCCCTTCTCGAAAATCGCTACTTTCAACGTCGAACGGCCGACCAGCTCCAGGGCCGCAAAGATCCCAGCCGGTCCCGCTCCGATGATCAAAACATCATATTGGCTCTTCAAACCATCACCATCTCTTCTCTGATATAGAATTCCAGAAAAAGCGGGAATTCTATTCTGTTTTTAAAACCCCAATCATTGGACTCTTTTATATTCCACAAAACGAATTTAAACTCCTTTATGAGAAAGGAGTTTCATGGCGGCTTAACGAATTGCTAATAGAAAATCCCCCATGCAATTTCGATCCACCGTGGAGGAGGCCGTCTGCTCGACAAGTCCAGGTCAACCCCAGGCTGAACGGATCGTCGGCAGCCCCGCACCGTGTCCAACAGGGTCCGTGCATCGAACGGTTTTCGATGGAAAAGCTAAGAGCATTGTGATTATGGCTCCGTCCCAAGGTCTGGTTTTAAATCCTTTGGCAAGCCAATTTCCAAATTCACGAGACTGGATCACATATAGGTTTAAAAACGAGGTGATTTCGCTTGAGAAAAATCTGGTGGGTAACCCTCTCCTCCCTGCTCTTGATGGCCGGTGTCTCCTGCGCCGGCAATACCGGCGGTCCATTGCCGGTCCAAGTACAGCTCCAGACCGATAAACCGGTCTACCGGAACGGCGAGATGATTACCGTGGCGCTGACGGCGCTCAATCCCAACCCCGAGCCGGTGCAGCTGCTCCTGTCCAGCAGTCAGATTTTTGATTTTTGGCTCTCCGACGGGGAACAAATCGTCTGGAAATGGTCGAGCGGCCGCTTTTTCGCCCAAGCTCTGAGCCGGCTCATTCTGGAACCGGGCCTGCCGGCGACCTACGCGGTCAAATTCAATCAGCAGCTGCCTTCCGGCGCACTGTTGCAGCCGGGACGTTATCAACTCAACGGGCTTTTGAAAACGAAAGACCCGATCATGGCCGCTCCCGTTATGATCCAGATCGTTCCTTAGCACCGTCCCGTTATTTTTATTTTTACAGTCGGCGGCGTTCCCGTGTGTTATACTAGAGGCATGTGCCAACCCTATCAAACCGTTCAGGCTCCCGCCAGCGCCGCGCTGGTGGTGGAACGCTCCCGTTTCATCGGGCATTGCCTGGAAGTGGCCGACGAACCGGCCGCCAAAGATTTCATCCTGCGGATCCGGGCCGAACACGCCCAGGCCAATCATAACTGTTACGCCTATCGCATCGGAAGCGGCGCCCATCTGCTCGAATATTTCAATGATCACGGCGAACCGAGCGGCACGGCCGGGAAACCGATCCTCGGCGCGATTCAGCGGCGCAATCTGACCAACGTGGTCGTAGTGGTCACCCGCTATTTCGGGGGTAAGAAGCTGGGCGTGCGGGGCTTAATCGAGGCCTACGGCCAAGCGGCCACGGCGGTCTTGGCCGCGGCCGGCGCGGTGACCCGGATTCCCCGTTTCCGTGCCGAACTGCGTTACGGCTATGCCGATCACGCCCTGATCCTGCACCGTTTGCAACAGGTCGAGGCGGAAGTGATCGAATCGCTCTTCGCGGAAGCGGTGACCACCCGGTTGCAAATCCCCGCCGCCCAGCGCGAACGGTTCCAAAAGCTCCTCGCCGAGCTGCCGGTCACAGCGACCGAAATTCAAGCATAAGTGGTTGAAATACAGTCCGTTGGTTGTAGCGCCAGCCAAAAAATAACAACAAATTCGCTCTTGAAAATGGCCCAAGCATATGTTAATATAATCCTACACGCGAAAACGCTCTGTGCCGAAGTGGCGGAATTGGCAGACGCAGTGGACTCAAAATCCACCGCCCTTAAAAGCGTGCCGGTTCGAGTCCGGCCTTCGGCACCATGTAAATCCAGCAAAACTTCAAAAGAGGTTTTGCTTTTTTGTTTTTTGACGCCGATCGTTGTGTCGCAGCAATACGAAATACTTCATTACCCGCCGCAATAAACTTGCCATCGAATTGACATAATTCGTTCTAAACGTTATAATGATGATTAAAATCGGAGCGAGAGAAGGGGAAAAATGCGTCTTTCATCGGCTGTCAAAACATCACTCATTGTTGTTTTGATCGTTGCGCTGCTGGCAGTCCCGCTGCTGGTAAGCACGATCGATGGAAACGCCTTGAATTCTTCCTCGCCAATAGCAGCCATTTATTCCGATATTTTTACCTGCAGCCAGACATTGACTTCCAATTCAAATAAATCCGGCTTTTATCCTGCGTTTAATCCAATCAAAGTTATTTCGGTTATTTTAAAAAAGCTATACCAGATTGCACCGTTAATCTCCAGCAAATCGATATATACGCAAAACTATGATTTGCCCATCCTGACCTTGCTTCTATTTATAATTTTCTATCGTTTGGCGCGCACCAGTTCAGAAAAGCCCTATGCCCCCGTTTATGCCTGGGAAAAAACAACTAACAAACGGGAGGCATTTATCGATGGTAATCGCGGGCATCATTATTGGATTATTTCTGTTAGTTATCATTGTAGGAATCATTTGTTTGGCCGTTAACGATATAAGATCCTCAAAAAAACAAAAAGATAAAGATAAGGACCCAAAATAAGCTGAAGTCCCAGCGAAGCCGATCCCAAACGATCGGCTTCTTTTATCGCCAAAAATTCCCGTCGCAATCCTGCCCCAACGATTCCTGGCGCGGTTTTTGCCAAAAGCTATACTCTGCTCTTTTTTGGCCATACTAAAAGCCATGAAGGATGAATTGCTATCCAAACTCAACTGGTTTTATAGCCTCGAACTCAATCAGGTCGACCTCTATATGGCCCAAAGCAAAAAATTTAAGGGCACCTATGAAAGCATCGTTTTCGAACGGACCGCCTGGATCGAGCAACAACACGTCGACAACATCGGGGATATGATCAAGGAATTCGGCGGCAAACCCACCCGGCTGGGCCAGTTGATCTCGCCATTGCTCGGCAACTTGGCCGGTAAGCTCGTTTCCAACTCGGGCTTGGAGGCTACGCTGAAAGCGAATATTTTGATCGAGAACAAAGCCATGAAGGATTATACAGACTTGATTAACTCCGTTCAGGATGAGTACGGAGCGGAACTCCTGAGAATCCTGGAGTTTAACCTGGTCGACGAGGACGTGCACACCACCTGGTTTAAAGAGCGGCTCAATTATTATGACAACCGGAATCTGGAGAACTGAACCTTTAGACTTCTTTCCCACTCCCCCGTTCCGGGGCAGCCATCGTCCTTTCCCCCATGCTCCCAAATGAACCCTCGGGCTATTCGGCGGCGAGGGTTCATTCATCCAAAGCCATTTTTAATAAAATCGTCATTTAATCCCGCCCCTCTTGCTCGACGTTGACCGGAAATTTGGGATGTTCGCGCCGCTCCTCCTGTTCGCCCTCTCTGGCCGCGACTGGTTCCTCAGCCATCGGATCTCCCCCTTTTAAAATAAGTTGTTAATCCTATGGCGGGTGCTAAAGTTTTATGCCTGTTTTTTTCAGCCGTTCGTCCTCCGGGCGGCCGCTTGGATTTTACAATGGTGCTCCGGCTGCCATTGGCAGCGGGCGCTTTGTTCCGCGGCCGCGGGTCGTCCGGTGGCGCGAAAAAAATTCGCCGGCGGACGACAGCGGTTCAAAAGGCTCGATTCCGCGGCTTTGCACGGCTGCTCAAATGGACCGACCCCTTAAACTTGTGTTTTTGGCTTAAAACATCCTATATTACTTCTTCATACAATGACAATGTAAAAAACATGCGAGGTGAATACCATGAATCGACCGAGAGGACCCGAACGGCCAGGCGGCGGACCAGGGCGAGGAGGACCCGGCAGAGGGCCGGAACCGCGCTACCGGGACTATGGCCGCGACCGTTACCGTTTTGCGCCGTATCGTTACCGACCGATCCCGTACCCGTATTATCAGCAGCCTTATGCTCCGAGCTATCCCGGTTATCAACAACAAGGTTATTGCCCATATGGCGGAACGGCATACACTTTGCAGGCGGATACCGATGTCGGAACGCTCGCCAATCAATTAGGAGTTTCGATTGACACGATTATTAACTTTAACCCCGGACTTAGCGTTAATTCGACCGTGGGCAGCGGGCAAGTTATTTGCTTGCCGAACTTCTAGCCCCAGTCCCAGCCCCATCTTCTAAAGCCAAGCGGATTGATAGTGAAAAGAGCCGAGCGTCCTTTGCAATCGGCTCTTTTAGTTTATGTGCCATCCGTTTTCGATGTCCGCTTTCCGAGCTCCGATCCTCGAATGATGCGATGATACCATACCGTAAACGAGCGCCGGTACCCATTTTATACCGATTCTGTTTTTGGCAATGACGGACTCAACTTGGGTCATCCGCGTAAAACGAAGTCCGGCGCTCCCTCATACAATGGTTAAAAACGCCTTTGAGGTGATGCATCATGGCCATGAACCGCCGCTTTGGACCGGGAGGGATGGAATATCCGGGCTGGGATTGCCCGTCCCGGGGGCGCGACTACCCTTTAGGTCCGGACATTGATTATCCCGGACGGGAGCGACCGGACGATTGTCCCGCGGGTGCAACGCCCTATCTCGTCCGAAACGACACCGACGTTTATGCCCTGGCCAATCAACTGGGGATCCCGGCCTATGCCATCATCAATTACAATCCGGAACTGACCATTCATACGGCCATCGGCAGCGGACAGGTTATCTGTATCCCCAATGATTGACTCCAGCGGGTAGACTTTATCCCAGGGCTCCGGCAGCTTCATAAATTCCGACTCGGGTTTGCCTGGGTCCACCCCGGATCCGCGCCGCTATATTGGGGATGGTCTTTGGTCTTGTAAGGGATGCCGTCATCCGTGTTAGGAACGCTCCGATCCTTTCCGGGGATCCTTTTATCCGTGATAGGGATCCTTTCATCCGTGTTAGATATCGTGCCATCCATGTTAGGGATGCCTCGATCCTCCCAACGGATCGGCGCGTCCGGGTAAGGGATCGTCCCGTTCCTGTTTCCCCGAGGCGTGTCCCGGTTTCCCCAAGCTTTCGGGAAACCGGACCGCGGCGCGGGGCAAGCGGATCGCCGGCCATTGCCACTCATTCATGACGTTTTCCTGCCGGACCGGCCCTTCCCCCGGTTGCCCCGCTGCGCCGGGAAACTTCCCCGCCAGTCCTCCCCGCTCAGGCGCGCCCCAGCCCCGGCGGACCGAAAGAATCAGCTACCCGGTTGCGACGATAGCGGACGATTGCCGGGCGCCATCGGCCCTGCCTTAACCGGCCATCCTTCAGGCTGCCGGCCGGTCCGGCCGGCGGGGCAGCCCCCGGATCAACGCCAGGAGCAAACTCACCAAGGGGATTCCCAAGGCCACCGGCAACTTATAAAGCGGGGCGCCGATCCGGATGAAATCGACTTCCTCGCTCAACGACGTGAAATTGAGCATCGACAAGAGCAAAACCAGGATGGCCACCGGCCAGGTTAACACTCGGTAGGAACGGCCCTTCAGCAGCTGCGCCAGACCGAGCACGATTCCATATAGGTAAATCGCGATCCGGATGAAGCCGGCCGGGATAAAAACCACAAACAACAGCAGATCCATCGGCACTTCAATCAGGGGGATGTTGATCAATTTGGAAACCTCCAGGGTCGGGAAGAGCGATGTCCCGGCGATCGGCCCGAGGATGCCGGAATCGATAAAGAGCGCCAGGGAGCTCAAGACTCCCGACAGCATGATGCCAATATAAATGGCGCTTTTGGCCGGGCCCGCTTCCTTCATGGACGGGACAATCATTAAAAGGCAGACCAGATCGGCAAAGAAGAAGGCCGTCAGGGAATTGGCATCCCACAATAACCGGGTCAGCGCGATATCCACCAGCGGCAAGCTGTTGCCCCAGTCCAGCCGGGGAAACGCGACAATCGTCCAGACGGTGTACATCAACATCACCAATGGCAGCAGCGCCTGGCTGCAACGGGCGATGACTTCGAGCCCCTGGCGGGTGGCCAGGGCACAGATCAGAATCAGGGCGATGGCTATAACAAGGCTGGGAGTATCGGTCAAAAAGGAGATCAGGAAGGAGTCGGTATAGCTTTTGAGGATGAGAGAGGCAAAATGGAGCAGATACCAAAGGAAAACAGCGGATACCGCCTTGCCGAGATACGGCCCATACACGATGTCGTTGATCTCGATCATGGTTTTCCCCGGAAAGCGTCCCGCCAGCGTCATGAAGACCAGGGCGAACAGCAGACTTTCGCCGGTCGCCATCAGCATCGCGAGCCACGCTTCATGCTCACCGACGCCACCGGAGGCCATCAACATGGACGATCCCATGCCAAACATCAAAACCATGGTCAGCAATTCAAACTTGCCGATCTTCCCTTGCTCCAGGGGCAATCCGCCATCACTTCCCGCATCCAGGTCAGGCCGCCAGACCACCGGTTTGGAAGCTCCGGAATGCCTGCGGCCGATGGCTTTAGTATGCCGTTCGGCCATCCGGCCCATACCAAGCAAAGCAATCGGGAAGGAACGTTTCATTGCAACAACCGGGCGCCCTGCCGCGCTCAGCACTGTAACCGCTGCATTCCCCGGATGCAAAACCGATCATAAGATTATGATTAATTTCCGAAAGAATGTTCCAGAAAATGCTATTAGAAAATTACATTTTTGTATATAATATGTAACACACGGATGTAATTTTTCATTCTCAAACTTTTTTCGCCCTCCCCATGGGAGGGTCCTTTTTTTTAAAGATCGTTATTTTAAACGATAATTTTGGGGAAACGATTGAAAGATGAAAGTTTTCGTGTTTCAAAAATTCTATCAGCTTGGAATGAGGCGTTTCGAAATCATAAAAATAACCGTACCCGATTCCCATCGTTATGGAAAAGGTTACGGTTCCGCCGGCTCGAAATCAGCGATGCACTTTAACGGTTCAGTTCAAACCTCGAAAGCTGTCACGGACTGTTTTAAGTTATCGGCGATGAGGGACAGGTTTTCCGCCAGGGCCGAAACTTGCTCGACCGATGCGCTTTGCGCCTGAGAGGTCGCGGAGACCTCCTCGGTATTGGCCATGCTTTGTTCGCTGATGGCCGCGATCGTATTCATGACCTGGATCACTTGTTCGTTACTCTCCGCCATCTGACGGGCGGATTTGGCCACGGCGTCGATCTGCGTCAGATTCTGCGTCAGTGCCTGAAAGATCTCCCGGAATTTCACCGTGGCTTCGAGGGTCAAATTACGGCCCTGCTCCACCTTGACCAGTTCGTCATGCATGCCCGCCACGGCGGTTTTGCTCCGTTCCCGCATCTGATTGGCCAATTTGGCGATCTGTCCGGCGGCCCGTTTCGATTGTTCCGCAAGCTTGCCGGTTTCCTGGGCGACGACCTCAAACCCCTTCCCGTATTCGCCGGCCCGGGCGGCCTCAATCGCGGCGTTCAGCGCCAACAAGGTCGTCTGTTCGGAAATTCCGGCGATCACCGCCGTGATCTCTTCGATCTCCGCGGTGGTCTTGTTTAAATCGTCGATCACCTCAGTCACCACTTTGGTGGAGCCATAAATCTCTTCGATCTGCTCGGCAATCTGATGAGTGGAATGCTGGCCGGTCTGCGCCGATTGCGCCACGGCCTGGGAAGCCTCGGCGATGCTGTCGGTATCCCCGCTCACCTTCCGGACCAGTTCCGAAAGGCGTTCAATGGTCGTCACCGCTTGACTGATCTGATTGGCCTGTTCGGTTGCGCCGGTCGCCAGCTCTTCCATGGCCGTGGCGACTTGGGTCGCGGAACGCCCCGTTTCCGCCGCGGCGTTTTTCAGTTCCTGGCTGGCCTCATAAAGACCTTGCGCTTGCCCGTCGATCCCTTGCACCAGCTGGCGCAGACTGGCGACGGCCTGGTTAAAGCCACGCGCCATTCCGGAGATCTCGATGCAGCCATGGACTTGGACATCTTTGGTGAGATCGCCGCCGGACAATGCCTGGGTGGCCAAATGCATTGCGCGCAACGGTTTGGAGATCGACGCGGCGACCATCAGTCCGAGCAGCAGCGCGACCAGCAGGCTGAGGCACACGATGGCCACGGTAATGATCTTAGCATTTACGGAATACGAGGCGCTGTGGGCGAGGGCGCCGATGGCCGAGTTCCGGATGGTATCGGATAAGGTCGTAAGATCCCCGTCCAGATAGTTTAAATTCAGATCCAGCCGCTGATAATCAGCAATATTAACCGGAGCGTTCAGAATCGCTTTGGTCTCGTCCAAGCGCTTGAGGAACGACTGAACCGGCGCCGCGTGCCCGGCTGTCAAATACTCTATTTTGGCCGCTATCTGGTCCAATACGGCCGGCGATACCGAAAAAAGGGTCGGATTGGATAAGCCCCCCAGATAATTGCCGCGGATCTGCTGCAGTTCAAGTTTCGCCGCAGAAATGTTGTAGAGGTCCCGGGTACTGTTATCAAATACTTGACTGGATTGATTGTAGAGGGTGTCGATGATGGTAATGCCCGAATAACCCTGAATCAATAAGAATACCATCATGGCCCCGATAATGATGAGGATTAAGGGGAAGATCTTCAGTTTCGAAAAAAAATTGCGTAATCCGAACCAGTTCGCCAACGGATTGATCTTGACCATGACGGGACCTCCGTGTCGTGAAAATCTTATCTGATAATTATCAACCTGATAATGGAGTCTTCCTCGGGCCTTAATTTGTTTAACATTGTAGTCCCAAGTTATTACATTGTCAATGTCCCGCCTGGAAATTTAAACAAATTCTAAGATATGCTTCTAAAAGCGTTGTGATAAACCCTGACCGCAGATCAGGGTGATCACAAAAGCTCAGGGAAACAAGGGATAAAGTCGTTTTAAATCCTTGAATAAACCAATTTTTTAAATTTAAAAACTTTATCCCATGGCTTCTATAGCGGAAAGTCTTCAAATTAAAGATTGGAAAACGCGATAAGGCCGGATTATCTACGCAACGATTCCCCCCGATGGAATCGAGATTATTTGCGGGCCAAGAAAACGGCGATGACTCCGAGTCCGAGGATCAGGCGGTATCCCACGAATGGCAAAAAACTGCTCTTCCGCAGCCAATGCAGGAGTAAGCCAATCACCAGGAAACCGACCACCGCCGAGGTCACGACGCCGACCATAAACGGCGCCGTGATCACGGCGGTTCCCAGCTTCCGTAGATTGAGCAGCCCGGCACCGACGATGATCGGCGTCGATAATAGGAAGGAAAACCGGGCGCTCTCTTCGCGGGCCAAACCCAACAGCAAGCCGCTGGTCATGGTGATCCCGGAGCGGGAAACCCCCGGAATGATCGCCAACGCCTGGGAGACTCCGATCACCAGGCTCTGGCCCAGGCTTAAGTTTTCGCTCTGGCGCCGTTTGAGGCCATACCGGTCGGCGAGATAGAGGCCCAGCCCCATCAGCATCAGTAAGACGCCAATCAGCAAAGGATTGCGGAAGATGGTCTCGGCTTGCTTCTCAAACGCCAAACCGGTCAGTGCCCCGGGAATCGAAGCGATGATTAAGTACCAGAACAATCGTCCTTCCTTGGTCTTCAGGCCGTTACCGAAACCATGCCTGAGGAGGATCAGCCACTCCCGCCAGAAATAGGCGATCACCGCCAGCAATGTTCCGAGATGAAGGGCCACGTCAAAGGCCAGTCCAGGATCGGGCCACCGCAAGAGCCAGGGAAGCAGGACCAAATGCGCGGAACTGGAAATCGGCAGGAACTCAGCCAACCCCTGGGCCAATCCCAGAATAAAAGCCTGAAAAACCGTCATGCCTTCCCGTCCTTCCCAATTACAAAGCCTTGCGCCACGCTGTCCCGTAAACGGCCGTCACCTCAGCCGCCTGGCCTGAACAGCTTGAACAGCCCGGGACCCGATGTTGTTTCAGCGGCTCTCTTCCGGTTGATTTGAGTTAAGCTCGATATCTTTGGTATTGCGCGGATTCTTGCCGTGGAAACGGCCGTGTATCCAGTGGATGATCGCGTCTTTTTTGAGGAACCCCACCAGAAACAGGAGGCAGCCGATGACGGAAACGATGATCACCGGCAAATAATCCTGCTGTTGAATATTGGATCCCACAAACGATGAGGCCAAAATACCCGGAAAGCGGGCCAAAGTCGCAGTCAAAAAGAATTGGCTGGGTTTGATCGGTGTGATCCCCGCGAGGTACGTCAGGATGTCCTTGGGAATCCCCGGAATAAAAAAGAGTAAAAACATCGTCACTTCGGCCTTGGGCTGATTCATCAGGAATTCAAATTTAGTCAATTCCCGTTGGGGCAGAACATAGCGGAGCAACCTGAAGCCCACCAGCCTGGCGATGTAAAACGCCGCGACCGTCCCGCAAAAAATCCCAAGCGTCGAATAAACCGTGCCAAAAAAGGTCCCATAAACATAACCGCCGGCGATCTGTAGCAACTCTCCGGGAATGGTCGCCACCACCACTTGCAGGAATTGGAAGAATATAAAAACCAGGACGCTGATGGGGCCGTACGAAGCCAGCAATTCCCGGAAGCGCCGGGGCTGGCGGATCAGCTCGGTGACATCGGACGCATAACGGATCGTGAGATAGATCATGAGCACGGCAAAGATGGTGAACAAAACGGCGTTAATGATAATCGGGCCTTTTTTTTGCTGCTCCATGCCAAACCCCCCTCGATTTGGTAAACGCAAACCATTTTTATCTTATCATAGATAACGTAAAACGCGCGAAAATTTCTCCGATCGTTTGTTTCACTTATTTTAAAATGGATCATTGACCCTGAACGCTCATCTTTCATAGGATGATGAGTCAAATCCTATTATGCCTTAGTTTCTGATTTCAGCCGTTTGGCAATCGTATTAATAAACAGGGAGCCACGGTCCGGAACAATGGGCAAAAAATGCCAGCCGGATGGTAAGATAAGTTTGTCCTAACCCTAAGTACTTCAGTATTTGCGGCGATCTTCAGTGTAGCGGTCAGAGCCATTTCGTCTAGCCTTTTTCAAACTCTGCCGCCAGCGCAGCAATTCCGCGCAATGCGCAATTCGTTTGCCCGACCAATTTACCTTAATATATAATAATAGTTATCCCGTTACGGGACACTGCGGCATCGGTATCAAAGCTGCTTGGGGTCGCGATCTTTTTCCGCCTCATCCAGCGCACGGCTGGCGGCGGTGAGCCGTCCCATGGTCAATAATCCCAACAGGAAACTGATCCAGCACAAAACGATTACCCAACCCCAGCCAACCATCGGCGTCACCCCCTAACAATATATTGCCCCAATTGTTCCGGTATTCATTGGCAAATCATTGGCAGGGATTAAAATCGCCGGCAGTCTGAGTGCCAGTCAAAAAACCCGCTGCCAGTGGACAACGGGTTTTAGGGTTTTAGGTTCTAAATTGATATGCGCTACTCTAAAATCGCTCGGTGTTCAACTCCCCGGTCGCCCGGAGCAGGTTGACTTGGTAAACGAAGCGATCGCTCTTGGCCTGCTCGTAATCGATCTCCGCCTGATTCAGGACCACCTGGGCGTCCAAAACGTCCTTGACCGTGGCCATTCCCACCCGCAATTTGGCCTGTACCGACTCATAATAGGTACGGTTGTAATTCAACTGCAATTCAGCGCTGTGTACCTTATCCATCTGGCTGAGCAGACTGTAATAAGCGTCCTGCAGGTCATACGAGGCGTTTTTCTCGGTTTTGCCCAAGGCCGCCTGGGTCTGGTCCCGCAGCAGGCGCGCCTGCTTCTCCCGTTCCTGGCGGACTTTGCCGTCGCTGAAGGTCCATTGGACAGTGAATGACAGCGTGCCGTACTCCGGCTCATCCGCCGGATTGCTATCGAAGAAGCGGATCGGAACCAGGCTGGCGTCGCCATTCAGGGCCCATTCGCCGGGCAGAGCGTTGCCGCTGTAGTTGGCCAGCGACAGGTTGCTCTCCACGCGATTCCGCACCAGATTCCAGTTGAAATTGAAACCGAGTTTTCGGGCCAGGCCGGCCAGTTTCAAGTTGAGCTCCGCCCGGGTCAGCGCCTCTTGGCCCAATTTCAGATCGGGCCGGTTGGCGAGGGCCCGCTGATTGAGGTCGCTCAACTGGGGAGCCGCGCTGATGGCGGGGGCGGAAGCCAAGGCCAGTTCCGCCTGGGGATCCAACCCCAAGAGCTGCCGGAGTTTCAAGCGGGCCAGCCGGTGCTGTTGTTCGGCACGGTTGCGATCGGTTTCCGCCGTGGCCAGCTGAGCGGTGGCGCCACTCTCATCGCTGATGGTGGTCAGGCCCAGTTTCGATCGGACCTGCACCTCGGCGGCGAAGGTCGCGGCCCGTTCCCAGTTTTTGACCGCGATCTGCCAGTCCTGGCCGGTGGAGAGTTCCTTCTGGTAGGCGGCCACCACCTGGTAGATGAGCTGCTGCTCTTGGAGATCGGCATTGAGCAGGCTCGTCTTCAGGTTGGAGGCGGCCAGTTGATCGGATAACGAGGTGACGCCGCGCAGCTTATCCAAGGGAATCGATTTGGCGG
The DNA here is from genome assembly GCA_023400055.1 of Bacillota bacterium. Taxonomy (GTDB): domain Bacteria; phylum Bacillota; class UBA4882; order UBA8346; family UBA8346; genus Hydrogenispora. The sequence goes on from JAEXFN010000047.1 coordinate 57,155, forward strand.
CGCTGATCCGAATCCCGTAGCTGCGTTTGGTGCTGGAATTGCTGCCCGGCGGCGTAGCGTCGGTCAAGGTCGAATAAAACTGCGGCGCTTCGCCGCCCATCGTCTCCCTGTACAGCGACTGGGCGATCTCCCGCGACTGGCGGATCGACTTGCCATCCTCTCCGTTCTGCAGGGCCAGGTTGATCGCATCTTTAACGGTAATCTGCTGAGCCGCCGCGCTGGCCGGGACCGGGAAAACCATTCCCGCCAGGAGCAGGAGGACGAGCGCCGCCGCGCCGGCCGCGGCTTTGGCCTTGAGCTTGCCTCGGCTGAACTTGGCCAGCACCGACTCCAGCGAGGTAAAGATGATCGGGATCAGCACCAGCGTCAGGACAGTCGAGAAGAGCAAGCCGCCGATGACCGTCCGGGCCAGCGGCGTTTGGGTCTCGGAGCCTTCCCCGATCCCCAGCGCCATCGGAACCAGTCCCAAAGCCGTGGTGGCGGTGGTGATCAGGATCGGTCGCAACCGCGATTTGGCTCCGGCCAGTACCGCATCGTGCAGGCTCAGGCCCCGCTCGATCAGGATCCGGATGAAGCTGATCAGCACGATGGTGTTGTTGACCACGATCCCGCCGAGCATGATCAGTCCCAAATAAACCTGGGTATTGATGTTGGTATTGGTTAACAGCAAGGCGATCAACACTCCTCCCAAGGCAAATGGAATCGCCAGCATGATTACGAAAGGATCGAAGAAGGACTCGAACTGCGCGGCCATCACCATGTACACCAGCAACAACGACAATAGGAAGGCCACCGACATGTCACGGGCCGAATCCTGCTGCTCTTCATAGTCGCCGGAGAAATAGATCTTAATTCCCGGCGGCAGCGCCATAGCCGCGATCGCCGCTTGCACTTCCTTCATGGTGCTGTTCAGATCGCGGCCCGCGGCCAGGCTGGCCTGGACCGTGATGTTGCGCTCCTGGTCCTTGCGCTCGATGCTGACTGGCCCGTTGGTCTGAACGATCTGCACCACGTTGGCCAACTGCACCGCCTGGCCGCTGCCCGCCGGAATCATGATCCGCTGCAGATCCTGCCAGTTCTGGCGGTCGGAATCCTGCAGGATCACCCGGACGTTGGTCTCGTCGCCGTTGACCCGGTAGATGGTGGCGATGTCGCCATCCATATTGGTCTGAATCGCGGTGGCGATCTGGGCGGCGCTGATGCCGAGATCGGCGGCGCGCTTGCGTTCGATGCGCATGGTCAATTCCGGCCGGGCTTCCTCGCGGGACATGTTAACATTGGAAAGGCCGGGAATCGCGCCGAATTTGTCCATGATCGCCAGCGCGGTCTGCTGGGCGAGCTCCGCATCCCTGCCCCGGATATCGACGGCCACCGGGAACTGCGAGCCGCCGTAGAACATCCGCATGCTGCTCTGGGCGTAGATCCGCAGCCTGGCGCCGGGGATCCGCGTCTTGGCGATCAGATCGTCCACGATGGCTTGGGTGGTCCGTTTGCGATCATCCCGTTTTTTCAGACGCAAGGTCAGATAGGATTGATTAGGGGAAGTGCTCAGGCCGCCGGAACGGCCGCCGACCGAAACCTCCATGTGAACCAGCTCCGGGACCAGCCTGGCGATCTGGCGTTCCAGGATCAGGCTGTTCTGATCGGTCTCCTCCAGGCGAGTACCGGTCGGCAACTGCATAGTCACGGAGATGACGCCTTCGTCGGTGGACTGCACCAGCTCGGTCCCGATGAAGGGATACAGGGTCAGCGTGGCCAGGAAGAAAGCGCCGCAGACCCCCAGGACCAGCCCTTTATGGCGCAGGCACCAATCCAGCGACTTGACGTAGGAGTTCTCCCAACCGGACTGCATCCGGTTGAGGAATCCGCCGATCCCGCCCTGCTCCGCTTCGGCGTTGAGATCGCGCACCTTCAGGAACTTGGCGCAGAGCATCGGAATGAGGGTCACTGCCACCAGCAGCGAACAGAGAATGGAGAAGATCACCATGTAGGAGAGTTCCTTAAAGATGATCCCCGATCGCCCCGCGATATAGATGAGCGGAAAAAAGACGCAGATATGGGTAAGAGTCGAGGCCGAGAGGGCCGAGCCCATCTCGGCGGTTCCGGCCAGCGCCGCGGCGGGCAGGTCGCTGCCGTCTTCGTGATAATGGCGGAAGATGTTATCCAGCACCACCACCGCGTTATCCACCAGCATGCCGACGCCCAGCGCCAAACCGCCCAACGAGAAGGTGTTCAGCGACATATTGAAGAAGTACGCCAGCATCAGGGTGATCAGGATCGACACCGGCATCGCCACGCCAGTGATCAAGGTGGCCCGGATATTATGAAAGAAAAAGAGCAGGATCAATCCGGCCAGCACGCCGCCGATGACCGCTTCGTGGGAGACGCTCTGCACCGCCCGGCGGATATAGATCGAATCATCATTCAATACCCGCAGGGTGATCTGGGGATAGGCCCGCTCCAGTTCGGCGATGGCTTTATACATTCCGTCGGCCACGGCCACCGTGTTAAAGCCGGAGCGCTTCTGGATCGAGATCTGGATGCCCGGCTTGCCGTCGATCCGGACATAGGTGGTGGTGGTGGCGTAGCCCGGTTGCACCGTGGCCAGATCCCTGAGGTAGACCGGGACGCCATCCCGGGTGGTGATGACCAGATTGCGGATCTCATCGAGGTCCTGAAACTGGCCCTGGGTCCGCAGCAGGAAATCGCCGACCCCCACCGCCAGATGACCGGCGGGCTTCATGGCGTTCTCATTGTCCAGGACCGCGGCGATCTGGTCGGCGGCGATTCCCAGCGCCTGCAGGCGGTCCTGCTTCACATGGACCAGGATCTCCTCGGTCTGGCCGCCCCGGACGTCCACCCGGGCCACCCCGTTCACCTTCTGCAACTGGTAACTGAGCTCATCGTCGGCCAGTTTGCGCAGGGCGGCCGAATCCAGCTGGCCGGAGGACAGTCCGATGGTCATCACCGGGGACTGGGAAGGGTCATATTTGAAGATCGCCGGGATATCGGCATCATCGGGCAAACGACTCTTGACCCGGTCGAGCGCGGCCCGGATATCGTTGGTCGCCTCGTCGAGATTGAGGCCCCAGTTGAAGTTGACGGTCACCCGCGACGACCCCTCCTGGGAGGTGGAGGTGATCGACTGGACCTGGTTCACGCCGGAGACCGCCTGCTCGATGGGGATGGTGATCAACTGCTCGATCTCCTCCGGCCCCGCTCCGGTATAACTGGTGCTGACGTTGATCGCCGGATAGGTGATCTGCGGGAAAAGGTCGATCGGCATCTTGGAGCTGCTGAGGATCCCCAGAACGCCAAGGGCCAGGAAGAACATGACGGTGGTAATCGGCCGCTTGATGCAAATCTCGGTTATCCTCATCGGCCGCCACCCGCCTTCTGCCGGGAATCGGCGCCGCCGGCGCCCTGATCGCGGGCCGGAGTTGGCCGCCCTTTTCCGGAAGCATCGTCCGCCGCGCCGGAGCCGGTCCCGTTGCCTTCACGCCGGCTCCGGTCGCCGCCCATCAGCTCCACCGGCTGGCCGTCGCGCAAACGGTTCTGGCCCAGGACCACCACCGGCTCACCGGCGCGGATGCCGCTGATGATCTCCACCCGTCCCTCGGCCATCAGTCCCAGCTGCACCGGCCGAAAATGAGCTACCTTGGCGGCGATCACGAAGACTCCGGACCGTTCATTTTGGCTGACCACCGCCTCGGCCGGCAGGACCAGCGCGGCCGTTTTCTCGCCCAGCAGCACCTCGGCCGTACCGAACATGCCGGGCAATAGCTTCCGTTGGGGATTGCGGATCGGCGCCGACAGGTTCAGGGTCCGGGTTTTCGAATCGTAGGTGGGGGCCACCTCGGCGATCTGGCCCTGGAACCGTTCCGCGCCATAGGCGTCGGTCACAAAAGCGACGCTGGCATCCTTGCGCAGGGCCGGCGCGTCCTTCTGGTCGACATGGAAGACCAACTTGACCGGGTTAAGATCGGCCACATTGGCAATGGTCGAGCCGGTGGTCAGGTTCATGCCCTCGCTGACCAGCTTGTGGGTGACCACACCGTTGATGGGGCTATAGACCTTGGTCTGGCCCAACTGCAATTTGAGCAGGTCGTAATCGCGTTCCGCCGCCTGCAGTTGGGACTGGGCCGAGTCCAGGGCTGCCGCGGCGATCTGATAAGCGTTGTCCATGTTCTCGAAATCGTGCTGCGAGATGTAACGGTCTTTCAACAGCTCCTGATAGCGATCGCGGTCGGCCTTGCTTTTGGCCACGTTCAACTGGGCCTGCCGGACGCCGCCCCGGGCGCCGGAGAGCGCCGCCTCGCTCTGTTGCAATTGCAGCCGGATGCTTTCGTCGTCCATCACCGCCAGCAGTTGGCCCCGGCGCACCACCGTTCCCTCCTCCACCAGCAGCGACACCAGTCGGCCGCTGATGCGCGGCTGGACGGCCAGTTCATTGTCGGCGGTGATATTGCCGACCACTTTCAGCGTCTGCCGGATCGCTTGCGGTTGCACCGGCAGGACCCGGACCATCGGCACCGATGAGCGGGTTTGATTCTTCTGCTGACCGGCCTGAGCCAGTAAGGCTCGGTTTTGAAGCATTTTGCCGTGAATTCGCCAGCCGATCAGTCCCACCAGGACGACCGCCAAAATGATCAGGATCCACTTGCGCACGCCAAGGCCCCCTCGCAAAGTTGCCGCGGTAATATTCTTATCTCGGATAGACGGTGTAAATCTGGAAAAAGTTCAGCATTCCCGGCAGCGCGCCGCGCCGTGGCCCGGCCGTCTCCGGCCCGCGGTTTGGAAAAACGCGCTCGAATCCTGGCAAGCTTTTACTTTTACGCAACAATCTGCAGATTGTATTTGGCGGGGATCAATGGTATACTTGGCCAAATTGCCAAAATACGCGGTGGGTTGCAACCACCCCGAGCAGGAGGAACCATTTGCTGCCAAAACTGAAAATTGCCCACATGTTGCCGCGGCTCCCGGTGATCCAGGGCGGCATGGCGGTTAAAGTCTCCACCGGTCGGCTGGCGGCGGCCGTCGCCAACGCCGGCGGCATCGGCACCATCGCCGGAACCGGCCTGACCGATGTGGAGTTACAAGATGAGATCCGCACCGCCCGTTCGTTATCCGACGGTTATATCGGCGTGAATGTGTTATTCGCGGCGAAACAATTCTCGGAGCTGATGCTGACCGCGCTCCGCGCCAAGGTCGATTTCGTCATCTCCGGGGCTGGCTTCTCCCGGGATATGTTTCAATGGGGCAAGGAGCACCGGATTCCGGTCCTGGCCATCGTCTCCTCGGCGCGCCTGGCGAAACTGGCCGAAAAACTGGGCGCGGCCGCGGTGGTCGTCGAGGGGAAAGAGGCCGGCGGCCATCTGGGCACCGACCGTCCGATCGCCGCGATCGTCCCGGAAGTCGCCGCCAGCGTTGACATCCCGGTAGTGGCCGCCGGCGGGATCACCGATGGTTTCGATATCGCCCGCATGCTGAGACTGGGCGCGGCCGGCGTCCAGATGGCCACCCGTTTCGTGGCCAGCGACGAATGCGAGGCCCATCTCAATTTCAAAAAACAATATCTGGCGGCCAACGCCGAAGATGTGACGCTGATCGACAGTCCGGTCGGCTTGCCGGGCCGGGCCATCCGCAACCATTTCACCCAGACCATCGCCGGGGCGCTCCGTTCCCGGATCCAGCATTGCGACGGCTGCCTGAAACATTGCAGCGCCAAGTTCTGCATCCTGGACGCGCTGCGCAAGGCGGTGGGCGGCGACATCCAGAACGGCCTGGTCTTCTCCGGCGAGTTCGTGGGCAGGATCAAGGAGATCCTGCCGGTCCAGGAGATCATGGACCGGCTGGCCGCCCAGTTGGAGCAGGCTTTGGTCCCGGAACATTCGCTCGGCTGAAGCTCCGGCGCGAAAGCATTCATCCATAGAGGTTCCTGAGGAGGCCGGCGCGGCACGAAGACTGCGCCGGCCTTCCCGCTTTGTGCACCCTCCCGCCTTTCCGCGCCCGCCGCTGCCCGCCCCCACCGTCACTGTTGATCGCCGATCCCGAACTCGATCCAGCTGGCGCGGTCCAGCTCCAGCTTGACCATTTTCCGGCTGTAACGGTAGAGCCTATTTACCTCGGTCAATTGGTCCACCCGGCTCTTGGTCTGCTCCATCAGCCGGGCCTTCAGCGCCTGCTGAACCTGGTGGCTCTCCAGCAGCTCCCGGTAGCGGTTTTGAAAATTGGCGATAAAAGCGGCGTCAAGCCCGACTTTGGCCAACTGCTCGGCGTGGGCCGAGGCGCCGGCGAGCAACAGGCCGATCTGTGCCAACTGGTTGGCGATGGTGCGATTCCTTTTCATGGCGGATTTCCTCCCTTCTGCGATTGGCTGGACTGGCTTTGTTTATCCCAGGCAATCGATTCATTACCTATAAATAATAACATAGACCATTCCATTGATGCAATAGATCGTTCAAAAAAATTTTCGCATCTCCTGAAATTCTCCGGCCGGTTGCATTTCACTTAAATAATTCCGGTTTTTGGCTCGCCATTTTCATAGGGCGGGCGAACCGTTTCCCATTGCCAATCGCCATTGTTATTGGGCAACCTGGCAATTTCAATTGGGCAGCGGAAAATGGCCATTTGGCACTCGCCAATCCCGATCGGGCGGCGTGCAAAACCAATTTGGCGGCCGAATATTCCAATTTGCCGAACGGCAATTTCTCTCTGCCATTCGCCAAAACGTTTGGGCGAGCCGCCAAATCGATTGGGTAATCCCGCAAATTGGTTTGGACGGCTTGCCATTTCATTTTGGAAGCCCGCCAGGGCAACTTCCGGTCCGTCTAACCGCTTTTTCCGCAGTGAAAATCGATCCGGCCGGCCGGAAAAAAGCAATGGGCGCTGTAAACGCCCATTATCGGCTCTTTCAAAACAAACTTTCCAAGAACGCCAGCCCTTCCGGGCGGGGCGCGGCGGTCGGAGCGATCGCGGCGCCGAATTCCATCAGCCCGTCCTCGGCCGGGCAATACCTGGGCCAGCGCGGCAGGGCCGCGTCATTGGGATCGCCGTTTTTGACGAAATTGCTCCAATAGGACATCATGGCGGCCGAATAGCGGTGATCGAACCCATCCCAGGGCCGGTCGTCCCAGGGGAAAAGCGCCCCCTTATCCACGATGCCGAACACGAAGGGCAGCTCCGCCGAATGGTTGGCGCCGTAAAAAGCACGGTTGGCCGCGGCCAGCGCCCGGCTGAAATAGTAAAGGTAAGCGGCGTTCCCCTGGTCGTTGACCAGCCGGGCGACCAAGCGGGCGGCGGCCAGCAGGCGGTCGGCGCCCAGGCGGATGGCGGACCGCGCCGTGGCGTAGGGTTCCCCGGCCGGATACAGCTCCAGCAGGCGCGCGGCGGCCGGGCCGAAGCGGCTCTGCAGCTGGCGGCGGTAATCCCGAGCCGCCAGGCCGTGATCGGCCGAATAGCCGTCGGAAAACTCATCCGAGGTGCCGCCCAGCAGCAGCGCCACCGGATTCTGCCCGCCGGCGCGGATCAGTTCCCCCGGCGCGTCCGGCAACAGCCAGCCGTCGATGACGATCCGGGTTTGAAACGAATGGCTCCGGCTCCGCGCGAACAGTTCCCAGGCGGGAATCGCCCGCAATTCGGCGAGGTTCGCGGCGCCCGCGGCCGCCATGAAACGCCGGCCGTCCGCCTCGGCCGCGGCCAGCCGGACGTAGCAGTCGCCTAGGCCGAACGGCGGACCGCTCTGCAGGGTGGCCCGCTGAAAAAGCCCCCGCGCCAACGGCGAGGCGATCAGGGCGCCGACCGCCAAAGCCCCGGCGGACTGGCCGCCGACCGTGAGCCGCTCCGGATCGCCGCCGAAGCCGGCGATGTTCTCCCGCACCCAGCGGATCGCGGCCAACTGGTCCAGCAGGCCGTAGTTGCCGGAAACGCGCTGTTCCGACTCGGCGCTGAGCTCCGGGTGGGCCAGGAATCCGAAGACGCCCAGGCGGTAGTTGATGGTCACCACGACGATGTTCCGCTCCGCCAGGGCCGCGCCGTCATTCAAGAAATGCGCGCCGGCGCCGCACACCAGCGAACCGCCGTGAATCCACAGGAACACCGGCAGCCGCTCCCGGGAGCTCTCCGCCGGGGTCCAGACGTTCAAGTACAGGCAATCTTCGCTGCGGGGCACCGCCGGAATCGCGCCCCGCTCGATCGCCTCGGGCGGCGGATCCGCGCCGGCGACATCGTCCGCCTGCACCGCCTTGGGTCCGAAATGCACCGCCTGGCGGATTCCCAGCCATTCCGCGGCGGGTTCGGGCGGCCGCCAGCGCAGCCTGCCGAGCGGCGGCGCCGCGAACGGAATGCCCCGGAACGCCTTAACGCCGCTCGCCAACCGTTCCCCGCGCACCCAGCCGTTCTTTACCGGCGCGTAAGCCCCGGACAACTCAAGCATCGTCCCACCCCACCTCGAATGATTTTCAAAGAAAGGTCCGTTCCTTCGCCGTGCTAATGATACCTTCATTTTACCATATTTTAAATAATTCGTAACAAGCGGAATTGCGAACTCCCTCCCCGAAGTGATTACGGCTTTTCCGACCGGCCCGACAAAAAACCGCCCTGAGGTCAGGGCGGTTTACGATAAACGATTATATTATTATTTATTATATTAAGGAAGGTTTTTCCCTCAATCCGGTTTCGCCTTGGGATTCTCGAGGGCCGTCGGATACGGCGAAGCCTTGGCGAACTCTTGCACCTTCACCGAAGCCTGGCGGGTGGCGAGCAAAGTGCCCGGGCCGCCGACGCAACCGCCGGGGCAGGCCATGCCCTCCAGCAGATAGCCATCGCGTTTACCCGCTTTGGCCAGGGTCAGCATCTTGCGGCAATCGCTCAGGTTATCGGCTCGGTCGATCGGGACCTCATGGCCGGGATCCATTTCCTGAATATTCCGGGCGATCGCCGCGGCCACCCCGCCGCAATTGGCATAGTTCCGGCCGAAAGTGGAACTGTCGTTCAATGCGGAATCCGCCGCCCCGTCCTCCAGCGCGGTCAGATCGATCTCCCGGGCCACCCACATCGCGATCAGCTCTTCGAACGTGAGCACGAAATCGATGTACGGTTTGACTTCGTCATCCAGCGCCTCATTCTTCTTGGCGACGCAGGGGCCGATGAAGACCACCCGGGCTCCGGGATCGCGCTCCTTGATGGCCTTGGCCGCCGCCACCATCGGAGTGTGCGACGAAGAGATGTTAGCGAACTGGTCCGGGAAGAACTTCTCGGCCATCAGCGCCCACGATGGACAGCAGGAGGTGCCGAGATAACGCTGGTTTTGAGGCACATTCTCCAGGAAGACCCGGGCCTCGTGAATCGAGGCGATATCCGCGCCCAGGCTGACTTCCACCACGTCACTGAAACCGAGCAGCTTCAGCCCCTGGACGATCTTGGCCGGCGTGGCGAGCGGACCGAACTGGCCCACAAACGACGGCGCCAGTTCCACCACCACCCGGTCGCCGCGGCCCAGCGCCTTAATCACTTGAAACAATTCGGACTTGTCGGCAATCGCCCCAAACGGACAGTTCACGATGCACAGGCCGCAGGAAACACACTTTTCGGGATTGATCTGCGCCCGGCCCAGGTAGTCGCTTTCGATGGCGTTCACGCCGCAGGCGGCGGCGCACGGCCGGTCGTAGCGGACGATCGCCTGATAAGGGCAGGCCTCTTTGCATTTGCCGCATTTGATGCATTTGGCCGGATCGATGTGGGCGCGCTCTTTCTGCAGGCTGACGGCTTTCACCGGACAGACGTGGGTGCAGGGATGGGCCAGGCACTTGCGGCAATTGTCGGTCACCCAGAACGCGTCGGTGGGGCAGGCCTCGCAGGCGAAGGGGATCACGTTCACCAGCGGCGGCTGCAGGATGCGGTCGGCGACATCGGCCGCCTCGATCCCTTGCGAAAGCCGGGAATGTTTATCGACTTTGCGGATGGGCAGCCCCAAGGCCAGCCGGAGCCGTTCGCCGATGATGGCCCGCTCCTTGAAGATGCTCTCGCGGTACTGGGCGACCTCGCCGGGGAGGATCTTGTAAGGCGCTTCCTCCAACTGATCCTGCAAGTTGCCCTCATAGGCCATCCGGGCGATCTCCGCGAAGACTTGGCGCCGGATCTTGGTGATGGAAGTATATACGCCTCTCATTTCCGAACCGCCTCGGCCATGATTTTCGCCATCACCTGCTCGGTGGTAGCGGAGTTCAGCCGTTCGCCGCCGACCACGACCACCGGCGCGTAGCGATCCGAATTGCAATCCCCGAAACATTTCACGATCTCGATCTCGATCGAACAATCCGACATCGTCTCTTTGATCTCCGTAACCGCTTCTAAAATATCCATCGCCCCCATCATGGTGCAATGGGTCCCGAAACAGATTTTTACCGGGATGATTTTCATGATAGACCCCCTAGGTTGGATAAGCTGTTTGAGCTGTACTTTGTTAATTATATCACATAGTGTCCAAGAACGCTGGATAAAATGCTACTCCTCCCCAGGGAAGTTATCGATTGCAGCGGTTCCTATCCAAAAGTTCTGAAATGCAACCGAAAGCGTTCTACGTCAAATTACAAAATAACTTACGCGGGCCGCGGAAACACAGCAAAGATTTCAAGCGGCGCGAAGCACCCTTGAACGATATTTATCAGCGATTACGAGGGATTCTTCGACTTGACTTGGTTGGTTCGCCCGCATTGCAATAAACTTGAATAACATTTGGTAATATATTATAATAGTATTACATAATGTTTCTCCTCACAAATTAATCTGAACGGAGGCCTCCGATGAATCGCGAAGTATTGTATGTTGGAAGAGTCGCCAAGTTGGCGAAACCGGCCAGCGGGCGGCCCAGCGAAAATAGCAACGCCCGCTGCGCAAGCGATCCGACGCATGCCGTGGCGGTTCAAGAAGCGGCTCCGGCGGCCGGATTTGATGAAAGAACGGTTTGCCTCGCTGAAGACAAAGAAAGCTATCTTGCGAAAAGCCTACATCCGCTTAAGGTCCCATGAGTGAGTTGGACTCCGCCACCAAGCTTTTCTTGGTCATCGCCTTCATTCTGCCGGGCTTCGTGGCCTATTCGGTCAGTAACTCCCTGTATCGCAAACCGCAACCGAAACGGGAGTTTAAAGAGATCGAGATTACTTACTCCAGTATCTTTTACAGTTGCGGCATGTATGCCGTATTATATGCCTTTCTGGGAAAATCGCTGCTTACGCTGATCCCCCGCTATCCGCTCTGGAGCGCCGCCGTGATGATCGTCCTCAGTTTTCTCTGGGGGATCGCGGTCTTTCTCATCCGGATCCACGACCTTTTATACCGCGCATTGCGCCGGTTGGGACTGATGGGAAAAATAACCCCGCCCAACCTTTACGCGGCGGTTTTCGACCCCAACTATTCCCCGGAGGCGGGCGCCGGGCGCTGGGTTACCATCAAGCTGGGGCAGCGGCTGGTGGAAGGCTATGTCGAACTGGCCGACGTGGCCGAGGACGAGCGTTTGATCCTGGTCCGAGGAATCCGCGAGTTTAGCGCGGACGGCGAGTTCCTGAACGAACCCGCCGAAGGCACCGGCATTATCATCGATCTGACCAAAGTGGACAGTATTACCTTAAATTAGCGCATAAACCGCGCTGCGATGGAGATTCTATCCAGCGAGGTGATTCGACATGAGTTCCGAAACGGCCAGCGGCAAAAAACCGCTCTACAACGGCAGCGTTCAAAAACTGCCCAAACCGGTCAGCCCCCGGCCCAGCGATAAAAAATAAGCTCTTCCCTCATAAGATGATCGTCGGATCATCTTTTATTTTAACCGATAAGCCGGCGCTTTCAAAGCGGCGGCGCCGTCTTTGCGTAAGTCACGAGCTCGGTGATGTTGCGCCGGTCCGTGAAGTCCGCCGGCTGGTCATAGGCGGCCAGCATTCCCCGCTCATCCGGCGTCAACCGTTTTTTCCTTTTCAGGCGCCATTTCATCAGGTTCATCAGCACTTTATCCAACGGTCGCAGTTTATGGTAAGCGAAGCCGCCCCGCAAATAAAAGAAGCGGATCTGTTGCTGTTGCTCCGGGGTGAAATTCTTATCGCGGACCTCGCTAATCACCGCTTCCCGGACGTGCGAGGCACCGGTCGCAAAGACGATCACTTTCTTGCCTTGCAGCTTGTCGAGGTTCCGCTTGATCAACTCGATCCCATTGATGCCGACCGCGTACAGCCCGCCGCCGTAAATCACGGTATCATAGCTCTCCCACAGTGCCGGCGTCACCTTGGCCGCTTCGAAGAGATTAGCTTTCAGTTCCGCCGCGATCCATTCCGCATAGCGCCGCGCGAACCCACTTTTCGACCGGTAAATCACGATCGCCTTCATCCCACGCGCCTCCCTCAATGGCCGCGGCTAAACTTCCATGGCCATGATCGATTCGATGTTATCCAGCAGATAACGTTTGCCCTTTTCATTCAGGACCACCATGGTATATTCCACGCCGTTATAGGTCCGTTGCTCGCTTTCGAACCCATAATCGGGCGATTTCGGATTGGTGACCGTACGGGTTTTGCCGTCCGGGCCGCTCTCTTCGCTTAGCGCACCCAGCTTCTTCAGCCGCTTGTTCAGCTCGACCCCGGTCAATTTCTTGCTTTGATTCAGGTCGAGGCTCAGGTTGACACATTTGGCGAACTCGTTGATGCCGATCTTGCCCGGCGTGAACAGTACCTGCTGCTTTTGTTCCGGAGTAATCATGAAAGTCGCGGCCGCTTTGGCGCCGCCGGAAGAATAGGCGCCGTGAACCACCTTGTCCAGTACTTCCGCCACAAAATACAGGCACCGGATGATCTTGGGCTCATTCAGGAAACTGTCCTGGGCAATGGGTTCGTGGGTCAACGGGTTGACGCCGCCGGCAATCTTCTCCAAAACCAGCTTCGCCTTTTGAATCTTCTCAAGCTCCTCGTTCATCGCCGCTCTCCTCCTTGCCTACCGGTCCCATCGGCCATTTCCTTCATTTTCCATTTATATTATACATGAAACGCGTCAAATTGCCAATTACTTTTAAAGTTGCATCCGATTTTCGGATGGCAGCGGCCGATGATCATTCCCGACAACGATGATCGGCGACCCAAATTATTCCCGGATTAACGCTACTATCTCCGGCGGTTCCTGCCGAAGATGTTTGGGTAACTGAAAAAGCTCCGGCAGTTACCGCCAGACTTGCTTCAGTAACTAAAAATCGAGCGGCAGTTATTGCCGGAGTTCATTCAGTAACTGAATAAACTCTGGCGGTAAGCGCCGTATCATCTTCAGTAACTAAATATGTTGCGGCAGTCATTGTCGCTTCATATTCAGTAACCAAATTGGCTATGACAGTAACCGCCGCTCCATCTCCGGCAAGTCCATCAAGTGTCGCTGCAAAATCTATCCTTGTGCGGGCAAGCAAAAAACCGGGACCATTCGGTCCCGGTTTGCAACGCTAATATGAATAATTTCCTATGATAAATGAAAAAGATTGCCACTTCGGCTGTGATTCCGCTGTCTTGACCGGAATCGGTCACCTTTCGGCAATCAGCGCGGTGGGAAGCAGCGCACCAGCTCCAGCGGATGATCGGGATCCCCCTCGATGCGGAACGTGGCCAGCCCGGCTGGCAAGAAGCAGGTCTGGGACTGGCTGAGCGCCATGGAACGGTCGCGGAAGCGAATCCGGCCCGACCCGGCGATGACCACCAGGATCGAAAACTGCTCGTCGCTCCGGCAATCGAAGGACGTAGCCACCCGCAGGCGCTGCAGCCGGAATTTATCGGTGTTCTCCGTCCCGATCAGCTGGCTCACGCTGTAGCCGACGCCTTCCTGGAGCGGCAGCGGCGGGATGCGGTAGCGGGCCAGGGTCTCTTCCAGCGTCAGCGCCTCATAATGGAAACAATCGAAGATCTTCTCGAAACCCAGGCCCTGGTGGCAGAGCTCGTCGGCGATGGGTTTGCCCTCCGGCGTGGTCCGTTCCACCCGGATGGTGTAGTCGGTCGGCTCCTGGATCTCCAGCAGGAAGCAGCCGGACCCGATGGCGTGGGGCACGCCGCCTTCGATCAGCAGGGTCTCACCGGGCACCAGCGGGATGCGGTGCAAGCAATCGACCATCCCCGGAATGTCCTGCTTGTCGAAGAGCTCTTTCCATTGTTCGCGGGTCACACCGGGTTTGAAGCCAAACAGCAGATAGGGCGGCTCGCCGTCGATCGCCCGCCCGCCCAGCACATACCAGGCCTCGGTCTTGCCGAAGGCCGAATGAAAAACGTCCCGGGCGAAAGCGCGGTCCGGATGGACCTGGATCGCCAGCCGGCTCCGGGAGTCCAGCGCCTTGACCAACACCGCCGTGTTGGCGCCGTATTTGCGCACATGCGCCGCGCCCAGGAAGGCTTCGGGTTCGGCGTCGATCAACTCTTTCAACAGGGCGGTCGCTTCCCCGGCCAGGCTGACTTGGCTCAAGCCCTCGTTCGCAGGACCATCGCTCCGGTTGTTGCGGGCCTTGGTCACCGAGGCGATCCATTCCTCGGGGCGATCCCCGTCCCGAGGATCGGGCCGGCCCTGCCATTCCTCCAGCACTTTACCGCCCGAGTAGGTGCGCCAGACCCGGGTGCTCGTCAGTTGCAGCGGTTGCTCGCTCAGTTTGAGCGTTTCTTCAGTCACTTTTTATGACACCACCGTGATTTTGAAGATTTCCACATCGCGGCCGGGGACGGTTACCGGCAGCTTCAAGACGCCTTGAACGGCGGTGCCGCTCTGTTTGGTCCCCGCGTACAGTCCGGCGATCTGGATGGGGTTCGCGCCAGCGCCAGGGAGGTTCAGTTCGACCTCGGCCCCGATTTCCGCCTGGCCATAGTTGAATACGAACAACAACAGGCCGTCCGCTCCGCCGAGGGTGCAGATCTTCAACTCGTTATTAGAGAGCGTATGCAACGGCAGCTGGAACTCCTGGGCGAGTAAGGTCATCAACTGAGCTACGCTGGGATGATGCTCACGGAAATAACCATACCACAAAGAAGTCGCCAAGTAAATGATCTGTCCCTGGCCATGCCGGCTCCGCAGCACCGCCGGCGCGCCGTCATTGAATTGTCCCAGCACCTCCACGGACTTGCTGCTGGACAGCTCCAGCAGCCGGCGGTCGTAATAGCCGGCGACGGCCAGGGCCGGTTTGCCGTTCCAAACCAGCTTAATGTCCAGATCGTCGGGGCTGAGATCGGCGTGCTGATAGCCCAGGATCTCGTTGAGCTTGCCGCCCGGCAGATCGCGGTGGAGGATGCCGTAATCGCTGACCTCGCCGAACTTGCCGTCGGCGATGACCACGCCGCCCCGGCGGACATAATCGGCGATCCCCTGCGCCAGTTGGTCGTTCAGGTTGATCTGGTTGCTGATGAACAGCACCGGATACTGCCCGGCCGAACCGTCCAGAATCGCCTCGGGGATGATGAATTTGGTGGCGATGTTCTGTTCCCACAGCGCCTGATACAGGCCGGCGATGGAATCCAGATAGATGCTGCTCGGGATGAAGGGCTTGTAATATTCGGTATAAGCTTTGCTAAAATCGTGGCTGGTCTTGTCATACAGAATCGCCGCGCGCGGCTGTTCCGGCTGATAGGTTGTGAATTCGAGCTGGTTCTCCCGGATGATCCGGGCCATCTCCGCCGCCGCTTCGGCCCGCAACGTATAGCGGCCTCTGGTATCGACCAGGCCGCGGCCCATGGTCTGTACGCCCTTGATGAACGGCTCCCACATCCAGTAAATGAGCCCTTTAGCCCCGTGGGAAATGGCTTCCCAGTTCCACCACTTCAGTTCGTAAGGATGGACCGCGCTCTGCGGGTTGAAGAGCGTCTGCAGATGAGTCTGCAACTCGGCGACCCAAAACTCGCCGTTGGTCGCGGCCGAGTGAAAACCGGTCATCGTCTCCCAGCGTTGCACGTCGGACATGACCTTGGGAGTGTTTTTGGGATAAAACGACATGCCCATCACGTCGACATGGGCGGCCACGTTCCATTCGTCCTGCGGTCGTTCGTAGCTGCCGTCCTGGGTGATCATCGAATGCACATTGTCAGCCAGCACCGGATGAGCGGGATCGACCGCCTTGACCACGTCGGACCATTCTTTCAGGATCATGCCGACCGTCTCTTTATGGAATTGATGAAAATCGACTTTCGGCATGACGCTGGCCCACAACCAACGGGTGTACTGAATCTGCGACCAGTCGTGATAAACCCGCTCCCAGGAAGCATTCAACTGCTCGATGGTCTGATACTTGTTCTGCAGCCAACTCCGGAACCGGCGCAACGTATATGGATCATAGGAGGAAAACATGGTCTCATTCCAGATGTCGTAGCCGTACAGCGACGAATACCCTTGGTAGTTGGCGGCGATCTCGCTGAACTGTTTGGCGATCAATTGCTGGACTTCGGGATGAAAGTAGTTGACATAGCCGTAGCTCAATTTATCCTTATATAAACTGCCGTCGAAATTGACCGCGAAATATTCATCCTTCATCACAAAATCCGGCAGGTACTCCAGGGTCGTGATCTGCCCGGCCAGTTCCATGACGATTTTCAAACCGATGGTCGCGGCATATTCCAAGATCCGGTGTCCGGTGTGATACGGGTAGTTCGGCAGGCTCCGGTCCTCCCACCAGTAGACGGCGGGCCAAATGACCACGGTATTCAGGCCGAGCTGCTTGATCTTATCCAGCGGCTCCGCGATATCTTCCCAGGAATATTCGCGCTGGACTTTTAAGACTGCTCCATAAGGGAACGTTTTCATGATCTCCTCCAGTATCGATTGGGTTATTCGGGTCGGGTCGTCTTGAATTCAATTCATAACGCCGTTCAACGTGCAATGTCCGGATCTTGATGGGGATTTTACGGTTTTGAAAGAATAAGTAAGGCCGAAGCCTTACTTATTCTTGAAACCGCAGAATGTTACGTTACTTCTTGGCTTTGTCGGCAATATCCTGGGCTCGCCGTTTGATGTTTTCCATCGTCTGGTCGAGCGGTTGACCGCCGATCAAGTATTTATCGGTCTCTTCCAGGAACATCGTGTTGACTTGGTCGGTGTATTCAGGCATCACTGTCGGGGAATTCAGGACCAGTTTCTTGTTGCTGAATACGCGGTTCAGCGCTTTCACATCGTAATACTTGGCGTCGTCGCTGACGATGCCCTTGATGATCGAGTTGTTGAAACCAGGCTTGTTGACGCTGGCCAAAACCACGTTGCGGATCTTCATACCGTCGGTGGTGAAGAACTTGATGAATTTATAGGCTTCCTTCGGATACTTGGCAGTCTTGGGAATGCACCACATCTTGGCATCGGCCGAGGTGCGGCCTTCCGGAGTATTTTTGTCCCAACGCGGCAACGGCGCAAAAGTCGTTACGAAGTTATGCGGGAACTTGCTTTGATCCTTGATCTCGGAAAGCATCCAGGTACCGGTGGCGATCATGCTGGCTTTCTCGTTGAAATACTGGTCGCGGTAAGTCACTTTCGAGGTCTTGATGTCGATCAACGGCATCTGCGACTTGTCGACGTTCTCCATGTCGTAACGGAACTTCAGGAACTGCTTGAACATGGGATCGTCGAAATTGAAGGAGCCGTCGCTCTTGTAATACGGATAACCCATTTTGGTTGAGAACAGACCCATCGTGCAATATTCCATCCAGGTGTGGAAGTAGGAACCGTAACGCTTGGTGCTGCCCTGGCCTTTGGTCAGCTTCTTGGCATACTCCCGGTAATCGCCCCAGGTCCAATTGAGCGGCGGCACCGGCAGTTTGGCCTCGTCCAAGTGGCTCTTATTGAGCATCACAAAATAGACTTGCAATTCGCCGGGCAATCCGTAAACCACGCCATTGACTTTGGTATTAAAGTTGTAAACTTTGTTGAAATCGGTATGATCGGATTTCAAAAGGCTGTCCATCGGCATCAGCATGCCGCGCATTACATAATTGGTATAGCGGCGGGAATTGGAGAGCCCGACCACGTCCACTTTCTCGCCGGACAAAATGAGCAGATCCAGCTTTTTCTGATAATCGTCAAAGACATTGTCCCCCAAATATTGCAAATCGACTTTGATCTTGGGGTTCTTGGCCTCGAAGGCTTTGATCACCGCTTGATCCTGCGCCTTGAACGGGGTTTCCCAGGAATAAAACTTGAGGGTAATCGGGTCGGTGTTTTTAGCGTTGACCATGGCCGTCATCAGCAAGAGGCCGGCCAGCACCGCTATCACCAAAATTCTCGTCAAACGTTTCGACATCTTTTTACCTCCCTATGGATTGATTAGATTTATGATAATTATCCGCAAAGCGCTAATCGCCAGCCTAATCCAGGGACAGGATCCGTCGCCACGCTTTGCAGATAGCTTATCCTTTCACAGCTCCCACGGTGATTCCTTCCACGACGAAGCGTTGCCCGATGAGGAACACGATAATTAAGGGAACGATGGCCGAAACCGCCGCGGTCATAATCAGTGAGAAATACGACGCGTAATCGGTCATAAACTGTTGCATCGCCAGCTGGATGGTAAATAACTTTTGAGTTTTCAAAAAGATCAATGGATGTTGATAGTCATTCCAGGTCCAAACGAACTTCAGGATGGCCAGCGTCACGATGGACGGCTTGACAATGGGCAAAATAATCCGGGAAAAGATCGTAAAGTGATTGGCGCCGTCGATCTTGGCCGATTCCGACAAGACCCCGGGTACGGTGACCATGTGCTGCCGGAGCAGGAATACGCCGTAAACACTGAACGCATTCAGAACAATTAACCCGGCATGAGTGTCAAACAAATGGAACCAGCGGAACAGCATGAACTTGGGAACGATAGTAACCTGATCGGGAATCATTGCTGTGGCCAGATACCCGAGAAAAATCAGGTTACGGTGTTTGAAATTAATCTTAGAAAAGGCGTAGGCGGCCATGGCCGAAATCAACACCTGCACGATGGTGGTAATCACGGTTATCTTAATCGTATTCCAGTAATACAGGCCGAAATTATATTGGCTGCCCCATACTTCCTGATAATTTTGGATCGCGTGCCAACGCTTGGGTATCCATTCGATCGGGAACTTAAAAACATCGCTTTCCAACTTGAATGATGTCGAAATCATCCAGAAGAAAGGCAGAATCATGGTAAAGGCCAAAATGCCCAGTAAAATCGTTGTCACCAGTTTGGGAACGGACACAGTATGTTTCGTCATCTTTCACGCACCTCAATTTATTCGTAACTCACCCATTTTTTCTGACCATGCCACTGCACGATGGTGACGATGAATATCAGAATAAACATTACCCACGCCGAGGCACACGCGGCGCCCATCTGATAGAATTGGAAAGCGGCGCGATAAATGTAGTAGGCAAGCACGGTCGTGGCCGTCCCGGGGCCGCCCTGGGTCATGACATTGATCTGGTCAAAAACCTTGAACGAACTGATGATTCCCATCGTGACCAGAAAGAAGGTCGTGGGAGAGATCATCGGCACCGTCACATTGAAAAACTTCTGGACGACATTGGCGCCGTCGATCTCCGCCGCCTCATAGAGGTCTTTGGGGATTCCACTGAGTCCCGCGGCGAAGACGATGATGGTGTAGCCCAACTGTTGCCAGATATAGACCATGGTGACGGTCGGCAGCGCCCAGCGCAAGTCTCCCAACCATTTGGGAGGATTTTGAAACCCGATGCTCTGCAGGAAGCTGTTCACCGGGCCGAAACTCGGTTGAAGCATCACCATCCACACGATGGCCACCGCCACCGCGCTGGAGATATAAGGCAGGAACATTACCGTCTTAAAGGCATTTTTGAAATAAACCTGCTTGTTGATGATCTCGGCCAGAATCAGCGCCAGGGCCGTTCCGACCAACACCGCCACAAAGGTAAAGATAATGCTGTTTTTGAATGAATCCGTAAACCAGATGTCACTCGTTAAGTTTTTATAATTTTCCAGCCCGGCCAGTTTGATGTTGCTGAATCCCGAGGCGAAGTCCCATTGGCAAAAACTCAAAAACAATGAGAACAGCAACGGAAACACATAGAAAATCAGAAACCCGGCCGCGCTTGGCAGAAGAAACAACCAGCCCCAGAGGTTCTCGTTCTTGTCCAGGGTGTTCTTCTTGCTTCGGTTACTCATGTAAAAATTCCCCCTCCGTCCGCTGATGACATCATAGCATCTGCTAATTTCGGTTCCAATCTCCTTCCATGACATCTTTGTTACTTTTGATTACTTCTTTGTCTCGAAAAATTTACTCCGCCGTAACCTTTGAGGTACAATACAGATAGCGCCAAACGCCGAGGAGTTTGCCAAAATTTTTCGGCCCACTTTACGAGGCGTGACATGGCGCGTTACGCCGGGCATGTTAAGCCGTAACCAATATTTAATGGGCTGCCGAAAGGTTATGATGCTGCTACAATAGAATTGCAATTCCAACCTCGTAACGGAAAGAAGGACGAACAGTTTTGCCGGTAGCCATCCGCCGATTCGTGCAAACGGTCCAGCGCAAGTTCAGCGACTTGAATATCTTTCATAAGTTAATTATCGCGTTTATGATCGTTATTGCCCTGCCCACGGCGATCTTGTACTATTTTTCGCTGGCGACGACCCGCGAAATCATCGTCAAACAAGTTTGCGGCGATACCCTTAACTCTATCGAGTTGGTTGCCAACAGCGTCAATTATGAGTTGAAAAAGATGATCTCGGTGGCCCTGTATGTAAACCAGGATCAGAATATCAAGGAAATCATCAACCAAAAACCGCCGCAACCGGCCAACGTAAAAATGCGCAATCTTTACCAGCTGGAGCGGATCAATAAATTAAGCAGCATTCTGGAGAATATCGCCTTCACCACTATGGGCACCCGGTGTTACATGACCATCTTGACCCAGGACGGCGAGAAGTTTACCAATTGGCCGTTGGATGCGGTGAGTGAGGAGGACTATTTCAGGAGTTATTCCTTGGCGGACTTCGCCAAAAAAGACCACCGGCTGCTCTGGAAGAGCCTCGAAAAAAACTATGTCCAGAGCGCCGCGCAGTTTGAACCGTACGTGCTGACCCTGGCGACGGCGATTACCGATAACTGGTGGCGCAGACAATATGGCCTATTTTTGATCAGCGTACCCGAAACCGAGTTCAATAAGCTGATCGCGCCGATCGATCCCGAGCAGCAGCGGATGATCCTGGATGAAACCGGCCGGATTATCTCATCGTCCAATCCGAAATGGCTTGATAAACCGTTTAAGCAGATCTATCGCACCGATTTCCCGGATGAAGCCAAAGGCTACTTTGTCTTTGCCGGGAATCATCGCGCCAAGTACATCATCACGTATGCCACGCTCGATAACATGAACTGGCGGGTGGTGAATATCCGCCCCTATTCCTCGCTGACCATGGCGCTCGGCAAGGTCACCGGGCGATTGTTGTTGACAAACCTGGTTTGCCTGGCGATCTTCTTTGGAATCGCCAGTCTGATTGCCCGGAGCATCTCGGCGCCGCTGAAGCGGCTGACTCAGCGGATGTTGCATTTCGATCTCAATGAAGCGCCCGGCGCGTCGTTCCCGGAACGCCACGACGAGGTCGGGATCCTTGAGCGCAGCTTTCAGGTGATGAAAGGCGATATTCAGGTCCTGATTCAGGAGAACCGGGCCAAGGAACGCAAGAAAAAGGATGCGGAACTAAAAGCTTTGCAGGCCCAGATCCGGCCCCATTTCTTATTTAACACGCTCAACGCGGTCCGTTGGGCCGCCCTGAACAATAATCCTCAAAAAGCGGCGACGATGGTGTTGCTTCTGACCAAGCTGCTCAAAATGACCCTGGTGAAAGGCGACGAATTGATCCCATTGGCGCAGGAGATCGAGAATCTGCACAGTTATGCGCAGATCTTCCGTTTGCGTCACGCGACCCAATTTGAGCTGATCTGTGATCTCGACGAGGAAATCCTGCAATATAAGGTCCCCCGGCTGCTCTTGCAGCCCTTAGTCGAAAACGCGATCATTCATGGTTTTGAAAACCTGAAGACCGGCGGCAAGATCACGATCACCAGCGTCAAAAGGGAGCAGCAAATTTTTCTCTATATCCGAGACAATGGGAAGGGCTTCGTCGCGGACGCGTTGCCCGAGGAATCGAAGTTGAGCGACCTAAAGTTCTCGGGGATGGGCATCAAGAATGTCGCGGAACGGATCAAGCTTTATTACGGCGAAGAATACGGATTGAACGTTGCCAGCGAGGCCGGCAAGGGAACCACGATCGAAGTCGTGCTCCCCCGCCCGGCGATGGAGAGTGATAAGGGATGATCAGAACCGTCATTGCGGACGATGATATCGAAATGCTGCAGGGTTTGGAGCACATTATTCCCTGGGAGGAATATGGTTTCACCATCGTCGGCAAGGCCGACAATGGCACCGATGCCTTGAAAGTGGTCCAAGAAACCGTTCCCGATCTTTTGATCACCGATATTACCATGCCGGGCCTGGATGGTTTGGAACTGATCCGGGAGTCCAAAAAATCGATCAATCCCGAACTCAAATCGGTCCTGTTAACCTGCCATGAGGACTTTCACTTTGCCAAGGCAGCGATCGAGCTGTCCAGCGAGGATTATTTGGTAAAGTACACCCTGACCGAGGAGGAATTGATCCGGACGCTCTTGAAGATCAAGGCCAAGTATCAAACGGAACAGCAACAGAAGGCCGGCCGCGACCTGAACCTCAATAAGCTGCTCGTCCGCGATAATTTCTTTATGAATATCATCAAAAAGACCTTGACCGACCCCGATGAGATCGTCCGAACTGCTGCGCTGCTGAAAATCAACCTGCCCGCCGGGCCATTCCGTACCGTCGGCCTGTTCGTCGATAACCAGAGCCCCGACAGTCTCCTGCCGGAACTCGGCGCCCAGATCACCGACAGTATCGCGGCAGTGCTCCAAAATCAGCCGCAGGGGACCTACTTCCAATTCGCCGCGAACGCCTGGATGATTCTTTCGTGGAGCGCCGCCGATCCGCTGAGCCGTAAATCAAAAGACCTGGCGCTCATTAAAGCCATTCAGCAGTCGGTGCTTAACGATCTCCAGACCAACCTCTCCGCGACCTATGTCCCGGAGTGTCCG
Organism: Bacillota bacterium; assembly: GCA_023400055.1. Taxonomy (GTDB): domain Bacteria; phylum Bacillota; class UBA4882; order UBA8346; family UBA8346; genus Hydrogenispora. The sequence goes on from JAEXFN010000047.1 coordinate 80,260, forward strand.
GCCATCACCGAGCTGGGCCAGCCGGTTCAAGAGGCTGACGCCTTGCGGGAAAGCTATTTTTACCTGGAGCCGGGAGCCTTTGTCTGCGCTAAGCAGGTCTTCGCCAGCGGCCAGCCGGGCGATCTCTACAAGCAATATGCGGCGCCGCTGAAGGCGGCTTTGGAAACCGGTCAGGCTCAGAAATTGCTCGACGTAATCCGGCAACTGACCCAGACGCTCCAAGACGCCAAGTATGCTCCGAGCAGCGTCAAGTCGCTCTTTCACCGCGTATTGGTCGATATTGAGGCTGTGGCCGGCCGCTATGGAATCACCTTCGAAGACTTCAAGCTGACCGGGGACAGGTTCAGTCAATATCAGGCGGCTTTGTTGGCGATCGTCCGTTTCTTCCCGGAAAAACTGGACGAAGCCCGCGGCAATTCGCGACGGCCGGAGATTCACCGGGTGATCGCTTATATCGACGGGCATCTGGGCGAGAACATCCGTTGCGAGAAAATGGCCAAGCTGGTGAACATGAACAGCAGCTACTTCAGCCGGCTGTTCAAAACGGAAATGGGCGTGAGCTTCTCGGATTATTTGATCAACCGGCGGATGGAAGTGGCTTCCGTCCTGCTGTCCAGCTCCGATTATTCCATCGACGAGATTGCCAAAAGCGTGGGCATTGAAAACCCCAGCTATTTTTACCGGGTTTATAAAAAAACCACCGGCAAGACGCCGGGGAAAGTGCGCAATCCGATAAATATAGGATAACTATATCTCAACTAAGTTTGCATTCGGCTTTACTGGCTTAATAATACCTGCAGTTCGTCGGTATTTGGCTCCATTTCTATTAACAAGTTTTGGACGTCGGCCTTGATGCTGTGATGTCGTAAGCCAAGAAATCTCTCTCAGTCACTCAACAAGCTCTTTCAGTCACTCAGCAAGCTCTCTCAATCGCGGGCCAGAAAGCGGACGCGCTCCGGTTCGCTTCCGGAATTTCTCGCCTCATTCCGGGCAAGCCGGCGATTGGCCGCCTACCGTAACCCTCCCAATCCCATCCAGCCTCGCCAATAACCTACCAGCAACTTCCGCCCGGTTGACGCGTTGAAACAGGTAATCGCGGACCGGGATCGAAAGGCATACCGGAATGATGATCCAGTCTTGCCACTGATTCCTTGCAGGAATCAGTCTCGGAAACGCGAATGATGTTTTATTAAAAGTTTTATGTAAAGTAATCCGATTCTTCTTCCCGCTTTCCGACAAAAAACTTTACCAGTCTCACGGTTTCAAGCATGGCCCTATTTTTATCGTCGCAGCAACGCTCCTTAAACATCATAATGAACCTGCTGAAATAGGGCCCTTTATTTTTGTAGATTTTAGAAAGGAGCAACCAATTTGTTCATTGTCAAAAAGAATTTCTACCTGATGTTGCTGGGCATCCTGGCCTTGACCGTGTTGTTCAGCGTGGAAGTCCAGGCGGCGCCGAGCTTCCCCGATATTCAGGGCAACTGGGCCCAAAAAGAACTGCAGGCGCTCACCGACCAAGGAGTGATCAACGGTTATCCCGACGGCACCTTCAAACCCGATCAGACGATCGACCGGGCGGAGTTCGCCAAGCTTACGGCCAAGCTTTTCAAGTATCAGCCGGCCGCTTCGGTCAAGTTTCCGGACGCCAATGCTTCCTGGGCCAACTCCTATATTACTGGCGTAGCCGCTCAGAAAGTCATGAACGCTTTCGCGGACGGCAACTTTAAGCCGGAAGATCCGATCAACCGGGGCCAGTTGGTGGTATTTCTCACCCGGATCCTGCATATCGTGACGCCGGAAGAAAAATACACCGATCCCTGGCCGGCCAATTTCACCGATATCTCCGAGAAAGATTCGGATTTCCACTATGTGGAGGTCACTTATAAACTCGGACTTCTGCCGGCCAGTTATAAAACGGAATTTCACTCCCGGCAAGGAGTGACCCGGGCCGAAGCGGCCTGGGCGTTGAACGCGCTCAACAATCTTTCGGTTAAGAAAGGCAAGATCACGACCGTCGATGCGGGCAGCGGCCTCGTCAATATCCAAAACAAGCAAAACGGCGATCCGCTTTTAGCGCTGGTAAATCCGGATACGGTCATGCTCCGGAACAATACCACGGCCGCCATCGACGCCTTGATCCCCGGCGATGAAATCACCGTAATTTCATCCCCTTCCGGCGACGTCAAATACGTGAAAGCCTTTGGCAAGGTTACCAAGACCGATCTGCTCTCGCGGGTCAGTTCGATTACCAAGGGCCGGCTCTCGCCGGATCAGATCAATGCGATCGCTTCCGGCGACTGGCAGACGGTGAAAGACAGCATCAAGGGCGATGTCTACAACCGGATGATTAATATGGGATTGACCGCCGGCGAGGCGGAAAGCATCATCGACCGGGACTGGAACTATCTCGATACCCTGAGCAAAAGCCGCCTGGCCCAAGCATTGTCGACCCAGTTCGGCATCTCCCAAGATTTCAGCCAGGCCTTGCTGGACCGCGACCTGCAGAAGATTCAGCAGTTCGGCAAAGTCGAGCTGGCCACTGCCGCGCTCAGCAGGCTGTTAGGCGCCAAACCGGGTACCGACAACGGCTATTGATGGCCTATGGTCGGGAATGCGAAAACCCTCATCGATGATGAGGGTTTTCGCATTCGAACGCCATAGAGGCGAGCCGGCGGAAAGCGGCGACCGGTTTAATTCGGCAAAACGGTTCGCTCCTCCGGGTTGCTTTCCGAGCCGGACTGGACCGGATATAACGGTTGTTGATGGACTTTGACTTTGCCGTCGTTAATCGCGGCGGCGATCGTTCGACTGAAACGGCCGCCGATTTGGCTGGCGTCATAGGACAGCCGGTAACCGCGCAGGATCGCTTCAATCGTTTCGATGTTGCGCGTCCCGATCTGAAAGGCATCCCCGCCCCAAACCGTAGCCGCGCCGCCATACAGCCGGATGTTCAGTTCCCAACCGCGGCAGTGATAATGTTTTAAAAATTTTTCCACCAAAACGGGCACCGCCGTATCGGCAAAATATCCGGGCGATTCCAGGCTCTTCATTGGGTTGATCGACGAGTCCGGCAAGGCGATGTGCGCCATTCCCAATACTTTTCGGCTCGGCGCATAAATGGTCAGGGCAACGCACGAACCTAGCGCGAAAGTCATTACCGTGTCTTTCGGATCGTCATCAATCAGAATTTCTCCCACTCCTACAATTCTCAACAAAGTAGCCACTCCTTAATTGAGCAGTTTATTGGATGGACTGTTTTTTAAAAGCGTTGTGATAGACTCCGCCCGGAGAAGGAACATCATAACCCCGTCAAAGTATCAACCACGGTTTGGATTTGAAAGGGTTTCGCGATAAATCCGCGGGCTCCCGAAGCAAAAGCCTCGGCGATGATTTTTTCATGCTCCAAGGCCGAGATGATAACCACCTTACAATCCTTATCCAGAGCCTTCAGGGCTTTCAGCGTTTCCAAGCCGTTCATTTCGGGCATCGTAATATCCAGGGTCACCAAATCCGGCTTGAGCTCTTGATACTTTTCAATCGCCTCCAAGCCATTGGTGGCTTCGCCCGAAACCTCAAAACCATTGTTCTCTAAGACATTTCGCAGCACATTCCGCATCAAAACCGCATCGTCGACTACCAAAACCTTCCGCGTCATCTGTTTTCCTCCTCATCGCTTCCATATCGTATCCGCTGAAGCCAAACCCCCGCTAAATGAAAACTTTATCTAGAATTTATCTTTCAAAACCACCAAAGGAGGTTTTGTTAAAACCCACCCAAATCAACTCAACGTTGTTTGAATTGAAATAGAAAAATACCGCAATCATTCAATTCGTGGCAGTCAAAATCGTATTGCGGCACTGCATGCAAAGTAAAACGCGGGCATTGATTCTTCCGGCTTGGGTTCAAATGTCATGGGACAAGGAATAAAAATTTCCATTTGTAAATATTCTTTTTGTAAATATTCTTTTGGAAAACAAAAAAATGCAATATTGATAAATTCTGACGTCTTTTACATATTCGACGCTCTGATAGAATCAATAATGGGGGATAACCCTACCTTTCATAAAAAAGCGCCCTACTTTTAGGGCGCTTTTCATATCCATCGGACTGGCGGATCACCCCAGCCCGGCATTTCACGATAAAAAATCAACAATAATGGCAGCGATCGCGCCTATTTTTCCAGGGAATCAACGCGATTAACCGCGTACCCTTGCCGGTTTCCGATTTCAGTTCCAATCGGCCACCCAATATTTCAAGGCGCTCCGCCATTCCCAGCAACCCGATTCCCTTGATCTTCCTGCGACTGAGAATCCGTTCCTTGTTGACACCGATTCCATCGTCCTTGACCATCAGCTTGATTTGTTGATCGTCCTGGCTCAGCTGGACGCGGACGCTGGAAGCCTGCGCATGTTTCACAATGTTGGTCAAGGACTCCTGCAAAATCCGGTAAAGGCAGAGACAGACCTCCTCCTGGACATTGAACAAATCCGTTCCCAAATAAGAGATTTCCAAGCCGCTTTGTTTCGAAAAATTCCGGCAAAAATCCTCCAAAATCAAGTTTATGCTATTATCCTTCATAAACGGAGGGCGCAATTGATGCGCTAACGCCCGCAGACTTTCGAGCGTGGTATCGGCCATCATGATCGCATCGGCCAATTTTTCTTTCAACAAGGAACATTCTGCCGGGATATCGTTCTTCAACAAAACCAAACAAATTTTTAAAGCGGTCAGCGATTGACCGGCCTCATCATGCAGTTCCCGCGACAAACGCTTCCGCTCTTCCTCCTGGGACGCAATAATTTGGGCGTTGAGCCGACGCAACTGTTTCTGGCTGGTTTTTACTTGCTCATATAATAAGGCATTCGTAATTGCCAAACTGGCCTGATCGGCAAAGCCGCGTAGCAGATTAAAGTCCGATTCCGAATATTCCCGTGAACCTTGATAATGATATAAATTCAGCGTTCCAAGCAAACGTTCGGTTTTAAACAGCGTGATTAAGGCAATGGAGCATAAATCAGGTTCGTCCCTGGCAATGTCGGGTAAAATATCCCAAGCCCTGAGTTCTGCGGCGGTCAGGCGCAACTGGTTATTTTTCAACAACCGATCATAAACATCCGGCGGTATTGGACCGAGGTTCCGTTGCCCTGACGGAAGCCCGTAACTGAAGATTAAGTAGAGTCCTTTCGGTTTTTTTTCAAAGAAAGTGGCGCTGACTTTGGTTTGCATCATCGCTGAAATATCTTCGCACAATAGCTTCAGCAAACCATCCAAGTCAAGCCGGGAGTTGAGGCGCGAAGCGTTCCGCAATAACATTTCCATCCGCCCATTGACTTGCGAAAGCTCCCGGGCGGTCCGGGTCTTTTCGGTGATGTCCAATCCAATGATGATATACTGGTACCGGCCATTTCCGCTTCGCAACCGAGTGTTATACCATTCAATCTCCCGCAATGTCCCGTCCTTGAGGAGCATCGGGATATGATGGCAACTGAAGGAGGATTTTGAATCCAAAACTGCTTTTTGCATGAGATCGCGTTCGGTGGCGCGGAAAAACATGGTAAACCAGTCGCGCTCGCGAACTTCTGCGAAGGAATAACCGGATAGTTTCTCAATCTGCGGGTTGAAACGGAGGATTTTCCCTTCTTTATTGATAACAACAATGATAAACTGAGCAATATTGATCAGCGTTTCCGCAAAATCATTTTCTTTTCTCAACTCATCCTCAATCTGTTTTTGGTGATTCATATCAAAATGGACTATAAGTTAGCCTCCGTGATCCATGGTATCAACATAACGCATAACCCAATTATTATATAGTATTTTAAAAATTAAGAAAATAAATTGTCTTTCTAAAGGTCCGGAAAAAGTTAAACAAAATGAATCCGCCGCCGATCCCCAAAATTGTAACAATATTGTCATCTTATCGCGCTTTAATAAACATTATCATTTTTTCTCAATGAGTATTCGACAATAACCAATCTTTCCCTTTGCTCAAATTATATTAACCGTTGATTTTGGCAATATTTTTGCTGAACAACAATTTTTATTATTATCTATTTAAAAAATGATTCTACTATAATTTTAGTACGTCTCTCTCATATTCGACGCCGAAAAAATTTAAATAATAGGGGATAACCCTACTTTACAAAAAAAAACACCCTACTTTTGAGAGCGTTTGTTAATCCATCCGCATCGATTGGGAACATCCGAAGCCATTCTGCAAGGGGAAACGGGATTTTAGTGGACCGTATCGAGGAAAACAACGTTATTTTTTATGGCGATTCGTACTAAACCAGCGGTATCATGTACATTGAGTTTATTCATGATTCTGGTGCGGTGCTTTTCCACGGTTTTAACCGTTATATTCAACAACGAAGCGATCGAGCCGTTGGTATGTCCTTCCGCCACCAATTGCAAGACTTCCATTTCACGCGGAGACAGGATGGTGTCCAGTTCATTTTGGGAATTCGGCGGAGTTTGGCTGAATATCTCCGATATCAGCGGCGCCGAAACAATGGGGGTAATAAAAATTTCCCCTCTTTTGGCGGCCTTTATAGCTAAAATCAATTCTTCGGTAACCGAACGTTTCAACAAATATCCTTTGGCGCCATTGCGCAAGGATTGACGGACCAAAGCCAGATCGGAATACATGGATAGTACGATGACCCGCGTTGGCACATCCAGCATCTTTATTTTCTGAATCGCTTGGGTCCCGTTTAAACGGGGCATGGCCAGATCCATGAGTACGACATCCGGTACCAGTTGCATCACCATTTCTACGGCCATCTGCCCGTCTTCCGCCTCGCCGATAACCTTAATGCCACTCTCTTTCTCAAGTAACGCTTTTATTCCCTGACGCACCAAATGATGATCTTCAGCAATGAGGACACTGACCATAATGATCCTCCTGGTAACATTGCAACCTCGATTTTGATTCAACCTTGAATGAGCCCACCGGTTCATTTATTTTATCAAAGCAACGGTAAAATGTGTAACATGTCCGGCATTCTAGCAATTCATGGAATAAGTTTTGGGATACAATATATTTTAATAATTTCCCAATCAGTAAATATATCGTATCCCAAAAATAAAAACAAGCCCTATGCAATTTATCGAAAATGGTAGTTGGTATTAAGGGTTATTTTTCGTCAATGACAAGCCCATTTTGTGCATCACTTCCAGCAGTTTCCCCGTGTCAATCGGTTTTGTGGCATAAGCCTCGCATCCGGTGTCAAATGCTTCAAAAACATTCGTCGGTTCATTCAAAGCGGTCGTCATGATCACTTTCACGCGATGTTCGCCATCGATACCACGGTCCTTCTCAATCCCGCGAATTGTCTTTAAGGCTTTATACCCGTCTACTTTAGGCATCATGATATCCATGCAAATTAGATCATAAGGCTGTCCTTCGTCCCAAGCCATTAAAAAAGCTTCCACTGCTTCCATCCCATTCACCGTGATATCGCAGTCTCCGTACATGGTGAGAAACTTAAATAAAAACTTCCTGCTGGCCAAATCATCCTCAACGATCATGATTTTCATGATGAACCCTCCTCATCGATAATCCGCTAAAAATTATCCTGTTTCGGAATACGCTCGATCATCTTTTCAAGACAGGTCTTTACGGTCTGGTCGTCTTCCTTGCGGGTCGCCAATTCCATCTTAAAGGCAAGCTGCTGCAGATCAATATTTTGGGCGTCAGCGGCCTTATTCTTGAGTTGATGGGCAATCTTTTCCACCGCCGGATATTCTCTTTTCCCAAAAGCGGCGGTAATTTTGCCGAGCAAACTTTCCCATCCAGCGTCGGAGTCGAACGTTTCGCTGAAAGCTTCCGCTTCCTGCTGGCATCCTTTGGTCGCAAAATTCTGTGGTAAAACCCCTTTTACTTGACTTAGCTTAGCGATCGTCATTGAAAGGTCATACATCGAAATCGGTTTGGCGATGAAACCGTCCATGCCGCAGGCCAGGAACTTGGCGGTATCATCGCGAAACGCATGGGCCGTTATGGCAATGATCGGAATCAATTTTCCCGCAGCCATATCACTGGAACGGATCCGACGGGTCGTTTCCATTCCGTCCATATCAGGCATTTGAATATCCATTAAAATAAAGTCGTATTTATGAACCGTTAATTTTTGAAGAGCCTCCCCTCCTCTGGCCGCAATGTCCACGGATACTCCCAGGCGATGCAACATTTTGGCTACTGTCGCCTGATTGACGGGGTCATCCTCCACCAGCAAACTATGTAGTTTAACGGAGCTCAAATCGACATAATCCAAATCGGTGGCTTCATTGAGCGCTAACTTTTGATGATTGGAAACAACTGGAACTGAGAAATAAAAAGTGCTGCCGTGGCCTTTTTCGCTGTAGGCACCAATCTCGCCACCCATCAGATTTACTAGACGTTTAGCGATTGCCAGACCCAGCCCCGTACCTCCGAAACGCCGGGTAATCGAACCATCTACCTGACTAAAGGTTTGAAATAAACGATTCATCGCAGCCGATTCGATCCCGATTCCCGTGTCGTTAACTTCAAACCGTAAAAAAATGCCGCCGGTCTGGTCGTAACTATGAAAAACTGTTAGCTTAACCATTCCCTTTTCAGTAAACTTAATGGAATTCGACAACAAATTGTTTATTACCTGCATCAATCGGAGCGGCGCTCCAATGAGAGAACATGGCGTACGGGGATGAATGTCCAGTGTTAGTTGCAATCCTTTTTCCAATGCCGCAGGAAGATGCGCTTTGATTGCTTTATCCACCAATTGATCCAATTCGAAAGGAATGGCTTCGATTTCAAGTTTTCCAGCCTCAATTTTCGAAAAATCGAGAATTTCATTGATCACATTTAGAAGATTCCCCGCACAATTTTTAGCAATCAGGAGATTTTCACGCTGATCCCGCTTAAGCTCGGTTAAAAGCGTCAGATCGATCATTCCGGTAATGCCGTTTAAAGGAGTTCTAATCTCATGACTCATATTAGCTAAAAATTCCGTTTTGGCCTTATTCGCAGCTTCTGCGGCTTCTTTTGCCTGTTTCATCTCCACTTCCGCCTGTTTCCTTCCGCTGATATCGGAAGTGACCACCGCAAAATAACCCGGTTGGGGACTGTATGCCGAGATGGAAACCCATCGGTCACCCAATTCGGAATGATAAGTCTCCAATTTGATACTTTCACCGCTAAGAGCAACCATGCCGTAAATTCGGAGCCGCTCAGCCAAAATCGGTGTGGCCTCGGGAAGCAGCTCGGTTATGCGTTTCCCTACCAACTGCTCTCTGGTCCATCCGAATAATTTTTCAAATGCCGCATTTACTTCCAAGAAGATATAATCTACGGGATTTTGTTCGGCGTCCAGGATAATTTGGTGATAGGCAAAGCCATCCGACATATTGGCGAAGAGGGCCGAATACTTTTTTTCCTTTTCCGCGACCAATTCCTCAATCTGCTTAATCCGGGTAATATCCCGAAATACAACAACGGCTCCGAGAACTTGACCCGCCTGGTCTTTTATCGGAGCGTTACTGGCTGATACATAGCGCATGGTCCGGTCGTGGGCAAGCAATGCCGCCTGGTTGGGGAGTCCAACCATCATGCCGGTTTCAAAAGCGCTCTGTATTGGATCTGAGAGTTTTTGCCCGGATTTATAATCAATGATCCTAAAAATGTCGGCCGCCGGTTGATGATAGGCTTCCTCCAACCTCCAGCCGGTCAGTTCCTCCCCAATTTTATTGATGAAAAGGACATTCAATTGATCATCAGTGACAATCAAGCCATCACCAAGTGAATCGAGCAGCGAACGAATCGGCGCAATGGCCAGATGTTCGCCTTCGTCCAGCCATTGCATATGGGTTCGTAACGAGGCTTCGTGTAGAGCATGGCGAACAGTCCGAGAGCGACGCAACCATTCGGATCGAACAACCCAATCATAATAAGAGAATGGATACTGCGCATTTTCTTTTTCCTGATAACTGCTTAACAACAGTACCAATGGTCCTGCCGCTGCGGTAATGAGCGAGGTGAAGAGTGTAACATCCTGAAAAAGGTCAACATCGATCAACACCAGATCCCAATGCCGTCCACTGGCATTTTCAATCGCCGCCGGCTCGGTTGCCGGATAGGTTATGACGGCGATATTTTCCGCCACAGCCGCTTCGGCAATCCATTCGGAATCTTCCGGTCGATTGCTGGCGATAAAAACCCGCAAAACCTCTTTCAAGGCCAGGCCCTCCATATTCGTCTTCAAAACACACCTTAAAGATTGCTGACACAAGTTTCGATCGCCTTGGCCATCTCTCCTAATGGAACCTGTCGTTCTACAGCACCAATCTCAAAAGCGACTCGTGGCATCCCATATACCACGCTGGTGCTCTCATCCTGACCCAGGGTTCGACCACCTTTTTTGCGCATTGCGAGCAATCCTTTGGCTCCATCATAGCCCATCCCGGTAAGAATCACGCCAATGGCGTTTTTGCCGGCATGCTCGGCAACCGAATCGAACAGGACATCGACCGAAGGGCAATGTCCGTTAACCTTTTCACCTTTAAAACACTCAATAAAATAAGATTCGCCGCTTCTTTTGATCTTCATTTGAAAATCGCCCGGAGCTATCAAAACACGTCCCGGAAAGACCCGATCGCCATTTTCGGCTTCTTTTACCTCCACTTGACAGCAGTTGTTTAAGCGATCGGCGTACATTCGGGTAAATACCGGCGGCATGTGTTGAACGACCACCGTTCCAGGCATGCTCCGTGGAAAATCCTGTAGAATATGGGATAAAGCTTCGGTGCCCCCAGTAGAAGCTCCGATGGCAATCAATTTATCCGGTCGTCCCTGGACGATATTTCTCACTTCATGAAATTTCGGATCATGTTTCCACCCACTCACCTTGGCAATGGAAGCTATCTTAATCTTGACGATTAATTCGTTGATGAGCGACTCCATACCACGGCCGGTGGAAACATCAGGTTTGGTCACAAAGTCCACCGCACCGGCCTTTAACGCCTCAAAAACACTATCGCTCACGGCACTGACCATCACTACCGGCAACGGATACTGCGGCATCAATTGTTTTAAAAACTCGATCCCGTTCAATTTGGGCATCTCTACATCTAAAGTAAGAACTTGGGGCTGCAACGCCATGATTTTTTCTTTGGCCTCATAAGCATCGCTTGCTGTCCCTACCACTTCAATCCCGGGATCCCCGCCCAGGCCCTTCACCAAAGTTTCGCGGAAAACTAAAGAATCATCAACGATCAATACTTTGATGCGCTGTTTGATTGTCACTGGCTTTATTCCTTTCTATAAACCGAAGGACGAATGTATTTATACGGAGTCTCCTCGCGCCGTAAAGACTCCGAAAGCCCGATAAATAAGTATCCTCCGGGTTCAGTTTGTTCATAAAAACGATTTACAAGTTGGCGGCGGGTTTCGGAATCAAAATAAATCATTACGTTACGGCAGAAGATGACCTGAAACTTTTTTTTGAACGGGAACACCGGGTTCATCAAATTAAACTGCCGGAAAATAATATTTTCGCGAATCTCATCAATTACTTGGCTTGAATCCGAATCATGTTTTACAAAATACTTGCGTCGCCACTCCTCCGGCAAGACTTGCAGCTGCTCATTGGGATAAATTCCACGGATGGCGATCTCCATTACCTTCTCCGAAATATCCGTGGCCAATATACGGCTGTCCCACAGCTTCCTTTCTGCTCCCAAAAAGTCCGCGATAATCATCGCCAGAGTATATGGCTCTTCCCCGCTGGAGCAACCCGCGCTCCAGATCCGTAAATCTTTATTGGCAACAATTGTTTTTAAGCCAGTGAGAACCTGTGCTTGAAAAAAATTAAAATGTTCTTTTTCCCGCATGAAAAAGGTATGATTGGTGGTAATTCGGTTGACTAAAGCGCTAATCGCTTTGCCGGTTTGATCGGATTTAATATATTTCAAGTATTCGGAGAACGAATTTAAGTTCTTTTCAGCGAGAATCTGCTGCAGTCGGCCGGTAACCAAGGTCCTTTTTTCAAAAAGATTGATGCCGTAATTACTTTTGATAAACGTAACCAATTCAATAAATTCATCATCTTTGATCAAAACCATTGAAGTTCCACCCGTTTTATCCAAGTTGCTTTCGCTCCGTCGCACCGGTTCTGCGGATGCAACATTTAGCTTCGACTGAATCAAGCAAGTTCAGCCAAATTTTTGACTTCATCATCATTAAGCAATTTTTTGCAATCCAACAGCAACTTAACTTGATTTCCAACCTTGCCCAAACCTTTGATATAGCGAGTCTGAAAACCGGTGCTGGGATCGGGCGGCGGCACGATCTCTTCTTCCGGAATGGAGATAACCTCCAATACTTTATCGACAATCAAACCAATCGTAATCTCTTCTATATCGACCACGATGATACAGGTGCGCTCGTCGTATTCCATGAATTCTTTCTTAAACCGGAGCCTGACATCCATTACCGGGATAATCTTGCCGCGCAGATTGATAATGCCCTTGATATAACCCGGGAGCTCGGGAACTTGTGTAATGGATTGGATCCCGATAATCTCCGTTACGAACTTAATTTCGATGCCATAGTCTTCCTTGCCGATGGAAAAGGTTAAAAAACGACCTTTCTGCGTATCTTCTTGTAATTCCATGGCGTCATCGGCCATCCCAATCATTTTAACCACCCCTTGATAGAATTTACGTTTTAAGTAAGATTGTCAATTACCGATCTCTGGCTGTTGATTTACGAAAATCAACTTATTAAAAAGCTGTTTTAAACTTAATGATGTAGAAAACCGGCTACATCCAAAATCAAACTGATGCTCCCGTCCCCCAGTAAGGTACAACCCGCCACGCCGTTGACTTTTTTGATGTACCGTGGCAGGTTTTTAACGACAACTTGCTGTTCGCCGAGTAATTGATCGGCAAATAGGCAAATCTCCTTATCATCATTTTCCACCATAACGATAATTCCTTCCGAAAGCTCTTCGACTTGGGTAGGGATTTGATAAAACTGATGCAAACGGAGGATCGGGTGACAATGACCCCGCAGCAGAATCATCTCATTTCCGTCGGGATCATGAATGATATCTTCGGCTTTTACCCGGAAAGACTCGCGGATCGCGGTAGTCGGCACCGTGAAAAGTGACCCTCCCACTTGAATCGACATACCGTTGATGATCGCCAGCGTCAGCGGTATTTTAAGCGAAATAACCGTTCCCTGGCCGGGATCGCTATCGATAAAGACTGTTCCGCCCACTTTTTCGATATTCTTGACAACCACATCCATACCGACGCCACGACCTGAAAACTCAGTTACTTGCTCTTTAGTGGAGAATCCCGGTAAGAGAATGAAGGAATAAATCTCCCGATCCGTCAATTCGCTTTCCGGTTTGAAAACCAAACCGTTTTCTTGGGCTTTTTTCAATATCTTGTCACGATTCAACCCTCGGCCATCGTCCTGAACGATAATCCAGACTTCATTTCCAGAGTTCTTCGCTTCCAAGGTGATCTTGGCCGTTTCCGGTTTTCCTTTGGCCAACCGTTCGCTGGGAGCTTCTACGCCGTGATCGATTGAATTGCGGATTAAGTGCATTAACGGATCAGAGATATGTTCGATGATGTTCTTATCCACTTCCGTCTCTTCGCCAATGAGCACCAGCTCAACATCTTTATTGAGTTTATGACACATATCCCTGACAATCCGTTGCATCTTCAGGAAAGTATTGGTAAGTGGCACCATCCGGACCGACATTACGATATCTTGCAATTCATTGGTGATCTTCCGCAGTTGGCTCGATGCTTTATGATAATTTTCGAGTGGCAGTCCCTCCAATTCGGGATGATGGGTGACCATTGCCTCGGCAATGACCAGTTCCGCTACAAGATCCATCAATTTGTCCAGTTTGTCGACATTAACATTGATATATTTTTGAGCGACTACCGACATCAAATGATTTTTATCCGGCTCAGGAGTATGCTTCCCGGCATTCGAAACAGTCTGAGCCGGCTCAGCGACGGCGGCAACTTCACCGTCATCCGCTAATTGCGGTTGGACCGGCTGCGACTGGGGAACTTCTTCATGAATGGTCACTTCTTTTAGAAATGGAGTCTTATTGAGAAAATCACGGAGTTCCTCTTGATTGAGCTGAGTACTGACCGTAATCTTCAAACCGTTCTTCCGGATCTCCTCGATGACTCCCTGATCATCGATAATAACCTCAGGAATGGAACTGATTACTTCTGCCTTCTCTTTTAATTGATAGAGCAGGGTGAAAGCCCGGACATCTTCCATTTCACATCCTTCCATAAAAAAGATTTCAATTTGAGTCCGGCCCTGATTATCACTTTTTTCGGAACGATCCGAACCGATGTAAAACTTTTGCGTTTCCCCCTGCTCGGCTTGGTTCGCTTCTTTCGGCAGCGCGGGCGTAGCCGACGCTGGGGCATTGGCCTTTAAAGTCGCCAAAAATTCCTTAATGGTCTGAATCATGCCGCTGGAATCACCATCGGGTTCCAAACCGTTTTGCAACTGCTCGATCTCATTTTTGATAAAATCAACCCCGGCCAAGACAAGATCGCTCAGCCGTAAATAATCAACTTCCGTTGGCTTTTCTTCCCGCAGAAAATAGAAAAGATCTTCAATCGCATGAGCCAAGTTTGAAATGTTATTAAATAGCATCATGGCTGAGGAACCTTTAATGGTATGCATAATTCGGAAAATCTCATTGATCGATGAATCGAACCCATTCCCTTGTTCACTGTTTAGAATAAGTTGCTCAAGCTGCTCGATAAGCTGGGTTGTTTCAAAAATGAACAAATCAAGCATGGGTTCCCGTTCAAAACTGCTCCCCATTTAGTTCACTCCTTAATTTGGCGATATTTACCCCTTCAAATCCGGGCACGCTGCTGAATCGTCGGTCCGGATTAATGCCCGCGATTTACATGCAACGACTTTTAAAACGGATGCTTGAATCAATCTTTATTTTCCCCGAGCATCATCCGATCGGATAAAAATCCTTGCACATAAAAAGCCTTTGATAAAGTCTTTCCAAGCTGGAATCGTTCATGGCATTCAACGACTTCATCTCGGCTTCTTTAAGCCTGTGACGTCGATCTTCTGACAGGGTTAATCACAACGCTTATCATCCGCACACCGGGTAATCAGCATCCTTGCCGATCAATTCTAAGTATTATATCGACGTTAACCGAATAATCTTAATACCTTTTGGGAAAACTAACAACGTCTACGCAGATACCTCTTTAAGCAACAATTCCCGAATCCACTTCAATTCCCGCTCTAAGCGCTCAAGTATCGATTCAACTTCATTAAGCTGTTTTGATTTACTTGCTTCCTCTAATTGAAAAGCCAAGTTTTGAACAGATACCGCGCCAAAATTCGAAACGGTTCCCTTCAAATTATGCGCCGTTTGATATAACCGAGAAAAATTGCCCGCTTCCAATTCAACTCGCAGTTCATTAATCACTCGTGGGATAGCTTCAGTGAAATCTTGAATCAACTCTGAAAGTAATGTCGAATCATTACCCAGATTCTCACGGAGCTGATCCAAATTAATCAGCCCACTCGCGTGGCTAGAGTCCGGTCGATTGATATTGCGGCTGATGACCGAATAAAGTTCGTTTATCCTTAATGGCTTAGCAAGATAATCATCCATTCCCGCAGCTAAGCAACGTTCACGATCTCCTTTGAGTGCATGAGCGGTCATGGCGACTATCGGAATATGTCCTCCTACCGTTGCTTCTTTCTTCCGAATCGCCGCGGTTGTTTCAAAACCGTCCAACTCCGGCATTTGAACATCCATTAATATCAGATCAAACTGTTCACGGTCCATAGCCGCCAAACATTCTTTACCGTCAGCTACCGATATCACTTGCCAACCCCGATTGCGCAATAGCGTTACCGCCAGCTTTTGATTGATTAAGTTGTCCTCAGCCAGTAAAATTCGAAAATTTTTCCTCGATTCAAAAGGAACGCCTGTATCCTTCGTTTGCGGCAGTTCGGATTGGGATGATTTGGATTCCTGAATTTCAGCATGCTTTACTCCCAGCTGATATATTAACTGAGCCATGGTTTGGATCAACTCCCCTTGACGAACCGGTTTTACAAGATAGCTATCAATCCCCAATTTTCGGCACCGGGCTGAATCTCCTTGAACGGCATTGGAAGTGAGCATCATAATTACCGCGTTTTGCAGTTCCGGCCTGCTTTTGATCGCCTTGGCCACCAAAAATCCATCCATCATCGGCATATTCGCATCCAATAAAACAAAATGATAGGGAGTTCCTTGGACTGCCGCTTTCTGAAGTATTGCTAGCCCAGTCGCTCCGTCCTCAGCCAAACCCACTAAAAAGCCCAAGTTTCGTAACATATCCCTGAGAATCATCCGATTCGTTTCATTATCATCGATCACTAATGTTCTCAACGAACCATTGAAATGGACCGGATGCAATGAACCGGTTTGCGGATTCGGAATTGTGAAAGGAATATCAAAACGAAAAGTACTTCCTCTTCCGACAGTACTGGAAACGTAAATCTGACCTCCCATCATTTCTACCAGATGCTTGGATATGGCAAGCCCCAATCCGGTTCCGCCATATTTCCGGGAAACAGAACCATCTACTTGGCTAAAGCTTTTAAAGAGCCGTTCCATTTTGTCGGATGGAATTCCAATGCCGGTATCGCTTACGGCAAAACCAATCATCTTCTGAGTAGAACCGGAATCCATCCAGCCTACTTTGAGTACGATCTCACCCCGCTCGGTAAACTTGACCGCATTACCGATGAGATTGGTCAATACTTGCGTTATCCTTCCCGGATCGGAATTGATTTCGATCGGAAGGGAGGGATCAATATCATACGATAATTCCAAGCCTTTTTGATGGGCGGCTATCGCCAAGGCTTCTACCGCCTTCTCAATAACTTCCCGTAAGTTAAAATTGATCAATTCCATTTCAAGCTGACCGGCCTCAATCTTTGAGAAATCAAGAATATCGTTGATGACGCCCAACAATAAATCCGCAGAATTTTTTACCATCAATAAATATTCTCGCTGTTCTCGATTGAGTTCAGTCTGCAGGGTTAATTCGGTCATACCGATGATCCCGTTCATCGGAGTACGAATCTCGTGACTCATATTCGCCAAGAATTCACTTTTGGCCCGATTGGCAGCTTCTGCGGCATTCTTGGTCATCTCCAAAGCTTGTTCCGCCTCCTTGCGGGCGGTGATATCAATAAAACTCTCGACGCCGCCAATAATCTTGCCTTCTGCATCCTTCAATAAATCGGCGCTCTTCAACACAGTCATCCATTGACCATTCTTTTTCCGCATCCGGCATTCGACGGACATGAGCGGTTTCAAAACGTTCGAGTTAAAAAGACCGCATGATCCATTGACGCAAGGTTCTGGAGCAAATAAACGACAAGACTTTCCGATTGCCTCTTCCGGCGTGAATCCCGTCAATTCTGCCGCAGCCGTATTGAAACTGGTAATATTGCCCTGGGAATCCACTGCAAAAACGGCGCTCGGCGTCACCCGGCACAACGATTCGAGCCATTCTTTGGTCCGCCGTAATTCATCCTCGGCTTCTTTTCGCTCGGTAATATCATGGATAATCGAATATAACAGATTCTGATGGTTCACCCGGATTGGCCCGCTATAGACTTCGACGTCACGAACTTCGCCATTGGCCAAACGATGCCGGAAATTAAAAAGCCGCTTTTCAAGTTCCAGTGCCCGCTTCATCTCCACTCGGACTTGCTCGGGGCTGAGAATGTTAATCTCCGCTATGGTTCGTTCTTTAAAGGCGGCTTTGGTAAAGCCGTAAAATTCACAGGCTGCAGCGTTCGCATCGACAATCGCTCCAGTGGCCGGATCGATTAACAGCATCACCGAGTTGTTCATCTCAAACAGACTGCCATAACGGGCCTCACTTTCAAATAAAGCTTGTTCCGAAAGCTTGCGTGAGCTGATGTCCCGTACGATCGACAAAGCACCGACCGTCTCCGAATCCAAATGGACCGCTGTCGAAGCGACCTCAACTTCAACGGTTGCTCCATCGGATTCTAAATATAGCATCTCCACCAACGGTGTGCTGTTTCCCACCGTCTCCAGCGTTTTCAAACGTTTCTGGGTAAGCTGATGCCAATCCGGATGAATGAAATCATAAACCGATTTACCGAGAATTTCTCCGAGTTCTTTACATTTGAGCAATTTTAAGAAAGCGGGGTTGGCATAGACGATCTTCCCTTGGGATTGGGCAAAAAAAGCATCTGGCAAATGTTCAACAAACTGACGATATCGTTCTTCACTCTCCTGCAGTGCCTGCCCGATCCGCCTCCGCTCGGTGACATCCCGGAGGATGACAATCGTTCCCCCAAAGGCTCCCCCGACTTCAAAGACTTTTCGATATTTCAGCTCATAATTACGAAGTCCGTCCCGAGTCGGCAACTCCTTTTCCAGCAGGAGTTCAGTGACGGTATTGACGGAAAACCGCTGGAGTTCTTCGCTCAACCACGGTAACGAATAATCGGAGCCATCGAAAGGGGGATCCACAAAGAAAATTCTAGCGGCAGTATTGAAATGAGAGATCCGATTGGCCGAATCGGCGATAAAAACCGCGTTAAAAATATTTTCAAAAACTGAAAAAAATAAATCCTGGTCCGCCAAGTTCATCTCATACTCCCTCCATTTGTACAAAAACTCTTGTAACGATTATTGCAACGTTTTTTGTTCTGTTGAATCATGCTTGATGAAAATAACGGATACTGCTTTTTTCTCCTCATCTATTCATAAGTTGTTGTATATCGTAACGCTACTGCTTAGCTTATTTGCTACATGCGTTAACGAGAGCTTGAGAGATCTCTGAAAGTGGCAAAATCTTGGAAACCGCATCGATCGCCACCGCTTCTTTCGGCATTCCATAAACGACACTGCTGTTTTCATCCTGAGCGATGGTGTAAGCTCCGGCTTTTTTCATCGCCAATAATCCGGTGGCACCGTCTTTTCCCATCCCGGTCAGGATGACTCCCAAGGCATTGGCCCCGGCATATTTGGCCACCGATTGAAAGAGAACTTCCACCGACGGCCGTTGATGAAAGACAAGGGGTCCGCTTTTTAGTTCTACATAATAATTGGCGCCGCTTCGTTTCAGCACCAGATGTTTATTGCCGGGCGCAATCAGCGCTTTCCCTGGCGCGACCAACTCCTGATCCTCGGCTTCCTTAACCCGGATTTGACATTGACTGTCGAGGCGTTCCGCAAAAGCCTTAGTAAAAAACTCCGGCATATGCTGTACAATTAAAATCGGATGCATCTGGGCAGGCAAATGAGTCAACACTGTTTTAAGTGCTTCCGTGCCGCCTGTAGATGCACCAATTGCCAATATCTTAAAGGTCGTTTTGAGCAATGCGTTGCTTTTCGAGAAGTTTTCCGCCCGGTCCGATTGCTGGACACGGGTGGGAATTTTACGCATTATGGCTGCCGCCTTAATTTTCTCGATCAATTGGGCGCTCATATCTTGAACAGAATAAGAAGCGGCGGGTTTCGCCACCACTTCCGCCGCGCCCAGATCTAAGGCCCGCAATGCTACTTGTCCCCCCTGTTCTCCCAGGGAACTGACGATGATGACAGGCATGGGATGGTGCCGCATCAATTTTTCTAAAAAGGTCAGCCCGTCCATTTTGGGCATTTCGACGTCAAGAAGCAGTACATCCGGTTCAAGTTGCACGATTTTGTCCCGCGCAATAAATGGATCGGGAGCTGTCCCAACCACCTCGATCTCTGGAGACTTGGCCAATTCAGTGCTAAAAACTTTACGAACCATCGCCGAATCATCAACAATCAGTACCTTAATTTTCCCAGCCATATTATCGATACCAATCGCTTTCTCTTATCTTATTAACTTTATGAATGAGAACTTCCCCCGTACAGGTATTAAAGATCACCTTCCGTCCGATTGGCCCTCCTAAATCCCGGGTTACGACTTGAATCCGGTATTGTCTCAAAATTTCCTCGGCAATCGCGCCATTTTCACTACCGATGAGTGAATTTAACTGAAGATGCTGGCCTCCGCCAATGATATGCGCCCGTAAACGTTCCCGGTCGGCGCCCATCTCCATTAGTAATCGAATCATGTGTGGAATGGATAAATCGCCAAAACGGGCGTTTCGCTCACCAGGACGGGATCGCGCAAACAGATAATGGTTCATCCCGCCGACCGCCAGCTGGATATCCCAGAGGCATACTGCCACGCAAGATCCTAATACCGTCTGGACTAAGTAGGGTTCATCCGTAACAAAGATGAAACCGGGTTGGAGAAAATGCTTATGAAAGTCGGTCATCTGTTTTCAATCGATCAATTGCAACTCACGCAATTGTTGTAAGAGTTTTTTCCGCTCGATCGGCTTCACTAAGTAAGCTTCACATTGCTCTTGAAAAGCCTGTTTTATGTTATCATTATCATGTAACGCAGTGGTCATGATGACCTTGGCCCCATCCTCCCAATCGATCGCCAGCTCCCGTTCGATGTCCCGAATGGCCTTCAAGACTTCTTGTCCGCTTAATTCAGGCATCATAATGTCCAGGCAGATCAGCTGATAAGGATTCTTTTCCTGCCAGGCCAGACGAAAGGCCTCGATCGCCTCCGTCCCATTTACGGCAATATCGCAAGGTCCATATGGTGTCAAAATGACTTGAAGCAAACGGCGACTGACAAAGTCATCCTCAACAATTAGAGTTTTCATTAACCACCCTCCTCAAAAATTTCCGTTTGAATGAACCAAGAGCGTCCCATTATCAAATTTCAGTTTTCAACAAATTTTCGACATCCAGGATCATGGCCAATCTTCCGTCGCCCAGAATCGAAACCCCCGAAGTAAATTTTTGATCTTTGAATTCCTGGTCCAATGGTTTGACCACAACTTCCTTGCGGCCACTGATCCCCGTAACCGGCAAGGCTTTCTGGTGCTTATCCAGCTCCAGAATGACCACCAGGCTATTCTCAGGCATGATTTCCGGTTCGGACACCCCAAACGTTTTGGCTATCGGCACTACTGGTAAAACTTCGTCTCGGACCTTAAAAAACGCCCTTTTTCCCTTAACGAATATCCACTGTTCGGGACGGGGCTGGATGATCTGCTTTACATTCAGCGTGGGGATCACGCATCGATAGCCGAAAATCTCGGCGATAATGCCATTTAATGCCGCAAAATTGATCGGAATCTTCAAAATAAAAGTACAACCGCGGGAAGGAAAATTCCGAACCTCAATTTTTCCGCCAATCCGGGCCATTTCGGTCTTAACGACATCAAGACCCACTCCGCGGCCCGAGATATGATTTACCTTTTCGGCCGTAGAAAATCCCGGCAAAAAGATGAAACTGATAATCTCCTCTTCCCGATAGTTCCTGGCGGGATCGGCCAACCCTTTCTCAATTGCCTTTTTGAGGATCGTTTCCAACGACAAACCCCGCCCATCATCGGAAACTTCAATATAGACATTGCCTTTTTTACTGTAGGCTTGAATCTTGACTTCGCCTCGCGGTTGCTTGCCAAGCTGGAGCCGTTCCGCCGCAGTTTCGATCCCATGCGAAATTGAATTTTTGACCATATGCAATAAAGGATCTTGAATTTTCTCGGCGACACCGCGATCGATCTCAGTATCCTCGCCCACGGCGCTATAATGGACATCCTTCTCCAACTCATTGATGGTATCGCGTGCCACCCGGTTGATCTTCTGAAAAGTCGCTTTCAGGGAAACCATGCGCATGGACATGGACTGACCTTGTAGATCCTTAATCAGTCGTTCCATCCGCAGCACTTTGTTGACCAACTCATCGTTGGCGTTAAATCGCTGAAGCGCACTCTGCTCGATCTGGGAATGCAATATCAGCAATTCTCCGATCTTATCGACCAAGCCATCAATCTTATAGGTTGGAATGCGGGCAAATTCAGTTCCCGCTACCCCGCGGAACCCATTGGGTTTTATGACTTCCGGGTTCTGATTAGGCCGATGTTCCTCGGGTGATTCTGCTGGAGACGCTTTTTGAGCAAGGGGTTCCGGTTGTCGATCTAGAGCATCGGCGGTCGGTTCCTTTAAACCGCCGTCATATCCCGCTCCTACCGCAGTCGACTTATCCTTTATTTGTTGTTCGGGTGCGGAAATCCCATCAGTTACCGACAAATCACCGGTCTGATACTGATCCAGGACACCGAGGTGCTGTTCAACGCGCGACTGAATTCCCGTATCGACGGAAGAAGGTCCGTTCAGCAAATCCTTAAGCAATTCATTGGAAATCGCAAGCAACTTCCGAACTTCATGATCATCATTGGAATCCGCTTTGCGGATTTTGTTCAAGAATTTCTTAGTTTGATCGGCGACCTTTTTTAAAGAACCAAAGTTGATAAATCCAGCCAATCCGGCGATAGTATGAAACCACCGGAACAACCGGTAGTAAGTTTCAGAACGGTCGGGCGCTCCTTCCAATTCGATCAAACCAAGTTCGATATTGTTCAAGTACCCTTCAATTTCCGCTAGAAAATCGGAGCGAAATTCACGATCGATCTCAATGACGTTTTCCAACGCGGCTGGTCCATCAATGATCTCTGATACCATCCGTTCAACGCCGGCTGGATCAGTATAATCCGTATAAGCGACTCCCGGCTGTTCCTGAGCAGCCACCAAACGAATCGGGCTGGCGCTTGGCTGCTGTTCCACAAGGGTTCCCATGGATTCTACCGCTGTCTCGCTCTCAGTTTCCACGGCTAACACTTGATGAATAGCGGCTTCTTCCTGTTCCGTCGCCAAAAAGAGAAGCAATTGATCCGGTTCGTAAGTGAGTACGCCTTCTTTGACATCACTGACTGCGGGTACGGCTTTCAGCAGCACACCGATCCCTTCCAGGCTCTGATACACTATTAAGGCACGGACCGATTTTAGTTGGGTGTCCGCCTGGAATTTGACCGTAACCCGGTACACCGAATAACCCTGTGCGACCAGCTCGTTGGCCTGCCGGAGCGCGGCAGGATCCAAACTCAAACCTTTGGCGGTAGTAGACGGATCGGCGTCAAGCGGTTGTTGATTGGCTTGAATGATGGCATGTAAACGCATCATGATCTGATCCGATTTGAAATCGCCTTCCTCGCCGCTCTGAATCACCGATTCCAGGCAATTGAGGAGAAAATCGTGACAAACAAAGAGCAATTCGGCCAGTTTGCCATCGACCTTGAGCTTTCCATCCCGGACGTCATGCAGTACATCCTCCATGCCATGCGCCATATTTTCCATTTTCATCAAACCCATCATGGCCGATGAGCCTTTCATGGTATGAACCACCCGGAAAACTTCATTGATAAGCTCCATATTGTCGGGGTTTTTTTCCAGCGCCAATAATGAGTCATTCAGTATATCCAGATGTTCTCTGGTTTCCCCAATAAATATCTCCGCCAGTTCACTCATGGCCGGTGAACCTCCTTTGACTGCAACAATGCTCTACCATTACTCGGTGCAATCGTCTCATTCTGCAAAGCGATCGCGGAATATCGTGATAATTGTTGTCTCTTATCCCAATTCACCGGGTAAATGGCGGCCCGGCAGCTTTAGCGTTTTTCTGATAGATAGTCGGCTGAAGGTATTGAAAATGATGTTTCTTATTGGTCAAACTTTCGGAATGTCCGATAAAAAGCAATCCACCCGGCGTTAAAACTTCGTAAAACCGGCCGATTAGATTCTGTTGCGTCCGGGGATCAAAATAAATCATCACATTGCGGCAGAATATGATATCAAACGTATTGCGAAAAGGAAACGGCTCCATCAGGTTGAACTGCCGAAAGGTAATCAAATCCTTGATCTCCCGGTTGACTTCCCACTTGTCGTGTCGACGCTTAAAATAACGTTGTAGATAGTAAGGACTGATCACTGCCACATCCGGCAGCGAATAACTCCCCCGCTGAGCGGCGGCTAAGACCCGGTGGCTAAGATCCGTGGCCAGGATCTTCACTTGGATCCCGGCCGGCAGAACTTCCCGCAACACCATGGCCAAGGTATAAGGTTCTTCGCCGCTGGAACAACCGGCGCTCCAAACCCGGATGACCGCACCTTTTCTGATCCGGGGATTCCATTCCAGAATCGCTTCCAAGCGATTCCGAATGAACTCGAAATGATGATTCTCACGGAAAAAGTCCGTTTTATTAATGGTAATCTCATCCGAAAACCGGATCCAGTCCTGGGGATCGCCGCCCCGGGTTAAACGCTGAAAGTACTCATCATAAGAATCAATCCCTTGCAGACGCATCAACTTGTCCAATTTGGTCTTTAGCATTTCCCGCTTGGCCAAATTGATATGAATCCCCAACTGATCATAGATTAAGCGGCTAAACTTTTCAAATTGCGCTTCATGAAAACCATCGACCGCCATGATTAAAAATCACTCGGATCGTCTTTTAAAGGAATTACCTGTTCGGGATCGACAATCTGCGTGCTCTTGCGAACCGAAACATTTTTTTCGGGCATTTCCTGAGCCGGTTTTCCGGAAACGGAAATTTGGGCTCGTTTCGGTCGGCGCGTCGGCTTCGCTGTAAGCGGTGCCTCGGCGTCATCGACGGCGCCCCCATCCACCAACGCCTTGAGCTGATGGACGATCTCCCGCGTGCTAAAGACTTGGGCGTTTAGTTCTTCGGCGGCCGAAGCGCTCTCTTGCGCGCCGGCGGCATTGGACATGGTGACCGTCTCCATTTGGGTGATGGCCTTATTCACTTGAAGTATCCCTTGCGATTGCTCCTGGCTGGCGACCACGATCTCTTCCATCAATTCGTTGACCTTTTTGGCCTGCTGGGTGATGGTGCTGAGCGCTTCCTGAACCCGTTCAGAGACGCTTACTCCTTTGCCGGCCAACTCAATATTGTTTTCAATCATGGCGGCGGTGTCTTTGGCCGCTTGGGCGCTGCGTTGCGCCAGATTACGAACCTCCTCGGCCACCACGGCGAATCCCATGCCGGCTTCCCCGGCGCGCGCGGCTTCGACTGCGGCATTCAGGGCCAGAATGTTGGTTTGGAAAGCGATCTCATCGATCACTTTGATAATCTTGGCAATCTGGTCGCTGGATTTCTTCAGCTCATTCATCGAGGCCATCATCTGGGCCATCTCCCGATTGCCATGATCCGCTGCGTCAATGGTCTGTTTCGACAATAGTCCAGCCTGCCGGGTATTTTCGGTATTCTGCTGGACCATGGATGAAGTCTCCTCCAAAGTGGTGGAAGTCTCCTCAATGGCCGCAGCCTGTTCGGAGCTGCCCTCCGCCAGCTGCTGGCTGGTGGCCGAGAGTTGAGTCGAGGCGGCGGCAATCTGCGTGGCGCTTTCCGTCAGGCTGTCGACGCTGTTCTTGATTGAGCGAGTGATGGAAGTACTCAGGAAATAACCGAGCCCCAGGGATAACAACAAACCCACTGCAATACTGATGACAATGAGAACCGAAGTATTTCGTTGTTCATTTTCGGCGCGTTTGTCTTCAAGATCCGACGCCTGACGGTTAAAGGCAATGATCTTCTTTAAAGTATCCTCCGATTTCAAGAAGTTTTGGCGAGCCACCGTATAGGAAATTTCCTGGGCCTTTTTCTTTGAAGCGGTCGTTCCCACCAAAGCCAAGTTCACGACCTGGTCATGACTGTCTTTCCAAGCGCTCCACGTTGTTTGCAGCGTGGTCCATAACTCGCGTTCCCCCTGCAGGGATATGATTGATTCGTAGTTCTTGGCGCTCTTTTCGACATCCTTCCAAATCGTATTCATCCGGTTTTTCTGAAAAACCATTTCATCCTGGTCCGGCGCGATCAACATGGAGCGTTCAGCCGCCAGGATGCTGTTCATTCCGGACTCCATGGTCAGAAGATCCTGAATCGACGGAAGCATTTTATTATTGATTTGGGCGAGATTCGCGCCCAGCTTTTGAATGCTGACCCATCCGATGCATCCTAAAATGAACGTGATGAGCGTTACCAATAAAAAGCTACAGATCAATTTGGCGCTGAGCCTCAGTTGTTTCAACATTTTCATCACTCCTCTTCTCTTGTTATGCCGATAATTCATCCGGAACCAACATTTGATTCATTTCCAGCAAAACCAGCACTTTGTTTTTGAGTTTGGCGATCCCCGTCATAAACTTGCCGTCGATAATGCTGTCATACTGTTCGGGAGGTTCAACATCACTGGCTGCGACGTTGACAACTTCCAAGACCGCATCCACCACCAACCCCATTACCCGCTGTTGGCCCGCTGTCTCCAACTCTACTACAATGATGCAGGTGCGATCGGTGTAACGCTGCTCGGGCATAGCGAACTTTAACCGCAAATCGATGACCGGCACGATCTTTCCCCGCAGATTAATGATGCCTTTGATGAACAGCGGCGTCTTCGGGAGCGATGTTATCTCCATCATCCCGATGATCTCCTTGACTTGCCGAATAGGGATGCCATACCCTTCATTTCCCAGACTGAACGTCAGATACTTGCCCTCAATCATTGAATTCCCCCCTACATCCTTTGCCTTAATTGGCATATATTCGTCGACTATTTTTCTGCTTCGTCGATCGTACCATTCATACATCGGAATATATTAAATGCAATATATCGCCTGATAGACAAAGTGATTTCTATATCTATCGGCAAGGACTTCCGCATCCTTAACGAAAATATGCGGATGATCATGATTCTTTTTCGAAAATTTCAACTAGCTGGCGATTAGTTACTTTCTCCCTTATCCTAGTTGTGACATAGCTTATCCATAATATCAGATAGACCCCTTTCATTCAATTTTCAGATTCAAATTTTATACTATAAATATTGCAATGAAGTTACGAGTTACCTCACAAGTGTTTGTAAAAAAATCCGGTTGTAATTTTCGATGAAAGTTGGGAGGTGAGTTCCATGAAGCGTTTGATTATTAATGCCGATGATTTTGGCTTGCACGAAAAGATCAATCAGGGGATCATCGAAGCCTATTTAGAAGGATGCGTGACCAGTGCCACCATTGTCGCCGGAGGCAGAGCTTTTCAAGATGCGGTCGTGATGGCCCGGCAATATCCCAACCTGGGCATCGGGGTTCATCTCACTTTAGTGGGACTCCGCCCGGTAGCCCGCGGCGATGTTCGTTCCCTGATTACCGAGGACGGCAGTTTTTTCTCAAGCTATACGACATTTGTCCGCCAGTATTTAACCGGCCGTATCGAACTCGCTCATGTCGAAACGGAGCTGCGTTGCCAGCTCCAAAAGGTTGTGGGAAGCGGGATTCCCATCACTCATCTGGATAGTCATCAGCATATCCATGCCTTGCCGGGCATCGCTGAGATTATCGGACGGCTGGCCAAAGATTTTAACGTTGCCAAAGTGCGGATCCCTGCCGAACCATTCTGGTTTTTCAATACCAAGCGCTGGTCTTTTGGCAAAACATTAAACCGAACCGTATTAACGGGCTGTACCCTACTGGCTATGACCAGAAAGAAGTATCAGCGGCTGGGGATCCGTGGTCCGGAAAATTTCTTTGGAATGCTGACGGGAGGGCAGATGGATCAAACCAAACTGCAAAACATTATTGAGCGGCTGCCCGAGGGAACATCGGAGATTATGGTTCATCCCGGTTTGAATAACGAAGAATTAAACAAAGCGTATCCGTGGAATTACCATTGGGAAGATGAACTGAACGCTTTGAAAGCCGTTGAAACGCTGCGACTGATCAAAAAAAACCGGATTAAACTGATCAGCTACCGCGATCTATGAAACGAAAGGCCTTGCTTCCAACTTACCATAGAACGTTAATCGATTTGGATAATCGTTAAGGAGGATATTATGAACAGGGATTTTAGTCTATCGTTTGTATTTCCAATGTACAATGAGATTGACAATATTGAACCGTGTGTCCAAGGGGCCATGACCATTGGGGAAAAACTCAACATCGACTACGAGATTGTCGTGGTCGACGACGCCAGCACGGATGGCTGCGGTCCACTGGCGGACAGGCTCGCCGAGCGCTATCCGGTCCTTAAGGTCATCCATCATCCGGTCAACCGCAAACTGGGCGGAGCGCTGAAAACCGGCTTTGCCAATGCCTCCAAGGACTACATCTTGTATATGGATTCGGATCTGCCGTTAGATTTTAATGATGTCTGCGCAGCGATTCCGCAGATCGCTGCAGCCGACATGCTCGTGGGCTATCGCCTCTCGCGGGCGGAATCGCTGCGTCGCAAATTTATTTCCAAAGTCTATAATCGGCTCATCCGGCTGATCTTTGGGCTAAAAGTTCACGATGTCAATTTTTCATTTAAATTATTCAAAAGAGAAATTCTCAAGCAGATTCATTTAATTTCGGAAGGTTCCTTCATTGACGCCGAGTTGTTAATCGAAACCCATAAAAGAGGTTACACTATCCGCGAGATCGGTTTGTGTTACTATCCGCGGGTGGCCGGAGAATCCACACTGGCCAGCAACGCGGTCATCAAAAAGATATTTGCGGAAATGTGGCGCTATTATTGCCAGCAAAGAAATGACCTGGCCAATCCGGTAACTTCATTGCGCCATGACATTTAAGGTTCATGCGCAAAGGCTTTCAGAGCGTAATGCGATCTGTAAAAAGGAGCCATCAGCTTTATTGCGCTTCTTTAAGTTTTTATGATTATCCCGTCCTTCGGAACCGGGTTCATCATAACACTTTTTAACGTCAGAGGTACAAGATGAAGCTTAACAAACGACTGCTCGTTTTTTTGATCAGTTTCGTATTTTTTATTCTGTGGGCCCACGCGTTGCCGATCACTGATACGGTCGAATCCAATTATGCTTTGACCGCCAAAGAGATGGTCGCCGCGGGGGATTGGCTGTCGCCGCGGATTTACGGAAAGTTCTGGTATGATAAGCCGGCCATGATATACTGGCTGCTGGCTTTGGCCATGAAGCTCCTGGGTTATTCGGACTTGGCGCTCCGGGTCGTTCCGGCGCTCGCCGGAGCGATCGGGGTGACCCTCATTTATTGGTTTGTCACCAAACTCAGCAATGAACGCCTGGGCACGCTCGCCGCGGTCCTGCTGGGGACCTCACTGCAATATTTCATGATCGCCAAACTGATCATCACCGACATGGTCCTGTTTGATTTCAACGCCGCGGCGCTGATCTTTTTCTATCTCGGTTTTATTGCCAGGGACGGTACCAAGGCCAAGCGCTGGTATCTGCCCATGTATGCCTGTTTCGCTCTGGCAGTGCTGACCAAGGGCCCGGTCGGGATCATGTTGCCAGGTCTGATCATCCTGCTCTTTCTCGCCTGGCAACGACAATGGGCCGAGTTGAAAAACATGCGCATCGGCGAGGGATTGTTGCTTTTCTGCCTGATTGCCCTGCCGTGGTACGGCTTCATGTACCTCAAACACGGCAATCTTTTTATCCAGAATTTCTTTGGCGTGCATAATTTGCTCCGTGCCACCGTCTCGGAACATCCCAAAGCCAATGTCTTTTACTATTATTTGGTAGTTTTTGTCCTGAGCACCTTGCCGTGGACCGGAGTAATGACCGGCGGCATCTGGGACGCCATCAAAAAAATCCGCCAAAAGGATATGTTGGCGCAATTTTTAATCGTCTGGATCGGGGTGTTTTTTATCTTTTACACCCTCATCGCTACCAAATATCTGACCTATACCTTCCCGTTCTTGTTCCCGGTCGCCGTTTTGGGAGCAATTTACCTGGGCAAGCATTTGGAAGCAAACAGCGGTGCCGTCAAAAGCTGGGTCCTGCTCTGGCCTTTGCTCTTGTTAAATGTCCTATTTGTATTTATCGCTTACCGGATCTTGAAAAACGGCTTGTTATTGGATGTTTATCTGTCCCTTGCGATACTCAGCTTCATTTTCATGATTTGGTGCTTATTCCGCGCCAAGGAACCCCAACGCTTGAGAATGCAACAATATGGCGTTATCGTTAGCTATCTGCTGCTTGCGGTAATGGTTTTGCCTGCTTATGCCCAATTGCAGTCCGGCAAAAATTTTGCGCGGGATCTTTCTTCTTATAAGGACTACCGGATCGGCACTTACCAGTCCTACAGCACTTCGGCGGTATACTACAGCGGCCACCTGCTGGATCGGATTGAACCCGAAGATGCTGTCGGTAAATTTCGTAACCCTTCGTTCACCTGGTATGCCAAATATACTATGCCCGTCTATACGATTGAAGAATTCAAGACTCAACCGGGCCAGAAAAAAATGATCATCGTGCCAACCCATTCAGAACAGAAATTTTTGAAAGAAGCATCCGGAACGACGCTCGAAAAACTCGCCCAAAAGGATAATGACGTCTTTTACCGAATCATTCCATGAGTCGCTATGAGGTGATCTGTTTTGCAAATTCTCTTGGCCGAAGACGATATACGCTTGGGAAACCTGCTGAAACACTTGTTAGAAAAGGATAAACACCAGGTCGACTGGGTCCAGCGCGGCGATGAAGTATTCGATTATGTGGCCTATACGACCTATGACGTGATTATTCTGGACTGGATGATGCCCGGGGAAAGCGGCATCAGGGTCTGCGACCGTTTGCGGAAAAGCGGCTACCGGCGGGCGATTCTGATGTTGACGGCGCGGGACGCCGTTGACGATAAGGTCCTTGGCTTGGATACCGGCGCCGACGACTACTTGATCAAACCGTTCGAATTCGTCGAACTCTCGGCCCGGCTGCGTGCCCTGGCCCGCCGCGGCACGGAACCGCTCCGGGAAGAAATCGTCCAGAATGGCACGCTCACGTTAAACCGAACCCTCCATACCGTGAAACGCGGGACCCGCGAGATTCAACTTACCAGCAGAGAATTTCAAATATTGGACCTGCTCTTTCAGAACAGCGGCAGGGTCGTTCCCCGCGAAGTCATTATCAACCGGGTCTGGGGATTGGAAAACGAGGTCACGCCCAATAACCTCGACGCCTATGTTCGGTTGCTCCGCAAAAAGCTCGATCTGCCGCAAGAAAAACCGTTGATTTATAACGTACGCGCGATAGGTTATAAATTAGAGGATAAGCATGTTTAACAAATTAAAAAAACAGCTGACCCTCTTTAACTCCCTCTTAATCGGCGCCTTGTTGCTGCTGTTCGTGGTAGTGACGTTCGCCGGCGTGACCTGGGCTATGTACCGCGGCGAACGCTCCGACATTATCGCCTACGCCAAAGAAGAAGCCGAGGAAAATCTGGCCATCCTGATGGATAAGAGTTATCTGCGGCGGGATTATTCCAAATTGGAGCCGAATGAGAATGATGTGCTGTTTTTTTACGCCTTTGACAAGGACGGCAAACTGTTCCATTACTCCAATCCCCGCCCCCTGCTCGACCGGAAGGCCAAGCAAAACATCGGGCAATGGAGCAAAAAACTCGGTAAACCGGCTTTTTTTATTTTTCGGGAAGCCCATCGAACGCAGGCCATGTTCATCGTGGCCCGCCCGCTGGAGAGCGGAAACGTGATCTATGGAACCATCTATGTCGGAAAAGATGTCACGGCCTATTACCAAATCTTACTGAGGCTGTTGTATGTCCTGGGCGGCTTTTTCGTTTTGTTCTTTACTTTGGTGACCCTGGCCGGTTATATCATGGCCGCCAGAGCCATCGAACCCATCAAACGCTCCTATGAAAGGCAACGGGAGTTTTTGGCCGATGCCTCCCATGAGCTGCGAACCCCGTTGAGTGTCTTGTTGACCTCGGTGGACGCGATTCAAAGCGACTCCGTCAGTCAACTGACGCCCTTTGTGCAACAGGTCCTGGCGGACATGAAAGACGAGATTAAAAAGATGTCCCGAATCATCGGCGACCTGTTGACCTTGGCCCGTTCCGACGCGGCGGTTTTGCATATCGTGCGGGAATGGTTCGAGCTGAGGCCGGTCGCCGAACAGATTGTCCGGACTTTGCAGCCCATTGCCAACGAAAAACAAATTACTTTACAGCTGCAAGCCCCCGCGGGAGGGCAAATCTATGCCGATAAGGAGCGCATCGCCCAATTGTTGCTGCTCTTGCTGGATAACGCCTTGAAATACACGTCGGACCACGGCCACGGCGAGGTTCAGCTTTCGATCCGGCTGTCGGAGCCAGACCGCTCCAAACTGGAGATCAGCGTCCGGGACAATGGCATCGGCATCGCTCCGGAAGAACAAAGGCTGATCTTCGAACGCTTTTACCGGGTCGATAAGGCGCGCTCCCGCTCCATGGGCGGGACCGGTTTGGGCCTGCCCATTGCCAAGTGGATCGTTGAAAGCCATGGCGGAACCATCCGGGTCGTCAGCCAGCCGGGACAAGGCGCTACTTTTATTGTCACGTTGCCGCAACCGGCGATGGCGGAGCATTCCCGCTAAAAGCGGAGGCGGTCCCCAAAATGCGAAGCGTTTTTGCTCCTGGAGTTGATTTGGGAAGTAGAAATAGAAGGATGATCACCGGGACAACTCTCCCAAAGCTCGGGATGACTTCC
Source organism: Bacillota bacterium (assembly GCA_023400055.1). GTDB lineage: Bacteria > Bacillota > UBA4882 > UBA8346 > UBA8346 > Hydrogenispora. Next base: position 112,742 of record JAEXFN010000047.1, read on the forward strand.
CCAGGGTGTGGGAAAGGATGCTCAAGGCTTGGGAATCCTTTCCCAAAGCTTGGGCATACTCTCCCAAGGCTTGGGCATGCTCTCCCAAGGCTTGAGTATGCTCTCTCAAAGCCTGGGCTATCTTGCCCAAACCTCGGGGCAGTTTTCCCGATCGCCGGGCCTGCTTTCCCGAAGGTCGGGCGGACTCAGCTTCGTCGCGGGAAAGCAAGGAGCGACGGCGCTCATGGACGGATCGGCCCCCCGGTAAAAACATTCACTCGATCCCCACCCGGACCGGGACCGGATTCAAAACCCGCCTCAAATCTTGCGGGGTGATGCTGACCAAATAACCCCGCTTCCCGCCATTGATATAGAGCAACGGCAACTCCAGAATGGTTTCCTCCACATAAACCGGAAGCCGCTTGCGCGTTCCGAACGGCGAGGTCCCTCCCACCAGATAGCCGGTGTGTTTGGTGGCGGTCTCCGGCGTGCAAGGCTGAATACTCTTGACACCGATCAGCCGGGCCAGTTCCTTGGTGGAAACCTTGCGGTCGCCATGCATCAACACCAGCAGGGGGCGCTGCTCTTCATCCTCCATGACCAAGGTTTTCACGGTGCTGTGTTCAGCGATGCCGAGCTCCCGGGCGGCGACCTCGGTGCCGCCCTTGTCTTCATAGGCATATAAATGACCGGTAAACGCCACCCTGGCGGCGCGCAATTGCCGAACCGCGGTTGTAACCGGCTCTTTCTCCATATCCGTTCCTCCCATCCCCAAAAGGTTATTCATTGCAGTGATGATCATTGAGGAACGGTCCCGAGCCGTCGATCGCCACTCCGAATCCCGTCCCTACCATAAGCAGAGTTAAATTCCTGAGCTTAATGAACCCACCTGAAAATTCGCGATCGGTCCGGCGCTTCCTGCCGCGACTCGGGGCCGATTTGGTTAAAAAACGTTAACGAGCGACTTTTGTTACCGGGCCCGGCAGGGTAATCCGGGGCCATACCGAATAATTATATAAATTGTAATCCGTTCCCGAATCGTTGGAAATGAATTACACCATCTTTTCCTATGAATGAGGTAGATAAACTCCGCGCTTTCCCCTTTTCCAGTCGAGGTTTCCGGCTGGGAAAGCATAGGCAAAACTTTTTCAACCGATTCTCCATTATCAATTATGGCTCGAGGTGACTATTTATGAAGTCTGCCCTGTTGGTGGTCGACGTGCAAAATGATTTTTGCCCGGGCGGCAGTCTGGCCGTTGCAGAGGGCGATCAGATCATTCCCATCATCAACCGTTTGTTGCCCCGGTTCGAAACCGTGGTTTACACCCGGGACTGGCATCCCGCCGCTCATATCAGTTTCGCGGTCCAGCCCCGCTTCGTCGATCAATCGTGGCCGGTCCACTGTGTGGCGGGAACTCCCGGCGCGGCCTTCCATCCCGCACTCCAGGTCCGGGAGGACGCTATCATCGTCAATAAAGGGACCGCCGTCGATCAGGAAGCGTACAGCGGCTTTCAAGGCACCGACCTGGCGGATCAATTGCGGTGCCTGGGCGTGGTCACCCTTTATCTCACCGGACTGGCCACCGATTATTGCGTGAAAGCGACCGCTCTCGACGCGCGGCACGAAGGCTTCCAGGTACGGGTGATCCGTGACGCCGTCCGGGGCGTGGACGTTCCGCCGGGGTCCGCCGCTCAAGCCCTGCGCGAGCTGGAAGGGGCCGGCGTGAAGCTTATTTCGGCCGCCGAGTATGAGGACGGGGTGAACTAAACGATGGATCAATGGATGGACGCCGCGGTCGATTGGGGCCAACGGAAAGACTCCGCCCTGCTGACCGATTTTTACGAACTGACCATGCTTTATGGCTTTTGGAAGTATAACCGCCACGAACAAAAAGCCTGCTTTGAATATTTCTTCCGGGCGCTGCCGCCCCACAACGGCTTCGCGCTCAGCGCCGGCCTGGAACAATTTCTCGATTCCTTGCGCAACTTTGCCTTTAACCGGGCCGATCTCGAATATCTGGCCAGTTTGGGATTCGAACCGGATTTTCTGAATTACCTGGCCGACTTCAAACCGCGCTTCGACCTGTGGGCCGTTCCCGAGGGTTCGGTGGTCTTCCCCAATGAACCGTTGATCCGGGTCGAGGGTCCGCTCGGTTTCCTGCAATTGTTGGAGACCAACCTGTTAAACGCTTTGAATTACCCCACCCTGGTGGCCACCAAAGCGGCCCGGGTCTGTTACGCCGCCGAGGGCGACCCGGTCATGGAATTTGGTTTGCGCCGCGCCCAAGGACCCGATGGCGGACTGAGCGGCGCCCGCGCCGCCATCATCGGCGGTTGCGTCGGCACCTCCAACGTGCTCGCCGGCAAGCTTTACGGCGCCAAAATGCTGGGAACCCACGCCCATAGCTGGGTAATGAGTTTCGATAGCGAAACCGAGGCCTTCATGGCTTACGCCAAAGCCTTCCCCAATAACATCACGCTGTTGGTCGATACTTATGACCCGCTGCACAGCGGCATTCCCCATGCCATCGCGGTCTTTAAAGAACTGCGGGCGCAAGGGAGCGACACCCGGGGCGCTATCCGGCTGGACTCCGGCGACTTGGCGAAACTCTCCAAAGAGGCTTGGCGGCTCTTCCGCGAGGCCGGATTCGCCGATCCGCTGATCGTCGCCTCCAACGAACTGGATGAAGATTTGATTGCCGATCTGAAACGGCAGGGCGCCAAGATCAACTCCTGGGGCGTCGGCACCAACCTGATTACTTCCCGCGATTATCCGGCCCTGGGCGGAGTCTATAAACTGGTCGCCATCCAGGACGCCAACGGCTGGGAGCCGCGGATCAAGATCTCCGGCAACATCACCAAGATCACCGATCCCGGCCGCAAGCGGATCATCCGCTATTACGACGCTGAAAACCACCCTTTGGCCGATCTGCTCTACCTTGAAGACGAGCCGGTTCAAGCGGGACGGATCACCGGTTACGATCGGGAGAATCTCCAAAAAGAGATTAAATTCAAGGCCCATCATCATACGGTTCTATCTCAAAAAATGGTCAGCGGAGGAAAGATTACGGCCGAGCCGGTTAGTTTGCAAGACCTGCAAGCGCGGGCCCAGACGAACCTGTCATGCTTCCCTGATGAGTACCGACGGCTACGCTATCCTCAGACCTATGACGTTTTTCTCTCGCCGGAAGCCGCCCGGATCAAACATGCCCTGCTGGAGTCGGCCGGCTTCTACCGGACGGAAGCGGCGGGCAAGGAAGACTAAAACCGGCCGTTTCGTTCGTTCTCAACCGAAAACCCGGCAAAATAGGCCGGGTTTTTGGCTAACTTTCTCTTTTTACATCGGCTATCCCGCCGTCGGTACTCAGGCCGGACAACCCGTTTTGGGGAACGTTTTTACGCTATCAGACCGGATCGTATGGGATTTCTTGGACTAACCTTAAAAATGATGAAAGAGTCTTTTCAATTGGACGAGTTCGCGCGATAATAGATATAGATTATCATTCTAAAACAGCTTTAAAGGATAAAAAATGCGTAGCCGTTTGGTAACGGGGTTTTTATTCGTAGTAATGTTTTTGGGAACCGCTCACGCAGCGTGTGCCGCAACATTCTCAGCCGATTTAACGTTGTCGCAGAATGGCCGGGTTCAATCCGGGCGGCTCTACGTCCAGGAAAACGCCATCCGTCAGGAATTACAGCTGAAAAACGAGCTACAGGTCATCATCGTCCGGCTCGACCGCAAGCTGGTCTGGACGCTCAATCCTGCCAATCACACCTTCCTGGAAGCCGCTTATCTCGGCACCCAAGCCGATCTCGGCGCGTTTGGCGTTGCCACCGAGGATATCCGCGAGACCAAAATTGTCGGCACCGAGAACTTAAATGGCTATCGTTGTACGGTGATTCGCTACTTCTTTGCCGATCCGCGAATTACTATGACGCAATGGGTAGCGCTAAAACTGGGGTATCCGTTAAAAACGGAGATTCGCGGCGCCAAAGGGTTCAATTTTGTGCAAGAGGTAAAAAACATCGTCGAAACTCCGGCCGCCGATGTTTTGTTTGAAATACCGTCCGGTTATCAAAAGATCTCTTTCGCCGCCATGGATAGCCCCTTAAACCCGGGGGCCGCCCAGTAAGCTCATATCCCGCTCCATTGGTTCATCTGGCTCCGCAGCTTATTGCCGGAGATAACTGCTTTCCGAACGGGCCTGATAATGCGGGGTGTAGCTTGCCCCCTCGTCTACTCTCACCGGAGTCTCCTGCTCCATCGATTCCAGAATCGCCAATACCGTTCGGGCATCGCCCAATTCAAGCTCGGGAGTGACCGCAATCGGTTCTTTACCGAGATAAGCGTTGTAAAAATTGAGCAGTTCATTGTAGTAGCCCCGTTGGGGCCGATAAGGGATTTGTTTGGAACTTCCGTCATTCAGAGTCAGGTTGATCACGCCGCAGTCTCGCTCCTCCTGATAAATCTCACCTTTCTGTCCGATGATCCGCCAGCCGACCAAAGGCCGCTGCATCTCCTTGCCGCCGGCATAAAAAACATAACTTCCGGTAAAGCCACTCTGAAAGCGGAATACGACATGGACGACCGTGTATTGATCCGGAGTCACCGGTTTTTGTTGCCCGTAAGCCATCAACTCGTCAATCGCGCCGAAAACATGACGGATGGCCGCGATATCGTGAACCGCCGTATCATAAAAAACGCCGCCCGGAAAATCGGGATGCTGCCGCCATTCCTTGGCCGGAAAAGTATCTTTGCGCATATCGTCCGGATAATTTAACACTCGGTTCCACAGAAAATAATCGGCCGCGCCGATCTGGCCCTGACCCACCAAGTCGCGGATGAGATTGGGATCTTCGTTATAACGGTAATTCTCGGCGATCAGCATCGGAATCTGATATTTTTCCGGCAGGGCCGCGCATTGTTCCGCCTGTTCCAGGGTGGGCGCCAGCGGTTTCTCCAGAATAATCCCTTTTTTGGTCCCGGCGATCTGCTTGGCGACCGCTTCGGCGACGGTAAAATTGAGTCCGATCGGAACCATGATATCGATCACCTGTACATCATCGCGTCCCGCCAACTGCCGGTAATCGGTGTAGATATCCTGGTCGGACAATCCCAGCCGTTTGGCCCAGTTCTCCGCCTTAACCCGGTCTTCATCGCAAAGGGCCACTATCTGATATTCCTCGGCCAACTCCTGATATGCCGGGTAATGTAACTTTTCGAAAGCCATTCCGGTTCCGATAATTCCCACTCGTAAACGCTCCATAACCATCCTCCGCATCTGCTCTGTGATAAGCTTATTATTCGTTCCTGACCGGTGAATATACGGAGCTTCAAACTCATACCCGCGATTTATCGCGCAAAAAACAAAAGCAAGCCCAATGAAAGGACTTGCTTTTTAAGATGACTCCATGGCTCGCTCTGCATGCTTAACCAAACGACAGCTGGTTTCGTCAACGGGTTATTTTTTAAGGCTTTGGTTCAAGGAAGCCTGAACCTTCAACGGCAGTCCGAACAGGTTGATGAAACCCTCGGCATCCTTCTGATTGTAAACCTGATCCGCGCCAAAGGTCGCCAGGTTTTCCTGGTAAAGCGAGTAGGGCGATTTCCGAGCGACGGTTTGGACCGAGCCTTTGAACAATTTGAGCTTTACCGAACCCGTCACATGCTGCTGGGTCTGATCGATAAAAGCATCCAGCGCCTGGCGGAGCGGCGTGAACCATTGACCAAAATAGACCAGCTCAGCGTAACGACCGGCGACCATTTGTTTGTAATGCAGGGTATCCCGGTCCAAAGTGATGGTTTCCAAAGCATGATGCGCCTCGTATAACACAGTCCCAGCCGGAGTCTCGTAGACACCTCTTGATTTCATGCCGACCAGCCGGTTTTCAACGATGTCGACCCGGCCCACACCGTGACGGCCGGCAATCTCGTTGAGCTTAAAGATCAGCGCTACCGGATCGTAACCCTGGCCGTTAATGGCCACCGGAACGCCTTTCTCAAAATCGATGGTCAAAAACTCCGGTTTATCGGGCGCTTGTTCCGGAGAGACGGTCAATATGAACATGTCATCGTTATATTCATTCCAAGGGTCTTCCAGGATCCCCCCCTCGTAGCTGATGTGCCACAGGTTGCGATCCATCGAATAGGGTTTGGCCTTGGAAACCGGGACCGGAATTCCCCGGGCTTCGGCGTAATCGATCTCCTCGTCGCGGGATTTGATCGACCATTCCCGCCAGGGAGCGATGATCTTCAGATCCGGCTTTAAGGCTTTAAAGGTCAATTCGAAACGAACCTGGTCATTGCCTTTTCCGGTGGCACCGTGGGCGACCGCGTCGGCTCCTTCGCGGATAGCGATCTCGACTTGCCGTTTGGCGATGACCGGCCGGGCAATGGAGGTCCCCAATAAGTAGCGGTCCTCATAAATCGCCCCGGATTTGATCATGGGGAAGACAAAGTCCTTCACCAGTTCTTCCTTGAGATCTTCAATGTAAATCTTGCTGGCGCCGGTTTTGATGGCTTTTTCGTTCAATGGCTCCAATTCTTCCTCTTGACCCACATCGGCCGCATAAGCGATGACCTCGCAACCGTAATTCTCTTTTAGCCAGGGAATGATGATTGAGGTATCCAAACCGCCCGAATACGCCAGAACCACCTTGTTTAACTTTTCCATTATGACTCCTCCGTTCGCTTAGTTCGCTTAAACTGATGAATCGGGACCGCCGCTAAATATTCAGGAAAACTCTCGCAATACCTGCTTTAAAATGCCTAAAGCCTCATCCAGGTCGGTCATGGGAATATTTAAGGCCGGTAATATACGGATCGCCGTATCGGTGACCGCATTGACCACCAAGCCCCGTTCCAGGCATTTCAGCATCACTGGTTTGCTGGGAACATTCAGATCCAAGGCTAGCATCATCCCGAGGCCCCGAGGACCTTTGACCGATGGCAGTTCCTGGCGCCATTCTTCCCAAACACTACGGATATATTGACCCTTGCGGTTTACTTCATCCATCAGACCCGGTTCCTGTAATAACTCCAACACCGTTAGACCCGCCGCGAAGGCCATGGCGCCGCCGCCAACCGTGGTGCTATGATCGCCGGGTTCAAACAAGTTGGCCTGTTCGGTGACGAGTAGCGCTCCGCAAGGGATCCCGCCACCCAAAGTTTTGGCGATGGTGATGACATCCGGCTGGAAGTTAAAATGTTGGTAAGCAAAGAGCTTGCCGGTCCGCCCAAAACCGGTCTGCACCTCGTCGACCATCACCAATACCTGCCGTTCCCGGCAGAACGCCACCAACTCGGCGATAAACCCGGGCGCGGCCGGAACCACGCCGCCTTCGCCTTGAACCAATTCGATGAGAATCGCGCAACTTTCGTCACCGATAGCCGCTTTCCAGGATTCGATGTCGTTCATGGCGGCATACTTAAAGCCGGGTACGACCGGTTGAAAACTGGCCTGATATTTAGGCTGCCCGGTCGCGGACAAGGCGCCATAGGTCCGGCCATGGAACGAATCGCAGGCGGTGACAATTTGATACTTGCCGTTCAAATGAATCTTGCCATGCTTACGAGCCAGTTTCAGCGCGGCTTCGTTGGCCTCGGCGCCGCTGTTGGAAAAAAAGACCTGTTGAAAACCGGTGAGCCGGGTCAAACCCGCCGCCAGTTTCAGCTGTTCCTCAAGGTAAAAATAGTTGGATACATGAATGATTTTGCCGGCCTGACGTACCAGCGCTTCCGTAATGGCCGGATGAGAATGGCCGAAGTTATGAACCGAGATGCCGGTCAGAAGATCGATATACTCCTTGCCATCGGCATCCCATAAACGCGATCCTTGACCCCGGGTAAAGACTACCGGCAACCGACCCACATTCTTCATCACCGCCGGCTGACCGAGTTCAAGCAAATTGGAAGTAGACATCGCTATATACACCTGCCTTTTTAATGAACCACCATGGTACCGATGCCTTGATCGGTTAGGATCTCCAATAGCATGGAGTGCAAAAGACGGCCATCGATGATATGAGTCCGGTTAACACCATGGTTTAACGCAGTGATACAAGCCTGAACCTTGGGAATCATGCCGCCTTCGATTTTGCCCTGCGCTATCATTTCATGCGCATGTTCTACCTGCAGCGCCGAAATAAGCGAGGACTTATCCTCATAGTTCTCGAAGATCCCTTCCACGTCCGTCAACATCAATAGCTTCTCCGCCCGCAGCGCCGCGGCCAATTCACCGGCGGCCGTATCCGCGTTGATATTATAACTGACTCCGTCTTCCCCGACGCCAATCGAAGAAATAACCGGGATATAATTGTTGGCAATCAGCTGATCGATAATGGTGGTGTCAATCCCAGTCACCTCTCCGACGAAACCGACATCGGGAATCTCTCCCTGAAAATTTTCCGGCATCGTGGGCTGAGTCTTTTTGGCCCGGATCAGATTGGCATCCTGCCCCGCGAGGCCGACCGCCTTTCCCCCGATCAGGTTCAGTTTGGCGACGATCTCTTTGTTCAGCTTACCGACCAGCACCATCTGCACAATCTCCATGGTTTCAGCGTCAGTAACCCGCAAGCCTTGAACAAACTGAGCCTTTTTACCCACCCGGTTCAACATCTGGGTGATCTCCGGGCCGCCGCCGTGGATTACCACCGGATTGACTCCGAGGAATTTCAACAACACGATATCCTGCATGACGCCGAGTTTCAATGATTCATTAATCATTGCATTGCCGCCGTATTTAATGACAAACGTTTTGCCGTAAAAAGTCCGGATGTATGGAATCGCTTCGACCAGAACCCCGGCTTTGGCGATAATCTGATCCACTCCGGCCACCCCCTTACTGAAAATGCGATATTTGCAACACATCTGCGAGCCAACGGTTCACGTCCGATAGCTACCGTTGATTTTGACATAATTGTAACTCAAATCACAGGTCCAAACGGTAGCTTCCGCAGGACCCGCTCCTAAGGCGAGAGTAATCGCGATCTCGGATCGATCGAGAATCTCTTTGGCCCGCGCCTCATCGAAGACCAGACCAAGACCATTCTCACAGACCAACAGATCCCCAAGATAGATTTGAACCCGGCCAGGGTCGAAGATAATTCCCGAATAACCGGCGGCGGCCAGAATCCGGCCCCAATTAGCATCCGCTCCGAAGAGCGCCGTCTTGACCAGATTGGAAGTAGCGATCGATTTCGCGATGATCACGGCATCGGCTTCAGTGGCAGCCCCTGTTACTTTGACCTCCACCAACTTGGTAGCGCCTTCACCATCCCGGGCAATCTGACGCGCCAAATCGCGGCAGACCGTAATTAACCCCTCAAGGAATATTTGAAATTCAGGGTCATCGCTCTCTATCAGTTGATTACCGGCCTGCCCGTTCGCCAGAATGAGCAGGCAATCATTAGTGCTGGTATCACCGTCCACGGTAATTCGGTTAAAGGACAGCTCGCCGGCCCGTCGCAATGCCCGTTTCAGCATCGTCGCATCGATGGCAATATCGGTGGTAACCACTCCGAGCATCGTCGCCATATTGGGATGAATCATGCCCGAGCCTTTAGCCATGCCGCCGATATGTACCGTCCGGCCAGCCAGTTCGATGGCAACCGCTGCTTCTTTAGGAAAGGTATCGGTGGTCATGATCGCTCGGGCTGCGGCTCCACCCCCTTCGGAACCGATAAAGTCCGGCCGATTTGCTAAAGTCGACTGAATTCTGCCCACCGGCAAGGAAATCCCGATCACTCCAGTCGAGGCCACCAACACCGAATCCGGTGAGATTCCTAAATAATCAGCCGCCGCCTGAACCATCGCCTCAGCCGTTGCCATGCCGTCCGGGACACAAGCGTTAGCGTTGCCACTGTTCAAAATGACTGCTTGCGCGCTATCGTTCTTAAGTTGCTGTTTGGAATAGACGACCGGAGCCGCCTGCACTACATTGGTGGTAAAGATGCCTGCCGCCACCGCGGGGGTTTCCGAATAAACCAACGCCAAATCCGGTTGGCCATTCTTCTTGATGCCGCAAGCGATCCCTCCGGCTTGAAAACCAACTGCAGCAGTAACGCCACCTGATATATTTTGCATAAATCCCACCTCCATTAAGGATAAACCGGCCATTGCACCAAACTCATCGTCTCCGGGAGATCACACATGATGTTCATATTTTGAATGGCTTGACCGGAAGCGCCCTTAATCATGTTATCAATCGCAGAAATGACAATTAGCTGCCGGGTTCGAGGATCTACCCGCACCGCAATATGGCAACAGTTGGTACCGGTTACGTTTTTCAACTCCGGCAACTTGGGTTCCTTGACGACCTTTATGAACGGTTCACCCTGGTACGCTTCAGTGAGGATCGCTTCCGCCTCAGTGGTGGTTAAAGTTTTGGTAAGGCTCAGATGGAGCGTGCTAAGAATGCCCCGTGCCACCGGCAACAGATGCGGAGTGAACGATACCGCCACGTCCTTTCCAGCCAGCCGGGAAAGTTCTTGTTCGATTTCCGGAGTATGCCGGTGAGTAGCCACGCCGTACGCTTTAAAGTTGCCAAAAAGTTCCGGAAAATGATAGCTCACTTCCGCCTTACGGCCAGCGCCGGAGACGCCCGACTTGGCGTCGATGATTATCCGATCCGGATCGATTACACCTGCCTTCAATAACGGACAAAGCGGTAAAATGACACTGGTCGGATAACAACCGGGATTTCCAACCACCCGGGCCTGACGGATCTCTTTTCTATAAAGTTCTGGTAACCCATAAGCGGCTATCTTGGTCAATTCTCGCTGACAATGCTCATGCTTATACCAAGTCTCGTACACCCGGTAATCCCGGAACCGAAAATCAGCTCCAAGGTCAATTACCTTTTGCCCCTTCTCCAGTAGTGCAGGAGTCAACGCCATAGCCACTCCATGCGGCACCGCCAAAAAAACCAAATCGCAACCGTCAACCGCATCAGCCGAGTCGGAACCGTTAAAAGTCGGCCCGTTCCAACCCGTAAAACTGGCAAAAACCTCTTCCAGTTTTTTCCCTTCGTACGTTCGGGAAGTAATGGCGGCGATTTCAACCTTGGGATGCTGTGCTAAGATTCTTAGCAATTCCCCGCCGGTATACCCGGAAGCTCCAATAATCCCTACTTTAATCATTTTAAATCAACCTCTTCTGGTTCAAATTACCAGACTTTATTTAATAATTATACATACATTACGAATAATCTGCAAGCAAATATGGTGGAATATTTTTTAAATATTGGTGAACGTCGATAAACCCATAATGTATAATTATACTATTCAGTCTGATTTCTTGCATATACTCCATACAAATATATTTTGGATTTACCGCAGTGATTATGTGGAAGTTACAATAGATATTCCCAAAGGATAGAAGAAACGACATCCTCTTTTCCGCAAGAAAGAAGGATGCCGTAAAAACTCAAGCTGCTAGCACTTAATTATTTACCGAGTACCTTTTTGAACTCCTTGTTTAGTACTGGCAGGATTTCCAAGACGTCGCCGACGATCCCGTAAGTTGCAATTTTGAAGATCGGGGCATCCGGATTTTTATTAATGGCAATAATGATATCGGATGATTGCATGCCTGCCATGTGCTGAATTGCGCCGTGGATCCCACAAGCGAAATATATTTTGGGACCCACTGTTTTCCCAGTCTGTCCGACTTGATGGGAGTAAGGAACCCATCCAGCATCCACCGCCGCGCGCGAAGCGCCAACCGCCGCCCCCAATGTTTCGGCCAATTCTTCCACCAGCGCGAAGTTTTTCGGATCGCATAACCCCCGGCCGCCGGAAACAATGATGTTGGCCTCTTCCAAATTAACCGCCGGTCCGATCTCGTTAACGACCTCTAAAATTTTGGCCCGGATATCCCAAACCGTTTTGGAAAGGTCCATCTCGATGATCTCGCCTTTCCTTTCGGGGTCAATTGGCAAAGGTTTAAAGACTTTAGGCCGGACAGTCGCCATCTGTGGCCGATGGTTCGGGCAAAGAATGGTCGCCATCAGATTTCCGCCAAAAGCCGGCCGGGTCTGCAACAGATTCTTTTCAGCCACATCAACTTCCAAGCCGGTACAGTCGGCCGTTAAACCGGTCCCCAACCGTGCGGCTACTTTCGGTGCCAGCGAACGACCGGTAGCTGTCGCTCCCATCAGAATAATATTGGGTTGCTCCCGACGAGCCAGGTCCGCGATGACCTGTGTATACGGATCCTCAAGAAAACTCTCGAGTTCAGGCGCTTCGGCCAACAAGACTTGGTCTGCGCCTTGGGCGATCAATTGCCGCGCCGCCTCGGCAATCTCATTGCCGAGAAGCAATGCAACCAACGGTTCGCCCAATTGATCGGCGAGCCTCCGCCCTTCGCCTAAAAGTTCAAAGGCAACATTGGCCAATTTGCCCTGGCGTTGCTCGGCAAAAACCCAAACGCCACGATAGAGCGATTTATCGATCGTAATCTCCTGTTCCCGGACAATCTCAATGGCCTTAAACTTGCAGGCCGAGACACAAGAACCGCAGAAATTACAGCCGTCCTTAATAACCGCCTTTTTGTCAACCAGCTCAATAATGCCGAACGGGCAACTGGAAACACAGATTTTACAACCTAAACATTTATCGAGATGAACTTTGATCCCCATCACAATCCTCCTAACCGTGTCATGAAATAAACTGCGGTTTTCGTTGGATTAGACGATCTTCCGACCGACAATCGCATCGACTAAAGCCGTAACTTGCTCCTCCGGAGTGCCCTCGAAGACTTGACCTTGACATTTCAACTCCGGGATAAAGATCCGCTTTACCCAGGTCGGTGAGCCCTTTAATCCGATCTTAGAAGGGTCGGCATCGATCATAGCCGCTGTCCAAGTGGGAATCACTGCCTTTTTAGCACGCATCATTCCCTTGAGAGATGGTAGCCGGGGCTCGTTAATCTCCTTCACCACTGTGATCAAAGCCGGCAACGGAATTTGTACCCGCTCAAAGCCTTCTTCGTTCATACGCTCGGCGATTAAATGTTCCTCGGTGATCTCATTAATTTTTTTAACATAGGTCAAATGAGGGATCCCCAGGTTTTCGGCAATTTCCGGGCCGACTTGCGCCGTATCGCCATCGATGGCTTGTTTGCCGCAGATAATTAACCCGACCTCTCCAATCTTAGCGATCCCTTTGGCTAAGGCATGGGCGGTAGCAAGTGTGTCGGAACCGGCAAAAGCGCGATCCGACAGTAAAAGCGCTTCATCAGCACCCATGCCGATTAATTCCCGTAACGATTCGGCAGCTTGGGGCGGCCCCATCGATAATACGGTAACGGTACCGCCTAGTTTCTCCTTGATCCGGATTGCTTCTTCGACCGCATACATATCAAACGGATTGATGATGCTAGCGACTCCCTCCCGAACCAAAGTGTTGGTCTCGGGATTGATCTTTACTTCCGTGGTTTCCGGAACTTGTTTGACACAAACTACGATTTTCACCAATATCTCCTCCTTAATGCCGGCAGGAAATTTATCCCTGACCTAAAAAAGCGCCCCGGCAGGGCGCTCGCTTGACACGGTTTTATTTGGATGAATATTCCTTGATTAATTCCAGCGCAATAATATTGCGTTGAATCTGATTGGTCCCTTCATAGATTTGGGTAATCTTAGCATCGCGCATCATTTTCTCTACTGGATACTCCTTCATATACCCATAACCGCCTAAAACTTGTACCGCATCGACGACGACCTTCATCGCGACATCCGAAGCGAATAGCTTGGCCATAGCCGATTCTTTGGAAAAGTTCTTGGCGCCCGCATCAATCATCCGCGCCGTGGCATAAACCAGAGCCCGAGCAGCTTCTAGTTGAGTCGCCATATCCGCCAACATATGCTGGATCGCTTGAAAAGAAGAGATAGGCTGTCCAAACTGGACCCGCTGCTTGGCATATTTAACCGCTACATCCAACGCTCCCTGGGCGATGCCAATAGCTTGTGCGCCAATGCCCGGCCGAGTGCGGTCGAAAGTCCTCATGGTTGCAATAAATCCGATGCCTTCTTTTCCGCCCAACAGATTTTCCTTAGGAATGCGGCAATTATCAAAGATTAATTCGCGGGTCGCCGAAGCCCGAATACCCATTTTATTCTCTTTCTTGCCAAATGAGAAACCTGGGGTTCCTTTCTCAACGATGAAAGCGCTGATGCCCCGGGCCCCCTTCTTTTTATTGGTAACTGCCATTATCGTGTAGATCTCGGCCTCACCGCCGTTGGTGATCCACTGTTTCGTCCCATTCAAAACATATTCATTACCGTCCAGAACCGCCGTTGTTTCCATGGCGGCCGGATCACTGCCGGCATTCGCTTCAGTCGCGCCAAACGCGGCCAATTTTTTCCCGGAAGCGATCAACGGCAGATATTTTTTCTTTTGTTCATCGGAGCCGAGAACCAAGATGGGCATACAACCCAACCCCGAAGCTGCATAGCTAACTGCCACACCGCTGCAAGCCCGCGATAACTCCTCAACCACTATGCATTGTTCAAAAACACCGCCGCCTAACCCGCCATACTCTTCTGGCAAATAAACCCCAAAAAGATCAGCTTCGGCGATAATCTTCATCAGATCCCAAGGGAATTCCCCAGTTTCGTCCAATTCCAACGCCCGCGGCGCAATCTTCTCAACTGCAATTCGCCGCGCTAAGTCACGAATCATCTCTTGTTCTTCTGTCAAAAAGTAATCCAAACCGGTCACCTCTCCGTTATATTTTGTAAACTTTACGATAATTATTTGAATAAAAAATGCAAATTAGTTTCAGTCTATCATACCCATTTTAACCTTGTCAAGTCAACCCAATAACACAGTGGACAAAGCTTTGAGCGATCCCACCATCCTTTTAAACTAGGACTCAAACGCGAATCTGGGTCGCCCACAACTTATGCATCCATAACCATTGTTCCGGATAATTGATAATAACTTCTTCAACCTTCTTCATATAACAGGCGACATTTCGCGATAAATCAGTAGGGTAGTCACCACTCTGAGAATTTTCAATCTCCTCCGATATGACTACTTGATAACGATTGTCCCTCTCCCGGACCAGATAAGCGAATATGACCGGGGTCCCCGTCCTTAAGGCAAATTCCGCCGCACCGGGAGGGAACGAAGCGGTGCGGCCAAAAAATTCCACCGGAACTCCTTGGCGCGAAATCTCAGCTTGATCAATTAAAAAAGGAACGATCTCGTTGTTGCGTAATGCCTTAATAATCGGACGCAGAAACCCGGTTCGGGGAATGACTTTTATCCCGGCCGACTTTCGTTGGGCCTGAATAACGGAGTCCACCAAAGGATTGGTTTGCGTGGCGACCAATGGACGCAAAGGGTATCCCATAAATGCCAGATATAAACCGAGCACTTCCCAATTGCCAAAATGGGCTGTGATTAGAATCGCTCCGTGCTGCTTGGCGAGAACTCGCTGCAGGTTTTCCTCTCCAACGATGGTAACCCGTTTTTTTAAATGTTGAAATCCCCGAGAATTAAAATAAAAGAATTCACTACCGACCTGACCGATATGTTCCCATACCCGACGCGCCAAATCGTTGGGATCGAGCCCCTTCAGAAATCCATGATCCTGAGCCTTGCGAATATTTTCAATCGTTAATCGACGACGAGATTCAAGAATCCGATAGGCAAGCCTGCCGAGCTGTTTGCCAATCCAACAACTCCAGGTAAATAGGAGCAACTTGTCCAGCCAAAGCAATGCTTTTAAAGCGATGAATTCCAGCCAGTTCTTAAGCTGGCTACGTTGTTTCGACATAGTATTTTCCCTTCATGATTTCATTCCAGTTAAACCTTTGATTATGTCATGCAAGTGGATGATCCCTATGGCTATCCCTTGATCGTCAATAACCGGCAGGACGGTAATGTTCTTGGCCTCCATGATGTGCATGGCTTCCGCAGCCAATTTCTCCGGTCCGATAAAACGGGGGTTTTTAGTCATAACCTGTTCTACTGGAAGACTCAAGGGGTTCTCATAATTTTTCAAAATTCGGCGCAAATCGCCGTCAGTAATGATTCCAACCAATATTCCCCGCTCTCCAACCACCACTGCTGCGCCGTGGTTGCCATGCGAAGTCATGATAATTACGGCATCTTTTACGGTTTTATCCGCTGTTATTACCGGATTCATCTCGCCGGTATGCATCAATTTATCCACAGTTAACAGTAATTTCCGGCCCAAAGAGCCACCGGGGTGATACAAGGCGAAGTCCTCGGGGCTAAAGTTACGGGCTTTTAATAAGACGACTGCTAAAGCATCGCCAACAGCCAAAGTGGCCGTAGTGCTGGCGGTGGGTGCCAATCCGAGCGGGCAGGCTTCGCGCTCAACCTTAAGCGTAATTATCAGATCACTGTTCTGCGCCAGCGAGGAGTCCTTATTTCCGGTAATACTGATGATCGGTGTGCCCAAGATTTTCAAAGTTGGTAAAATTGCCAGCACTTCGTCGACCTCACCGCTGCTAGAAATGGCAATGATGATATCAGCCGGAGTAACCATGCCTAGATCGCCGTGAACGGCTTCTCCCGGGTGTAGAAAGAAAGAAGGGGTGCCGGTACTCGCTAGTGTAGCGGCGATCTTCCGCCCGATTAAACCGGACTTGCCCATTCCGGTAACGATGATCCGGCCACTGCAATTCAGAATCATTTCCACTGCCCGCACAAAACTCTCATCGAGCTCCCCGGCCACACTCTGAACCGCCTCGGTTTCAATCCGCAATACTTCTTTGGCCTGTTCCAAATATTCATAGGCGCGGCCTACCTGAACAAACTCTTTAATTCCTTGGTTCATAGTTCATCCTTTACAATTGCATCGATTTTGAGGCACGTCCAGAGCATAGCTTCCAGTTTTGAGAGTTCAATCATATTGGGACCGTCGGATTTAGCACAATCCGGATTGTCGTGAACCTCTAAGAAGAGGCCGTCCACCCCGGTGGCTACCGCCGCCCGGCAAAGATAAGGAACCATCTGGCGATCCCCCCCGGTCGCTTTACCCAAGCCTCCCGGTTCCTGAACACTATGCGTCCCATCGAATACTACTGGAACACCCAATGAACGCATGAGCGGCAATGACCGCATGTCCACCACCAACCGGTTATAGCCGAACGAGACGCCCCGTTCGGTCAGGATTACCTGCTGATTGCCAGTGTATCGTACTTTTTCGATGGCATTTTTCATATCGCCGGGCGCACTGAATTGAGCCTTCTTGATGTTGATGATCCGACCGGTTTGAGCGGCGGCGACAATCAGATCGGTCTGGCGTGACAGAAAGGCTGGAATCTGAATGATATCCAAAACTTCCGCTGCCTTTTCAATTTGGCTTACGTCATGAACATCGGAGAGAATCGGCAAACCCAGTTCGGTTTTGATCCTTTTTAAAATGGCTAAGCCCGCTTCCAAACCCGGGCCGCGAAACGAATCTACCGCCGTACGGTTAGCCTTATCATAAGATGCCTTAAAGACAAAGTTAATGCCGACCGCACTAGTGATCTTTTGCAACTCCACGGCCATTCGCAGGGCATGCGCTTCGGATTCAATGACGCAAGGACCGGCAATCAAAAACAATTTTTCACTTAATAAATCCTCCAGTTTTGCAAACACGATAGTTCCTCCCGTTACTGACTACAAATTACACCCTGAAACTGATTAATAACGCGTTGTGCTAATCAGACTTCATCTTTAATCATCAAGATCTTTATCCACAAAAGTTAGATCTTGATTCACAAAAGATCGATCTGGAATCGTCGCAGATCGATCTTTATTCACAAAAGATCGATCTTAATCCACCAAAGGAAGATCTTTATTAACAAAAGGAAGATCTTGATCCACAAAAGATCGATCTGGAATCAGCGCAGACCGATCTTTATTCACAAAAGATCGATCTTTTGGGGATAAGGGAGTTACGCGAATCATCCGGGACGAAACCGGAACGCCTCCGCCCGCCGTCTTTACGGTTTCAATTCCATGGCCGTAAAGCTCGGATTGCTTCTCAAATCCCAACGCGTCAATTATTAATTATAATGAAAACTTTTATTTTCTAAAATCGCCCGTACTCTTTCAAGATCGGCCGGAGTGTCTACTCCGACCGAGTCTTGCGCCACTTCCACCACTTTGATTCGATAACCATAGGAAAGAACGCGCAACTGCTCCAACGATTCGGTCAATTCAATCGTAGTCTGTGGCAATTGGACATATTTTAACAGGAAATCGCGGCGATAACCATACAGTCCGACATGCTTCCAATATTGGGCCGTCTCTGGTTTGCGGGGGTAGGGAATCGGTGAACGCGAAAAATAAAGCGCGTAACCCGTTTCGTCCGTCACGACCTTCACCACCGACGGTTCTTCAATCTGGGCGGGTTCGGTCAGACGCACTTTGGCGGTAGACATCGGTAACTCAGTATCTTCCAGCAATGGCCGGACGATCGAGTCAATCACTGCACCGCGAATCAGAGGTTCATCTCCCTGAATATTAATGATCAGATCCGCCTCATGTCTACGCGCAACCTCTGCCAAGCGATCGGTTCCGGTCGGATGAGTGGCCGCAGTCATTTCCGCCACTCCCCCGAAATTCTTTACTGCATCAAAGATTCGCTGATCATCGGTAGCGATTAAAACTTCGTCCAAAAGCGAAGCCGTTTGGGCCCGTTCATACACCCATTGGATCATCGGCTTGCCGGCAATGCTCAGCAACGGTTTACCGGGCAGACGGGTCGACTGGTAACGTGCGGGAATGACTCCCAAAACTCTCATACTCCTCAACCTTTCGATTGAATTCTGGCATGAATCTGGCGTAAAACCGCTTGCTCGGAATCGATGATCCGAAACTCCAAAGTGAGTATCAGAACCTCGATTCCAGCCTGCTTGAAAAGTTCCGCATATTGCTCCAGTTTCACACCGTCTTTGGCTGTAATTATAATTTCGCGAATTGCCGACTTTTGTATTTTTAAAATTAATGTTTGAATATCCGCGGCATCCCAGGAATAATGATCGGGATAGGACTCTCGAAAGACAAGCGTCACGCCCAGTTGACGCAAGGAATCAAAAAATTGTTCCGGATTGCCAATGGCAGTAACCGCCCCGCAAGAACGGCCTTTTAGAAAAGCAGCCGCCGGGAAAATTCGTTTTTCATTCCCGTGCCCTCCGAGGGCTACGAGGCCCGGCGGAACGGTTTCCACCAAACTGATGGAGAGCTCCGGGTTTTGAAGATTTAATCTGGCGGTCAGTCTTTCAAGCTCTGGCGGGCTCGTCCGATCGATGCGGGTTAAAAAAACTGCTTGAGCCCGTTTTAACGCACTCAGGGGTTCCCGCATCGTGCCCCTGGGAATGAGCCGGCCATTTCCGAAAGGGTTGCCGGCATCCATCACCACAATATCATAATCGCGCTTCAGATTCCAATACTGAAAACCGTCGTCCAAAACGAAGCAATCGATGGCCGGATCCTTCCGCAGCGCGGCCTGTCCCATCCCCAAGCGGTCTCTTCCAACCGCCACCCATGTCCCCGGTAGCATGCCCGCCAGCAAATAAGGCTCATCACCGGTTAATTGAGGATCTAAATTGGAGAGATCATTACTATTGAAGACTATGCCCTCTTTTTGAGCCGTTCCATTGTAGCCCCGGGTCAGAATCGCCGGAGTCCTGCCAGCTGCCTGAAGCTGACGTACCAACCAAGCTACAGTGGGAGTCTTTCCGGTCCCCCCGGCGACCAAATTACCGATGCTGATAACCGGGACCGGAAGGCGTCGAGGATGGCTCAGTAATCGGTTTAAACCTAGCAGGCAACGGTAAAAGCCTTCTAATACCGTCAATAATACCAAAACCACATTGGCCAAAGGGCCTTTTTCTGTTCCGTCCACAACCCGGTATAAATATTTTAAAACAGCTGATTCTTCTTTCACGAATCGCCCCTTATCAAAGCGGCCAATAACCGCACCGTATTCTCGGCGGCGCCCTGATTGGCCAGCACCGCTTGACGGGCAGCCAACCCCCGCTTCCGATAGAGCGCCCGGTCGGCAGTGAGCTCCCGGATCATTCGGGTTAATTCCGCGGCATCCTTCACGGTAAACCCGGCGTCGACCGATTCCAGAAGCTCTTTCATCTCCCGTTGGGCATGCATAAACGGTCCGTAAATGACCGGTTTGGATTGGACGGCCGCTTCCAAGACATTATGGCCGCCGATATTGGTCAGGCTTCCGCCCACGAAGATTACTTCGGCCAAGGCATAAACCAAGCTTAATTCGCCAAAAGTATCCAAAAGCAAGATCCGGGGTTCCGATTCAACCGCTCCGGCGGTGCGCCGGGCAAAAGGCAATCCGGTAGCAGTTAACAGCGCGCTGACCGCTTCGGCCCGATCGGGATGACGCGGCGCCAGAATTAAATAATAAGGCCGTTCTTTGAGCAGCTCCTGATACGCCTGAAGGATCAGTTCTTCTTCGCCCTGATGGGTGCTGGCCGCAGTAAAAATGGGAATCTCCGCTTGCCAATGATATTGTCGGCGAAATGATACCAGTTGCTCCGGGGCAAACGATGGATAATCCTGATCGAATTTAGCATTCCCCGCAACCACAATCTTCTCAAGCGGAGCACCCAGCGTACCGATGCGGTTGGCGTCCTCCGCCGACTGCATGGCGAAAAGCTCAATTTGTTCCAAAACCGTCTTTAAAAAAGAAGCCACCTTTAAGTATCTCCCATAGGAACGATCACTGATCCGGCCATTGACCATAACGACCTTGGCGCCCGATTGCCGGCAGTACCGGATGGCATTCGGCCAAATCTCGGTTTCGATCATAATGAACAGCCGGGGCTTAATCCGCTTGACAAAACGTTTTACGAAAAAAGGAAAATCAAATGGGAAATAGGTAATGGGCGTGGTATCTCCCAAGAGCTTTTTGGCCATGGCTTGCCCCGTCGGCGTGGTCGTCGTAAAAACCACTTGATAATCGGGTAACATTTTCCGGATCTGATTGACAATACAGTTGGCCACGACGGTCTCGCCTACCGAGACGGCTTGCACCCAGATCACCGGTTTGGCCCCGATCTGTCGTAGAAAATCCGGCGGCATATTGTAAAAATAAGGAGAAATGGGCCGCTTCAACAGCAAATTGCGGATAATGAAATAAGGCCAGAAAAAGATCCCCGCCACCGTCAGCAACATATTATAGAGGAGGTAACTCAGGCTTTGCCTAGCCATTGCCGCATCAGCTCCTCTCCGCGCCGGTTTACCTCATGGATGGCCTCTTTAAGCCGTTCTTGCTCCGCTTCCAGCCGTCCTCCGGTCAGTTTGCCGGTTACAAACAACGGCTCGCCAAAATAAGCGACACACCGGGCAAACGGTTTGGGAATCACAAACTGATCCCAGCTGCGTTTCATAACCCATTTTCGATCAAAAACGAACGCCACCGGAATCAGCGGTGCGCCGGTCTTTTGAGCCAGATAAATCCCGCCGGGTTCGATATGGTACAAAGGGCCCCGCGGACCGTCCGGAGTCAGAGCCACGCCCGCGCCCTGCCGCAACACCCGGAGCAATTCGATCAGCCCGCGCACCGCTCCCTTGGAGGTCGAACCGCGAATGATCCGCCAACCGAAACGGCGCATGATCGAACTGGAATAATCCCCGTCCCGGCTCAAACTGGACAAAATATAATAGCCGCAACCCCGAAAAAAACAAAAGCCCAGCATTTGCTGACCGTGCCAGGAATTCATGATAAATCCTTGCTGCTTGCCGTGAAATTCAGCGAGCTGTTCCCGACCGACCACCCGATACCGTAAAGTCTTTCCAAGGAGCGCCACCATCCAGAAACCCATGCTTACTACCAATTTTGCCTTCAGTTTCTTCCGCAAAAATTTCATAAATATTTTATCAGCCATCCTTAAATTCGTTCAAGTACGGGGAAAACGAAGCCGCCTTAAAAAAATAAACCCCTTCTCTAGAGCTCTCATCGAATGCCAGCCGGACTTCTTGCTTTTCTGGTATCTACCACTCTTATTTTACCATATTCGTTTCCCAATGTTAAGGACGAGTTGTTTTCGGGAAAAACCGGGTCACGCCGGTTCCGGAATTAAAGTTATCTGTTGTTCATTTGACGGGATTATGGTTCCCTTCTATAATAAAAGTGTCAATAAGTATACGGACAAGTTTTCTGTCGTTCCGGTCATGATAATTTTATTCGGTTCGTATGACCGGACGCTATTGGAGGAACGCCGTGGGCGCGATCGCCTTATTGGAAAAGCTGTCGAACCGGAAAACGATTATCATGATCGTTCTGTTATTTACTCCGCTGTTTCTGGTGTTCTTGGGTCTACCCAGCCTTTGGGACCAGGACGAAAACGTCTACGCGGAGATCTCCCGCCAGATGGTGGCCAGGCATGATTATGTCGGCGCTTACTTCAATGATGACTTCCGGCCGGAGAAACCGCCGCTTAACTATTGGATCAATGCGGGCTTCTATCATCTTTTCGGGATCAATGAGTTTGCCACGCGCTTGGGCTCTTGTTTATTCGGCTTGCTAGGGATCCTGCTGATTTACTGCCTCGCCAAACGGTTGTTTAGCAAACGCACCGCCATTCTCGCCAGTTTGATGCTGGGCACTTCTTTTATCTACTTTCTCGAATCCCAGCTGGCGATCATCGATACCACCCTGACTTTTTTCATTTCTTTGACGCTATACTGGTTCTACCTCGGTTACTTTGAGCAAAAATCGCCGTATTTATTATGGATGGGATTTCCTCTGGGCCTCGGCATCCTGGCCAAAGGCCCGGTGGCCCTGATCCTCACCGGCTCAGTCGGTCTGGTTTGTTGGTTCCTGTTTACCTTCCGGTCTCACTACGCTCCGGGCCGGCTCTTCAACCGCTGGCTTTGGGGCGGATTGGCCTTGGCCGCGGCCGTTTGTCTGCCTTGGTATCTGATGATGTGGTTCCGGTACGGAATGGCCTTTATCGTCTCGCATTTTGGTTACAATATGTTCCAGCGTTTCACCCAACCCATCGAAAGCCATGGCGGCTGGTACGGTTGGTTCTATTACTTTGTGATCCTGATCGTCGGCTTTATCCCCTGGAGTGCTCAGATTTATGGCGCCTTCCGCCAGGGGTTGCGCCACTGGGATAAGCCCCGCGATTTCTTCCTGTTGGCCTGGGCGGCGCTGATCTTTGGTTTCTTCACGATTTCCCAGACCAAACTGCCGGGGTATATCCTGCCGGTGCTGCCGCCGGTTGCGGTACTGGTTGGGCATTGGTGGGACGAACTGTTTGCGGGGAAAAACGTCAAAAGCAACCTCTGGATCGGGATGTCGAGCCAGATCGCCGTCTCATTCCTCTTTGTCCTGCTTTTGTTCATCAACCGCGCCAAACTGCCGGCCGGCTACGAGTACTCCATCGGCGTCCTATTCCTGCTGCCGCTGAGCCTGGCCATCGGCGCCCTGGTAATCTGGGGTTTGCAGCGCCGCAGCCGGCGCTTGGAACTGTTCTTTGAAGTGAATCTGATTATATTTTATCTCTTTTGGGCGCTTTTTTTAGGAACCATGATTCCGATCATGGAAAATTATAAACCCATCAAATATTTAGCGCAGGAAATTCATAAGGTCCACACTCCCGGTGACCGGCTGATATCGCACATTCGGGGCACGTTCGGAGCGCCGTTTTATACCCGCCGCCACGTCCAGTTCATCAGTTCCGAGGCCCGGTTCCTCGCGGAATGGCGCGACTGCTTGTACTCCCGGCCACGCCGGATCTTGGCGATGGTCGAACCAAAATCGTTACTCGCATTGGAACGGGCGCATCTTCCCTACGCGGTCCTTGCAAAGCATGGCCCCGGTTACCTGATTACGAACCGGCCCAGTCGCTAGGAAGCAAGAAAGCAAGCCGGGCCGGAAATGACTCACTTTTCGAATTTAGCGGAACGGTTCAGCGAAAATAGCAAAGGAGCAACTTTGATGAATCAATGGGTAATCCAGATTATCGTCTCTATCACCTTAGGTGTGGCCGGCCAGCTCTTCTTCAAAGAGGGGGCTTCCCACCTGGACATATCGTTAACGGGGGCATCCGGCGTCTTGGCGCTGTTATGGCGGATGCTTTCCAACCCCTTAATCTTCGTCGGCTTGACCTGTTACGCCATATCGACCATCTTCTGGATTTTGGTTCTCCGGCAGAAAAACCTGTCCATGGTCTATCCGATGATCGCCAGCGGGTATATTCTGGTGGTGCTCTTTTCCTGGCTGGTCCGGCACGAGGCCATCTCGCCTTCCCGCTGGCTCGGGGCATTCATCATTACGCTCGGTGTTTGGCTGATCTCCCGGGGATAGACAATACGCCGGCTTAGAGTCGGTTCGACAAAAAAGGCTCAGCGTTGGCTGAGATCTTTAGTTTCGCTTAATTTATTAGGCTAATAACCTGCCGAGCGGCCCGTTTTTATAGACGAGGTCGGCCACTTTGCCATACCCGATCTCAATCTCCGGCGCGAGCCATTCCGCGGTGACGGATTCGGGCTTCGCCAGCAACAGTACCAAATGGTCATCGGTCAGGTAAAACTCCTGGCGCTTGATCACCCCGCCAAATTGTTCCGCGGCAGCAGCTTCCCGGGCAGTCAGTGCCGCGCGAATCAGCTCGTTGAGCCGCGACGCGTAATCGCAATCGTCATTAAACAGATCCCTGAATTTAACGAGTTCGCCGGTTTTAAGATCCAAGGTCAAGGTTTTGATCTGGCTCACCCGGGACCCTTCTCCCTCCGGCTTCACGGCTTCCAAGCGGATGCTCAGCAGATTCTTGGCGTTCAACTTGATCTGATAGCCGCCTTCGATGGCTACCGCCGCGTCCGCGCGATAACCTTGCGCGCGGAGCAAATGGCGGACTTTCTTGGCGATCAGGTCGTTCGCTTTCTTGAGAATCCGTTTATCGAGCGCGCCTTCCATTTCCGGATAATTAAAATTTACCCCCGGCTTATTGACCCCTTTCGGAAAAAGCTGCACTTCCGGATCATTTCCCATTTTCACTCACACTCCCCGTGGATAACTTATGTGGCGATCCGGATAATTGTGCCATCGTCCCGGAAGAAATTCTATGAGCCCCGGGCGACGGCATTCATCCTTAGCTATCGAAGCAACCGGAGCGTGAGTCCAGTTCGACCTTTGATCGATTGAGTTAACCCGATAATCAAAAAAATAAAATCTGTCGATAAGTTAAAAATTATCGCCGGAATAATTTTAATCTGGGACGGAAAATCGAAGAATTATCCCTATAATTAATTTATCGATCCGAATAATTATATTTTCGATCATGAGAATTGAATTATTGGGGATGATAATTGAATTATTGATCACGAAAAATCAATTTTCGATCTGAATAATTAAAATATCGATCGCAATAATCGGATTTTCGGTCCGAAGAAATAATTTTTCGATCTGAAAAATAAAATTATCGAGCTCGATAATTAAAAAAGATGACTATTTGATTAACGGGGATAGGAACCCCTGAAGTCAATTGGCCTTGAAGTTTATCGAAAACCCATTGCGTTAAAAAAAAGCGGGATCATTCCCGCGAAACAGCCACTCCTTTACTAATAACGTGTGTAGCGGTTGATAAAATTGTACGGAGAAGGCATTCCGATATCCGAAACCTCATCCAGCAGCTTTTCATCCTCCTTCGCCAGTTTCCAGTCGAGGGAATCGAGATTGTCTTTTAACTGTTCCATCGTACGCGCGCCGATCAAGGGGAAAATAACCGGCGAGGACTTATTCAACATCCAGTTCAAAGCCACCTGGGATACCGGCTTTTCGAGCCTGGTCGCGATCTCTGCCAGTTGGTCGATTATGTTATAGGTTCTTTCTCCGCCACGCTGCTCTTCATTATCATCCCAGCGATCGCCGACGCCGGCGCGGCTGTCCCGCGGTATTTCCTTATCGCGCCGGTATTTTCCGGTGAGCCATCCTCCGCCGAGCGCGGACCAGGCCAGGACGCCAAGATTTTCTTCATCGCAGAGCGGCAGCAGTTCCCATTCGGGACTTCTGACAAGCAGGCTGTATTCAAGCTGAACCGAAGCAATGGCCGCTTTGCCAAAGTGTTTGGCGATCATTAGGCCTTTCATAATCTTCGAAGGGGTATAATTGGACACGCCGTAGTTCCTTATTTTCCCCTGTTGAACGAGATAATCCAGGGTAAGAATGACTTCTTCCATGGCGGTCATTCGGTCATAGCAATGAATCTGATACAAATCGATAGAATCGGTATGCAATCTTTCCAGGCTCTTTTCGATCGAATTCATGATATGAGTCCTGCTCACACCGGAATCATTGGGTCCGTCGCCCGTGGCGAAGAACACCTTGGTAGCGAGGACAATCTGCCGGCGTTTTTTGGACTCTTTAAGCCAATTTCCGGTAATTATCTCCGAAGCTCCGTTGTTATAACTATCGGCTACGTCCAGATAGTTGCCCCCCCGGTCGATATAGGAGTCGAGTATCCTGAAGGCATCTTTTTCTGCGACACTCCATCCGAAAGTTTGGGTGCCGAATACGATCCTGCTCAATTTTAATCCGGTGCCGCCAAAATAACCATAATCCATTGAATTACCCTCTTTAATCCCGTAGTTTTCTGAGACTTCCTTTTCCGAAATAAGTCAATGACCCACCGCCATTCGGACCCTTTTTAAATATATGGCTCAAACTTCCAGCTCGGCCAGCTTGGTATAGACCGGTACTAACGCTTCGTAAGTTTGATTGAAAATCGCAAACAAGCGATCGTACATTGCCTGATATTCCGGCCGCGGTTTGATAACCTCGCGAATCTGATTGAAGTTCTTGATAACCTTGAAATCCGGAAACGCTCCGATAGCGACTCCGCCGCAAATTGCCGCTCCCATGGAGGTGGCTTCTTCTAAAAATTGCGGCACCAAGACCGGCTTTTGCCAAATGTCGGCCAAAATCTGCAGCCAAGTCCTGCTGCGCGCCCCGCCGCCAATGACGATCACTTGGTCCATCGGACTGAAATGATTGAAAATATCCAGGATGATCTTTAAATTAAAAGCGACTCCCTCCAGGACCGACCGGTAAATCTCGGCTTTGGTCGTGGTAATCTTTAACCCCAAAAAGACACCCTTGGCATCCGAATTCCAGCGCGGACTGCGCTCTCCCAGCAGGTAGGGCAGGAATAATACATTATTGGCTCCCGGTTTGGCCCCTTCGATCAGTTGGTTCATGATCTCATAAGGACTGATATTTTGCGCCTTGGCCTGATCGATTTCCAGTCCGCAAAGCGTATTCTTCAGCCAGCTATAAGAGTAACCGGCGCTCTGCATGGTGCCACAGGGGGAAAACAGCGCCGGATCCAAGTGAACCCAATTGAAGGTCCGCATTTCCGGATCGAAAATCGGAGTCTCGGTAGCCAAGGCAATCCAGGAAGAGGAGCCGATCACATTATATGCGGAGCCCTTTTCAACCACACCGGCGCCGGTAGCGGCGCAGCTACCATCGCCGCCCCCGATGACAACCGGAGTTCCCGCCAGTAGTCCTACTTCAGCCGCGGCTGCTTGGGTCACCTCACCGGCAATATCGGTCGATGGATGCAATTCCGGCAAAATTTCGCGCTGCAATCCGGTGGCATTCAAAATCGGCTCAGACCAGTCTTTATGTTCCAGATCAAGCAAGTTGGTGCCCGACGCATCGGAATAATCGGTTACAAATCTGCCCGTCAGTTTATAGATAATGTAATCCTTGGCATGGAGCATCTTGTAAGTTTGCTTGTATATCTCCGGCTGATTATCCTTGACCCATAAGAGCTTGGCGGCGGAATAAGCCGCGCTGATCCGGTGCCCGGTGATTCGATAGACGCTTGCCATCCCGACGACATCTTCCATAAAAGCGGCTTGCCGCACACTGCGGAGGTCCGCCCAGATAATCGTCTTTCGCAACGGTTTGCCTGCCTTATCCACCGGCAGGCATCCCATCATTTGCCCGCTGAAAGTGATGCACAAAATATCCGCCCGGGCAATGGCGGCCTTTTCGATCAGGTTTCGCGTCGAAACGCAGACCGCTTTCCACCAGTCTTCCGGATCCTGTTCAACCCAATTGTGCTTGGGATAAAAAGTTTCATATTCATAAAATGAGCTCGTCAGGAGCCGGCCTTCCAGGTCGTATAATGTCGCCTTATTGCCGCTGGTCCCAAGATCATGGGCCAGAATGTATTGCTTTTTCATGTGTCCTCCTTATAAAGCCGGGGCGGGAAACGGCTTTCAGTAACGGTTTCTGCTAATGGTTTGCAACGGAGCTCATTGCCGGACGGAGTTTTCGGACTTGAACTCATGATCGGTTAAAAACGCTTGGATCTCATGGCGGAACGGCATGGAAGGAGCGGTCCCTACTTTGGTCACCGAAAGGGCGGCGGTGCATACGGCAAACCGAACCGCCGTTATGGTATCCTTACCCTCGGCGATCGCAGTGGCCAATCCACCGCTGAAGGCATCTCCCGCACCGGTGGTATCGACGGTCGCGACCTCAAAGGAAGGGACCAGCGTAACCGATTGCTCCGCATAAACCAAAGCTCCGGCCTTTCCCAGTGTGACAATGACAACCCCGGGGCCCAAGGCCTGAATTTTTTTAGCGGCTTCTTCCGCCGCTTGAAGGTCGCCGATCTGCATCCCGGTCAATGCCTCCGCTTCGCTTTCATTGGGCGTAATAATATCCACGTTCTTTAAAAGCGCGCGGTCAATGGGACGGGCCGGAGCCGGATTCAAAATTACTTTTACTCCCGCTGTCTTGGCAAGCTGGATCGCCGCAGCCATTCCCGCCAAGCTGCCTTCATACTGGGTCAAAAGCACATCCGAATTTTGAATGCGCGCCGCGGCGGCGTGAACTTCTTGAGCGGAAAGTGTCTCACAGGCTTCCGTAGAAACCGCAATCATGTTTTGCCCGCCAGAATCCACAATAATCAAGGCCGCACCCGTTCCCAGCTTTTCATCAAAGTAGATATAATCCGTCTTAATTCCTTCGGCGGCAATGCTTTTTAATGCATATTCGCCCAGCGCGTCGTGGCCCAATTTGGTGATTAAAGTTACGTCCGCGCCGGCGCGCCTGGCGGCTACGGCTTGATTGGCGCCTTTGCCGCCCGGACCCATTTTAAAGGGACCGGCAAATACAGTTTCACCGGGCACAGGCATCTTAGGGGTGCGGCACATTAAATCAGTCACGTAGCTTCCTACCACAGTGATGGTGGGTACAGAATTTTTCATGGTCTCCCCTCCTTACGATGCTTGACCTCAGTATACGACTCCGGCAACCAAAATAACATTGGCATAGGGCGTAAATTCGCCGGAACGGACCAAGCCCCTGGCTTCTTTGGTTTTGCGTTTAAAATCCACATGCGGCATGGTCTCCACCGGAATGCCCGGGAAAAGCTCGATAATGCTGCGGTACATCTCCGGACTCACTTTCTCCGTTTCTTCCGCCAAAATAATTTTTTCCACCGAGAGTTCGCCGACGACCGCCTTCAAAACATCCAGAAAGTGCGGAAAATTGGGTAATAGGGCGAGATCGACTTTTTCCACTTCCGGCGGAATTGGAAGGCCGGCATCGGTGACCCCGATCAGGTCCGTATGCCCGGTAGCTGCAATCAAAGCGGAGAGTTGTTCATTTAAGATTCCCTGTTTTTTCATGGCAAACGCTCCTTTGATTTTTAATCGGTTCGTCCGACCACCTAATAAAAGACTCCTCTAGCCCCGGAAACCAAGATGATGCTCGAATACGAAGTAATTTCCCCGGTCCGCACCACGCATTTGGAATGAAAGCTCCGCCTTTGTAAGTCCCAGTGGGGTAAAAACATCAACTCCGCTTCGGGGAAACACTGGCGAATCCAGGTGAGAACCTGAGGGCTCGCTGCTTGGACTTCCGTAGCCGCAATAATCTTTTCAATGGTCATTTCTTCGGAAAGGACAGTCAATACATCCAACAACCTGGGGATGTTACGGCTAAGGGCCAGGTCGACCCGGTACGGGCCGCGGGGTATCGGAAAGCCGGGATCGCAAACGGTCATTTCGTCCCGGTGACCCATCTCGGCGATCGCCATCGAAAGACCGGTATTAAATGTGCCAATTTTTTTCATCAGAATTTACCTTCCTCAAATTATCTGACCGTATAACCGCCATCGGTCACGAAAGCGCCGCCGACGATATAGGGGCAATCATGCTTCGGACTCATTCCAAATTACTGTGTCTGGATTGCATGAATTCACAAGTTACTCCGAATAGCTCCTGTAAATATGCGATCACCGCATCCAGAGAAATCAGCAAGGCCTGCTCAAAGTAAGAACCACCGAATTGTCGGGTAGTCGCGGGTTGCGACACCACCGTTTTTACCGGCAATATTACAGAAAAATCGGCATCCTGGGCGAGCGAGCTTCCCGGAGTCGCCGTAATCAGTCCAACGGCCGCTCCGGCATCTTTGGCCAAACGCGCCATCAGTTGACAGCTCCCGGTTTTTCCCGAACCGGAAGCAATCAACAACAAGTCCTGCTTTCCGATGGCCGGAGTCACGGTTTCATCAACGACGTAAACCGTTAAACCCAGATGCATCAGCCTCATGGCAAACATGCGCATGACCATTCCGCTGCGGCCTTTGCCATAAACAAATACCCGGTTGGCCCGCTTCATTTCAATCTCAGCGGCGAGTCGTTGCAACTGGCCCGCATCGGCGGCGCTAAGTATTTTTGCCAGTGTTTCACCGATTTTTTCGGCATAATCGCGGATACTCGAGGTCATCATCGTCCAAACACCTGATTTCTTAACAATTGCGCCGCTTGCTTCGGCTCCGAAGCCTGGGTCACACTGGAACCGGTTACGAAGATTGTGGCGCCCGATTTTACAAGGGAACCAATGTTCTGAGGCGAGATCCCGCCCGCAATCGCCAAGGGTAGGTTGGAATGCTGGACCGCCTCGGAGATCTGGGCCGCTAAAGCTGTCGCACTGTAAACTGCATCGGTCGCGGCATGTAATAAAATACAGGCTACCCCCAGATTCTCGAGCTGAACCGCGAAATCGGCCGAATAATTCATATTCAAAATATCGACGCTGACTCCCCGGCCCATTCGCTTTCCTGCCGCCACCGCTCCCTGGATGGTCCGGAAATCGGCCATCCCCAGCACAGTAACGAGATCCGCCCCGGCTTCATAGGCGATACTCGCTTCATAATCCCCGGCATCCGCAATTTTCAGATCAGCCAAAATTATCTTTTGGGGATACCTATCCCGCAAAATCTTTACCGCGCTTACGCCTTGCGACAAAATTAGCGGCGTTCCAACCTCCAGGATTTCAAAGTAAGCGGATACTTCGGCGGCAATTTCCAAGGCGCTATACATATCCGTCATATCCAGCGCCAATTGCAGCATTGCTCTTTGGTTGGTTAGTTTAAATTGTTCGATTGTGCTCCCCCCTCGCTGATAATCAATAATTCTTGCGCTAATGCAATCGCGACAATCATTAATATCGTTCTATTTGCGCTTCTGGATCTGATCGACGAATACGGTCACTACCAGCAAAATACCGATGATAATTTCCAGATAAAACGGATCCAAGCCCAATAGATTACCGCCGTTGCGTAGTGTCGACATAATGAAGGCGCCCAGTATCGTTCCTACTATACTGCCTTCGGCGCCGTTTAAACTCGCCCCGCCGACCACCGCGGCAGCAATGGCGTCAAGCTCATAGCCCTGACCCGCCGTAGGAATGCCTGAGGCAAGCCGTGAGGTAAGCAAAATCGCAGCGATCCCGGACATAAAAGCACATAGGGCATAAGCCCCATAAGTAATCCACCGGATATTGATCCCGGAAAGCCTGGTGGCCTCGCGGCTCGATCCCAGCGCATATACGCTGCGGCCGAAAGAAGTCCGGCGCAGAATGAAATCGCTGATAATCGCCATAATCACCAGGACCAGCACTAAAGTGGGTATTCCGAAAGGAGCTTCCTGGGCAAAATTGATGAAATCGCTTGGCAATCCGGTGATCAGCCTGGCCTGACTGATTACCATCCCGATGCCCCGGGCGACAATCATCATCCCCATGGTGGCGATAAAAGGAGGGACATTCCCTTCAAACACCACAATGCCATTGATGAGGCCCAAGGCTATTGCCAGTAACATTACCAAAACCAGCGCCAAAAGCACCGGCATTCCCGCCTTTAAAACCAGGGCCAGAAACAAGGAACCGATGGCTACGATGGAACCCACCGAGAGATCGATCCCGCCGGTCACAATAACAAATGTCATACCGATTGCAATAATGCCATTGATGGCCGTTTGGCGTCCCAGGTTAAAAAGATTGTTATAAGTAAAAAAATTGGGCGTTGCCAATGCAAGACCGATCCACATCACCGCGAGAACTAAAATGAGCATTCCCGAACCTTTTAAGTATTTCAGGAAAAATTTTTTATGGTTGATCGAACTCCCTGTCGCTTGTAACTTTCCCTGCATATCATGACCCCCTTCTTTTACAGTAATAACTCGCGCCTATGATTCGCCGCTATGAAGCAACTCGGCCGGATGCGGTAGCCAGCTTTAGTATCTTCTCCTGATCCGCTTCGTCGCGCTTCACGATCCCGCTGATTCTTCCCTCGGAAAGGACCACGATCCGGTCGCTGACGCCCAGGATTTCCGGCAGGTAGGAAGAAATAAGTATCAGCGCCTTCCCCTGACCGACCAGTTGCCCCAAGAGTTTAAAGATTTCCGCTTTGGCTCCGACGTCGACTCCTACGGTGGGTTCGTCGAACATTAAAATCTTGGAGTTTTTGCAAAGCCATTTGGCGATTACTACTTTTTGCTGATTGCCGCCGCTCAAAAAGCCGACCAGTTGTTGAAAACCGGGGGTCTTGATCGCCAATTCGGAGATGTACCGTTCCGAACGTTTTATTTCCAATGCTTTTTTAATCATGCCGCAAACAGTAATATCCCGGTAACTGGCTAAATTAATATTCGTTCCAACCGACAGGCCCAGCGTCAGCCCTTGGAGTTTGCGATTTTCCGGCAACAAGCCGATGCCGTTGCGGATCGCATCCCGGGGGCTGGTGATCTTGACGAGCTCTCCTTCGACATAGATATTGCCGCTGTCGACCTTATCGGCGCCAAAAATCGCCCGCACAATTTCGGTCCGGCCCGATCCGACCAATCCGAAAATTCCCAATATTTCTCCCTCATGCACCGTAAAATGAATATCGCTCAAGAAACCCGACCGGGTCAGGCCCTCTACTTTGAGCACTTCCTTGCCCGGCGTAACATTGGCTTTATAGAAAATCTCATCCAGCTTCCTGCCAACCATGTACTTGATTAAGTCATCTTCCTTGATGTCCTTGGTTTCGAGCGTTATTACTTTCTGGCCGTCGCGCATGACGGTCGCCCGGTCGCAAATTTCAAAGATTTCTTCCAGCCGGTGCGAAATATAGATAATCGAAAGCCCGTCGGCTTTCAATTTTTTAATTAAGCGAAACAACTCCGCCGTCTCGTCGGCAGCCAGCAAAGCGGTGGGTTCATCCAAAATTAAAATCTTGGCCGCCTTGGATATCGCCTTGGCGATCGCGACCATTTCCGCTTGAACACTGGTCAAGTCGCGCACCGGGGTTTTGGGATCGAGCGTTAATTCCAAACGCTCCAAAATATTTTTCGATTGCCGATACATGGTTTGAAAGTCGATGACGCCGCCCCGTTTCGGTTGCCGGCCCAGAAAGATGTTCTCCATGATACTCAGATGGGGGGCGAGCATCACATCCTGATACACCGCGCTTAATCCCAAATCCTGGGCCACGATCGGATTGGCGATCTCCACCTTCCGGCCATCGAGGTAAATCTCGCCCGAGTCTTTCGAATACGCACCCATCAGAATTTTTATCAAGGTCGATTTGCCGGCGCCGTTCTCGCCGACCAGCGCATGAACCTCTCCCGGGAGAATGCTGATGCTCACATCTTTAAGCGCATAAACCCCAGGGAAGGATTTATGAATATGCTCCATCCGGATCCGTTCAATTTCCATCGAGAACCTCCTATCTTTCTACTGTCGGTTTAAAGCGACCCAATGAGGAGGGTTTCAACTCATCCCAGGTATTTTGGGAACGCATATTCAGGATGGGGCCGGACTTAGGGATAAATTCGGCCCCATCTTCATTCGATTCGTTTTATCGAATCATGAATACGGTTTCAACTGCCTGTAAAAATATTAACAGCGCTCACTTGGGGAACCCGCTATTTTTTCAGCGGGAAGAGCAATTCCTGAGAACGTTTTTCGTTGAAATTGTCCAGCGTGATAGCGTTGGCGCCGGTATCCACCCGCTTGACCACTTTCTTGCCATTGAGCGCATCGATGGCGGCTTTCACGCCAAAATAACCCATTCCGTAAGGATCTTGCAGAATCAACGTTTTTAAAGCGCCGGATTTAATCGCTTCGACTTCCTCCGGATCGGAATCGAAGGCGATTCCCACGATTTTGTTATTGAGTTTTCTTTCGGTGATCGCCCTGGCGACTCCGTCCCCGGTGTGGTTATTATCGGCAAAGAAACCGACCAGATCCGGATAGGTGGTGAGCATGTCTTCGGCCGCGGCCAAAGCTTGGGTAATATCGTTGTTGACGTATCTTACCGGAGCAAGCTTAATATCGGGCGCTATTTTAGCGATCTCTTTGGTGAAGCCATCGTCGCGATCCATCAAAACTTGGACGCCAGCCATGGAGGAGATCAGACCGACCGTCCCCTTCAGCGGCTTATTCATTGCCTTTAAAGCAGCGACCAGCTTCTGGGCGGCCAGCGCTCCGCCCTTGAGATTGTCCGTGGCTAAGAACGATGTATAGGAACTACTCTTCAGTTTGACCAAGTTGTCGATCAATACGATTTTAATGCCCTGGGCGGCAGCCCGTTCCAAAGCGGGAACCGTAGCGTCGGAACTCGTCGAAGCGATGACAATGGCTTTCGGATTCTTGGAAATCACATCTTCCACGATGGCCACTTGTTTGTCGATGTCTGCCTCCGAGGTCGGGCCGCCACGGTAAATTACTTTGACGGTTTTAGGACCGAGTTCTTTTACCGCCGCATCGGCGCCATGAAGGACATATTGCCAAAAGTCGGAATCCGTGGCCTTGATGATCAGGGCGATGTTGTACGGAGCTTTGGCGGCGGATGCCATCGGAATAGAGACCAGGGCCACGATCAGCAGTACGGCCACCAACAGACTAACGCGTGAACGAATCGACATTTTTTCGACCTCCCCTGTAATTTTAGGTTTTTAGCACCCAAGCAAACCCCAGACTCATTCACTCCCCCTTTCGCTCCTATTATTGGGCAACCATTCAACCGGAAAACACTCATGGTTCCATCCATCCGGCGCCCATACCCTCTGCGCAAAAGGCCGCAAAGACGAATTTTTTTCAGCGGCAGATCTTCCTCGCTTTCCCACCGGATTAACCAAGTAAATGCATACGTCTACAAAGATAAAAATTGAGCCGCACTTTGCAATTAGCGAAATCTTGCGTTCTGAAAACCCTCTTATAAGTACGCGCGCTGGCCGGGCAAGCCCCTTCAGTCACTGAAAATAATCGCCCCATAACTTTGCGAATATATCCGGCGACTGGATGATCTCGTTCAGTTACCAAATGAGCTTCTTCAGTTACTGAATGAACTTCTTCAGTTACTAAACGAACTTCTTCAGTTACTAAACGAGCTTCTTCAGTTACCGAATGAACTTCTTCAGTTACTAAATGAACTTCTTCAGTTACTAAATGAGCTTGCTCAGTTACTGAATGAGCTTCTTCAGTTACTGAATGAGCTTGCTCAGTAACTGTGCGGATATTCTCAATAACTATGCGGATATTTTCCGTAACCCAATGCGTATCTTGAATAATTGCGAGGCGCTTACTTTTTAAAAAATATCTTTCGGCAATAAATCTTTGAATACGTCTACATTAATAAGTATTCAATAGCCCTTCTGATATTCCTGCTTCGTGGTAA
Source organism: Bacillota bacterium (assembly GCA_023400055.1). Lineage (GTDB taxonomy): Bacteria > Bacillota > UBA4882 > UBA8346 > UBA8346 > Hydrogenispora. The sequence continues at coordinate 148,692 of JAEXFN010000047.1, forward strand.
AAATTTCTTAATCAATTTGTTGCTTGATTTTAACTTTTCATCGTATACGCTTCGGGAATGACGTTTTCTCCCGGATCCGGCTCGGGTGTCGAAAGACCGGCTTTATCCTTGTTACGCTGAGCGTTTGTGAACACCCCGTCCAAGGGTCGGGGTGTTCACCATGCTTTTATAACAGGTCGTTGAAAGGCCGGTCATGGGCGTTGGGATGCGCGCACGAACCCCGGATAATCAGGTGGGTAGGAAGCAGTTTCTCCCGCGGCGCCTGGCTAAACTCGTCGCGTAACCGCTCAAATAGCATTTCAGTCGCTATTTTCCCCATCTCCACCGTCGGACGGTTAATAATGGAAATGGGCGGCGAAAGGTACGCCGCCAGGGGGAAATCATCGAAACCGAGCAGCGAAATTTCGTAGGGTATTTTAATCCGCATATCGGCCAAGGCTTTATAGACACCCATCGTCATGATATTATTGGCCGCGATGATGGCCGTCGGCGGAGCGGGCAGCTGAATCAGCTCACGGGTACAGGAATAGGCTCCTTCCTCCGTAAAATTACCATCCATGATATAGGCCGGGTTGATTGCGATTCCCGCTCTGGTCATTGCCTCGATATAGCCGCGCAGCCGTTCCTCGCCGGGCGTAATGTTTTTTTGGCCGTGAATGATGGCGATTTTGGTATGTCCCAACCGCAATAAATAGTCCACTCCGCTGCCCACGCCGCCGACATTGTCAATGACCACACAATCGTAATCTTCCCGCTGCGTTCGCCGGTCAATCAGCACCACCGGAACATTCATGGCCCGGAACCCGCCGAGCTGCTCCCCGCTCTCATTTACCACAATCGCCACGATTCCGTCAATCCGCTGTTTGAGCAATGTATCCAGCGCCGCGCGTTCCTTTATCCGGTCTTCGCTGGTATTTTCCAGTAAGATGTTATAGCCGTATTGGGCGCATACCGCCTCGATCCCCGTCAAAACCGCCGAAAAAAAAGGATTGGCAATATCCGGTATCAAAAAGCCGATGGTTTTGGTGCTGGCCATGCGAAGGTTGCGGGCGATTACATTTTGGACATAGCCATATTGAGATATGATCTGTTTCACTTGGGAAGCGGTCTCCGGGGAAACGCGCGGATCATCATTGATAACTCGCGAGACAGTCGCCGAAGAAACTCCCGCCAGTTTAGCGATCTCTCGCTGATTCAAATTAATTCCTCCAGTATACGTCTACAAACATTACTCGCAATTTATATTTTCATAAAAAAAATGATACCACAATTTTTTTTGATTCGCAATTTTTATCAGGCCAAAGCCGAAATCGCCGCTGTATTGGATTCATTACAATCCGGCAACCGCATTATCCTGCAACGGCGTCCCCGACCTCGAAAAGATTTAAAAATCCGAGCAAACCCAGCCCATGGGGTAGCTAATTTTTTGAAAGAATCGCAACGCTTTCCAGCAGTGCTTTGCTTGATTTTCATTCCTATGCTACAATTTCCATATTGATGAGTATACGATTAACTATTAATTTTGTATAAATTAAAATAAAAATAGGATTGTAAAGGAGAAAAAATGGAATTATATATTGATTCCGCCGATATTAAACAAATCGCCCACTTAAATGATTATTATCCCATCGCCGGCGTCACGACGAATCCGGCGATCCTTGTGAAAGAAGGACGTCCCTATTTGGAAATTCTGAAAGAAATCAGAGAAGTAATCGGCGATAAAAAACGAATTTTTGTTCAGGTGCTGGGCGATACGGCAAACGAAATGGTGGAGGAAGCAAAATTTATCAATAGCCAACTCGCGGGCAATGTCGTCGTCAAAATCCCGGTAACCCCAGAGGGCATTAAAGCTTTGAAACTACTATCATCCGCCAACATTTCCGCGCTGGCGACGACAATTTATACTTCTTTTCAAGCCCTTATCGCGGCGATGAGCGGCGCGGAATATGTAGCGCCGTATATCAACCGCATCGACAATTTAAACGATAATGGCGCCAAAGTTGTGGCCGAAATTGTAGAATTATTTTCAACTTATAATTTAGCGACCAAAGTTTTGGCCGCTAGCTTTAAAAATGTTCAACAGATTCGCGATGTTTGTCTGGCGGGGGCCCAAATGGTAACCATAGCGCCTGAACTGGTCGAACAATTGATCGCATTTCCCGCAACTGCGACAGATGTAGCGAAGTTCAAACAACAATGGCAGGAATTATACGGAACGGACAAATCCAATCTCATCAATTCACAAAAATAAAATGAAATATTGCAAAACTCATTAAAATTCTGTATCCTAAATCGAACGCAGGAAGGGTGAGCTACTCTTCTCCGGAAAAAGCGAGCTTTTTATTGTCTGGTCAGGGCCTTATATTCATCCACAATCGTGGTTCCGGCGCTCGTTCCGATGCGTTCCGCTCCCGCCTCGATCATCGCCAATGCCGTTTCGAGGTTCCTTATTCCTCCGGCGGCTTTTACTTTGATCTTGTCTCCCACCAGTTGTTTCATGTATTTAACATCGTCGATGGTGGCACCCCCTGTGCCAAACCCAGTCGATGTTTTGATAAAGTCCGGGCCCACATTTAAAGCGACCTTACACAGTATGCGCTTCTCTTCTTCGGTCAGATAGCAGTTTTCGAAGATGACCTTGGAGGTTACCTTATTATCGCGGCAGACTCTGATTATCTGCGTCATTTCATCTTCAATGAATTTAATATTGCTGCTTTTTAATTCGACGATATTAATCACATAATCGATCTCATCCGCACCGTTCATAATCGCATCCTTGGTTTCAAAAACTTTGGTTTGAATCGTCGCTTGGCCAAGCGGAAAGCCGATGGCTGCGCCCACCGAGACCTTACTGCCCTTTAACATTTCTTTACACATTTTAACTGGCGCGCTATTAATGGCCACCATTTTAAATTCGTATTTTGCACTTTCCCTGCAAAATTCTTCAAAGTCTTTTTGGCTGACATTTGGCTTCAACAGTGTTTGATCGATCATTGCCGCCAATTCCTCGGGACTAAACGCGAATTTACCGTTCTTCATGATATGCGCCTCGCTTTATAATATCTTTATGAATTTCATTTACTATTACTGCGGACCAACTCCACGCTGAATTTATTACGATCACCGCGATACTGAGCAATCGAATATTCAATCGGCAGATCATTATTAGCATACGCAATTGTTTTTACTAGACAGATAGCGTTATTTTTTTTATCCAAATTCAAGTACTTTTTGGCCTGGCCATTGGCGTGGACCGCCTCTATCTCCCTAATCGCTCTGGCGATCCTGACATTATATTTTGCTTCAAGAATCGCATATAACGATTGGACTGCAAAATCTTCTTTTAATAAAGCTTCGTATTCATCCGATAAATAAGTTTCGACATATACAACGGGTTCTTCGTTCGCATACCGCAATCTGCATAAATATAGCAATGGATTTCCCAATGGCAGGTTCAATTTATTATTAATTTCAACGTATCCAGTCACCTTTTTGAGTGCCAATACTTTGGTGGAAGGTCTCAGACCCTTCCGGATCATTTCTTGGTTGAAACTTTCAAGTTTCTGAAAAAAGCTGTCATCTACCTTCGGACGGGATATAAAGGTGCCTTTCGCCTTGACTCTGTATAAATATCCTTCCGTAACAAGTTCATTAATCGCCTGACGGATGGTCGAACGGCTGACGTTGAACAGTTCTACCATGTCAATCTCATTCGGCAGTTGATCATGGATCGCCAATTGATTATGAATGATTTTCTCAAAAATCTGTTTCTTGAGCTGGTAATACAGAGGGACGGGAATCGCTTTGTTTAATCGGACATCGCTTAGATCAACCATCATGAATAGGCACTTTCTGCTAATTGTTTATTTAAATTGCTTCGCCTGAGGAAGTGTTATTACGGAAGAAAAACATAATGTTCTTATGTCCGTACATTTAATATGATCCCATCCTATAATAAAATTCTCAAAAATTCAAGACCTTCATCGACAATTTTTAGACGAACCAATAATCGGTGGCTTACGCCCCCTCATTCTTTGAGAAATCCAAGACGTACGGACCACGGCCCAAACGGGCCGAGAATCCCTAGCGTATCTCTGCAGGCTCTTCTTCGCCAAACGACTGCTCCAACAGGCCACTGATCTTGATGACCAGTTCGTCAACGGTAAAACCGTCACAAGCCACGATCAAGTCGGCTGCGGCTTCGTATAACGGGACGCGCTCGTTATACAGATCGAGCAACTGTTGTCCTTCTTCCAGAGCGATTCCCCGGCTGGCCATGTTCTGGATGCGTTGTTCGATGGTTTCGTATGGAAGCTCAAGGTAGACGAGGATGCCATTTTTGCGCAAATTTCCAATGGCGGAAGTGCTATAAATGGCGCTGCCGCCCGTAGCGATTACGGTGGCCGTGACTTCAAGCCGTTGAATTATAGCCGCTTCGATCCTTAAAAATTTGGCCACACCCTCGTCATCGATAATCTCCTGCAACCGCCGTTCCTCTTGTTGCTGGATAATCAGGTCGGTATCGAGAAAAGCCATGCCCAGGTGCTTGGCCAGCAATACCCCCAAGGTGCTCTTGCCCGAACCGGGCATTCCGATGAAAACCACATTTTTTTTATACATATTGACCTCATGGATATGGATGGATCGTGATAATCGATTAAATTATCCAAGTACTGCAATTATTCCTACCGTCTTTCAAATGCCGGGAGCTTTTTAATCCATTGTTAATTTCCCAATCGTCTGTCCAGCAAAAATATAGCGCCGTGAATTTTCTCATGGCGCTATCTGTAATTTCCAAAATAATTCCGGCCCGGCCGATACGGAGCTTAGCGCCGGAGTGACGACTGTCCGGCCAAAAACATCTTCAGCGACCGGGCGGTTGCCTCACGGATTAAACGATCGGAATCAGCCAGGGCTTCCTCCAAGGACATCGGCCGGCTGATAATGGAAGTCACCGCGCTGATGCCACTCTGATAAACTTGTTCATATCCTGTTCCCAAAGAACCGGCAATCGCAAATACCGGAACGTTTGTGGCCTCGGCCAGCTTGCCCACGCCGCTGATGGTTTTTCCAAACGCGGACTGAAAATCGATCCGTCCTTCCCCGGTCAACACCAATTGCGCATCCTGAAGTTGCTCTTTGAGCCGGGTGACTTCCATAATCAGCTCGATTCCGGAAGTAAGCCGAGCGTTCAGAAAAGCGACCAAACCTCCGCCCAATCCCCCGGCAGCTCCCGAGCCGGGCAGCGGTTCGATGTCTTGCCCCAGTTCTTCCCGAACCCGGTCCGCCAACCGTCCCAATCCCCGGTCCAACTGCGCGACCATCTCCGGGGTCGCTCCCTTTTGCGGCCCGTATACTGTGGAGGCGCCTTGCGGGCCGGTTAAGGGATTGGTCACATCGCAGGCCACCAGGATCTCGGTCGAACCGATCCGCGGATCCAAGCCGGTCCGATCGATCCGGGCCAAGCGGTTCAGATCGCCACCGCCTTCCGCCAACTCCCGTCCCTCGCCATCCAAGAAGCGTACTCCCAGTGCTTTTGCCATTCCGGTACCGCCGTCGTTGGTAGCGCTTCCGCCGATGCCCAAAATGATCTTTTGGACGCCCAAGTCCAGGGCGGCACGGATGAGTTGCCCCGTGCCATACGTCGAGGTAATCAAGGGATTTCGCTCATCTTCCCGCAATAACGGCAATCCGGAAGCGGCAGCCATTTCAATGATCGCTACCGAACGATCGCCGGTCAAACCAAAAAAAGCCTGTGTCGCGCGGCCCAATGGATCCCGGGCCGGGCATTCGACCATCTCTCCCGCAGTGGCGGAGATCACCGCCTCCACCGTACCCTCGCCGCCATCGGCTAACGGTATTTGGACAACACTCGCTGCAGGGAGGACTGTGGCGATACCATCCGTCATTGCCTTACAGATTTGTGGTGCGGATAAACTTCCTTTGAATGAATCCGGTGCCAGTACAATCTTCATCTCCATCATCCTTTTTCGATATATGTCAAAGCAACGTTAGCAGGGTGATTGACATTGGCGTTTTACTTTCAAACTATTTTAAGCGGGTCTATGATTCTGGCGCAATTGAGGAATGCATAAAATACGAAAAACCAGAAGCATCCCGCTACTGGTCATTTAAAACATTTATCCGCCCACAATTCTTATTTTTTAAACATACGATCCAATTTATCAAGATTCGGTTTACCCAAAGCTGCCAATTGATTTTCTTTTTGAATCTCCCGGTAGACCTCTTCGCGATGCACAGCCACTTCGCGGGGAGCGGTAATCCCTAATTTAACCTGGTCACCTTTGACATCCACAATGGTAATCTTGACATCATCGCCAACCATGATGCTCTCATTCAGTTTGCGGGTTAATACCAACATCAGGGATCCTCCTTGACTATGGAGATTCGCAACTCACCTATCGATGTCTTCTTATTCTTCTCCGAAAGTAAGAAAATCCCTTTTTTTTCTTTCAACGGGCCACCGCTTTTTTGCTGGCAACGGGCTCACTGGCGGCAAACAAGGGATGGCGCATCGAGTATGCAGGATGATTGATAATAATCTGCTTTGCTTTCCGCGACTGAAGGCCGATAATAATAGGACCAGCCAAGTTAACAGTAGCTTTAGCAGGATCGGAAGGCAGAACCACGACCGCGTAAGTAACGGAATCATTGGAAGAAGACAAGCCGAGCTCCTCCGCATCTTCGTCCGAAATATCAAAAGAAAATCCCGGAGCTACCTCGTTAAACTGGATGAGAATAAAAGCCAAATCCGCTGTTTCCAAGGATTGTAAAACAAAAAACGGCGAATCTTCCTTATAACGTATTATCGTGAAATGATGATAATTTTCAAACCCCGGCAATCCATGCTCAAAAACGATGGCCTCAGTTTCAGCTATCTCTTGAAGTCCAAAAAATTTGGTCGCAATTTGCATTGTTTCACCCTTTCTACTGAATTATTTAGAAGATCCAAGATCTTCATCGGAATTTTCCTACTGAAGTTTTATATGAAAATTACACAATCTCTAAAATTTGTAAATTATCGATAGGTGATAGGATAAAAAAGCGCATCGGCATCTTCTTTATCGATCTGATTATATTAAAACAATCATAAATAATCCAGTAAACTTTTTGGCAAAATTTTCGAAGCCACAATCAGCGCCGCTTGATAGGCCGTTTGTTGCACCTTTAAGTCCATGGTCGCTTCATTGGCCTCGGTATCTTCGTAGTTTGATAAGGTCGCAGTCAGATTATCCTGTACGTTTGTCATACGGGTAATCCCGGTATCGATCCGGTTGACTTTCGCCCCGATTTGTCCCTGCGCCACCAAGATTTTTTGCTGGTCTCGCTTGAAGGCGGTGATATCCTCGTTTCCTAAGGCCTCCAAATCCCCGGAGCGTAAATCTTGGCTGAATTTCCGGAGGTTAGCGAAGATGCTGTCCAAGATGGAATCCCCTACTTGATTTACGGATATCTGCACTCCCACGTTGATTTCGTAGTTAATCGAACCATGATCTCCTTCATAGTTAGGAGATGCTTGATCGGAGTTAGCTCCGCTCGTAAACCCCATCTTATCCAAAATATCCGCGCTAGATCCGGATTCCAACGTAATCGGCAAGGTCTGATTGGAACCGCTGGGATCTTGATACACCAGCCGCAACTGATTATCGTCAGTCAGACTAACCTTTACATTGGCGTAATCCCCGCCAATGGCATTAATCTTCTTCTCCAACTGAGCAGCGAACTCCGATAAGGAATAACTGCCGGTATCCAGTGTAATCTCGTAAGACTCCCCTTGGCCCACTTTAATCTTGAAATTACTGTCCTCGGCCGCAAAATAGTTGGCATTAATGGAATATTTCGAATTCTCATCCGGCGGCGTGGTCCAAGGGCTATCCAATTTAGCGTAATACTCACCCTTCAGCGAATCAAATTCAACGCTTTTAATGGTACGAGTCTGGCCTTGACCCGTACCGTCGGTGATTGTTATCGGCATTCCCACATAAAAATTGGAACCCAATGCAATATCATTCGGGCCGCCCAAATAAATTTCATCCGTGGCCGTGCTAGCAGCACCGGTCGTCCCGGTCAACGGCGGTGACAATGAATAGCTATCTCCCGCTGTAAGCGGCGTATCGGTTCCGGTACCCCCTAATATAACTTGCCTAGTCGCCGGATCGTAACCGACGATGGTGGCGGTTTTACCGGCGTTAGGACCGCTGGTAACAGTCAACGTCCAATTGGTATAAAAATCAGTCGTGCCACTGGAACCAGATGCCAGGGTTACATGATTGCTATCCGCGGCACCTGCTACCGTTCCTTTCAACGGATACTTTCCTAAAACCACCACGGGTCCGCTAATGGTCGTCCCCACCAATTGACGTGTAGTGGCTTGATCCGCAAAACCCAACTGGCTGAGCGTCGTATCGACTACCCCCAATGGACTCACTGTATTTCTCAACAATACGGTGTGAGTCTGTCCATCCGGAGGAGTCGTACCCGCATAAAAAGCGAGTTTATTGTCGGAAGTTACTTTTACGGAAACCGGCACGGCAAAGCCAGCCTGATCGAGCTGTTCTTGAATCGTCCTAGCCAAATCCTCCAATGATTTTCCCGAGGAGCCGCCGTAACTTTGAGGCGGAGTTGCAACCGGCAAAGAAATGGTCTTCATATCGCCATTATCCAATTTAATTTGAAATTGATGATTTGACGCGTCGATGACGATCGGCGTTGCTTGACTCAAAGTGGCGCCGGAAACCGTGACGCGCAGATTGTACGGCACCTTCGAAGCGTCGGTACCCGCAAATATATAACGATTATCAATGTTGGTATTGGCTACTTCCATAATTCCGGCGCTGATCTGGTCCATCTGTTCGGCAAGAGCGAGGCGATTCGCATCGGAAATCGAACTGTTCGCGCCCTCCATCAATAATTCATAAGCGCTACTCAAATAATCATTGATACTTTGCAAGGATGAATCCGCCGAATTGAGCCATGATTTTGCATTATTAGAATTGGTGACATATTGGGTCAGCTGATTGATGCTGTTATTCAAAAGCATAGTGCGAGAAGTACCGATCGGATCGTCAGAAGGCTTCTGAATCATGACGCCGCTGGCTATTTGAGAACTTCGTTTCTGAATCGCCGCTTCCCGCCGCATAATGTCCGAAAGATAACTATCGTAAGATGTCAGAGTCGAAACGCGCATTTTACCATCTCCCCTTTACGCTTGCAGATGATTAATGATTACATCCAACAACTCATCCATGGTGGTGATGACTTTAGATGCCGCATCAAAGGCGTGGTTAAAGATCAACATGTTCGATGTTTCTTCGTCCATCGAAACGCCGGAGATGGATGCTCGTTTGCCAGTCAAATTGGCTACCAGCAAATCCTGGTTGGTGACCCGGCTTTGTGAATTTTGAGATTGAATCCCCAAAGTAGTAATGAGGCCCGTGTAGAACTCAATCATCGTAGCAGTAGTAGTAGTTGTACCGGCACGAAATTGCAACTTAGTCTGAAACAGTCCCGCCATCGCTTTCATATTATCACCATTGTCACTGGCACCCGTGGCAGAAGCTGCGATTTTCCGGGAATCATTTTGAATGTCCACATTTACACCGATATCCGCCGCCCCAGTGCCCGTGAAGAAATCTACGCCGGGATTTCCATCAAGATCATATCCTTTTTTATGTTGCTGATTCATTACATCCCGCAACGTATTCGCCAGAGCGTCCAAGCTCTGCATAAGATTCGGCAATGTCGTATCCCGGATGTCTAGCAGGCTCTTAATGGAACCGCTACTTATCGAGACTTGGTTAGTCGCCGAGTTCTCGCCGCCCGCCCAAACGACACTCGAGACCGCCGGATCGGAAGGATTGGTAACTGTCGTCAATTCATTATAGTGAACATTATTCACCAAGGTTCCTCCGCCCAACATCACCGTCACCCGGTCCTGTTGATCATAAGAAACCCTGATATCGGCGAATTGTGAGAGCTGCTCCAGCACCATATCCCGCTGATCCAGAAGATCGTTCGGTTGATCGCCTTGAATGGTAACCTTGCCGATCTGATCATTCAAATCCGCCAATTGCTTGGCATACTCATTGATCGTTTTCACCGAGTCTTTAATCTGGCTGTCTGCATTCGAACGAAGATCCTTTAGATCGCTATAGGTCTGTCTGAAATAATCGGTCAGCGTTAAAGCCTTTTGAATTACCGTATTGCGGGATGGAACATCACCGGCAGTATCCTGTAAGTCCTGCAGTGCTGTCCAAAAATCACTCATCGTAGCCGCAAGACCGGTGTCAGAAGGTTCATTCATCGTCCGCTCAATCTGATCCAGCATATTGCTCTGTGAACTCCAATAATTGAGCGTAGAGGTTTCTTTATAAATCTGCCCGTCCAGTAGTTGATCACGGATCCGATTAATCGAGACAACTTCGACTCCCGTACCGACTTGTCCGGCGGAAGCTTCTCCATTAAAGCTAGGATACGGAAAAGGGGAAGAGGCCGTAATTATCGGCACTTGCCGGGTATAGCCTTTCGTCCCGGCGTTTACCATGTTATGGCTGGTTATATTCAAGGCTTGTTGCGCCGTTGCCAGGCCCCGCTTCCCAATCTCAATTCCGAAAAAAGTCGATGCCATTCCGAGTCACCCCTTAAAGTCAACGATAGTCTGTTTATTCTGGTTGTTCATTATCTTTCCAGTCGGCTTATAGGTTGCGGGATCGCTCTCCGCCGAAGTTAACGCATTAATCATAAAACGAGTCAAACCCAAGAAATCCTGCAGAATGGTTTGATTAAAAGTATTTTCCTCTTTCACCGCCAGGACCAAATCCCGTATCCGTTCGAGCCGAGTTGCGATGGATTCTGGAATTTTAACGCCTTTTTTCGCGCCATCTAAATAAAAGCGTACCTGCTGAGAGCAGGTTTTTTCAATCGAATGGAGTTTTTTTGAGATAAACTCTTCTTGAAAAACGATCTTCTCCAATTCTTGAAGATCATCCGTTAATAAAGCGTCTTTTTTGGCAATCGCCAGACGCTTGAGCTCTTGTAACAATTCGACTTCTTCGTCAAGGAACGCTTGCAATTGTCCAACGTGAAGCACCAAGCTTACCTCCCGGCGAATTCATCCACAAGACTCCGCCCGATCATTTGCTGTGCGATCTCATTCCCGGAAACGGAATATTTGCCTTCCTGAATGAGCGCTTTCAACTCACTAACTTTATCGGCACGAACATCCGGAGACTTTAGCACTTGTTCCTTAATCAGATTCAATTCCTGAACTTTGTTCGAGAGCACCAAAACATCGCCCCGGGGCATCGAAGCGCTATCGGAGGCCGTTAGCGACCGGGGATAATTGTTGTAGAAACTGTTTACTTTAAGCACAGTTTGAACCTGCTTGCTAGAGATAAGCATACCAATCACCTATCCTCAACGATTATAATTCATTATCGTCAACTTTCGCGGGAACTTTAGCCCTTTTATTACCGGATTTTGCCTTTTTTTCTCCTAAAAAGTCGTCCTTCAGCTAACGGAATGTTAAGGATTCGATTTCTTGAATGATACTTCCAGCCGTCCCTCGCGCAAGAATCGCGATATCACCCGGATATCGACTCCGGTTGCCTTGCTGACTTCAGCAACCGTGGTATTGGGATGACTGTAAATAAAATCGCGTACCTTTTCGAATTCCGTCTGTTCCTGAAGGAAACAATTATTGCAAACTTCGACTCCGACAAAGTTGAAAATTTTGCCGCAACGCTTGCAATTCCTTATTTCCATATATTAACCCCCTGATCGGGACCAAACCACTGGGAATCGATGACCCCGGCAGCCAGAGTCAGAACCTTCACTTCGCGCGCGCCGCCTCGCAATAATACCCGAGCTGCTTCTGATACAGTGGCTCCGGTCGTCAGAATATCATCGATTAACAAAACCCCGGCGCCGGTCAGCACCGAGTTGTCGACCACCCGGAAGGCTCCGCTGATATTATCGAAACGCTCCTCTTTGGTTAAGGCGTTCTGTGATTCGGTCAATTTTTCTCTAATTATTATACTGTATTTCGAAGAGAATCCCAAATAGTTTCGTAGCGGATTAGACAATAATTCCGCCTGATTATAACCGCGAAGCGCCAGTTTCTGGCCGTGAATCGGTATTGGGACAATCTGATCAATTTTTCGAAAATATCCAGGATGCAACTTTGCCCATTCCACCAGCAATTGACCGAGAGCCAATCCCAAGTCGGGACGATAACGGTATTTTAATTCGGCTAAATGCTCACGCAATGCTCCTTCGTAAAGCGCCACCGAACGGGCCGCTGAAAAATAATACTGATTCCGGTCGCATTGGGAACACAGCTTGGCACGGGTTGCCGCCAAACGCAACGGCCGGCCGCAGCGCTCGCAAATGGGCGGCGCTATCACGGCGATCCGCCGGAGACAGTTTTTACCCAAGCCACGTCCGACCGATTCCTCTTGCTGACAGATTGGACATAACGGGCGGGATGGAAAGAGCAGATCGACAATTCCGGAACCGAAATATTTAAACCATTTTTTATTTTCTTGTTTAATCATCGACCGTTACCGTCTCCGAATATATAAGTCCTTAGACCCATTTTTTAGCGTAGACAAGATGAAACAAATTTTTAAACTTAGCAATTTAATTCAACTCATCCAGATACCCCTGATCGTATCCGGCGCGGTTCATCTCCGTTATCCAGTCCACCGCCGCACGCATGGCCCGGTTTTCCCGTCTCCCGGCGAAAATCACTTGGGCGGGCTCACCTCGTCTTCCCGCCCGACCGGCGATCTGCACCAAGGTGCGGCAATCGAAGACTCCTTCGGCGTCGGCGTTTAGAACCACTACATCCAAGTCGGGGATGGTAATTCCCCGTTCAAAAACAGTGGTGACCACTAGGAAATCGGCAGCGCCGATCGACAAAGCCGCTTTGAACTGCTGCCGGTCTGGAGTCCCGGCGTGAAGATATTTTCCAGTCAGTCCTAAACTTTTCGCCCAGCCGCAGAGCGCCGGCCTCGCCGTCTCCACCTCCCGGACGGTCGGCAGAAAAATCAACAGGCGACGGTGGTCGGCGTGGACATTCCGCAGCAATTCCCGGAGAAAATCCGGCGGTTGCCAAGCGCCCCGCCCGACCGGTCCGAGGCTGGTCCGGACAAAACGCGGCACGATCAACGGCCGGCGGTGCGGCCGGGCCGGTATCGTCACCAGCGGGATTTCTCCCTTATGGACACTGTCTAATAAAGCCGGGTCCGGCGTGGCGGTCATCATCATCAATTTGCCGGACGGTTTTAAGGCCCGTTCGACCGCAAGGCGCAACATCTCACTGCCGAAATAGGGAAACGCATCGGCTTCATCGAGGATTACCAGATCGAAGGCTTGATAAAACCGGAGACATTGATGGGTGGTGGCCAGAACCAGCGCCGGGTCTTCATACTTTCCGCCGCTGCCGCCATAGAGGGCCACCAGCGCTTGGCCGGGAAAAGCATCTTGAAATCGCGGTTCCAGTTCCTGAACAATATCCTTGCGCGGTACTGCGAATAAGACCCGGCCGCCGGCGCTCAATACTTTGGCAACCGCCGCAAAGCTGACTTCGGTTTTTCCGCCGCCACAGACCGCCCAGACCAGGAAATGCCGTCCCGGTCCATCCAGAAACGCTTCCAAAGCGGACGACGCCCGCTGCTGCGGCGGGGTCAGTTCGAAATTCAACTGAGGCCGAATCCGGCCCTCCGGCGCCGAATCGGTGACCAAAGGCTGGGAATAAAGCGGTGAACAACTTTTGGCTATGCCCATGGAACGGCATTGGGTGCAAGTATGACAATGAGCGTTGCCACAAAAGAAACAATCATCCTCCACGATCCCCGCGGTCGCGCCGCAGCGGCGGCAGAATGGCATGCCCAGGCGATCGACCGTAACGGCCGCTTCCCGGCGGATCGAGGCATGAAAGTATAAATACTGCATCCAATCCTCCAGATCCCAAGGCAGCGCCAATCCTTGCGCGGCGATTAACTCCGGCAGTTCGGTGCCGAGCAGGATTCTGCCGGATAGAAGTCCGGTCAACTCCGGAAATTGCAGCGGTTCGGGAGGGCACAATTCGGCGGGCGCGAAGCGTTCCAAGGTCAACCGCTGGCGGAAGCCGAGCGATTGAAGCACTTTGGCGGCCATCCGGTAAAAACTGGCGGGATTCAGCTGGGAACCGCGGGCTGACAACCGCTCCAATGCCAATTCCGCCAGATAAATGGGAAACGGCGGCTTGATGATTTGTAGCGAGCCGAAACCCGCCTTCCTCAGCAATTGGGCGTCCACGCGGGGATTACTGCTCAGCGAGACCCGCAAACGGCGGTCTCCGTCCGAGGCGAGGTATAAATAATATTTCGGAGCGAGCAATTTCCCACCCCATCCCGGTCCTGGCGACCGCTCATTGTTCTATATATGTTGCAATAAGTTTTTATACCTTCAGAATCATTGCAACATATTTCCTTGATTCATAAGTTGAAATGAATACCGCGATTCGTCTTTTTCCAGCCATGCCTTACGGATGGAAAAACTTATTCA